>NZ_BFBX01000130.1:47593-84822 GCF_003851045.1 Paenibacillus sp. 598K | reverse complement strand
GTTTTCCTACGCTCGAAACCGTGCTTTTTCAACAGCCTGAAAAACACCTTTATTTACAGCTAAACAGCACTCAAACCGACAAAAAAATGCAAATGTACACTTAATATCATCCGAATAGCCTGATAGGAGCCCTTTCCTCAAAAACAACTGCACTTTTGCAGTTATATCCAGCCTAAGTCTGGTTAGGGCTACAAATAAAGGTGTTTTTGCAGTTAAGCTCGTGCATGGACCGCTTAATATGCCTACGCGGGGTGTATCGTACGCGCGATCCATGCACCGGCACTTCCCTACTCTAACAACTCCAAATACTTCTCCAGCCCCGCGACCGGGTCCGGGTCCTTCAGCTTCATGCGGCGCAGCGCCTCCACCGTGATGCGCAGCACCGCGTAGTCGCGGTACCAGCGGTTGTCTGCCGGCACGACATGCCAGGGCGCAGCCTCGTTGCAGGCGCTCATCGCTTCCTCGTAATAGGCCTGATAGCGATCCCAATGCTGCCGCTCCTCGATGTCGCTCGGATCGAACTTCCAGTGCTTGCGCGGGTTCTCGATCCGTTTGCGCAGCTTCTTGAGCTGGAACTCCGGCGAGATGTGGAGGAAGATCTTGACGATCGTCACGCCATTGTCGGTCAGCAGCGCCTCGAACTGGTTGATCTGCTCGAACTTGCGCCGGGCCTCGTCGTCCGATACGCGGCCATGCACCCGATTGACCAACACCTCTTCATAGTGCGAACGGTTGAACGTGGCGATCATGCCCAGCTCCGGCACATGACGATGGACCCGCCAGAGGAAATCATGCATCCGCTCCTCCTCGGTCGGCTTCTTGAAGCTATGCGAGGCGATGCCCTGCGGGTTGACGCCGGAGAACACCTCGCGGATGACGCCGTCCTTGCCGCTGCAATCCATCCCCTGCACGACGACCAGCAGCGCCTGCTCGCTACGGGCCGCCAGCTTCTCCTGCAGCTCCTGCAGCTCCTCGCGAAGCCGGTTAACCTCCTTGATCGTCTCCCGCTTGTTTTTGAACGAGCCCGTATCCCCCGGCTGGATCGAGGCCAGGCTAACGTCGGACTTCTCCTTCAACTGCCACTTGCTCATGCGCGATTCACTCCCTTGTCCTCAGGATCGCGGCTCAGACTGACGCCGATACTTACATCTTACCCCATAATAGACCGCGCCTAGCACGATGGCTGCTGCCGCCCCTGCCGCGTAGAGCGGCCACGGGGGGCCGGTGCTGACTTCGCCAAAGGCCACCTTGTGCTGCAAATAATCCACACTCTCATACGCCTGGAGGATATCCGGGACGTAAGTCTCCGTCTGTATCATACCCGTGACGAGCTGCGTCCCGACGACAGTGCCCGCTCCTGCCGCCAGACCGATGCCGATAGACTCTGCCAGGACACGCTTGTCCACCTTCCGATTGCTCATCCCTACTCCTCCATCTCCGTCCAAGATGACCGCAGGTACGCGATCCGCATGCCGGCGCGCTCCATGCTCCGATGACTCGCCGAGAGGAAGCCGCACTGTCCGACGACGCGATCGCAGCCCTGCCGCTTCGCCTCGAAAAACCGACGCTGCAGCAGCCGTTCATGCAAGCCCGTCTTGCGATACGACTGCAAAGTGGCGGCGAAAGTCAACGATGCAGTCCGATCCTTCACGTACATCACGGCAGCGGCAGCCGGACGATCCTCGACGTACGCGATAAAAAACGTCCATCCTGGTCGTCCGAGCAGTACCAGATTATTAGCCGCTACAGCCGGAATGCCCTGCTCAGGCAGGCCAAAGGCTCGGCAATGAATCGCCGCATACGTCTCGATCTCGCTCTCGCGCAGCTTCTCGATCCGCAGCCGCGGCGTCCGGTGCTCCGGCGCCTCCCAGCCGGCGAGATCCATCGTCAGCGAGGCATGCATGCCCGAGGCGTAATAGCCTCGCTTCGCCAGATGATGCAGCGTCTGCCGCTCCTCCAGCCCCGGCACGATCTCGAATTGCGGCTTGCGTTCCTTCTCGCGGTAAAACGCCAGAATCTCGTCGATCGCAGCCGCTCCCGCATTGCCGGCTCCCTTGACCGTGTTAAATCCCGGCCAGGGCATCGTACGGCTATAGAAGCATACCGCTTCGCCGACTGCCTTGATCTCCACACCCTCCGGATTGCCGCTCCGCTCGCGGATGGCGATCATCCGATCGCATTGATAGTCCATCTCGGACGCCTCGACCGCAGCGATAGACTCGCGCGAGGGCAACGTTATTGACTCCATGGGCTTGCCTCCGTTCATTAGGTTCCGATACGCTTGTCCTTATTGTAACGTATAACGTGAGCAGTTGGGATATAGATTAGCTATACGTTTCGCGGACAGTTCAGGTTTCGTGAATCGCGGTGCTCGGACAATGTGCCCCTAACGTCCGAGATTTCCCGAACACCGACCAAGCGCTCGTCCAAGGGAACAAAAGTGCACTGGAGAAGCGGCGCCTAAATAGAAAAGCCAGATTGCGGGCAGCCCAAGGCTCCCAGCAATCCGGCTTATATTCTTTCAAAACAATCTCCCGTTGGCGCATCAGGCCTCGATCGTCGAACTGGCCAGAGTCGCTGCCTGCGCCTCGGTGAGCGTGCCTACGAGCGAATATTGGAGCTCGCCGAACTTCCAGTACAGCTCCGTCAGCGCTGGCTGTGCAAACACCTGGCCTGTCGCGCCGCCGAGATCAATGTCAGTGAACAGATCTGTCGGGAACGTCGCATCCTGCTTGTCGACGCTGAAGGTCAGGTAACCGCCGTCTGCTGTCTCGTACTGGAAATGTACCCGGATGGCCGCTTCGCCAGGATAACCGCTCGATGCGATCTCCACCAGCTTATACTCGGCAGGGATACCCTCGGGGAGACGGATCGGCGCGCCAAGCTTCGCCTCCGCCTCCTCCAGCGAGCCCGGGTTCTCCGTGACAAGCTGCGACAGCTGGCTGCCGCCCACACTGCTGCCAGGACCCGGCTCTACAGTGCTGCCAGGCTGCGTCACATCCGTCCCCGGCAGCAAGCCTGTGCCCGTATCCTGCAACAGCGGGATGCCGATGCCGAGCAGCAAGGCGGCGGCTACCGCTCCTGTCACGAGCCGCTTCCGTCCGGCGGTCCACCAGCTTGCCGATGTTTGGGGCGCTTGCGAGACTTGCGGAGCTTGTGGGGCTTGCGAGACTTGCGTTTGTTGCTTGATCATGTTCATCCACTCCTTTTTTTGGTCGGCGCCCAGTTCGACGCCTTGGAATACATGCGTTTCGAGCTCTTGCCGCAGCTCTCGTCCGAGTCGCTCGTCCTCGGGACCGCGCGGATCATTATAGTTGTCCTTTGGATCATGCGGACCGTTACTGTTATCCTCGGAATTATACGGTTCGCTATTGTTGTTGTCCTCGGGTTCATACGAATCGCTGGAGCTGTTCGCACGATTGTCTCGCCATCTATCTTCGGTCTTGCCATACTTGTTATCGTCTGTCATCCTCAGGCACCTCCTTGTTCATCCCTTGGGCCAGCTGCTCGCGCGCCCGATGCAGACGCCCGCGCACGGTGCCCTCCGGCACCCCCGTCGACTCGGCGATCTCCGTTGTGGAGAACTCCATGTAATAGTAGAGATACAACACTTCGCGATAGGGCGGCGACAGCCGCGCCAGCCGCTGCAGCAGCTCGCTGCGTCCGAGGCGCGCCATCGCCTCTTCCTCTACGCTGCCTGTACGATTGAGGGCCAAGATGCCCGGGTCCGTCGGTTGCTCGGAGGCGGATCGGAGCGCCGTCTTGTCGCGGCACAGGTTGAGGGTGATGCGCGTCAGCCAGGTGAGCACCTTGCTCTGCCCTTTGAACCCCCGCCAGCTGCGATAGGCGCGGAGGAACACCTCCTGGCTGATATCCTCGGCCAAGTGCCGATCCCCGGTATAAAAATAAGCGGTGCGCAGCACATCGTTGCCATGCGCATCCATCATTTGCATCAAGGCCCGGTCTGGGTCTTCCGGGTATCGTTCTCTTTCATCTGAGCCGGCCGGCTTCATCACTTAACCACCTCCAACCTATTAGACGGACAGCACAGCGAATCCGCTACGCCGCCATAACATTTATTTTCGGTTGCCCGGGCGAAATAAAACCCCCGATTCGATCAATCATCGAATCGGGGGTGAACTTGTTAACCTTGCTCGTAAATCCGATGCAGCAGCACCGCCGCTTCGGCCCGCGTCAGCGGAGCCAGCGGATGCAGGCGGCCGTCTGCGCCGAGGATGACCCCAGCCTCGACCAACAGAGCGACCGAGCGCTCGGCATACGGCGCGATCTGCTCCCTGTCGGCGAAGGCCGCCAGCGTCGTCCCGGCGACATCCGGCAAACGATCCAGCGTCTGCAGCGCCCGCGCCGTCATGACGATCATCTCCTGACGGGTGATCGTCTGCGACGGGTAGAATCTCGCGCCGTCGCCCTCTACGATGCCAAGCGCGTAGGCGGCAGTCACCGCGTCATAGTAATAGCGATCCGCCGCAACATCGACGAACGGCGCTCTTCCCGCCATAGCCGAAGCTCCGGCCTCCAGCGGCTGCAGCTCCAGCGTACGCACGAGCAGCGTGACGAAGTCGGCCCGTGTGATGGACTCGCTAGGCGCATAAGCCGATGCGCTCACACCTTGGACGATGCCTTTGGCGGCGAGCGCCTCGATCGCGTGTCTGGCCCAGTCAACGCCCGCGATGTCGGCGAAGGTGCGGTAGTTGTATCCGATGACGAAGGTGCTCAGATGCGCGGTCCGGAACACCATCGCAGCCATCTCTGTATCGTAACGGCCGCCGCTCAGGATCGAGCGTTTGCCCTGTTCATCGACATGCCACACTGCGACGAATGCCGGATGCTGAGCAGGCGCGAGCGTATGCGGAAGCCTCACTGTCAACGGCGAAGCTGCATTGCGCCAGCGGATGTCCTCGCCGTTCACCGCCAGCGCGATCTCCGCCGTCCGCTCGCCTCCCGTCTCGGACACCGCCAGATGCAGGACGATCCTATCCGCTGCTGTATAGTCATAGCCTCGCAATACATCGGCTGGCAGCGTCAGGTCGATGGCGCCGGTGCGGATGCGCACCTCATACGCGCCGCGCTCCCCTTGCAGCATCGCAGCAGGCAGCTCGATCGCATACGCGTTCGCCGAGGTCACTGGCTCATCCGCCGATACGGCGATGATGATCGGACCCTTCCGAGCGCCGCCATGCGCCTCCAGCAGCGCAGTCCACTGCTGCGCCGTAACGGCGGCATGGACCGTGCCGTCCTCCAGCTCGCCTGTCAGCGCCAGGTCTGTATCTCCCGGCTGCTGAGGCTCAGGCGATACTGGCTCCTCTGCCGGTTCCGATACAGGCGGCCACCACGGTCCGCCCGTATACGGCGGCGGTTGCGGCGGCTCGACCGGAGCTGGCGCATTCGTATACCGGATCGCAGGCGTAGGCAGCTCGCCGGCGAGCACGGTATCGCGGATGTCCTCGCCCAGATAGTAGCCGAGATGCGGCGGCTGGTTATAGGCGACATTTTGCCACGCGATCCCCATCCGATAGACCGTATCGTGCATCAAGGTGTAGAGACGATAGTCTGTCGGGATCGTCGTGCTGTAGATGCGGAGCTCCGAGCTGTCCGTCGTCGGCAGGATGACCTCCTCGCGCCAGTCGCCGAGGATATCGGCCTGCAGCGTCGGCGTCGCCTTGGTGCCATTGTTGCTCACCACATCGTCGAACTCGCGCAGCAGCTCCGCCCGTCCTGTCGCTTCGTTATACTTCGTAATTAAGGTATTGTCGAGCAGCTCGTGCAGCAGGTCGCCGTCCCAATAGAGCGCGAAGTTGACGGGTAATCCGGCGCTTCGGAAGCTGTCTGCGACCGTCTCCCCCTGGACATTGTAGATGCCGCCGCCACGCGTCACATCATCGGGCGCCGTGCCCCAGAACTCGTACCCTGGCCGCGATGTGATGTTGGCCGCCAAGCCGCGACCTGCATCGACCGAGCCGTAAAACGACATGATCGTCTCGCCCGTTGCGCCGTCATGGTACTCCAGCGAAGCCACGGCCGGGTCTTCGTGGACGCCGATGAAGTGCAGTCCCTCCCGGTCGGGATCGAAGGCGCCGACATGCATCGCATCGCCGTGCGAGCCCCGCTCGCGGCCCTTCTCGCCGTCCATCATATAGAGGATCGTGCCGTCGTCGTCCAGCACCAGCGAGCCGGCAATGATCTCGTCGCGCCCGTCATTGTCGACATCTCCGGTAGCCAGACTGTGGAAGCCCAGGCCACCTCCCCGTCCCTCCACCGCCGAGTCGAAGGTCCACTCCGTGACCAGCTTGCCGTCAACGAGCGAGTAGGCGATGTAGGTGGTCCGCTCATAATAGCCGCGCCCGTAGACGACACTCGGCTTCTCGCCGTCGAGATAGGCGAGCCCGGCGAGGAAGCGGTCCGAGCGGTTGTGGAAGCTGTCGCCCCAGGAAGCGACATCCCCGAGCGCAAACGCATAGTCCACCGTGTCGATCGCCTCTCCGGTTAATCCGTCGAATACGGTGATATATTCCGGCCCGCCGTACACCTTGCCGGCATCATTCACCCAACGCCCGTCGTCCTCCGGGTTGCCGATGACGCTGATCACCTTGGCCGGGTCGTATACGCCGTCGGTGACGCCGTAGACCGTCGTCGCATCCGCCGTCTTGATCAGCATCTCGCTGCGTCCATCGCCGTCGAGATCGGCGACGATGAACTGATGGTAATGCGCGCCCGAGGTCAGGTTAAAGCCCATATTCATCCGCCACAGCAAGCTGCCGTCGAGCTTGTAGGCATCGAAGATCGTCGGTCCGGTCATGCCCGACTGCGAGCTGTCGATCGCATTGGACGGATACCACTTGACGATAATCTCGTACTCGCCATCGCCGTCCAGATCGCCGACGCTGGCGTCGTTGGCATGATACGTATACGGTCCCGTAGCCGTGACGCCGCCCTCCGGCTGCTGGAGCGGAATCGACAGATAGTCCGTCGCCTGCGCGGTCGCCGAGCCGTCCATCGTCGCCGCGCCGCCGCGCAGCGTCTCGATCGTATAGCGGTCTCCAGGCGATCCGGCCGCATCGGTATAGTTGGTCACGAGCAGCGGCACACTGTTGAGCTTGACGCCATTGCGATACAGGTTAAAGCTCGCGCCCGCCTCATACTCGTCCGCCAGCAGCCGCCAACTGACGAAGATGCCGTCGTCCGACGAGAGCGCCACCACGCTGCGGTCCAGCCACTCTGTATTCCGCGGAGTAGCGGGCGGGTCATGCCGGTTGTAGACGTACAGCAGCGCTGTGACATCGAACGGATTGACCCAACGATCGCCGATATCCAGCTTTCCTCGGAAGGTATAGACGCCAGAGACGTCCGGGTCCCACCCCTCAGTCGGCTCCCATGCGGCGACCGGCACCTCAGCCACCGAGCCGTCCGCCAGCGTCGCCGTCACCTGCTCCGGCAGTCCCAGCTCTGCGAGATCGTCCGAGGCTTCGCTGACATAGATGCGATGATAAGGCAGCGTCGGCACAAGTGTGATCGCATGCTCCGGCAGAGGCGCGACATAGAGCGCGATGTTGTCCAGGTACGTGTCCCAGGTCAGATTATTGCCTGCGGTACGGACACCGGCCAGCCGAATGCCGCCGATCTTGGTGTCCATGACGAGCGGAGCCATCGACAGCGTCCGCGTCTCATCCACTGCCAGCGCCTCGTTCGCCAGATGGAGCCGGATCTCCTGCTCGACATAGTCGAAGGTAATCGTCGTCCGGTACCACGCCTCCGCCTGCGTGATCGGCAGCGTCGCCCGGCCGGAGCCGAGACCCGCATAATACGAGAGCGGAGCGTTATTCGTATGATTAAGCGTCAGGATCGGCTGATTGCTCTCATTGGTAATCTGCAGCTCGCCGCCGTTCTCGTTCGGATGCGAGCCTTTGTTGTTCACCTTGCCGGGATACCAGTCCAGCACGAGCACGACCGACTCGCCGATGTACGGCTCGGCGAAGCGCTTGGTGGCGACACGGCCGCCGGATTGATTGGTAATGTTGAAATGCAGCTTCGATGTCGCATTGCCAGCCAGCTCGGCCGTATGCAAAGCCAGCGTAGCATTGGCCGTAGAGAAGCCCCAGAACGCCGGCAACAGCGGCATCTGATCGCCAAAATCGGTATAGGCCTTCGTCTCGTAGCCTGGCAATGAGGGCGCGCCTCCTGCTGCGGCGACCGTCACCGTCACCTCGGCAGTCACCGCATCGGGGTTAAGCACCTGAGAGAGCCCCGACAGATCGAGCTCGCCCGTGAGCGTGTAGACGCCCTCAGTTGCGCCATCATAGTCTTCGCTCTGCCAGAGGAGCGGGATGCCTGTGCGCAGCGCCCCGTTGCTGAGCCGGATCTCGACCGTCTGTGGCAGGATCGACACGACATCAGCCAATGAAGCGCCCGCGCCGATCGTAAGGCTGACCGCATACGGCGTGACGATCTCCGTCACCGTGCGAGGCTGCTGCTCCGGCGCCGGTTCGGCCGAGGCGTGCAGCGTATAGTTGTCGAGATGCATGACG
This sequence comes from Paenibacillus sp. 598K, assembly GCF_003851045.1. GTDB lineage: Bacteria > Bacillota > Bacilli > Paenibacillales > Paenibacillaceae > Paenibacillus_D. Next base: position 76,279 of record NZ_BFBX01000130.1, on the reverse strand, counting down.
AAGCCGAGCGTCTGCCCGCTCGCACGATTGCCGACGGTGCGGAGCGCCTTGAGCTGCGGGGTATAATCGATGGACAGCAGACTGATCGGACCGCTGTCCGCGAGCAGCTGGCCGCTGTCTCTCTCCCGGATACGCAGCGCCGCCTGCTCCGTCGCGAAGTCAAAGGCGACCTCCAGCCGCAGCCACTCTGTCGCCTGATGAGAGTCCATCGCCGATGTAAGCGCACTCAAATCTGTGCCGGACGAGCCCGCGCCATACAGGATGCCGCCGCTTGCGCCGCCCCCCTTGACGATGCGGAACACCGGCTTGTCATCAATGTCCACCCAGAGCAGCTCGCTCGAGTTGGCGGCGGTGCTCACATCCTCCGGCCGCCAGTCCAGGGCGAACACCGCCTCCTCCGTGTCGAGCGCGGGGCTGAATGTCTTCGCCGCCGAGCGGCTGCCCGAGCCCGAGCCGGTCACCTTGAGCACTCCGTTCTCCATCGTCACCGCCGCATTGCCGGCGACGAACCCTCCTGTATCCTGCTCGAAGTCTAGCTGCTCCAACAGACTTAGCTGTCCGGTATCTGCCGATGTACCGGCAGCGCTAGTCGTGATGCCGGAATCCCCCATGCCGCCTATCTCGCTGCCCGAGGCTCCGTTTCCATTATTCGAATCGCCAAACTCGTTGCCCGAAGTTTCGAGCTTTGTCTCCATGCCGACAGCCTCTTCGCCCGCTGCTGCAGCCCCCCACCCGATCTGCGACACGATTAGGGCAAGGACCAGCCCCGCCGATACAACCTTCCTGCGCGCTCCTTTTCCTCCACGCTTTCTCTTTCCACGACCAGCTATCATGCGATACGCTCACTCCTTTGCAAGGTTGGTAGAGCTTGTGTGCCGCTGAGCCGCTATTATGCGATGTCCCTTACTTGAGCAGACGGCATCAGTCGGCCATGCATCAAGCTTACTGTACCGGGCAGGTGCCGGAGCGTCTATTCCAACCTTTTGCATTTCATGGAAGGCGGGCACGATGGTCTTCGCAGGGATTCGGTGGTACTCTTTTGCCAAGAGGGCCCGCTCAGGCAGGAATGGAGAATCGATCACTTGGCGGCGCGTGGCAGCCTACGCTCCGTGATCTGGCCGGTCTCCAGATGATACACGTAATAGAGCTGCTGCGTCAGATCGACGAGCGCCAACGCCCGCGACTCCATGATCGCATAGGTGTGCGCGCCGAGGTCGCAATTGATACGAGCGCGATCTCGCACGATAAACTCGCACGGCGTATGCCCATGGATCACCGGCTTGCCTTGCGTCGCATTCAGGATCAGCTCCGCCGGATACGCATAGAAGTCCTGCTCCGACATCCACAGGATCTCCCGATCCTGTGACTCCAGCGCGTCATACGGCACCAGTCCCGCATGCGTATACACATACTCGTCATCTTCGTATACGAGCGGCAGCGCTGCGATCCAGTCGAGACATGCCCGCAGCTCCGACTCGCGACGATACGTCTTGCGCAGCTCAGACAGCGTATGCTTGCCGGCGTGGTCTAGCCACATCTCGGAGCGGCCGTCGAAATGCCAGCTCATCATCTCCTCATGATTGCCGGTCAACGCCGTCACCCGTTCAGGATGAGCAGTCGCCAGCGCGTGAATCTCCCGGAGCACCTGGCCGCTCGCCGGTCCTCGACTTACCATGTCGCCGCCGACGACCAGTGCATCGACTGACGGCTCATAGCGCGCATGCTCCAGCAGCTTCATCAACCCGCAATGCTCGCCATGAATATCCGTTATAAATAATTTCCTCATCCCGTCGCTCCTTGCCCGATGTACGGATTATACCGGCTGCTCGCCGGTGCATCATCTTGTGGATGTCCCAATCACTCGAATCTTCATTGTACCACGGTCCCCGACGAGTAATGAATGGTCAAAAAGGGTAATGTAGGAAGATGGTTAAGAAACGTATTCGAAGGGAGCTGGAAGCATGGACGCTTCGCTAACGCAGAAAAGCAGAGTCGCGCTCGTCACAGGGGCCGGTCAGGGTATCGGTCGAGGCATCGCCAGCGTGCTGGCGCAGAAGGGATATCGTCTGGCGCTCACCTATCATAGCAGCGTCGACGGCATCGAGACATTCGCCCAGGATATGCGGCATACGTACGGCGCGCAGCCAATCGTCCTGCAGTGCGATCTGACCAAGCCGGAGGACGCGCAGCGCATCGTCGCCGAGACGGTAGAAGCTTGCGGTCGTCTCGATCTCGTCGTCAACAATGCCGGGGGTGGCGACAATCGGCCGCTGCTCGACATGTCCGCCGAGGCGATCGCCTCTGTCATCCACCTGGACTATACCGGGCCGATGCTGGTCGCCAAGCACGCCGCCGCCGCGATGATCGAGCAGGAGATCGCAGGCAGTATCCTGTTCATCACCTCCTCGCGCGGCGAGCGGGCCTACCCCGGGGACAGCATCTACGGCGGCATGAAGGCGGCGCTCATCCGCTCCTGCGGCTCCCTCGCGCTGGAGTGGGCGCCGCACGGCATCCGGGTCAACTGCGTCGGCCCGGGTGCGACCGTGCACAACCTCGATCAGGACGCCTACGCCGAGCCGCTCGGACGCAAGATCCCGCTCGGCCGGATGGGCACGCCGTCCGATATCGGCGAGGCGATCGCCTGGCTCGCTTCGCCGCAAGCCTCCTACATTACCGGCATCAATCTGCGCGTCGACGGCGGCCTCATCTTGCCCGGTATGCCTGAGGACACATCAGAGGCAGCCGGCTATGGATGGGGGCAGGTGTACGAGCCGAAGCCTGAGCAGTAGCCTGTGCCGGACGCGCCTCGTGCCGGGTGCGCACCGCCGGGCATGTACCGCTTCTGCATCCGATACCCAAACAGAGGCCGATTTTTGTGCGATTTTTCGCACATCTCGGGGCCACGAGGGCAGTTTACCCAGAACTTATGCGATTTTTCGCACATCTCGGAGCCATGAGGGCAGTTTACCCAGAACTTGTGCGATTTTTCGCACATCTCGGAGCCATGAGGGCAGTTTACCCAGAACTTATGCGATTTTTCGCACATCTCGGGGTCCCGAGGACAGCTTACCCAAAACTTATGCGATTTTTCATTTTTCGCACACATCTTCCCCCCGACACCCCTCGCTCCAACCCGCTCTAACCCGTTTTCCCCACACACATCCCGAACCAAGGGCACCCGCACGTTTATTCGAGCGGCTCGGCGTACCCTACATCCCGTAATCGATTGATTAATTCTCTAAACACCATTGAATTATAATTCATAATATTGTATATTAATTCAATCTTATCTTGTTCAAACTCACTTTCTAACTCCACCCTTGAAAGGCGTGCTGATCTTGTCCTTCAAAGAAATCGAAGAGCTCTCCCTTAACCATTGGCAGCCACTATCCACCGTGCTGTATGACGGCTGGGTGTTGCGCTTTGCTGACGGGTATACGAAACGCGCCAACTCCATCCAGCCGCTCTACGACTCCTCGCTGCCGATCGCGACGAAGCTAGACGCATGTGAAGACATGTACCGCAGCCAAGGGCTGGCAACCGTATTCAAGCTCTCGCCCTATACAAAACCGATGCCGCTGGACGACGAGCTAAGCCAACGAGGCTACCGGTTCGCCGAAGAGACGAGCGTGCAGATGCTTGAGCTGGATGCGCTGCCGTCTCCCGATCCTGCCGTCCGAGCGAAGATCGAGCCGTTGTCCAGCGCGTGGATCGCACACTTCTGCCGATTATCACATGTTGATCCAAGACATCATCCGACCTTGTCTCAGATGCTGCAGCGGATTGTGGCGCAGAGCGGTTATGTATCTATCATTGCCGGAGGTCAGGTGGCGGGATGCGGGTTAGGCGTCGTGGATGGGGCGTACGTCGGACTGTACAACGTGGTTATTGATCAAGCCTTGCGGGGGCGAGGTCTCGGGGAGCAGATGCTGTTGCAACTGCTGCATTGGGGCCGCAGCCCAGGCGCGAGCCGCAGTTGCCTGGCTGTCGTCCTCTCGAACGCGCCTGCGATGCGGCTCTACGCCAAGCTGGGTTACAGCGAAGTGTATCGGTACTGGTACCGGATCAACGACTCGACGGCTCGCGCGAGCCACTGATTGCCGTTACTCCCATCCGAAGCTACCCAACACACGGCGTGACGGCTTGAAGGGTGTCGGCTATGCACCGTTGATCGCTTCGCGTGCTGCCCGGGTCAGCTTTGCCCATACGAGCTGATACGACTCCTCCAGCATCGTCAGGATGACGTCATTGGGCACGCGCCCGTTGAGGAGCACGGTGTTCCAGTGTTTTTTGTTCATGTGATAACCCGGAATGACGGCGCCCGGATAGGTCTCCCGCTGCAACCAGGCTTCCTCTGGCTGCGTCTTCAGATTGACACGCTCTACTCCCTCATGAACGCCGAACAAGGCAAACATCTTACTGCCGACGAACAGTACGGGGATGTCGGGGTCAAACGGGTAGCGAAGCGCCGTTCCTGGCCGAGACAGTCCCTCGCGCATCAACTGCCGGGTATCCAATCCGCCGATATCTAATCCCCCGCTATTCGGATGCCCGTTTCTCATTGGAATTCCTCCGGATTCTCCCCGGCTCGCGCGATGCGGATGATCGCGAAGTAGTCGGCCAGCTCATCCCGCGTCACGCCCATCCGCTCCAGGTACAGATCGGTCAACTGCTCCCTCATCCGCAAGACCGACTCGCGATCTCCCGCCCCTTCGGGCACTGGCGTGTATTGCATCAGATAGACCGAACGCGCGATATCGTAGCGGCGATCGCCGTGGCAAATATTCATAAAGTCGATGATAACCGGCCCCCGCTCGGTCAGCAAAATATTGGCCGGATGCAGGTCGCCGTGGCACAGCGTGTCGCCATCCGCCAAGCGATCCACTCGCGCGAGCGCAGCCTCTCGATCAGCCTCGTCCACCGATTCGGCTCGCCCGATCGCCCAGCGCAGGAAATCCTTGCAGTCCGCCACGCCCGACACGCGCTGCTCCAGCAACGCTCGATGCACGGTCGCCATCTGCTCCGCGCAGCCTGCCAGATCGCCCGTGCGCATGACCCAATCGAGCAGCGATTCGCCCTCGGTGCGCTCATACACGATGCCATTGCGTTCCTCGAGCACTACCCGTTCATAGACGATTGGCTTCGGGAAGTCCAAGTCCCGGATCGCCAGAGCATTGTCGTATTCGCGAGCCACCGCGTCTTCATCGTAGCCCTCCCGGAACAGCTTGAGCGCCTTCCTCTCTTCCCAGGCATAGACGACTGCGGTATTCCCCTCGCCGATGCTTCGCAGCTCTTGCAGCTTCTTTTCCTCCATATGTAGCCCTCCCAGGGATAAGCGAGGAAGCGCGACTGCGCTTCCTCGCTTTTTCTGCAACGATCGTAACTAGCTGCTTCTATTATAGCTTATTTCGATCCCTTGATGGCAGCCAGCGGTTTGCATTTGGCGACCACGGCCGCCAGACCGGCGCCGGTGACGCTGTCGATGATCTCGTCTACGTTTTTGTACGCTTGCGGCGATTCGTCGAGGATCGACTCCAGCGAATGATGATTGACGACGATCTCCTCGGGCGTGCCGATCTTCATCGCGCCTGCGAACTCTTCGACCGTTACGAGCCGTTTGGTCGCAGACCGCGAGCGGACCCGACCAGCTCCGTGGCAGATGGAGTAATAATTGTCCGCTCCGCCCGGCAGGCCGACCATCAGATACGAAGCCGTGCCCATCGAGCCCGGGATGAGCGCCGGATGACCGGTGCTGCGGTAAGGCTTCGGATTGTCGGGATGCCCAGCCGGCAACGCTCGGGTCGTCCCCTTGCGATGGACGAACAGCTCGCCCAGTCCGTCATGCTGCTCGCTCCAGGCATAGTTGTGCATCAGATCGTAGAGCGTCGGCAGCTCGCACTTGGTGCCGAACACGTCGCGGAACGCTTCGCGGATCGCATAGGCGATCAGATGGCGGTTGACGACCGCATAGTTCAGCGCCGAATACATCAGATGCAGATAACGTTGTCCCTCGGGATGGTCGAGCGGCGCGAACAGCAGGCGCGGGTCAGCAGTGCCCAGACCAAGCTCCCGCATCGCCCGGCCGAAGCCGGCTGTGGCGCTCTGGCTGACCGCGCCGCCCCAGGCGCGCGAGCCGGAGTGGATCATGACGATGACCTGGCCGTCGAACAGCCCCCATGCCTCAGCGGTCGCTCGCTGCGCCTCATCGATCTCGATCGTCTGAATCTCCGCGAAGTGATTGCCGCCGCCCAAGGTGCCGAGCTGCCGGTGCGACCGATGCCAGGTTGCATCGGGGATGTCGTCCAGGACGCTCTCATCGAAGGCGAAGCGGCTGCTCTCCACATGCGAGAGCGCCGTCGACTTGCGCGGCGTGTAGCTGTCGGGCAAGTATTTGCCTGGCAGACCGTGCAGCCCCTTACGTACGATATGCTCCAGACGAATGTCGGAGAACGCGCCTCGCGCATGCGCCTCCATCGGCAGATGACGCTCGATCTTGCGCACCAGCTTGCGGCGCAGCTCGACGTCCTGCAGGTCGCGCTTGTGCAGCGGCGTCAGATGGACGCGCATACCGCAGCCGATGTCGCTGCCGACGATCGACGGCGACACATAGCCGCCCTTCTCGCTCCAGACCGCTGTCGTGCCGATACACGTACCGACGCCGACATGGACATCCGGTGTATAGCTCATATAGCGAATGTTCGGGATATGGAGGTTATTGTCCGCCATCTCCAGTACCTTGTAATCGAGGGTTGCGAACTGCTGCTCGCTGGCGTAGACGCGCAGGCGACCGCCTGGCAGCTCGACCTCGTGTTCATATCGGGCCTGCTCGCCCGAAAGAGGATGTAATGTTCCCATAGACTATATATTCCTTTCTAGATGTAATTACAAAAAAACACAAAAAAGCCATGGATCGACGATCCATGACTTCTCGGGAAAATGGCTGCGCACAGACAAGGGCGCCTCTGTGCCCTGCTGAAGCTACAGCCGCTGACGCGCGTCAACCGCGCATCATGTTGTCCGATCGAGACCGATGGAATCGTGTGTGGTGTATGCAATTAGTGCGTTGATCTGAATATCCGCCATGACCCATCGGCCTCCCTTCACTGAATGATAGCTCCAACTATACTGCCTCGCCTGCCACTTTGTCAACCCTATTAATGGAAACCTGCGCTTGCCAGACGCCGCGTCTCCCCCGTTCCTACCCTTCGCTCCCCGGCTGGATGTAGATCATGATCTCGTCCGCCCTCACCACAACCCGCCCACAGACCGAGGCTTTGGCACGCCCCAGCACGAATCCGCGCTTCGTCTTGGTCACCTCGTACTCCAGCTCGAGGCGATCTCCGGGGACAGCCTCGCTCAGAACCTCGACGCCCTTCAGCGAGGACAGGAAGCCGATCCCGCCCTCCCCCTGAATAGCGGTGAATGCGCCCAATTGAGCTAACGCCTCGATAATCATCGTGCTCGGCATTTGCGGCGCGTGCGCGCTCATATACCATTCGCTCGCGCTGACCAGCTTGTAGCCCTTCACCCGGCGTCCCGGCTCCAGCTCATCGATCCCGTCCACCATCAGGAAGGGATAGCGGTGCGGCAGCACCTTAGTGATCTCGTTCATGTGTCATTCTCCTCTATGGATCGGATTAGCTACAGACAGCGTCCGATAGCTGCCGGCCTCGTAGATCAGACCGTTCAACTGCTGACCGTAGGCGCAGCCGCCGTCGATGCCGATTTTGCCGTCGCCGAACCAGACGTCAGCCGAGCCATGCAGCTCGACCGTACGGGTATGGCCGAATATGACCGTCTTGTCCGGGAGCGGCGCAGCCTGGTGGAACGGCGCCTTGATATACATGAAGTCATGCTCCGGCTGCTCCCGCCAGTCCTCGTAAGCCGGGTTGATCCCGGCGTGGACGAATAGATGGCAATCGTCCTCATGATAGAGCGGCAGCGAGGCAAGAAACTCGATATGATGTCCGTACCGGCTGCCGATCTCGCCTCTCGCCCGGGCTACCATGTCGGCATCCACCTGCTCGGCGCTCACGCCGCAATAGCTCTGCACTGTCTGCGCGCCGCCATGGGTCAGGAATCGCTCGGCCACCGTCCCGTCCGCGCCGCGTACCAGATCGACCAGTCGCTGATCGTGATTGCCGCGCAGGGCGATGCAGCGAGGCTGACGCGACAGCTCCATCATAGTCGACCGTCTCCCGGCTCTGCGGTCCCCGGTCGACATAATCGCCGAGTAGCAGCAACGTATCTACACCTGGCACATACCGCATCTGCTCGAGCAGGAGCCGGAGCGCCTCGACGCAGCCGTGGATGTCGCTAATCATCAGTGTTCTGTTCATTCACTTCCCCCTGTCTCCGGTGTATCCAGCCAATCCAGCAGCTCGCCCAGGCGATGGATCGTCAGATCTGGCGCCACCCTCAACTCCTCGGGCCACGGCTGATTGACCTTGAGCCAGATCGTCCGCATCCCCAGCTCCGCAGCGGCCGCGATATCATTAACCGGATGATCGCCGACGAACAGACAGTCTTGGGCCGTGACGTCGAGCCGTCTCAACGCCATCTCGAAGATCGCCGGGTCCGGCTTCCTGACACCCGCTTCCTCGGAGACGAGCGTCGCGTCAAAAGCGTCCCGGATGCCGAGCCGATCGAGCTTGCCATACTGCACAGCCGTCTTGCCATTGGTGATGAGCGCGAGCTTGCAGCCGAGCGATCGCGCCAGCGCCAGCGTCTCGCGCGCTTCCGGCATCAGGACAGCCTCTCTCACATATTGCTCCAGGTAAAATGCCATCAGCTCGGCAGCCTCGGGCCGTCGCTGCCACGGCAGCTCCTCGACCAGTTCGGCGAACAGCTCATCCTTGTCCTTGTAGCCGTCGCGATCCCGCTCGACGATCATCGCGCAGATCTCCTCGGCAGGCGCGAGATGGCCAAGGTAGGTCTCGACCAGCCGATCGACAAACGCTCGAAAGGTCCTTGTCCGATCCAGCAGCGTATTGTCCAGGTCAAATAGAATGGCTTGCGGTTTCATCGCTGCGCCTCCCCCGGTATGTAGATCACATTCTCAAACTTGGCCCCGTAGCCGTCCTTGCCGATATGAGGCTCGATCGCCCATCTCTTGCCAGCCAGCGGCTCGCTCGCATGCACAGGGCTAAGGTAGGTCCGCAACGCCTGCCGCTGTCCGTCCTCAATCGAGTGGCCGATGTTGCCGCCCGGGTCCAGCAGCGCGTACCCGCGCTCCCGGATCAACGACTCGCAATAGTCGAACAGCTCGCCGATTGTGCTCGCCCGGGCGGCATAAGCATAGGTCTGGGCAAAAATATCCCGGGCATCTGCCACTAGACGCTCCCAAGCAGGGTCGGGAGCCGTGCCGACCAGGATCGTCTCCGAATAATCGCCCCACCGTCCATCCACCAGCGGACTGTAGTCGACCAGCACGATGTCTGTCTCCTGCAGATACACATCGTCGGCTGGCAGGTGTCCGCCTCGCGTGCAATAGACCGTATTCGCGCCAAAATTAACGAGCATCGGGTACCAAAAATCGTCGGCTCCCAGCTCGCGCATGACGGCTTCGCAGATGTCAGCAAATGCCCGCTCCGAGATCCCAGGCTTCAACCACGCCTTGGAGCGTCTGCATGCCTCCATCGCGACTTCCTGCGCATTCATATCTGTTCCCCCTTGTCCCTCCAAGCCCAGTCCCGTCCTCCATTATGCCAGCTCGCGCTCCCACACGCCGGCTTCGCCGAGGAAGTCGTCGCGCGACAGTCCCGTCTCTCCCAACAGCTCGCGATATCCATTGATCGTACCGTCGTGGCTGATGAACAGCGTCCTTGGGAAATCGAGCAGACGGAGGGCATGTATCAATCGCTCCGCACGCGCGGCGAACTCATCCGACGCCATCGTGTTGATGCTCTCCTCCCAGCAAGCGGACGGCTCGTCGGTCAGGACGGTCAGCATCGGATAAGCGTCGCCGAGCTCCTCGCGGCTCAGGATGCGATCGCATCCGAACGGTTGCCTGGCTGGCGCTGAGGGACTATCTGGCGGCGGATACATCCGCGGGCCGACGAGCGGCGTCGTCAGCAGCGCCGCATCCTTGATCTCCGCGGTCAAGATAAGCGCCGTCTCGATCGTGCGCACAGTCGGGCTGACGAGCAGCAGATCCTGCGAGGTGACCTGTATTCGCTCGCGCAGCCGATCCACCTGCGCTTGTCCGCGCGCCGTCAGCCTAGGATGGATCAGCTCGAGCCGATCGGGCACAGGCAAGTTATGCTCGCCTTGCCCATGCCGGATAAACAGTAGCTTCATAACGAATCCCGCCTCCCATTAGTTCGAGTAGAACAGACGTATCCTGGAGCACTGTCTTACACATATTGGGATTATACCACATGCTGCGCCGAGCCGGGAGGATCCCTCCCGACAACGGGCAACCATCAACACCCTTGGACCACCCGGGTCGACATCCATCGCATCGCAAAAAGTCCCGTATCGATGACAGCCATTGTATCGATACGGGACTTGGCAGGCGAGGGATGCTCTGTAATGCTGCTAAGGCCGATAGATCCGTAAGTAGCTATCGGCTCCGCGCTGGAATTCGTAAGCCGAGGCGACCACCTCAGACTGCCATTGTTGCTCTTCGATCAACTGCAAGATCGCCTCAAGATGCGCAGACTGGGCTCCCTGATGATCTACGAGCGGGAACACTCGAATCTCGCGGCTCGTCACCCGCATCAGCTCAAGGATCGTCGCTCGATGGAAGTCCAGGTCCAGCCGCTCGGAGTAGGTGAACAGCAGATGTGCGGACAAGGTCAGGTCGAACTCCCCATCCTCGAAGGGCAGCTGTGGGAGCACAGCCTGCACGTAGCGCGATGGGTGCAGCAGCCGATCTGCAGTGTTCTCCTCCAGCGCCCTGAGTCTGCTTGCCTCCAGCGAGGCCACCGAGTCAAAGTAGCGCCAGACGAAGCTTTCCTGCGCCGCAGCTACTTGCTGCATGGCATGCGTCACATCCTGGAGCCCCTTGACTCGCAATTCCTCCGCCCCGAAGGCATAAGCGATGTCCGCTGCTGTCGCATCGCTACCGATGCGATGAGCATAGGCTGTAAACGAGCACGCGCCTGCAGGACAGTCCAGCAGTTTGCTCTGACGAATCTCAGCCTCGGTCAGATTAAACATGGCCATATATTCCTCTTCTGTACGGCCAATGAAAACAATTCGCTCCAGCTCAAAGCCGTTGGTACTTGTCAATAAAATACCTCCATAGCAACAAGTATTGTGTGAAGATCAAGCGGTGGCCGTCTGTTGCTGTCTGACGACGATCTGGCAGGCGAAGCAACTGCCGCACTGCGGCCTCGAATCGACGAGCCATACATCGCCGTTCATCCGTTCGGCCAGTTGCTTGCAGATCGACAACCCGAGACCGGCGCCGCTGTATTTGCCGGTGCCCTTCTCATCATGAACCTGCGAGAACGAGCGGAACAGCAGCTCCTGCCGCTCCACCGGAATGCCGATCCCGGTGTCCCTCACCTCGCAAGTAATGACGACGATATCGTCAATGCCCATCTCCGCGCGCACCGTCACGTCCACGCCGCCCTCATCAGTGAATTTCAAGGCGTTGCCGATCAGGTTGATCAGAATCTGACGGAGCTTGTTGCTATCGCCGACCAGTTCATGATCATGATCCAGGCGAGAGGTGAAGAGGAGCCCTTTACGAGCAGCCTCATGAGTAAACAGCGTGTGGATATAGTTGACGACCTCGCTAAGTCGGAACGGATGATCGGATAGCTCGATCGACTCCGCTTCATTGCGCGAGTAGGCGAGGATCTGATCCATCATCGACAGCAACGAGGAGCCGCTCAGCTCGATCACCTCGGTGTAGCCGCGCTGCTCCTCGGTCAGCTCTGTCGCCTGGAGTAGACTGGTCATACCGATGATACCGTTCATCGGCGTGCGGATCTCATGGCTGAGGACAGCCAGCAGATTGGCCTTCTCCTCCATCTGCTTGGCGGTCTTCTCCTCGGAGGCACGCAGCTGCTCCAGCGCATCATCCATCTCAAGCAACCGGGTAAAAAACTCCGAGAGCGACACCATCAGGTCGATATCTTTGTCGGTAAACTGGTAGTACTCGTGGTCAAATGCGCACAAAGACCCGTACTTCTCGCCTTTCGCATCAAGGATCGGCACGCCAAGAAAAGAACACCCGCCGACGAACTGGGTAGCATCCATGTCTTTGGTCAGCGGGTGAGTCAAATTATTATCGATCACTAACGGACCCTCAGCATGACGGGAGACGAGAGCGCAGTAGGACTCCGGGTTAGCCACGACCAGTCCCTCGTTCAGCATCACCTTGTCGCGGTTGAACGCCTTGATGACCTTCGTATTGTGAGGATCGAAATTGGCGATACAAAATGTATTGGCAGGGATTAGACGACTGGCTGTCTCCATTAGATGAGCTGCAGCGTCATATACTTTATGCGAAACAATCGACAGCACATCGATATACCCGGTTATGAGCACAACCTATGCCTCCCTTATGTTTGTAAGATGCACTCAGTATAGCATACCGTGTGTTCCTTGTCTTACTGTAGACTGATGCGCTTCCTCAAGCGACGTAATATGTAAAGGAACTCCTTGCGGGGGAGACGCAACCAGAGAACGCCGATCCATATAAACGCCACGCGAGGTGACAGCGACGCGAGGGAACGCCGCACGTGTGGCATGCCATCCGAGGGGAACGACGCTCCATAGGAACATAGATGTCGTTATTCGGCCTCACATCACCGTTTCGGCTAACATTAGGAACATAGGTAACCTTAATCGGCCAGTCTCTCCCGGTTTTGAGCGTTTTTGTCACACATAAGGTTACCCATGTTCCTTCAACCCTCCAAAACCGCCGAAATGAGTAATATAAGGTGATAGATGTTCCTTTGGGCGTCTATGCATCCTCTTTTTCTTCCTCTCGCTTAAACCGCTCATATATCTTCTGAATCGTATAGCCAAGAACCGATACAGCTACCGGCAAGATCAAAGTAAGCGGGTCTGCCTTGACGCGTTCATAGACGTTCCCAAAGTTCATCAGCAGATATATGAAAAGCACAACTAGAACCACTAGAGCTGCCAATCTGAACCATTTGAACACCTGAACATAGTACTGTTTTAGTCGTTGAAAAGGGGTCAAAGCCAAGAAAAGAATTAACCCAAGAACCAACCAAATGAGCACGTACTCGACGAAAAACTCAAAGGCTTCGTTCATTCGCATCTATGACCTGACCTTCAAACCAAGACAGTTCCTTCAGATTCACAATCGCCAGGAAGTTCTCCACCAGCTCCGTTTCGATCATCTCTTGGCCCTGATAGGTTATAGTTGCCTTGAGAGCCTCTATCCGCTCCTCTTCCAAGTCGAGAACAGCCAGCGCATCAAAATTAGCCGTCTTGAAAGTCTCTCGCAACAGCTTCTCGTACGCGCCGCCACTGTAGAACTGGCCAATCAGCTCATTCACCGCCTCGGCCCGATCCCCTGCATCGCCATAGAGAAGCTCCTGTGGATCGGCATCCGGATACTCTGATTCCAGCACGTCCATTAGCGCTTCTTCAGAAAGCATGTAGGAGTATTCGAACTCTGCTTTCAGTTCGCCGTTCGCCCACAGCATATATCCCCAGCCATAATCCTCCGCATGCGTAATATACAGTATCGGCAGCTCTTTTGAAAGCTCGATCATCTCCTGCTCTCTTTCCTCAACAGGCCCCATAAATACAAGCCACTCTTCGTTCAGCCGACGAAACGCAGAAATACCGAGCCTCTTCAATTGGTCCTCGAAGCGGATCTTGGTCACAAAAACGGATGTATGCTCGCTCATATGTGCAGCTCTCCTATCTCTATGCAATGGCGTGGGATCTTTCCCTCTAAACATACTTCAAAAGCCGATCTCCTCCATCCGCACTGCCGCACCGCTCTCGCGGGAGCGATTGGCCGCTTCGATGAAACGAACAATCTCCAGCGTCTCCTCAATCGGCAGCACGGCGACGCCCGTCCGGAACATCGTCATTACTTGCTCCAGCAGACTCGCATAATACGGCTTGGGCTGCGCGCTCAGGTCGGCGAAGCGGCTGCGCTGCCGCCGATGCACCGTGACGCCGAAGCGGCCGAGGCCTGCCCGCTCGCCGCGCAGCGTGCCGATCCGGCCGTCTCGCCACACGCCCGCGATCACCTCGTGCAATCCGCTCCTCGTCGCCTGCACGCTCACGCAGCCTGGGCCCAGCAAGCGGTAGAGCATCTCGACGCCGTGGATGCCGTACCAGAACAGTCCAGGCTGCGTCTCCTCCAGCGGCAGCGGACAGAGTCCGTCGACGCCATCGATCTCGCCCTCGTCCTCGATGGCCAGCAGCTCCTCTAGCCCCTGGGCATAACGCAGCGACGAGCTGCTCATCAGCGTCACCCCGTGCGCTGCCGCCAGCCCTGCGATCATCTCGGCCTCCTGGAGGCTCGTCGCGAACGGCTTGTCGATGAACACCCGTTTGCATAGAGGCGCGATCTGGCGAAATTGCTCCAGATGAACGCGCCCGTCCGCCGACTCCAGCATGATCGCATCGACCTGCGCCGCCACCTCCGCCGGACTGTCCACGATCGTCGCGCCAGCCTCGACCAGCATGCGCGTATAGCCCGCTACCCTGCCGATGCTGAGCGGGAAGTCTGGCGATCCGCCTGGATAGGCAGCCGTCACGCGCGCCCCTGGAATATGATGCGGATGTTCGGGGTTGTGCAGCATCTCGGTGAAGATCTGGACATGCGAGGTGTCCAGGCCGATCATCCCTATTCGTATCGTCATATCGATCCTGCTCCTCTCTTTGTCTCATAGGGTAACACGCGCCCCTGCAGCCGTCTATTTTCGGACGATTTCGCGCAGCGCTTGCCGCAGCGCGCGTCTTTTCCACAAGATGGCGGCGGCAAATCGCCTTGCGCTGACTTTTCAGTCCAGGGCGATGCTGCTATAATCAGCGATAGATAACAACCGTCATGGAAGGTGAGATGCGTGAGCGTACTTGATCAACTGCCGCTATGGCAGCATAGCGCGATCCGGGTGCTGGATATCCGCCGCGATGCGATCGGACCCGGGGACCGGCTGCGGCTGTCTCGTCTGCCGGCCAGCGCATTCCTGCTGCTCGCCAGCGGCGAGGCTTCGGTCGCGATCGACGGCCGCGCGCATCCGGCAACGGCTGGCTATGTCTGCCATGCGGGCAAGGGGGCCGCTCTGACGATCGACGGAGCGCAGCAGACGACTTCCTTCTACCTGCTGTACTACAAGGCTGCGCTGGTCGCGCCTGCACGTCGGGAGCTGCTGCGGATGCAGCGGGAGATCGACCCGTTCGGCGCGCGGTATGCGCTCGCGCCGCCCCGACCGCTGCAGCTGCAGATCCGCATGGAGGAGATGTACCGCCAGTGGCAGCTGCGGACGCCGCTCGAGCGCTTCCACGTACGCGGCCTCTTCCACCAGTGGATCTACGAGCTGCTCAAGCAGCTGCACGAGCTCGGCGAGCTGGGCCCGCTCCGGACCGATCCCGTCCGTCAGGCGATGCTCTATATCGAGGAGCGATATGCCGAGCCGATCACGCTCCAGGAGCTGGCATCGCATCTGCAATACGGGACCAGACAGCTGCAGCGGCAGTTCAAGGCCAGACTGCGTACCGGTCCGATGGAGTACGTCAATCAGGTTCGCATGCAGCAGGCCGAGCATCTGCTGCGCACGACCAACGCGCCGATTCGCGAGATCGCCGAGGCTGTTGGCTATGCGGACAGCTATTACTTCAGCCGCGCCTTCAAGAAGCATACGAGTCTCTCGCCTGCCCAGTACCGCACCGAATGTCGCAGAAATCCATTACAGATGTCGCCCCTCTCCATTGGAGCGGAAGGCGTTCTTCCGTATAGTGTAACTGATGATGAAAATCATTATCACTACATAAACGGAGGAGAGACACCATTGCTTAAAAGAACAAAGGGGACACTTGCTGTTAGTCTATTGCTGAGCGTCATGTTGATCATCGGCGCATGCTCCAATAACGGCGCGGGGACAGGCACAGCCAATCAGGGCGGCAACACGACGCCTCCGGCGGCTACGCAAAATACAGGCAACAACGCCGCCGATCAAGCACAGAGCAACTATCCGCTGACGATCAAGGATCTGAAGGGCGACTTCACGCTCGAGCAGAAGCCGACCCGCATCGTCGTACTCGACAACAAATTCGCCGACCAGCTCGTCGCGCTTGACGAGAAGCCGATCGGCAGCGTCACCTCGGCTGGCGACGACAAGGACTTCCCAGCTTATCTGATGGACAAGATGACCGATGTTAAGGTACTGGGCACGCGGGACGAACCAAACATGGAAGCAATCCTGGAGATGGACCCGGACCTGATCCTCTGCACCGGCTTCCAGGAGCAATTTTACGAGCAGTTCAGTCAGATCGCGCCGACGCTTATGCTCGACTTTGACGAGGACTGGCGGGATACGCTGGTGACGCTCGGCAAGATCATGGAGAAGGATGAGGAAGCGCAGAGCCTCCTGACCGCCTATGAGACCAAGACGGCCGAGCTGCGCCAGAAGTTCGCCGAGAAGCTCGGCGACGAGACGGTCGCGCTGATCCGTCCGCGCGACGGCGGCATCCGCGTCCACCCGCCTGCTCACCGTACAGGCGCGATCCTCTACAACGATCTGGGTCTGAAGCTGCCGCCTGCGATGGAGGGTCAAGACGACACGTATCAGATCTCCATGGAGGTGCTGCCGGATATCAACGCCGACCACTACTTCATGCTGGCCAACGTGATGTTCCAGGAGGACGTCGACAGCGTCATCAACACCGACATCTGGAAGGCGCAAAAGGCCGTCCAGCAAGGCCATGTCTACACCGTCGACACGACACAGTGGATCGCCTACTACGGCCCGATCGCGATCAATCTGATCGTCGACGAGATCGCGGAGCTGCTGTTGGATGAGGCCTAATGCGGACCAGGCGCTGACCCCGGCACAGTGGCAGGAGCTAGCCGATGACTATGGCCTCGCGATGCACGACGCATCGCGGCCGCTGATCCGTCAGATCACGATTAGCGAGCTGCTGCATCCGCGCCTGTGCGCCGACTATCTCGGTTGGCTGGCCGAGTACATCGGCGCTCCATCGCTCCGGGTCGCGGCGTCGATGCTCGCCAAGCGTTACGGCTACCTGTTGATCGCTCCATCGGTCTATGCGATGACCGCCTACGACAAGGCGCTGCTGCCTGAGCCGAGCCAATGTCTGCTCGTCACGCCCGACCCGGCCGCAGAGCCGGGCCGGACGACCTTCCCCGATCTCGCGCTGACGGGACTGCAGGTCGTCTCGCCCGGCCCCGCAGGCCGGGCGGCCTGGCGAGAGAGCTGGCTGCGCGAGCTGTTCCGCAGTCACCTGACGCCGCTGCTGCAGTCGCTGGCAGCCGTATCGCAGACGCCGCGGGCGATGCTGTGGGAGAATATCTACGTCCGCATCGCCCCGCTGCTGACCGAGGACTTCGACGAAGCTCCGGCTCGCCGCCGGACGGATGCCGCCTATCTGCTCGCAGACGCTGCCCCCGAGCTGTTCGGCGAGCGACGTCATCCATTCGCCCGCTTCGTACCTCAGGCGGACTGCGGCGGTCTGGCCGCTGCAGGCAGCGCCGAGCGGCTCACCTGCTGCTTTTATTACGAGATGTCCGACGAGTATTGCCGCAAATGCCCAAAGCCGACGCAGAGCTAACGCCGCGTCGGCTTTTTGGCCTATTGGAAGCGCAGCACGTACCTCACACCCGCCTGCGCCTCGAAGCGGAACAGCCCGTCCTCAGCGCTGGTCCAGGCTGTCTCCGATCCCGCCTGCTCGATACTCGCCAAGGCGGCGGAGGCTCGGACAGCGCAGGTCTGAGCCTGCTGCGAGGTCACATAGGCCTCACTCAGACGGCCGCCCTGCCAGCGCAGCTCGACCTCGTAGCCGCCCCGGGCGCGCAAGCCGCGCACCGAGCCGCCCGTCCACTTGTCCGGCAGCGCCGGCAGCAGCTCAAGGTACCCCTGATGCGACTGCAGCAGCATCTCTGCGATGCCTGCGGTAGCGGCGAAATTGCCGTCGATCTGGAACGGCGGGTGCGCGTCGAACAGATTGGCGTAGACGCCGCCACGCTCGTTGTTGCGCTGATCGCTGCGGACGAGCCGCAGCATATTGGCGAGCAGCCGCTCGGCGCGGTTGCCGTCGCCAAAGCGGGCCCACAGTCCGACCTTCCAGCCCAGGCTCCAGCCCGTCCCCTCGTCGCCCCTGCGCTCGAGCGATTGGCGCGCCGCCGCGAACAGCTCCGGCGTCGACTCGGCCGTGAACAGCCGCCCCGGATAGACGCCGATCAGATGCGATACATGACGATGATGCACATCCTGCTCCTCAAAGTCCCGATGCCACTCCTGCAGTTGGCCGTGCTGGCCGACCTGGAACGGATACAGCTTGCGCCGCGCCGCCTTCAGCTCCTCAACCAAGGACGTATCCTCGCCGAGGATCTCTGCTGCAGCGACGCAGTTATCGAACAGCTCGGCGATCAGCGCCAGGTCCATCGTCGACGCCAGATCTACAGCATAGCGCCTGCCATCGACGACGAACTTATGCTCCGGCGAGGTCGACGGGCCCGACACCAGTCGGCCCTCGCTGTCCTCATAGAGCCAGTCGAGGCAGAACTGCGCCGCCCCCTTCATGATCGGATACGCCCGCTCGCCCAGGTACGTACGATCGCCGCTATACAGGTAATGCTCCCACATATGCTGCGACAGCCACGGCGCGGCCATCGGCCAAAACGCCCACACCGGGTCGCCGTCGCCATAGTCGCCGACCGGCGCCGTCTGCGCCCACAGATCCGAGTTGTGATGCGCGACCCAACCGCGTGCCCCGTAGTTGACCTCCGCCGTGCGGCGTCCGTTGACGGCCAGCCGCTCGATGAAGCGCAGCATCGGCTCGTGCAGCTCGGCCATATTGCAGCTCTCGGCTGGCCAATAGTTCATCTGCGCGTTGATGTTGAGCGTATAGTTGCTGCTCCACGGAGCGCGCGTCTCCTCGTTCCAGATGCCCTGCAGGTTGGCCGGCTGCGTGCCGGGCCGCGAGGAGGCGATCATCAGGTAACGCCCGTAGTTGAAGAGGAGCGCCACCAGCGCCGGATCGTCGCTGCCGTACTCGGCGATCCGCCGGTCCGTGTCCATATCAGGAGCGGCCGGGCTCTCGCCGAGCTGGAGCGCGACCCGGTCGTATAGCGCCTGGTGATCGGCCACATGGGCCGCCTTCAGCGTATCGTAGTCGACCCGGGCGACCGCTGCGGCGACCTCGCCGGCGATATCCGATGGCCGTCGCTCGGGATCGTTGACGCTGCGCGCCGCGTCGAACGTCGTGGCGGCAGTGACGAGCAGCAGCACCTCATCGGCGTCCCGGATCTGTAGCCCGTCATGCGTCGATGTCACCGTACCGCCCTGCGTACGGACGGTCACTCGCGCATGGAAGCGCAGCGCCGTGCTCGTCTCCGTCTCGCCATAGACGATCGGCTCGTCCTTGTCGCAATAACTCGGCCACACCTGCTCGGGCGCGATGCCATCGATCGCATAGTAGCCCTCCCCAGCCACACCCTCGCTGCGCAACAACGAGCCCAGATGCGCGCGCAGACTCAGTCGGCCCGGCTCGCTCGTCGTCAGTCGCACCGCGATCGTCTGTTGCGGATGCGAGGCCAGCACCTCCCGCGTATATTGCGTATCGCCGACGCGATATGTCGTGCTCGCGATACCCGTAGATAGATCCAGCGAGCGGTTGTAATCGCGGTATTTGTTGCCATGCTCCATGACCAGCTGCAGATCGGCGAGCGGCAGATACGACTGGGTGTAGGGGCCCATCATCTCCTTGCCGAGCGCGTCCGCCGCCGCGTAGTCCTCTCTCGCCAGCGCCTCCCTGATCTTCGGCAGCGCCGCCTTGGCCTGCGGATTGTTCCAATCCTTGGCGCTGCCCGACCATAGCGAATCTTCGTTCAACTGGATGCGTTCGCTCTCGACGCCTCCGAATACCATCGCCCCGAGTCTGCCGTTGCCGACAGGAAGCGCTTCCGTCCAATACACTGCTGGTTTGCCGAACCGGATGCTCATCGCAGCATTAACCCCCTATGAATTGTCGCTTGTAAGAGAATCTGAATGACTCAGCCTCTATTATAACGGGATTACGCCGCAACGAAATTACGAACGATAGCATTTTGTTACGAACATGAAAAAGAGACGAAGAAGCTACAAGCCAAGCTTGCGCTTCTTCGCCAGAAAAACAACTAACGAGATCAGGATCGGAATCGTCATCACCTGGAACATGACGGAATAGCCGCTGATCATGCTGCCGTTCCCGTGATGCACATACGTGACGATCGCGCCGGCCAGCGTCGGTGTCAGCAGGTAGCCGAGATCGACGCCGATATAGGTCGTGTTGCCGGCGACGCCGCGCCGTTCCTTGTCGACCAGCTTCATGCACAGCGTCTGGATGATCGGCTGGCAGATCCCGTAGCCAAAGGCAGACACGGCCCCGGCGAGCAGGAACATCGGCAAGGTGCGGGCATAGCTGATCAAGATAAACGAAACGGCGAACACCAGAATGCCGGGGATGAGCATCTTGTCGAGCCCGTACTTGTCCGCCAGCTTGCCGCTGAACGGCCGCGAGAACAGCACGCAGACGGCGTAAGCGGTGAAGAACAGGCCAATATTCTGGACGCCGTTGAGCTTGCCATAGATCAGGATAAAGGAATTGATACAGGAATAAGCGCCGGCCAGAAAAAACATCATAACGGCAGGGACGAGAACCTCCCGTGCGTAAAAATTGTTCAGCGTCAGCTTGAACCCTGCCGACCGATCAGGAGCCGGGCTCCGCAGACGCAAAGCCATAAACAGCACGACGACCATAATGACCGCACCGACCAGAAACGTAAACGAATAGCCGAAGGCGTATACCAGCTCCAGCCCAAGCGACGGACCGATCGCCGTGGCGACTGCTTGCCCGAGCGAGAAAATACCGATGCCCGAGGCAATCTTGTCGCTCGGCAGGGCATCGCTGGCCAGCGCCAGCGACAAGGGGGCCAGGAAGCCCATGCCGATGCCATGCAGCAGCCGTCCCGCGATGATCATCTCGATCGAGTCAGCGATGCTGTAGAATAGAAAAGCGACGCAGATAATACCGATTGCCACCGCCAATAGCCGATTGCTGCGAAAAAAACCGGTGGCCGGGCCGACGACAGGCCGGATGCCCAGCGCCGTCACCGCAAACATGCTAGACACCATGCCGACCATGACCGCCGTCGCGCCCAGATGCTCCGCATAGTTCGGGATGAGCGTATTCATCATGAATTGCGCCATATTCAAGGCGACGTTGATCATAAAGATGCTGACAAAGGCACGATTCCAAATGGAAGGCGAAGTCTTCGTCTCGGTCGGGGTCACATTCAGTTCGGACATAGGCGGCTACCCCTGGTTCCGAGCGTTGCTGCCGACATCATGACAGCAATCTGCGCTGAATATCTGACCTCACAACCTCGTAGCCGCGCGCATGGAGATGCAGGCCATCGTAAGTATAGGAGGCCTCAAGCTTGCCTGTCTCGTCGGTCAGCAAGGCATGAATATCCGCATAGTCCAGCTTCAGCTCGTCCGCGATCTGCCGGAGTCGCTCATTGATCTCGAGGATCGCCTCGCCCGTCCGGCTGCCGACGACCGGGAACGGCAGGTCGGGCTCGGCATCGCGGTTGACCGGATAGAGCGATAGCAGTACGATCTCGGCCCGAGGCAAGCTCTGCCGCACCGCCTCGCAGATGTCCCGGATGCGCGCCGCGATCGCCTCCGGCGACTCGCCCTCGCCCAGATCGTTGGTGCCGATCATCAGGAACAGTTGGGCCGGCTGCAAGTCGAGGATCAGATGCCGGATATTGTGCAACAGCCCCGTCGTCGTGTCTCCGCCGATGCCCCGGTTGTACAGCCGCTTGCCTGGGCGCAGCAGCTCATGGACAGGGAAGCCCTCGGTAATGGAATCCCCTGCGAATACGATGCCGCCGGGCTCGGCGTGACGATTGAGCTCGATATAATCGGCCAGCTTGCGGGCTTTCAGAAAATCGCCCAGCCGCTTCATTTTTTCTATCTCCCGGGGATCGGGAATCGATGATGTCTCTCTCATATGGCTCTCCCTTCCTTCCATTACAGCATGGATTAACGCAATATCTCTTCCTGGATCAACTCCGCCATATACAGCGACAGCTCGGCGTAATGATCGGTAATATAGAGCACGTCCCCGCAAGCGGAGGCAAGACGGCCGAGATGACGACACATCAGCCACTGGATCGGCAGGTAGAGCTCGCCGTCCCGATAGATGGCTTCGCACAGCATCGACTCCACTCGGTTGTCGACGACGCAGCCGATGCTGCCCTGGGCGATCTGGAAGGTGCGGCCATCCGGCAGCGTCAGCTCCGCCGACCGTCCCTCGTACGTCTCGGTCACCTGTCCGCCGAGCAGCTCGGCGACAAACGACACCGGCGTCATCAGATAAGAGCCGCGGATGATCGAGTCTCCATTCATACCGTGGTACTTCAGCTTATGGTGCAGGAACGCCGGTCCGCTCATCTCGACCAGCCGTTGATGGACGTATGCCTTGCGACTGCCCGCCGCAAGCGCCACCGACCAGGCGTCGCCTTGCGCTTCCGGGCTGTTAGCCTCTCCTCCGACCACCTTGGCGAACAAATGCTGCCACACCAGCTCGGCGTCGTCGAAGGTCTGGCCATGATCGCGGTTCTTGACCTCATGGTAGACGAAGTCGGCCTGCTCGCCGGTATAGAACGCCAGGTTGTTCTCGCCGACGATCCGCAGCCGCGGCAGTGACCGGCAGCCATTGGCCCGCTTCCAGAACTCCCGGTTGGAGCGGATGAACATCCCGGTCTCGCCGTCATGGAACGGGATCTCGTCATGCTCCATCCGCGACTGCATCACTGACACGGGGGACGGTTGACAGCGCGGCTCGCCCGCCGCATCCCACAGCACCTCGGGCCAGGTCATGCCGGCCGAGCCGGAGCCGGCGGCGAAACGCTCGCTATAGTGCCGCAGCATCTGGCCCGCCATAATGTCGCCCATCGACATGCCGTGGATGAAGATAAGGCTCGCATCGATCGCATAGGTGCGCTCCATCCGCTCGATCAGCGCCAGGATGACCTGCATGTCGTGATTGTCCGCCGGGTCCTCCGGCGCTCGATGGAGGTAGAAGCCTTCGGGGTTCGGCTTGCCGATAATCTCGAGCGTCTTCTCCTCGCACTCGACCATCCATACCTTGCGCTCGCTCGCATTGGGGAACAGCACGATGAACCCTTCGCGGTCCGCGATATGCGTCCACGACGTATAGATCGCCTGCCCCCAGCCTGTCATCAGGCCGCCATGCAGCGAGACGACGAGCGGTACCGGCCTGGAGCCGTCATAGGAGGCGGGGATATATTCGTACCAGGTCGATGCCGCCTCTCCGACGACCGTCTCGCTGTACTCGCGGAGTCGCTCGGGATAAGGGTGCGAGTTGTTGCCATTCTCGTTGACGACCATCGTCGAGCCCTTGATCGCCTCGGGCAGATAGTCCCGGTTGGCCTCATTGGGCTCGCCAGGCAGCAGCTTGATTGTTCCTTTCATGTTTGTTGTTCCTCTCCCTCCTGTGGTTCAGACCGCCCTCAAAATAGTGCCTACGGTCACGGGATCGATCTTCCGATCGCTGTTGTCCCCAGATTTCTTTATCTTCACCGCATCGCGGTTGAAATCCGGGGACAAAGGCGAACGCTTCGCTTCTACAGATTCGATCCCGTGCCTCTTCGGCCTTTTGAGGGCGGTCTGGTTCAGGGTGTTCGTCACCCCTTCACCGCACCGCCCATGATGCCGCTGGCAAAGTACTTCTGCAGGAACGGGTACATCGCCAGGATCGGCAGGATCGCGACAAAGGCGATCGCCATCCGAATCGATACATGCGGGATCGACGCCGCCGAGCTGGAGCTGACGCTCGTATACGAGATGACGGCCTGGATGTTCTGGTTCATCTTGTTGAGCAGCGCCTGAATGCTGAGCATGTCCGGCTGCGTGATGAAGTAGAGGCCGTTCTGCCAGTCATTCCAGTAGTTCAGCCCGGTGAACAGGCCGATCGTCACCAGGATCGGCTTGCCGAGCGGCAGCACCATCGTCGCGAAAATCCGGTAATAGCCAGCGCCGTCCATCTTGGCCGACTCGTAGATCTCATTAGGAATATTGGTCGCAAAATAAGAGCGGATCAAAATAATGTTGAAGGCGTTGGTCAACAAGAACGGGAAGACGTAAGCCCAGATCGAATTGACGACGCCGAGGCTCGTCCACATGATGTAGGACGGCACCAGACCGCCGTTGAACAGCATCGTGAAGAATACCAGGAAGCTGATGACGCCGGTGCCCGGCAAGCCTCTTACCGACAGCGCAAAGCTCATCATCGCCGTAATGAGCAGCCCGATCGTCGTACCGATCAGCGTCACGATGATCGTAATGCCGTAGGCGCTGAAGATCATCTCTGAGTTATCGGCAATATAGGTGTAGGCTCCGATGCTCAGCGTCTCCGGAAAAAACGAATAGCCGTTGGCTACCAGCGTCTTCTCATCCGTAATGGAGGAGAGGAACAGCAGCAGCAGGGGAGCGATCATCGCAATCGCGACTAGCATCAGTATGACGTTCATGATCACTTGTTGAATCTTGTTGTCGATCATCACCGTTTATCCTTTCTCTGCCCGGGATTAAGGTCGTGTCAGACAGACCTAGAACATCGCGTCCCTTGAGCTTAACTTGCGGACGAGGCCATTGGCCCCCAGCACGAGGACGAAGCCGACCACGGCCTGCATCAGACCCGTTGCAGCAGAGCGTCCGATGCCTCCTGGAGACATCAAGGCGCTATAGACGTACGTGTCTATCGTTGCGGTCACGTTGAACAACGGACCGGAATTTTGCGGGATCAAGTAGAACAGTCCAAAGTCGGAGTAGCAAATCCTGCCGATGCTCAGCAAAAACAGCGTAATAATCGCCGGCATAAGCGAAGGAAGCGTAATCCGCGTAATCTGCTTCCAGGTGCCGGCTCCATCGATGGCGGCGGCTTCGTACAACGATTTGTCAATGACCGAGATGCCCGCAATGTAGATCAGGATGCCGTAGCCGACATACTTCCAGCATTGCACCAGCGTCAGGATAAGCGGCCACCAGGTCGGATCGTTGTACCACTGGATTGGATTGCTCTGGAGGATGCTGTTGTTCAGCATGCCGTTCTGCTGGCTGAGGAACGCAAACACGACATAGCTGATGACGACCATCGACATCGTAAACGGCAGCAGCACCGAGCTTTGATAAAACTTCTGGTATCGCTTGCTTTTGACGTTCGTAATCATAATCGCAATAATAATGCCAATCACATTGTTGACCAGTATAAAAGCCACATTGTAGAGCAGGGTATTACGGATGATGATCATCATATCGTTGGACTTGAACAAATATTCGAAGTTGCGCCAGCCTACCCATGGACTGCCCAGCAGCCCTTCGGTCGCCTTGAATGACTTGAAGGCGGCGATTATGCCAGCCATCGGCACATAGTTGTTGATCAGCAGATATAGCGCGCACGGGATCATCATGACATAGAGCGGCATATACGGCTTAAGTTTTCTCATCCCCATCCGTTCCCTTCGTCACTAGTGGCCGAAGGCTGCTGACGCAGCCCCCGGCGCATGGTTATTACTTGCTGGCCATCCATTCGTCGAGCTGACGCTGTTTTTCGTCCATGACCGCCTGCAGACCTGCGGCGTACAGCTCGTCGTTGAATTTTTTCAACGTCGGCTCGATGTCAACCGCGCCAAACGAAAGCGCATTTTCGTATTTGGCCAGCACGCCTGCCAGCTGGGATTGCTCCGCTGCTACTGTCGAGGAGTCAAAGGTGAAGCCGTACGCTTTGGAGACGAGCGCGTCGTCGCTGAACGCCTTGTACTTCTCCCAGATGTCGGCCGGGCTGCCGCTCCATGGCGTCATCAGATACTGGTTCGGATAGATGAAGCCGAAGTCGTTGTGGTAGTTGACAGTCGACACCGTCACGCCCTCCGGATAATCCGCCTGGCCCTGGTCATTGACGACCCAGTCCTTGCCGGGAACGCCCCAGTTGAGCAAGTCATTGAATTCTTTGTTCGTGTAAGCCCAGTTCAGGAATTCAAACGCCTTTTCCTTGTTGGCCGATGTGTTCAGCACGACGTTCAGCGCGCCATTGACGGCCGTCGTCGATTTCATCTTGTGCGACACCGGGATCAGCACCGTATCATAGCCGGTTTGCGATTTGACGTCGGTGAGCGCGTTCGCGCCGTAGGAGGCGAAGAAGGCGAACGTTTTGCCCGCTTTCATCTTGGCCTGGCCCAGCTCCTTGTCGACGGCGATGTCCTTCGACGAGTAGCCCTTCTCGAACCATTCGCGGTTGAGGAGCGCAAATTGCTTGAATTGATCGGATTCGTACCAGTTCGTAATTTTGTCTGTCTGGCCGTAGTTTTCGAGTACGCCGAACTGATCGCCGACGCCGTCGATATACGTGATCGTGTTCAGCCCGAACGTACGGTAGCCGTTGAACGGCGTCATGTCGGGATACTTCTCCTTGACCTTGGCGAACATCTCGGTCAGCTGGCCGAAGGTGGACATGTCGTCGGTCGTAATATTGAAGTCCGAAGCCTTGTAGCCCAGCTCCTCGAAGATGTCCTTGCGGACGAAAATGCCAGATGGCGTGGCGCGCACGTTCATCATCGGGAAACCTGCCAGCATATCGCCGATATAGCCGCCCTGCAAGTCCTCGCCGAGCACCTCCTGCAGATCCTTCGTCTGCTCCATGTAGTCGGACGCGTCGACGATATAGCCTTGGTCGATGAAGCTTGGCAGGCTGAAGGCAAAGACGAACGAAATGTCGATCGGCTCCTGGGCCGCCAGCATCATCGGCATTTTGGAGTTGTACGTGTCCCACGTAATCGGCATCAGATTGACCTTCATGTTCAGATCTCGCATCGTCAGCTCATTGATCAGCGCGTTGACTTCCGCCTGGTTGCCTTCCTTCGGCGCATGATAAGCGAAATTAACCGTATACGGCTCCTCGCCCTTCGTACCCTCCGCCGCCGGCTTCTCGCCCGCATTATCCTTGCCGCATGCCGCCAACAGACCTGCTGCCAATACTACTGTCAACCCGATGCCCATGCTTTTTTTCCACATGCTTGTCTTCCCCCTTGGAGTTGGTTGGTTATATGCTTATGGACGGTCGTAGATCGGCGCTCTTCGCAGCGGAAGCCACTCATCCAGCGTCTTCTTCAGATACACGTCCCACATCTCGTAATCATGCCCCATCGCTGGCGCTTCCTCATATTGCACTGGATAGCCGAGCCGCCGAAGCTCGGCGTAGTCCTTGAATACCCGGTCGCGGATGAAGTCATCCTCGCCGACGGCGATGTGGAACGTCGGCAGCGTCTTGCCTTCGGCGATATTGCGCTCCGCACAGGCGTACAGGTCATGCTCGGAGCCCTCGAACTCGTCTTCGCCAAGCAACGTATCGCGCACCCGCGAGAAGCCCCAATGCAGACTCTTGCGATATTCCTCGCGATCGAGCGTCATCCCGATGCCGCCGGACAGGTCAACGACGCTCCTGTACAGATCCGGCCGGATCACGCCTAGCCCAAGCGCCCCGTTGCCGCCCATGGCCAGGCCGACGACGAAGGTATTGTCTCTGCCCGGCGCCGAGGCGAACAGCGACTGGATGACCAGCGGCAGCTCCTCGGTCAGGTACTCCAGATAACGAAAGCCGTATTTTGTGTTGGTGTACAGGCTGTCGTTGACCGAAGGCGTGACCGTCATGACCATGTTGCGCTCGGCGTATTGCTCCAGTCGCGTATAGCGGTAAGGCACCGAATCGTCCTCGCCTCCGCCGTGCAGCAGGTACACGGTCTGGAACTTCATCCCCGGTTTGTACGCCTGCTTGGGCTCTTGCTTCAGCAGCGGGTCCCGATAACCAAGGTTCGTCGTCAGACTCGTGGTCGGATAACAGACCGTCACATTGGTCGTCAGACTGAGCACCTCGGAGCGGAAGTTGAATCTAAGGATTCCCATGCTCTCCCCCCTATTCGACCGTCTTGGCAAAAGCTCTCGCCAGCGCATCCACATAGCCTGCACGCACGCGTCGGCTGATCGCCGCATCCGGCACGAACAGCTCGCTGGCGTGATACAGCCCCGGGTGGACGTGCAGCTCGACATCGATGCCCTCGCGCATCAGACGGGCGGCATACTCGATCGTCTCGTCGCGGAACAGATCCAGTTGCCCCACGCACAGGTAGGCAGGCGGCAGTCCCGACAGATCCTCTGCCCGCGCGGGCGAGGCCCACGGATGACTCGGATCGGCTGTGCCGAGATACATCTGCCAGGCCGCACCATTGTTGGGACGGCTCCATACGGCGGGGTGCAGCTCCTCGCGGGTCGACGGCGCTTCGTTGCGATGATCGAGCATCGGGTAGAGCGGCATCTGGAAGCAGATGCCCGGACCTCCGCGATCCCGTGCCATCAAGGCCAGCGCAGCGGCCAGTCCGCCTCCGGCGCTGCCGCCGCCGACCGCGATCCGGGTCGGGTCAACATGCAGCTC
>NZ_BFBX01000130.1:592-47549 GCF_003851045.1 Paenibacillus sp. 598K | reverse complement strand
GGTCAACATGCAGCTCCTCGGCCGACTGCGCGAGCCATACCAGCGCGGCGTAGCTATCCTCTAGCGCAGCCGGGTACGGATGCTCCGGCGCGAGCCGATAGTCGGGCGCGAACACCACACAGCCGGTATGGATGACGAACTGCTCGCAGACGTACCCTTCCCCATCGGGATGACCGAGGATATAGCCGCCGCCGTGCGTCCACAGGATCGCCGGCCTGAGGCCGTCCGGCGCGTCGATCGGCTCGAACCGCTTGACCAGCATCTGCCGGCCATCCGCCCCTGCGATATACAGATCCGTCTCGCGCACCGCCGCCGACTTCTCGCGCGGCGGCGGATCGAACGACCGGATCACGCCCATATCGTCCGGCAGACGCAGCACGGGCAGCACATGGAGCGTATCGGCCAGCTCGGGATCGACGCGTCTGTCGAAGCTCATCGCGATCCCTCCCCGGCGGCTGCGCCCTCGTAATGGAAGAGCGTCTCGGCAGCGCCCGCGCTGTCGCTGGCGACGATCGTATACGCCTTGGTAGCCAGATCGGCCTCCAGCGTCGTCCATGCCTCGTCTTGACGCCAGGTGATGACGATCCGTCCGTTATCGGTCGACTCGCCGATCTCAACATCGCCGCCGAACGCCGGGTGGCTGTTGCGGAAGCGCATGATCGCATAGAGCTGCTGCAGCATCGGCTGCTGGACGCGCTCGGCGATCTCCTCCGGCGTGTAGTTGTGGCGGTTGACGCTGCGCGGCTCGCCCAGACGCTTCAGTGCTTCCTCGTCATTCTCCCCGGCCAGCAGCCCGACATAGTACACTTGCGGGATGCCAGGCGCGTACAGCTGGATGATACGGGCGAGGGTGTAAGCGTCGTCATCTTCATCCAATGCCGAGTAGTACGTGCACATCAGCTGGTACTGTCTCGCTTTGGCGCCGGACATCTTGACGATGCCGGGCGGGAAGTTGATGTACTGCTGCAGCGGCTCCACCTTCGTATTGACGCGATCGCGCACCAGATCGATCTCCTCATCGGTCAGCAGACCGGCGACATCGACGACGCCGATTCCGTCATGCGTATCGAGCGTGGTGAACTGCTTGCGTGGGCAGATCTGCATCCAGTGGATGAGCCGATCCGACCGTCCCGTCATGAGCGCGTGCAAGAGCAGCATCGGCAGCGCAAAGTCGTATACCCAGTGACCGCGCTCGGCCATCTTGAGCTGAATCTTGTAGTTCTCGTGAATCTCGGGCAGCATTTCCGTACCGTATTGGTTCAGCGGCCGCATGCCGATATCCAGCACATCCCACACCTCCGGCTCGACGAAGAAGCAGCTCGTGCCCGGCTTCTTGGAGGCGTAGGCGAAGGCGTCGAAGCGGATCAGCGGCACATACTCGGCGAGCCGTCCCAGATTGCGTTCGTAGTAGCTTTGTGTAGCCGGCGCCCACGGATCGATGTCGACCTGCTCCTCGAAGAAGGTGTTCCACAGCTTGACCGTCTTGCCGTCCGCCCGCGTAAATTCCTTGTACGGCCCGTGCATCTTCCTGCGATACAGCGTCTCCATCTCGGCTTCTGTCGGCTCGCCGCCCGGCCAAAATTCGTCCCAGTGGATGAACATTTCCTTGTACGGCGATTCGTCGCCCCGCTTCATATAGTCGACGAACTCCTCCGAGCGGATCGAGACGTGGTTGATCATAAAGTCGGCCATCAAATAATAGCGCTCCGACAATTGGCGGATATCCTCCCAGTCGCCGAAGGCCGGGTCGACCTCGTCATAATGGATGACGGCGAACCCACGGTCGCCCGAGGAGGGGAAGAACGGCAGGATATGGAGCCCTTCAACCACGCCCTCGAAATGCGTCTCAAGCACTTGCTTCATTTCCTTCAGATTGCTCCCCATGCTGTCGGCATAGGTGATGAGCATAATCTGATTCGTTATTTTGTTCATGGTCTTCTCCTTTGCTGATTTACTCTGGACAGCTCTCGCGGAAGATGCAGGTCGACTCGAAGCTCAGTCTGGCCGTATCGGTGAAGGTCCCGCTCTCGATAAAGGAATGCAGCAGCTTGGCGCTGTTGTAGCTCATCTCCCGGGACGGCGGGACGAAGCTGGTAATGCTCGGTGTGACGATCGAGTTGACCGGCTTGTCGCCATAGGAGATAATCTCCAGCTCGCCCGGGATCGATACGTTATGCTCCTTCAGACATCGAAGGACGCCGCTGATCATATTGTCGCTGGGGACGAACAGCGCGCTTGGCAGCGCGTCGCCCTGCAGCAGCTCCTTGGTCGCCGCATAACCGCCCGCATCGCTATCGTCGCCAATGGTGACGGGCAGCGCGACAGCGCCCTTGCTCTCCAGACCCGAGCTCCTCAGCTTGTCCCAGTAACCAGTCGACCGCAGACTAAGCGCCCGGCTGGAATAGTTGGGCGAGACGATCGCGAACCGTTCATGGCCCCGCTTGATGAAGTGCTCCATCGCACTGTTGCCGACGGCGTAGTCGTCGGTCAACACTGAGCAATAGCCTTTGGCCGTGCGGTTGTATAGGACGATCGGCACGTCGAACTTAGTGTTCTCGAGGAACTCCAGATCCTCCTCGGTGAGCGCCATCATGATCGCGCCAGCCATAAAGTCTTTGGAGATAAAGGACATCTTCTGCTTCAGCAGACCCAGCTCGAAGGGAAAAATAATCGTCTCGTAATGATCGCTCTGCTCCTTCATAAAGCGATAGAATCCCTCGTAAAAGGAAGACATCGGCCCCTTTTCGAAGTTATGGGGACAAAAGGTGACGACAATCGTTTTGCCGAAGCCGCGTTTCTTGCGTTTGACCCGCGTCTCGGAGGAGCGATACCCGAGCTCCTGAGCCGTAAGCAGCACCCGCTGGCTCGTGCTCTCGGCGATCCGAAACTCGCCGCTCCGGTTGTTGAGCACCATCGATACGGTGCTCGGCGACAGACCAAGCGTCTCGGCGATCTGCTTGACGCTTACCGACTGCTGGCGTTTGGCCATCCTCTCCCTCCTTTCTTCCCTCTCCCTGTCTATGACGTCCTCAGTCTGGATAGATCGGCGCCCGTCGGAGCGGCAGCCACTCGTCGGTAGCGAGCCGGAGCGTCTCGTCCCACAGATCCCACTCGTGGCCCATACCCGGCACGATCTCCAGCGTCGTATCGTAGCCCCACTGCCTCAGGTCCTCCTCGGCGCGGATCGTCCGATACAGCGCATGATCGCTGTCGCCCACCCGGAAGACGAGCTTCGGCAGCAGCTTGCCCTCCTCGATATTGCGGCGCGCCGCTGCATAGACGTCATTGACGGTGCCGCGCAGGAACGCTTCGTCATGGAGATTGTCCTGCAGCTCCTGCCCGACCGGGACGCGCATGTCCGTCTCCCAGTCGAACTCGCCGTTCTTCGTCTTGACGATGCTCGGGATGCCTGGACGATACGAGGCGCCAGACATCATGAGCGCCGCCGTGTATCGCTCGGGGTAGAGCATCGCCAGCTTCATCGCCCCATGCGAGCCCATCGACAGGCCGCCGACGAATGTATCCTCGCGCTTGCCGGAGATCGGGAAGAACGCCTCGCAGATCTGCGGCAGCTCCTCCGCGACATAAGTGAAGTATCGTCCATACGGCAGATCGGTGTACGCCGAGTTGTGGACCCCGGGCATGATGACCGCCAGCTTGTTGCGATCGGCATAGCGGACGATATTCGTGAAGTTGACATAATCGCTGTCATCGCCGCTGCCGCCATGCATCAGGTACAGACATTGGAATTTCATGCCTTGCTTATAGGTAACCTCTCGTCCTTCCATGCTGTCGGCAAAGCTGTAGGTCGGCAGACATACCGTAAGGTTGGTCTGCATCCCGAGCGCCTTGGACAAAAAGTTCATTTTAATAACGGCCACGCCAGCACATCCTTTCAGCCGAAAATTTCGTCGCGGATCAGATGCGCCATGTTTTTGGAGAGCTCGGCATAGTGATCCGTAATGTACAGCACATCCTCGCAGGTCGAGGCGGTATGATCGAGCAGCCGCTGGCTGACCCACTGGATCGGCGCGTACAGCTCGCCGTCGACGTAGACGGCCTCGCACAGCATCGCATGCACCGTATTGTCGACCACGCAGCCGATGCTGCCGCGCGCCAGCTGCAGCGTCCGGCCGTCCCGCAGCGTCAGCTCCGCCGATTGACCTTCATCGGTTGCTCGCACGCCTGCGCCGTCGCCATACACCTCGGCGATGAACGATACAGGGACGCACAAGTATTCGCCGCGGACGATCGAGTCGCCATTCAAGCCATGGTACTTCAGCTTCTGCCGCTTGATCGCAGGTCCGCTCATCGTGACGAGACGGTTGTTGACATACGCCCGCTCGCATCCTGCCATCAGTACGATATTGAAGTCGTCTCCCTTGCGCGGGGAGATACTGGCCTCATGGACGATCCGGCCGTCCTCCGTCCGTCTGGAGCCGGAGAACAGGTAGTCCCAGACGAGCTGGGCATCGTCGAAGGTCTGTCCGTGATCGCGGTTCTTCACATCCCGGAACACGATGTCGGCTTGCTCGCCCTTGTAGAAGGCAAAGTTGTCCTCGCCGATCACCTTGAGCTCCGGCAGGCTGCGGCAGCCGTTGATCCGCTGCCAGTACTCCCGGTTGCGGCGGACGACATACTCGGTGTCTCCCTCGAAGTGAGGCGGCGTAATATCATGCTCCAGCCGCGTCTGCCATACCGCCAGGGGACCGCCGCGATTGATGACCTCGTTATCGCGGTCGAACAGCAAGCCAGGACTCGACGGTCCGCCCGAGCCGGCCTTGCCGGCGAACAAATGCCCGTAGTAGCGGACGATCTGGCTCGTCATCATATTGCCCATCGACATGCCCTGCATGTAGACGCGACCCGCATCGATCTCGTACTTCTGCTTCATGCGCTCGATGAGTTCGAGGATCACATTCATATCGTGGTTATCTTCCGGCCGCTCCGGGGGCATATTAATATAGATGCCGTCCTCTCTGGGCGATGCGGCGATATCCAGCTTCTCTTCCTCGCAATCGACGATCCAGAACCGGCGCAAGCCTGCGCTCGGGAACAGCACGATGAAGCCTTCGCGGTCGGCCACCAGCGTCCAGGACGTGTAGATGGCCTGTCCCCAACCGGTCATGAGACCGCCGTGCATGCCGACGACTAGCGGCACCTTGCGGCTGCCATCGTAGGAGGCCGGTACATATTCATACCAGGTGTCCTCCTGGTCGCCGATGATCTTCTCCTTGTATTCCTTCAGTCGTTCGGGATAGACCTGAGAGTTGTTACCGTTTTCATTGACGACTAATGTCGAGTCCTTGATCGCCTCCGGCAAGTAGTCCCGGTTGTTGTCATCCGGATCGCCAGGCAGGATCACAATCTTTCCGCTCATTCGTTCATCTGTCCTCTCGTTCATAGGATGGGTGATGCGATCAATATGGGCTTGCGCCAACATCCTCCAGGCCAAAAAACTCCAATGCGTGCTGGATGGCTAAGTCCCAAAACCGCCATTCGTGGCCGTATCCCGGCAAGCTCCAATAGGAGGCATCGATGTCCTTGGCGTCGAAGTGCGCTCTAAATCGCTTCAGATTCTCCCAGATCATCGTGTCGTCCTCCCCGCAAGCGAACAGCAGACGAGGCAATTGTCCGGTGCCTGCAAGCTTGTCGAGTCGCGCCCAGACATTTTCTTCGGATTGAATGAACGCCTCGAGGCCGCCCGCATTCTCCACCATCCCGAGCAGTCGACGGGCGAACATGTCATCCTTGTGCAGCTCTTCCTCCGTCAGCGAGCTAAAGTCGACCGGAGCCGCCGAGAGGACCGCCGCCGCCGCGAATTTGTCCGGGTGGTTGACCGCGAACTTGATCGTGCCGCGCCCGCCCATCGACAGCCCGGCGATGAAGTTGTCCTCGCGCTTGCTCGAAGCTGGCAGCCAGTTGTGCACCATCGGCATCAGCTCTTCCGTAAAGTAGTCGTACATCCCGTAGCCCATCATCGCCTTGTCCCAGTTGGAGTAGTTGCTGTTGAGCGCGGACGGCATGACGACGATCAGATCTTTTTCGATGGCGTACAGCTCGATATTCGTGCGACGGACCCAATCGGTGTGGTCGCCGTAGGTGCCGTGCAGCAGCCATAATACTTTATGTTTTTTACCGCTTTCATAAAATGCCTTCGCCGATATCTCTCTTGGCTTATTGGGCAAAATAATCGTAATGTCATGATTCGATTTCAAATACTGACTTTCAAAATTCATCTGAAGTATCGTCATATTACTCCCCCTAAACGAAGTACGTTGCAAATCTGATTTAGCTAAATTTAGCAAATGACATCCCGCTAAATTACAAGTTCAGTATAGTCCAGAAGCGGCCAAATAGTAAATGTATTTTGCTGGATTTAAGCGCTTTATTTTAGCTAAATTTAGCATCATCAAACCTCGTTTTCCAGTCTCATCCAAACCGCCCCCGATCGCCGGGTATGCTATACTGATACCACGATATTTCTCTAGGAGAGCGATACTCTTGAACGAAAAAAGGCAATTCTACTTAGCCAACTTCTCCGAATTCCGATTTGTCTGCTTCCCCCACTCGGTGGGCAACTATATCCGCCCCGGCAAGCGGCATCATCACGTCGACCGGCCTCACGGCGTCCAGGACTACAGCCTACACTACGTCGCTGAGGGCAGCGGTACGCTGGAGCTGGGCGGGGAGTCGTACGCGCTGCAGGCAGGCGACGCCTTCTGGCACATCCCGGGTGACGGAATGCGCTACTACAGCTCCGACGAAGATCCGTGGAACATCTATTGGATCCAGCTGTATGGCAGCATGCTGCCTGCCTTTGCATCGGAGAACGGCTTCCATCAATCCGGCATCTGGATCGTCAAGGACGACGAGCTGTTGCTGCAAGCATTTAGCGAGCTGTTGGACGAGATCGAGCAGCACAGCTTCCTGCGACCCTCGCGCATCGCTTCGCTTGCTTACGGCGTGCTCATCGCGTTCTGGACCCATTCGACGCCTTTTTCGCATGCTCTGGGCATGGACAATGCGGACAAGATCCTAGCCCTGCTGCCGCACATGCAAAAAAAAGCCCATCTTCCGTTTGTCTTGGAAGAATGGGCTGAAAGCGCCGGCTATACGCCGAACTATTTTTGCACCTTATTCAAAAAAATAACCCGCGAGACGCCGCTCGCCTATATTACAAAATGCCGTATCCAGCGCAGCAAGCATCTGCTCATCCAGCAGCCCGTGCTGCCGATCAAGGAGGTCGCGATCTCCTCCGGTTATCCCGGCTTAAGCTACTTTAACAAGCGATTCATGGAGGCCGAGGGGATGACGCCAGGCGAGTTCCGCAATCGCCATCTGAGCCGCTAGGCAGGGATGAAGACAAAGGGCGCGGCAGGACGGTTAGCGGAGAGCCGCCAAGGCTGCTCGGAATGCCATCCCGCTGCCCGCATAGCCGCTGCGGCGCCGAGCCGCTCGCGACGCCTGGCCGTATGACTGCGCTCCTGATGAACACATGAAGGCAAGCTGCCTGCTAAAGCAGGGACAAGCCCATCCCTTGGCGGACAACGTCCAGCAGCTCTTCCTGATGCTCCGGATGGCAGGCGATCAGATACGGCTCCTCTCGCATGCCGGCGACTGGCCGTCCCTCGAAGTCGATGACCGCGCCCCCGGCCTCCTGCACCATAAGCAGCCCCGAGTACAGATCGTCGCCCTCGGAGTTGTAGAGCACGATGCCCTGGATGTCGCCCTTGGCCAGCATGCACCAGAGCAGCGTCGGCGCCCATAGCGCCAGGACGCGCTTGTAATTGTCCTCAAGCTGATGGCGCAGCCCTCTGGCGCGCAGATCGCCCTTCGGCACCACATGTCCCTGGATCCAGCCGATATTGCCGCGCTTCAGCTGCGGCATGCTGCGCGTCGCCATCGCGATGCCGTTGCACGTCGCGCCCTCGCCTCTGACGGAGACGAACAGCCGATCCGTCATCGGCTCGTAGACGACGCCGATGACCGGCTCTCTGCGGTACAGCACCGTGATCGACACGGCGAACACACTGAGCCCGATCGCATAATTGTTGGTGCCATCGAGCGGATCGATCATCCACAGCCAGTCTCCTGCCTCGCCGAGCACCCCAGCCTCTTCGCTGTGGATCTGATGCTCCGGGAAAGCCTCGCGGATGCGCGGCAGCATCAGCTCCTCCGCCATCCGATCCACCTCGGTGACGAGGTCGCCATGCTCGCCCTTCATCGTCGCCTCGGCGATCCGGTCGAACCTCGCCTTCGCCATCTCGCCCGCCGGACGAATGATCTCGCAGGCCAATACTTTGGCCCTCTGGATCGTCTCGTTGATTTTATTCATCATTACCTCCACATCTACGCTTCCAGCAGCCTGAGAATCTCCGCCACGATCAGCTCCGGCTCGTCGAAGTTCACCATATGCCCCGAGCGATGGGCCTCCACCACATGTCCGCCCATCGCCTCGGCCGACTGACGGTGCGCAGCCATGATCGCCGGTCGGAGCTTGCGCTCCGCCCCCTCGATCCGCGCCCCCGAGATGATCGTCGCCCTCAGACCGCGGAGATCGGGCGGCTCGGTGCGCAGCCGCTCCAGGTCGTCCAGGAACGCCTTCATCTCGGCAGCCGTCGTACGCGCAGCCTCTACCGTGAAGTCCTCGGCGTGATGCTCGGCGACGATATCGGCCGGCTGCACGCTGCCCGGTCCGCTACCCATCCGCTTGTACAGGCCGGTGCGAGCCAGCAGAGGGTAGAGCGGGCGCGACATCCCGAAGTAGAGCCTCGTCGAACGCTGGAAGTACATGTCGCAATGCTCATCCGACGGATCGACCAGCACCAGTCCCCGTATACGCTCCGGATCGGCCGCCGCAGCCTTCCGCACGACCACCCCGCCCCAGCTATGCCCGACGAGGATATAGGGGCCGGGGCCGAGCGCCGTCAGCAGCCCGCCCAGATCCTCTGCCAGCCGCGCCAGTGTGCGCGGCGCCGCATCCCGATCGCTGCGACCGAAGCCTGCCCGGTCATAGACGACCGCCCGCACCTGCTCGGCGATAGCCGGCTGTACCAGTCCCCATGCCGAGCGGGACGCGCCCATGCCCGACTCGAAGACGACCGTCGGGTTGCCCGAGCCCTTCGTCATGTAATGAAGCTTTCGCCCATCGGGCAATTTCGCATAGCCGCTTGTGCCATATGTATGCTCTTGCTGTTCCCTCATCTCTCCTGCCGCTCCTCTCTACTTACATTATTATCTAGTATTGCGAGACTAAGCACAAGCAAAGACGTGGCTTTCAAGCCTTAAGTTTACATTAAGGCGCACGCCTTACATCCGCTTTACGTTTCGTTGACGCAGCCCGAACAGTGCAAAGGTATGATGCAAAGACACACCCTAGCAAAGGAAGGTAAGCCCGATGGGACTTCATACGTATTTCAGATCGCTCAACGATCTGGAGCGCATCATTCGCTGCCCCGGCAAGTTCAAGTTCGAGGAGCATAGCGTCTCCGCCCATTCCTGGAAAGTCGTCCAGTACGCCAAGACGCTCGCCGATATCGAGGAGATGCAAGGTGCCGCCATCAACTGGAAAAAGCTCTATGAGATTACGAGCAGCCACGACTATGGCGAGATTTTCATCGGCGATATCAAGACGCCGGTCAAGCACTATTCGGCCGAGCTGCGGTCGCTGCTCCAGCAGGTCGAGGAAGGCATGGTCGATCATTTCATCGACGAGAATATCCCTGCCGAGCTGCAAACGATCTTCCGCAGACAGCTCCGCGAGGGCAAGGACGGCTCGATCGAGGGGCTGATCCTCGAGGTCGCCGACAAGATGGATCAGGTGTACGAGGCGTTCGCCGAGTTACAGCGCGGCAATACCGAAAAGGAATTCGTCATCATGTACCGCCAGGCGCTGGTGAAGATCAAGGGCGTCCGTCTGCATTGCGTCACGTATTTCCTCGAGCAGATCCTCCCCGACCTCGTCCGCGAAGGCGCTCGCGCCCCGATCGATATCCGGCAGATTACCGAAGAAGCGTTGGCATATTCAGACCGTGTACGCGAAGGATGACAGCGCTCATCCATTCATTCACGGTACGGTCGCTGACATTGCTTAACTGCAATACTACCTCTATTTATGCTCCAAAGCCCGTGTAATCGGGATTTTAATGCAAATGTGCAGTTGTTTTTTGGAAAAGGCACACCTTCAGGCCAATCCAGCCTCATTTAAGTGCGCATTTGCATTTATTTACTTGTTTCCACTTCGTTTCGCCGAAAATAAATGTACTTTTGCCTTTATCACTATCCGACCTTTGTTTGAGTTAAATCGTGAGTAAGCACGTTAATTAGGAAGCCAATCTACTAGTTCTTCAGTTGTACCCCTCCGACCGATAGCTCCGCCAATCGCCGCTGTCGATCCGCTGCCCTTGGGGCGGCGGCGATACGTAGACGTACACCCAGGCTCGATGCCGAGCGCCAGTCGCCTCGCCCTCGACTTCGACTTCGACCTCGGCTTCGATGCGTTCGTACTCATTGATCGCTCCCGGTCCATAGTAGTCCTCGAGCTCGTCCAGCCGCGTCAGCGTCTGCCGTGTCACGCGGTACAGCTCCCCCCGCACAAAACGGGCAGCATCCCGGATGCTGGCATCCATCACGACCGCAGGGTAACTGTGCCCTGTGTCCCATAGCTGCGCTGCCAGCCGGGCTGGGCCGCCGACCCGCTTGCTGGCTGCCAGATACGGCCGATGATTGCACTCGCCGCTCAGCAGCGTCCCATAGACGAAGACTAGCGATATTCCGTTGTCCATCGTCACCACTCCCTTCCGGCGCTCATCACTGGACGAGGACTCTGGCCACGAGAGCTCACAGACTAAGCGGACCCTGGTGCTCATGGTCCACAGCGCAACAGAGGCCAAACAATCTGTTCCGCACGCCCCTGCTCCGTCTCCCTTACTCGGCCGCTTCCTTAAGCCACATCTGCATAGCAGGCCACGCCGGATCGTTGAGCCGCTTGGCGATCTCGGTGTTGATCGGATCGGGCGGCATGATCTCCACCAGCACAACCACTTCGCTGCGAGGTTGATTGCGCCTGAACAATCCCTCCGCATCGAGCTGCCGCATCGCCAGCTCCATCGCCTGCAGCCGCAGCTGCAGCTCGGCCTCGGCCTTTGTCTCGTCCAGCTCATGCAGCAGCGGACGCTGCGCATAACGCGCCTCGACGTCCGCCATCCGGGCCTCGGCGAAGGCATAATACGGCGAGTCGGCATAGGACCACTTAATCTCCTCGGCCAAGCTCTCGGCCTCTCCCTTGCCCGCCTCCGCTAGTCTCGTCGCTTCCCTTGCCAGCGCCTCATGCGACCAGGCAGAGATGTAGGGGGCATGTCCTTCGCCGGTCGTGAACAGCGTACAATAATAGAATCGCTCGCCGCTCGCGAACAGCTCCATAAAAGCGGCCCTTGCAGCCACAATGATCGTCTGCGTCAGTTCATTCAATGCCACATGATCCATCCCCTCTCGGTAAGCTGCTGGTCTCGGCACAGGCTGGGCGTAGCCTGACCACTGTGCGTGGCCTGCATGATGCGGAGCGCTCTGGCCGTCCACTCCTCGGATAGCCCGCACCAAGCCCCAGATGAATAACGGCAGGAGCAACAGGAGCAACCCGCCGATCCGCTTCACGATGCTGAAGAATGCGCCCGTCCAGTCCTTGCCGATTACATAAATGCCCGTCTCCAATCCTTCGCGGCCTTCTTCGATCGTTAACTCCAAGTAGTACGTGCCGGCCTCCGAGGCCCGGAACTGTAACAGCGAGTAGCCTGCTCGCTCGTTAACCGAATAACTCATCGAAGAATCCCGGTAGACGCGCACCTCCCGGTCGTCAAACCATACGTCCAGCTTCACGCCGACATCAGAGACGCGATCTCCTGTATCCGTGCTAAAGGAATCGCTTAGCGGCAGCGCACGATTCAGGCTGTTGTCCGAACGTTCAGCTTCGTAATAAAGACTATAATCGCCCGGCTCCAACAAAAGGCCAATTTTCTCGTCTATCGGCACATACCAGCGCTCTGAGCCAACGATGTCGTTCAGCTTGGGCAAAACCGCCGCTGCCATAGCCCCTGCTAACAGCACGAAGGATAACAGCAAAAGCCCATAACGTCTTAAAAATGGATTCAGAATAATTTAAACCCCTCTCTGTCTAACTGCAAATCCATCCTTATTATGGCGTACAACCAATCGTCCGGTAAAGAGAAATCAACGCTGTGCTTGACAGTAGCAGCTAATGAATATATCATAGACACGCGAAGTCCTTTATTGGTATAAGGGACTATAGTGATCTGCGAAATCCATAACAACTGGAGGTTACTCTTATGATCTACGATTGCGCCATCGTTGGCGGCGGCCCGGCAGGCCTGAATGCCGCTCTGGTCCTCGGCCGGGCGAGGAAAAAAACCGTGCTGGTCGACAGCGGCAAGCCGCGCAATGCCGTAACCCACGCCTCGCACGGCTTCCTGACCCGCGACGGCATCGAGCCGGCGGAGTTCCGCCGCATCGCCTATGAGGAAGTGTTGCGCTACCCTTCCGTCTCGCATCAGTCCGATGCTGTCACAGCCATCGCGCGAGTCGCTGACGGCTTCGAGATCCGGCTGCAAGCCGGGGCTGCGCTGCT
Source organism: Paenibacillus sp. 598K (assembly GCF_003851045.1). GTDB lineage: Bacteria > Bacillota > Bacilli > Paenibacillales > Paenibacillaceae > Paenibacillus_D. Next base: position 34,906 of record NZ_BFBX01000130.1, on the reverse strand, counting down.
CGCTCGCAGAGTCATCATCGCCACCGGCCTGGCAGAGACGCTGCCCGATATAGCCGGGGCGCGCGACTACTACGGCAGCAGTCTGTTCAACTGCCCGTTCTGCGACGGCTGGGAGCTGCGGGATCAACCGCTCGTAGCCGTCTCGGAGTATGGCGACCTGTATCACAAGGCCAAGCTGCTGATGAACTGGAGTCGCGATCTCGTCCTGTGCACGCATGGGCGCGGCACGCTGTCGGAGGAGGAGCGTCGCGATCTCGCAGCTCGCGACATCCGCGTCATCGATACGCCGATCGCCGCCTTCGAAGGGCGGGACGGACGGCTGGAGGCGGTCGTGTTCGCCGACGGCAGCCGGATCGCCCGCAGCGGCGGCTTCCTGTCCCCCGCTCAGACGCCGCAGCTCGAGCTGCAGGATGCACTCGGCTGCGAGCGCAACGAGCAGGGCGGCCTCGTCGTCGATGAGATGGGCCGCACGACCGCGACTGGCGTCTATGCTGCCGGTGACGCCTCGTACGTCATGCCCTCCCAGCTCATCTTCGCCGCCGCTTCCGGCAGCAGAGCCGGCATAGCGGTCGTGGCCGATACTACCGAGGAAGCTTGGTCCGCTGGGCGCTAATGCCAATGCCACTGAAGGCGGGCTCGACCGGGCGCTGATGCTACTGAAGACTCGCTCGACTGGTTACCGACTCGCTTGACCAGGCGCTTGCCTTCACTCTCTCAGCATGCTCAGGACAAGCCCAGCTGATCCGGCAGGATAACCCCGCCGCGGTCCCGGTACCATCGCCCCTCGTCGAGCAGGCGACGGGCGCCGCGCTGTATCGAGGTCTTCGCTTCATGCTCTCGGTACGCTTCGCGTCTTTTGTCCATGCCGAAGATCCAAGGATAGATCAGCGGGTGTTCGTTGCCATAACTGGCACAACGCGTGAACAGACGCCCGAATCGGGTCAGGTTGGAATCGGGAGACAGCGACTCGGCGATCTCATCGCCGAGCAGCCAGCTCATACAGATGAAGCCGCGATAGTCCCGCTCAGGGAAGTAACGCTTCCCGAACGCCCAAGCCTCCTTCAAGGATGCATAGCATGACTCCATATCCAGCTTGCCTGATGCCGGGATATGGATATCGATGACAGGGTCGCCGTCACGGAGCACGCATTCGTATTCGCTCGCGTCGAACGTCGTCCGTTCGCGGAGTACATTGCCATTGTCGATCGGATGGGCCTCGATGACGCCATTCGCCTCGATCAGAGTGGTTCTGAAGGCTTCGCCTTCGATGACGCGGAAGCCCGCGTCGTCGACGGCCAGCCCCTCCTCCGCGACGACGAACAGCTCCCCGGTCTGCCGATGCCGATAGATGCGGCCCCCATAGCTTGCGTTCTTGTAAAATATGTATTGGAGGCGGCCCAGCGTAAAGATCGACGCCGTCATATGAAGCGCCGTCCAGTTGTAGTCGTCCATGCCGGCACGTCCGGTAAGGCCCCGATGATTGGCGGCGCGCACATCAAAATCCGCCAGCGTATCCGCCAGCACCTGCATCGGATACCCGCGATCTTCATAGATCGCCAGCAATTTTGGAAACGCCCGCTCAAATACATACGCCAGGTAACAATCCGCATCCTCTCCCAGCGCCTCCTCCACTGCATCGCGCTTCGTTTTGCAAAAACTCCAGTAAGCCGGCGGCCCTTCCCCGTACAAGATCGCGATCAATTCATCCGCCAGCTCATCCAGCCATGAAATCTTCTCGATGGCTGCTCCTACCCGACGCATCCCCGCCAGCAACTGCTCGTCCGTTATATAATCCGTCAGCTTCGTCAATTGTTTCGCCTCGCATTTCCTCTCTAGTTGCGGTTATTTTACCAGACGTTGCGGCTGTTGCGCTAGTATCATGTGTATGCGCAGGCTTCGTGTCCCCGGTTAATAGGTCTCATAGACAAGCTCGCCGACAATCTCTCCCGACGGATCGAATGCTGCATAGATGACCAGATGTCCCGCAGGCGACTCGCCGGCATCAAAGCCTAGCCGCATCGTACCGTCAGCTTCGCAGATCAGCTCGCCCAATGTCAGCTCGGCCACATCCTCGTCCGGATGCGCCTCGGCAATCCGCTCCAGCGCCGCTGCATGAAGCTCGCTCAGACGCGCCCAGCTCGCAGTCAGGATCGGCGCGAGCCGCTCGAGCGCGGCAACGTCCGACACATACACCGTCATATCAAGCTGCGCGCCCTTCCAGTCCAGCGTTGCCGTATAGTTAAGCAATGACGCGTCATAGTCGAACATACCAACCCCCTCCAGCTCAAGCGAGGGCTGCGTAATCAAGTTGTCGGCGATATCCAGACGGTCGAGCCGCTGGAGCGGACTCGTATCGATAGCGGTCAGCTTGTTCTGAGAGGCGTAGAGCTCGACCAGCTCGGGCGAGCCGCTCACATCCAGCTCCGTTAGATGGTTGTTGAAGCAGCGGAGCCGCTGCAGCGATGGATTGCCTGACAGGTCCAGACGGCTAAGATGATTATGATTGCAGCGAAGCGACTCTAGCCGTCCACAGGCTGTTAAGTCCAGCTCGATCAGATAGCAATGCCCGCAATCCAGATCCAGCAGCTCTGTCTGACGGGTCAGCTCCAGAGCGAACAAGCTGTTATAGCCGCAGTTCAATTGCTGCAACGATGTGTTGTGCGACAAATTAAGCTCCGACAGCAGATTCCAGCAGCAGTCCAGCTCGCGCAGCTTGCGATTGGCAGTCAGGTCGAGCCGACGCAGCCGGTTGAAGCCGCAAGCCAGCGACGTTAGCTTCAGATTGGCGCTCAGCTCCAGCCGCGTCAACTCATTTTCATTGCAATCTAGCTCGACCAGCCCCGAGTTGTGCTGCAGATCCAGCTCGCGCAGACGATTATAGGAGCAGTCCAGTCGTCGCAGCTGCGGCAGCCGCTCCGTATGCAGCTCTGTCAACCGATTGGCCCGGCAATTCAGCGTCACCAGCGCCGTAAAATGCTCGATCCCTGCGAGGCTGTCCAACTGCTGGCTGCTGACGTCCAGCTCGACGATCGCCATGACATCTGACCGCGTGATCCGCTCCCCACCGCCGCAGTAGCGCTCCTGTATGTACGCTCGAAAGCGAATATCCGTAAAATGATCCGTGATGTCCATCTGTTCCTCCATTGGCTCCTCCTTGCCCCGAAGCATCGGCATGTCTACTCCCTATCATAGCACGGGGCCTGTCCGATATCACTGCGCCGCGAGTCGCAGCTTGACGGACACACTCACCAGCGGAATAAGGAACAAAAGTGCACTGGAGCAACGGAGCAGCGCCGGACGGTCGAGATAGAGGAGCAATAGTGCCGCGCCATGCCACGCAAGCAAGCCCCCTCCGACAACTGACGCGGAAGGGGCTTGCCCACGATATAATAAGCGAATTGGCGCCGCCATCTCCAGGCCTCAAGCAGACTCCGCCTATCAACCTATACGATATACTCGGCCGACTGCCCTTGCTCATCGGTATACACAATGACCGAGCGGCCGGACGGCAGATCCACCGTCAGCTCGCACCGCTGATTACCCAGCGTCCAGCGGAGCCGGAGCATCTGCTCTCCCGCATCGAGCGCCTGAAAGTCGCCGCCGAAGGCGGCATAGGTGTTGCGGAAGCGGATGAGCTCCATCAGCCGCTGGACGACAGGTAGATCGAGACGCGCCTCGATCTCCTCGAGTGTATAGTTGCGCCGGTTGATCTCGCGCCCCTCGCCCGTACTTGCCACCGCCTCCTGGTCGTTGGCGCCCGCCAGCAATCCGACATAGTACACCTGCGGGATGCCTGGGGTGAACAGCTGGATCGCCCTCGCCGCCAGGTACGCATCGTCGTCCTCTGCCAACGCAGAGTAATACGTACAGCGGATCTGATGGACGTCGAAGCCGTCCGAGGACTTGTGCTCCTCCGACAGGATGAGGCTGAGGTTGGCCCCCCGCTCGATGCACAGATCGACCAGCCGTCGAGCCGCCGTCGTGTCGATCAGCTCGTCGAGATCCGGCTTGACCGGGATGCCGTCATGGCAGTCGAGCATCGTGAACTGCCGGTGCGGGCGGGTGCGCAGATAGTCCAGCAGATCGCTGCTGCGATGCGTCAGCAGCGCTTCCAGTATCCGATAGGGCAGGATGAAGTCATAGATCCAGAAGCCGCGCTCCGCCAGCTTGTACTGCGTGCTGTAGTGGGCATGCACCTCCGGCAGCAGCTCCAGCTCCAGCGAATCGGCCAGCTCCTTGATCCAGTCGAGGAAGCTGTAGATGTCCGGCTCTACGAAAAAGCAACTCGTGCCCAGCTTCTTGATCACATAGCCGACGGCATCGAGTCGGACGATCTTGACGCCGTGCATCTTGAAGTTCAGGAAGAAGGTCTTGAGCAATTGCTTGGTATGCTGCGAATAGATGTCCAGGTCGATCTGCTCGGAGGGGTCGGTCTTGCCGAAGGTCGTCCATACCCGCTCCTGCTCGCCTGTCGATGCGACCGTATAGGTCGAATAAGGCAGCGGCCGCCGCAAAAACATCTGGTCGATGTCGTCCTGAACCGGCTCGCCGCCAGGCCAGATCTTGTCGAGCGTCAGGAAAAGGTCGGCATACTCCGAAGCTCTGCCCTTCTGGAGGAAGTCCTGGAAGTACGGCGACTGCCTCGAGATATGGTTGACCATCAGATCGACCAGCACATCGAAGCGCTGACCGATCGCGGCCACATCCTCCCATGTGCCAAAAGCGGGCTCGATCTCCAGATAAGTGAGCGGGGCAAACCCCCGATCGCCGGACGAAGGGAACGGCGGCAGGATATGGACGCCTCCGGCAGCGATATCCGCCAGATGCGTCTCCAGCACATGGCGCAACGCCTTCAGATCGCCGCCCATCGAATCCGGGTACGTAATCAATTGCACTTGATTGTGTAATGTCATCTCCTGCTCCTCCTATAGTCCGTACATCTGGCGAATCTTGTCCAGCCGCGGCAAGTCGACGACGGCGCCGATCGAGCGCAGCTTGTACGCGCTCACGGCAAATCCGAGCCGGATCGCCGTCTCCACCGTATCCCCCTGGATGAGACTCGTGTAAAATCCCGACCAGAAGGCATCTCCCGCCCCCGTCGTATCCGCAACCTCCGTCGCAAGCGAGGGGAAACGTAGCGTCTCCCGGCCATCCGAGGCGATCGCCCCCTCCCGACCCAGCGTCAGGATGACCAGCTTGGCCCCCAACGCTATAAACTTGGCCAGCTGATTGTCCGGCGTATCCTTGCCAAACAACCGCTCGGCGTCATCGTCGGAAGGCTTGATCACGTCGGCCTGGCCGATCATCCATCGCACATAAGCGACGCCGTCCTCATCCTCCGGCCAGAGCGCCGGATGATAATTCGGATCGAAGCCGATCAGCACGCCCTGCTCGGCGGCGATCCGCATCGCCGCCTCGATCGTCCCTCGGGACGGCTGTCTCGACAGCGGCCAGCAGGACAGATGCAGCACCGCCGAATCGCGAACCGCTTGCGCCAGCTGCGGCGTCAGCGACAGGCGATGATCGGCGCTCCGATAGAAGATCGGTACCGGGCTGTTCTGGCTCTTGGTCAGCAGCACCATGCTGGTGGCCTTTCGGACGCGCTCCACCAGCTCCGTGCTCATCGCCGCAGCCTCCAGGCGGCCGATCAGATAGTCGCCGAGACGGTCGCGTCCTACCGCCGCCGCCACCTTCGCGCGCGCACCCAGCTTTTGCGCATTCATCGCCAGGTTAGCCGGCGCTCCGCCGAAGTACGGACGGTAGGCCGACTCTCTTGTTGCTTCTTCCTCATACTCTTCCGCGATGAAATCGACCAGCATCTCGCCGACCGCCAGCACATCATTGGGCCGGGCGGCGAGTCCGAGGCTATCCTTGAATCGCAACACGTCGTATCCTCCTGAAGCCAAATTTTGCGGGCTGCGGCTCGGTACTCCAATACCTGCCGCTCTAGGTTGTCTCTCTCTCCAGCAGGCGGACCGGCAGGATCGTCTCCAGCGGCGTCTCTTCGCCCGCCATATGCAGGAGCAGATGCTCCACGGCGAGCCTGCCCATCTCCTTAATCGGCTGCTGGATCGTCGTCAGCTCGTCCAGGCCTGCTGCCTGGATACCATCATAGCCGACAACCTTGACCTGTTCCGGCACAGCCCGGCCGAGCCGCCTGCACTCGCGCAGCACCTGCTGCGCCAGCATGTCGCTGCTGGCGAATACGCCGTCGATATCCGGATGCTCGGCGAACAACCCCTGCACCAGCGGCTCATAGTCCTTGTACTTGAAGCCGTTCAGATCGGTCTCTCGGACCACATGCTCGACGCCTCTGCTCTGCACCGTCTCCATGAAGGCATCATACCGCTGCTTGGCCAACAGATGAAGCCGCAGATTGCCGCTCAGATAGGCGATCTTGCGGCAGGATTTGCGGATGAGCAGGTCGGTCGCCAGCTTGCCGCCCCGGTAGTTGTCGGAGGCGATAAACGGGATCGACGGCGAGATCTGGCGGTCCAGCGTCACCAGCGGCAGCCGGATCGATACGTAGTCCTTGACCGTCATCGTATGACTGCCCATGATGATGCCGTCCACCTGACTGGCGCGCAGCAGGTCGATATATTCCTTTTCCTTTTGCCGGTGGAGCAACGAGTTGCACAACATCAGCTTGTACCCGTGCTTGTAAGCGTAGTACTCGATATGCTTGGTCAACTGGGCGAAGAACGGATGGGAAATATCCGGGATGATCAGTCCGATGACATGCGACTTCCTGCGGGAGAGCGAACGCGCCAGTTCGTTGGGCTGGTAGTTCAGCTCGTCCATCGCCTCCTGTACGCGCTGCTTCAGACTGTCGCTCAGATATCCTCGGTTGTTCAGCACCCTGGATACGGTCGTTACCGAGACGCCGACTTTTTCTGCGATGTCTTTGATCGTTACTGTCATACGTAGGGCCTCCTCGTCTCGGCCCCCTCCCATACGTTATGTCGAATCACGCTCGACAAGGGTGACCTGAAACCTATTGCTCATCGGGACTTGCTCTCCCTCAATCTGCTGCAGGAGCAGCTCGATCGTCTGTTGACTCATCTCCCGCACCGGCTGTCGGATCGTCGTCAGCCTCGGCGAGACGAGCGAAGCGACCAGACTGTCGTCATAGCCGACGACTCTGAGCTGCTGCGGCACCTCGCGCCCCAGCTTGCGGCAGGCCTGGATCACCTCCGACGCGATCACATCGCTGCTGGCGAAGATCCCGTCGATCTCCGGGTGATTCTGCAGGAGCTTGGCCAGCTCCGCTTCGCCGGCGTATGGGTCAGCACCGGCCTCCATCTCCACGTAGAGCGGCTCGATTCCCGAGAGCGCCAGCTCCTCCCGGAAGCCCTCGCCCCGGCCGACTGCCGACAGCGCCTGATGATGCGGGCCATCCAGTCCCCGGCATACATAGGCTAGCCGCTTGCAGCCCTGATCCCTCAGATGACGGGCCGCCAGCCGCCCGCCCATATGGTTGTCCGAGGTGACGCGAGGGATGTGCTCCGAGACGCTGCGTTCGAATGACACGATCGGCAACTGCAGGTTCAGATAGTGCTCGACCTCGAGCGCCGCGCTGCCCATGATGATGCCGTCGACCTGATTTTTTTTCAGCATCTCGATATATTGCATTTCCTTGTCGAGATTGCGGTTGGAGTTGCATAGCAGCAGCTTGTAGCCGTACTGGTCGGCATAATGCTCCAGATGGTAGGTCAGCTCGCCGAAGAACGGATGGGCGACGGTCGGGATGATCAGACCGATCATGTTCGAGCGTCGTCGGAACAACGCCCGGGCCATCTCGTTGGGTTGGTAATTCAGCTCCGTCATTGCCTGATTCACCTTGTCTCGGGTTTTCTGACTGATATACCCTCTATTGTTCAACACACGGGAGACGGTCGTCACGGAAACGCCGGCACGCCGGGCTACATCGTCAATTTTTGGCATTGCACTCACCTTGTTTTTAACCCAAGTATAAACCAGCAGCGACGGAGCGGGCCATCCTTTTACTTGAGCGCGCCCTGGGTAATGCCTTTGATAATATGATTCTGCAACATCAGATACATCGCCAGCACCGGGATGATCGTCATCACCAGTCCGGCCATCAGCGGACCGTAGTCTACCGAATAGCTGGAGAAAAACGCATACGTCGACAAAGGCAGCGTCCGATGCTCCGGCGACAGCAGCACAAGACTTGGCAGCAGATAGTCATTCCAGATCCACAGCACGTCGAGGACGATCAGCGTCATCATGACCGGCTTGAGCAGCGGCAGGATGATCTGAAAAAACGTCCGCAAACGCGAGCTTCCCTCGATAAAAGCCGACTCCTCCAGCTCGTACGGGATGCCCTTGATGAAGCCGTGGAACGTGAACACGCCGAACGGAATGCCAAAGCCCGCATAGAGGAACAGCAGCGTCGTCTTGGAATTGAGCAGGTCGAACTGCCCGTAGACCATGACGAGCGGGATCATCAGCACCTGGAACGGCAATGCCATCGAGGCCAGCATGATGAAGAACAGGATGCCGTTCAGCTTCCACTTGAAGCGCACGAACAGATACCCCGTCATCGAGGCGAACAGCAAGATCAGCAGCACCGAGATAACGGTGATCAGCATCGAGTTGCCGAAGGCGCGCAGGAAGCCCATGCTGTCGAAGGCGTAGCTGTAGTTGGCAAACGTAAGGCTAGACGGCAGCGCCAGCGGATTCTGCACGAAGTCCTGGGTGCGTTTGAACGAGTTCATGACGACCAGCAGAAAAGGAAACAGGAACATCGCCAGAGCCGCATAAAGAATGATCGCTTTGGGGATCGCAAAGGGCTGTCGATCGGTCATTACGCTTCGACCTCCAGTCTCTTGAGCAGATAAGATTGGGACAGCGCAATAACGGCTACGACAACGAACAGCACGACCGCTTCCGCCTGACCGACCCCGTACTGATTGGATAGGAAGGCCTTCTGCACGATATGATAGGAGGCCAACTCCGTCGAATTGAACGGTCCGCCCTTGGTCAAGGCCAGGTTAATATCATAGGTCAGGAACGAGCGCGACAACGAGATGAATACGCAGATGACCAGCGCCGGGATCGAAAGCGGCAGGATGATGCGTCGGATGATAACCGAGCGCTTGGCTCCGTCGATACTGGCGGCTTCCAGCACATCGGATGGCACGCCCGTAAAGCCTGCGATATAGATGATCATCAGGTAGCCCGTCAGCTGCCAGGCTGTTGCGATGACCAGCGCCCAGAATGCCGTGTCTGTACTTGTCAGCCAGGACGTCTGGAACAGCGACCAGCCATACTCTCGTCCCAGATAAGGCATAACCTGCGAGAACAACGTCTGCCACAAGTAGCCCAGCACGATGCCGCCGATCAGGTTAGGCGTAAAAAATCCGGTGCGCAGCCACTTCTCCCCCTTCAGGCCGCTCGTCAGCGCAAGCGCGATGAAGAAGGCAAAGCCGTTGGAGATCAGCACCGTAAAGAAGACATACTTCATCGTGAACCAGAGCTGGGTCAAAAACACCTTGTCCTGGAACACTGCGACGTAGTTGGTCAAGCCGATGAGGGTGCTATCGCCGGTGCGCACATCCCAGTTGGTAAAGGTCAGATAGAGACCAACCACGAAGGGAATAACGATGACGGCGGCAAAGGCGATCGTTGCCGGCCCTCCGAACAGCAGGAACGTTCCTGCATTAGTGAAGAAGCGATTATTTTTCATGATGCAGCATCCTTTGCAACCGGAATTGGCTTGCGCATGAGGCAAGCGTAGGTTGTTCGCCGGGCCTCTCTTGCAAGTCGGAGCTAACCTGAAGGGTCAGCTCCGACAGAAGCGTTAATCAGTCTTGCTCGCGAGTCAGCGACTCGCGTTGGCTTTCCAGTAATCCTGCACCTCGGCAGCGAGCGCCGCCCGATCGATATTGCCGACCAGATACTTCTGCATCGAAGCGCCGGTCTTCGCCCAGTAATCCTGCGGCAGGTAGTTGATGACGCCGATGTCGATAATCTTGCCTGCATCTACGAATTGCGTGACGACGTTGGAGATGACGTTGGTGCTGGTGGCCTGTACATCCTTGTACGGCATTGCCAGTCCCATCTTATTGACGATCGCCTCTTGCCCTTCCTTGCTTGTCACCAGCCACTCGACGAATGCTTTGGCCGCTTCCTGCTGCTCCGGCGTCGAGCCGGAGCCGTCGATCGCCAGCAGCTTCGGCTGACTGTATGCGATCTGGCTGTTGCCGAAGTCGTCTGGGTTATTGCTGATCGGAACCGGGATGACGCCAAACTCCTCGTCACGGCCCTCCAGCGTGCCGATGACGGCCCACGTCCAGTCACCCATAAAGTAGAAGGCAGCCTCGCCGTTGGCAAAATCGGTGCTGTCCTTCATGTAGTCGGCAACCAATGGATCGCTCTTGCGGGCGTTATATTGCTTAAGCAGATCGAAGGTGTCCATCAGGCCATTGAACTTCTCGTTGGTCGCCAGATCGGCTGCGCCGGACTTGAGCTCGTCGACGAATGCCCGGTTCGTGTCCACCTTGTCCGATTGCAGCGAGTACGTCAGCCCAAGGTAGTGGGCGCCGAGCGACCAGTCCGCGCCATGGATCATCACCGGCGCTTTGCCGGCGGCTTCGATCTTCTCGAACAGCGCCGCCAGATCGTCGCGCGTCTTGATCGAGGCCGGATCGAATGCTGCGCCGGTCGCTTCCTCGACAGCCTTCTTGTTATAGAGCAATCCGTAGCCTTGCGCGGTCCACGGCACCCCGAGGAACTTGCCGTCGAGCAGCGCCGCATCGATGGCGCCTGGCTTCGTCAATCCCTCGTACTTGGCCTTCTCCGACTCCAGGTCGAGGAAGCTGCTCTCGAACTGCATGATCGTGCCCGGGTCCAGATTGGCAATATTGGCCGGGCTGCCGGAGGCGATCAGCGACTGGAACTTCTCCAGCTGAGCGCCCCCGATCGGCGTCGGGATCAGCTCGATCGTTACATTGGGGTTGATCTGGTTGTACGCCTTGAACAGCTCCTCGAAGACGGTATTAACCTCCGCCGAGGTGTTGAAGAACGTCAGCTTGACCGGATTGGCTTGCTCCGATGTGCCTGTGCTCGGTTTCTCGCCCTCTGACGCACCGCCGCTGTTGCTGCCTGTGGCGCTGCCTCCGCCAGAGCCGCCGGAGCACGCAGTCAACACCATCGACAAGCCTACTGTTAGAGCCATACCCTTCATCCATTTCACATTCGTTTCCCCCTTGTTCGTTTTGAATGCGATTACATTGTGGTTTCATCTGTATGATAACCGGTTGACATACGATATGTCAACCGGTTGTCATAAAAATAATTCAACTTACTTTTCCCAGCACTTCGACAAATCATGCATCGTTGAGCGTTGCTGCTATATTCCGTCTGGGGGTGGTATACTCAGTGTAGCAACCAAAATGAAGCGGTGAACCCATAACGCAAGGATTGCCGGGTACAGCAGCATGACGGCGGTCGGACTCATGTAAGCTTATTATGCCAATGAGAGGGGAGCAATAACGATGGACTGGATGTCATCGATCGTGGAGGAGCGCATACAGGCGGCGATGCGCAACGGAGAGTTCGACCAGCTGCCAGGGGCCGGCAAGCCGCTCAAGCTGAACGACGATGCCGCTGTGCCGGAGGAGCTGCGAGCCAGCTACAAGCTGCTGAAGAACGCCGGCCTGCTGCCCGAGGAGATGCAGCTGCGCAAGGATATGGTGCGGCTGGGGGAGCTGCTCGCCTGCTGTCGGGAGGATAGCGATCGGGTCAGTCTCGACCGCGAGCTATCGCTGAAGCGAATGCGCTATCAGTCGCTGATGGAGGCGCGCGGATGGCAGGGCTCGTCTATGCCGGGCGCTTACGAGGCCAAGATTAGGGAGCGGCTGACCACATCGGACCAGCTGCAGGAGAGCAAGAGCTTAGAAAAGCCGTGAGATCATAGTCGCCCCAGGCATCAGCCTGCCCCACCCGCACCGCTTCACCGTGTGTCGCTAGTATCCATACACAACACAAAAGGCCCGCTGCAGCTCCGCAATACACGAAGCTCCAACAGGCCTATTGCCGATCCGATCACAGCCCGACGCGCCTCACCGGTTCGCCGGTTGCGGATGCGGCAGCCGCTGCCTGCTTCGCTCCCTGAACCTGCTGCGCCGGGAGCGACCGCAGCCCAGACAATGCCGCACATTCGCGGAAGGCGAAGTGGCGGCAGCCCCGGCATCGCTCCTCATCGAGACGAGTGAGCGCATAATCGATCGCGGTGCCGGTGTGAGCGAAGATACGATGCGCGCCGATCCGCTCATCCAGTCCCGTCTGCCGGATCAAGTCGAGCGGCTGCTGCTGCACGCCGGTCAGCAGCATGATGCCGCCCGCAGCCTCAACGTCCGCAGCCAGTGTCGCGAGCCGGGCCTCGCCACTCGTATCGAGCAGCGGCACGCGCCCCATACGCAGCACGAGGATGCGCGGCTGACGCTCCGCGACCGCCTGGATCGCCGCGTCGAGCGGCGCCGTCGTGCCGAAGAACAGCGCGCCCTCGATCGTATAGATGCTGATCTGCGGGCAATCCCGATCCTCCCGGATTGCGCCGGGCCGGACCTTGCCGCGCGCATCGGCCGGGTCCGGCAAGACGCGCGTGACATGGGCCAGATCGCTCATCCGCTTCACGAACAGCAGCGCCGCCAGCGCCAGTCCGACCAGGACGGCGACTGTCAGGTCTGCGCCTACCGTCAGCAGGAAGGTGAGCAGCAGCACCGCCGCATCGCCGCTGCGAGTCTTCAGCACATACAGGAAAGCACGACGCTCGCTCATATGCCAGGCGACCATCATCAGGATCGGCGCCATGCTAGCGAGCGGGATATGCGTAGCATACGGGGCGAGCAGCAGCAGCACTGCCAGCACAGTCGCACCGTGGATGACGCCAGAGAGCGGAGACACTGCCCCGGCCTTGATATTGGCCGCGGTGCGGGCGATCGCGCCAGTCGCCGGGATGCCGCCGAACAGTGGCACGACCATATTGGCGACGCCTTGACCGATCAGCTCGCGGTTGCTGTCGTGGCGAGTGCCGGTCATGCCGTCGGCGACGACTGCCGACAGCAGCGACTCGATCGCGCCGAGCCCGGCGATGATGAGCGCCGGCTGCCATAGGGAGAGCACCCGCTCCATCGTGATATGCGGCCATTCGAAGCTAGGCAGCGCGCTCGGGATCGCTCCGAAGGCGCTGCCGATCGTCGGCAGCGCGCCTGGATAGCAGAGCGCGGCGATACCGGTGGAGACGACGATACCCACCAGGCTGGCTGGCAGCTTCGGCGCATAGCGCGGCAGGACGATCAGGATGATCAGGCAGATGGCTCCGGTCAGCAGACTGTAGCCGTTGACGCCCCCGATATGCGTGCCCAGCTCGCGCATATTAGACAGGAAGTCCTCGTGCTTGGTTAGTCCCTCCAGTCCCAGGAAGCCAGCGATCTGGCCACTGAAGATGAGGACGGCGATGCCCGCCGTGAAGCCGATCGTCACCGGACGCGGAATATAACGCACCAGACCGCCCAGCCGGAATAGCCCCATCAGCGCCAGCAGCACGCCCGCCATAAAACCCGCGAGCAGCAGATCCGCATAGCCGTATTGCATGACGATGACGAACAGCACCGGGATGAAGGCGCCTGTCGGTCCCGCGATCTGGAAGCGAGAGCCGCCGAACAGCGAGACGAGGATGCCGGCGACGATTGTCGTGTACAGCCCGTATTCGGGCCTTACCCCCGAGGCGATCGCAAAGGCCATGCCGAGCGGGATCGCGATAATGCCGACGACTACCCCGGACACGATATCCTTGCGGAAGGCACCGCCGTTATAGCCTTGGAACCGTCCTGTCCATTTCATATGCAGCGACCTTCTTTTCATATATTTGAATATTTGAATATAATGATAATGTTAGGACTGTTCCGCTTCGAAGTCAAACTCGGTGGCGGACGTTCTAAGCGGGTAGCACCTCATGAAAACGAAAAAAACAAGACGTTGCTCCGTCTTGTTCATTCCGGCTAGCTTTTTTGCGCGGTTCGTTATGAACGCCCAGGCTCTCGACGCATATCCTCCAGCAAGGAGATGGCATCGACCAGGTGATTGTCGAAGATCTGCTTGGCCACAGCCAGCAAATCTTTGATGAGCGGATCGCGCAACGAATAGATGACGGAGGTCCCGTCCTTGACGCCTTGGACGACGTTTTTGCTGCGAAGCACGGCCAATTGCTGGGAGACGGCCGAGCCCTCCGACCCGAGCATGCTTTGCAACTCGTTGACGTTTTTTTCGCCCTCGCTGAGCAGCTCCAGGATACGGATTCGCATCGGATGCGCGAGCGCTTTGAAAAAGTCGGCCTTAAATTGTTGGATGCTAGAATTCATGCAAGTTCCCCTAACCTTCTAACTTTTGAACATTTGCATCTATCATAGCATATCCCGGCCTATACACCTATTCTAATCCTTGTACGGATCATATTCATTGGCCCCGGCCATACAGACGCCGATCGGCCTCAGCACATGGAGCACCTCAATCGTCTCGGCATGGGCGTCCAGCACGTCCTGCAGCTGACGATAGACGAACGGACTCTCATCGGTGCCTGCGCCGCGCAGCTCGACGCCAAAGGCCTGCACCGCCGCCTGCATCTGCTCCGGCGTGATCTCGCCGCCCAGACGTTGGCGAGTCTTCCAGTTCATCTTGCCCGCCGCTCGAGTGCGGCTCATGATGCGGCCCGCCCCGTGCACCGTACTGTAGTAGGCGTCGCGGTTCTCCTCGCTGTCCCGGCCGCGTACGATGACCGAGATATCAGCCATGCTGCCGCCGATGAAGCCGAGCTGTCCCGGCGCCGACGGCGTCGCCCCCTTGCGGACGACGACCGTCTCTTGCTCATCGTGCTGTTCTTTCCACGCATAGTTGTGATGGTTATGCACCTCGAAGTCGGCGTCGGTGCCGAGGATCGACAGCACCTGTCGGATCACCTCGTCGCGCCCTGCATACGCGTAACGGCCCGCCAGCTTCATCGCCCGGTAATACAGATCGCCCAGCTCCTCGTCCAGATTCAACAGGACCGGCGCCTGATCCATCTGCTCGCCCGGCGCATTCGCCAGGAACGACCGACCAGCCGCCAGATTGATAAAGCCGCTAGCCGTCTTGTGGCCGAAGCCGCGGCTCCCGAAGTGGTTGGCCACCCACAGTCGGCCGGTGCCTACCTCCTCCAGCAGATCGACATAGTGATTGCCGCTGCCCACAGTCCCCAGTTGGTCTCGCGCCAGCGTCTTGAGCTTGTCGTGCGCTTGCCGGTCTATAGCTCGATAGACGGCCCAGTCCGGATCGTCGAACAGCTCGTGATCGACCGGCTCCGCATTGATCCGCCCGATGCCAAAAGAAATTCGCGCCCCGATCTCATCCATTACAGCCGCCAGCCTCGGCTTGATGTCGGCCGCCATGAGCGGCGTGCGCACCGCCTTGTTGCCGCAAGCGATGTCGTAGCCGACGCCCGAGGGCGAGATCTGCCCACGATAGGCGACGACTCCTCCAATCGGTTGACTGTAGCCTTTATGATGATCGGCCATCAGCAGCGTCTGGACGACATTGCCGTGACTCGCGCAAGTTCTGGCCTGTGCCAGCGCTCCTTCGTCCGGTTGTCCCCAGACGCGTACATTGGCGATTGTTTGGTAAGCCATTTTCATTCCACTCCTTTGATGATACGGCCGATCTCGGCAGCCGATTGCTTTTCTCTATTGTCGCGGATACAAAGCGCGAAGTATAGGGCATAACTATGACGACTGGGAATGCGAGGCAGCTTCAATGCAGTCTTGATTTTCTGAAAGAACGGATTATAATACATACATGGATGTCATTTGTCTATAATGGATGTTACAAGTCCACAAATAAAATAGAAGGAGGCTCACACACGCTGATGCAACTAACCAAATCCGTCGAGCAGGCGATCTGCATCATCATCTTCCTGGCTACCCAGGATAAAAACACCCCGCTCTCCTCCGATGAGATCAGCCGCAAGCTGGAGGTTTCGCCATCCTACATGAAAAAAATCACGCGCAAGCTGGTCGTCAAACGACTGATCGCATCCGTCCCCGGGCAAAGCGGCGGCATCTCGCTGGCTCGACGTCTGGAGGAGATTACGATGCTCGACGTGATCGAAGCGATGGAGGGGCCGATCGCCATCTATCCCGACTCCGGGCTGATCCGCCTGGCGTTGGGAGGAGCAGGCAATGCCGAGGCGGGAGAAGAAATTTTGCGGGATGCCTTCCACCAGGCCGACCGACTGCTGATCGACTACTTCGCGAGCGTGACGGCTGCCGATCTGCTGAGACGCCGATTCGGCGACGAGCAACTGCCTTCGCTCAATTGGAACCAAGCCTGACTACATGAACTACAACAAAGAATGGGGAGAATCCAAATGCCGCTGCGCGCACTGAAGCAAGAATGGAAACAGCTAGTTGCCAATAAAATGCTGTTGCTGACCGTCGTCGTATTGATGTTCATCCCCATTATCTACGCTGGCATCATCACCAGCTCGTATTGGGACCCTTACGGGAGCACCGCGCATCTGCCGGTCGCTGTCGTCAATGAAGACGAGCCTGCCGTATTCGAAGGGCGCGCCCTCCATATCGGAGATGATCTGGTCGAGAACCTGAAAACCAACGACGATCTGGAGTGGCACTTCGTCTCCCGAGAGGAAGCGGACCGACGCTTCGCCGACGGCGATTACTATATGGTAGTGACGATCCCCGCCACCTTCTCGCAGCATGCAGCAACGGTCATGGACGAAACGCCGCAGCGGATGGAGCTGCGCTATGAGGTCAATCCCGGACGCAACTTCTTCAGCGAGACGATCGGCCGCCAAGCAACTACCCACTTGAACCACGAGATCTCCAAAAGCATCACCGAGGAATATACCCGCGCCATCTTCACGCAGATCCAGAAGATCGGCGACGGATTGACTGATGCCTCTACCGGCGCGGACAAACTCCGCGAGGGCGCCGACAAGCTCGTCACGGGCAATCGCGAATTGACCAGCCATCTGGAGGAGCTGGCCAAGCAATCGATCGTCCTGGCCGATGGCACAGCGAGCATGCAGAGCGGCGTCGATGCGCTGAGCGGCGGGGTCCGCGAGCTGTCCAGCGGAGCCGCACAGCTGAATAGCGGCATCGACGCCTACACCGACGGCGTGCAGGCAACCCGGGAAGGGGCTGCGGCGCTCACCGATCCCGATAAAGGAGTGCCCCGCTTGGCCGCAGGTCAGTCCGAGCTGCAAGCCGCGCTGCAGCGGCTCCAGAGCGGCAGCGCCGAGTTGAACCGCGGGCTGCAGCAGGTACAGGGCGGCTTGCCAGCAGCCGACGATCTCGACGCGCTCCAGCAAGGCATGGCCGGCCTCGAGGCTGCCGCCGATCAGCTGAGCGAAGCGATCGCCCAGTCTGATGACGCATCGCCCGAGCTGAAGACGCAGGCGGCCCAACTCGCCCAGACGATGCACGCCATCCAGCCCAAGGCTGTCGAAGCGCTCGGCGGCTATGAAGCGATCGGCTCCGCGCTCGCCGACCAGCTGATCCCCGGCTCCGCTACCCTCAGCGACGGACTGTCCGGCGCGGTCGCCGGCGGCGCGCAGTTGGAGGCCGCCACGCAGCAGCTCAATGCGCAGGCGCCCAAGCTGGGCAAAGCTCTCGATCAGCTGGCCGCCAAGTCGGACCAGCTGAAGCTTGGCTCCAGCCAACTGCTGCAAGGCACGCAGCGTCTGAGCGACAGCCTCCCCGCCCTCGAGTCGGGAGCCGGGCAGTTGGCCGACGGCTCGCGCAAGCTCGGCGATGCCGCCTCGCGACTGGCCGGGGGATCGACCGAGCTGGGCGAGGGACTCGGCGAGCTCGATCAGGGAGCGGGCGAGCTTGCCAGTCGTCTGCAGGAGGGCTCGGACACGGCCCGCCTCACCCATCCGACGGAGGACAACTACGATATGATCGCTACCCCGGTCGAGGTCACCGAAGAGCAACTGAACGATGTTCCTAACTACGGCCACGCACTGGCGCCGAACTTCATGTCGCTGGCGCTGTTTATCGGGGCCTTCAGCTTCAACCTGATCTTCCCGATCCGTAAGCCGGCGCTGCCGCCGACCTCCGGCGTTTCCTGGTGGCTCAGCAAGTTTTCCGTCGGCTTCGTCCAGGCGACCAGCGGCGCGTTGATCCTGTCCGCGATTATGATCTGGGGGATCGGCCTCCATGTCGCCCATCCGGGCTTGTTCGCCGCCATAGCGATCTTGTCTGCCCTCGCCTACATGTTCCTCGTCATGCTGCTGAACATTACGTTGGGCAATCCGGGACGCTTCATCGCGATGCTGCTGCTCGTGCTGCAGCTGGCCGCGAGCGGAGGCACGTTCCCGACCGAGCTGCAGAACGGCTTTTTCCAGGCCATCAATCCGTATCTGCCGATGACCTACGCGATCTATGGCTTCCGGGAAGCGATGACCTCGGCGATGGGCGCCGACGTCCTCCTGACCAGCGTCGGCGTCCTCGTCGGCTGCATCGTCGTATTTAATCTGGCGCTTCTCCTCTACATGCATCTGACGCATCCGCGCGAGGCCCGCCGCTTCGACAAAGCGACAGCGAGCTGAAGCGCGGTCAGGCATCGATTGGACGACGGCGTACACCGCTTGGATGGGCGAACGATCTGGCGATGGCGTCCACCGCCTGAGTCGGGCGTCGATCTGACGACGCCGTACACCGCCTGAACCGGGCGTCGATCCGACGACGCCCCCCCCCAACGGGCCCAAGAGCCTTCACCCCCACCTTTACGGTCGGGTCGTGAAGGCTCTTGCGTGTTTTCCAGGCCAACAGACCGATCTTTGGAACTATTTCGTCTGCGCGTGGCCAAGCTTGAAGCCCTCCCCAGCTGGGACGGATGACCCATTTTGAGCAAATCCTGTTTTGGCGGCGATGCCCTCGTTTATACAACGAGTATTGGACATCTTCCAATCACCCAAAGGAGGCAATCAATTAATGAACAAAAAGACATGGTTTATCGGCGCATCGCTATTCGGCATGCTGGTGACCGGCTCGGTCGGCGTCTACGCCGGCAGCAATCTGCCGCAGATCCAGGCGTACCTCAACAACAAAGTCGGCATCTTCGTCAACAATAGCGAGTTCAAGCCAGTGGACGACAAAGGCAATCGGCATTACCCGATTACATACAACAACTCGACCTACCTGCCAGTTCGCGCCGTGTCGGAGGCGCTGGGCGTACCGATCCAATACGACCAGGCGACGAACCGCATCCTAATCGGCAATAGCACCGGCGCAGGCAACGGCAACGGCGGGTCAACCGGCACCAGCGCCTCCCGTCCGCAGCATCTGCCAAGCGACTTCCCGCTCCCGTCGGATGCTAAGAAGATCGAGCTGATCGAGAGCGCCAGCGGCGGCAAAAAGAGCGTCTACTATACGCTGCAAACGAAGCAAAGCCTGTCGCAGCTCATCCAGACCTACAACACCTACCTCCAACAGCAGCAGTATGGCAATCTCGTCGATAGCTCCTCTGACAATACCATCGACATCGCCGCCGCGAAGAGCCAAATGTCCGTTGTCATCGAGGGCAGCATCGTCAATAGCGAGACCGGCCTGATCGAGTACACGATCATCTGGTCGGCCTCCTAGTGCAGCGAGCGGAAGAGTTATAGGATGGTTTGAATTATAGGTTGATATGGATACAAACGCCCCGTCTCAGGCAACCTGCCTGCAACGGGGCGTTGAGTTTAATTAAAGCATCGCTCGCACTGATAAGTCTCGAGACAACGTTTCATCCCGGCTGACGAAAAGCTGACGGCCTACTCGTAAGCCCGCGCCAGCAGGCGGTCCAGGAACACGGCCGTCTCGGCGCGAGAGGCCTGCGCCTGCGGACGGAGCTGGCCGTTGTCGCCCTCGACCAGTCCGGCTGCGATCAGACCGGCCAGACTGCTCTGGGCATAGCCTGCCACCTGCGCGCCATCGCGGTAAGCCTGGAGCGCCGCCGACGCATCGCCAGATGCATCCAGCGAGAGAAGCTCCAGCTTGGTCATCGCTCTGGCGACGATGGTGAACATCTCCTGACGCGTGATCGTGCTGCGCGGATGGAACTTGCCGTCGCCCTGGCCTTCGACCAGGCCCAGCGACTTGGCGATGCCAAGCGATTCGTAGTAGTACGCATCCGGGCTGACGTCGGCAAAGTTGTCAGAGGCTGCTTCGTTTGCTCCGTTTGCTCCGTTTGCGTCATCCGCACCGCCCAACTGCAGCGCCCGCACCATCAACGTGACGAAGTCCGCGCGCGTGATCGGCGCTGCCGGTCCATACGCTTGCTCGCCGAGCCCTAGGATGATCTGACGCGCCGCCAGCGTCTCGATCGCCGTCTGCGCCCAGCCATGCTTGGCCAGATCGTCGAACCTTGGCGTACCTGCCTGCGCTACGGCATACATGCCGAGCCGATCCAGCGCCCCGCGCATCGTACCGCTGGCCGCATCGTAGCGAGCGTTCGGGACGATCGTCGCCGTGCCGCTCTCGTCGATCGCATACAGGACGAGCGTATGCTCGCTGCCATTATCCGCAGCTATCGGCGCATATGGGATCTCTATCCGCAGCCCGGCAGCGGCGTTAAGCGTCAAGGCAGTGCCGCTCGCATCGGTCAGTCGGACGTCGATGACCGGTCGGCTGCCGACCTGGCCGCTCGCCGTGCCTGCCGCCTCGCTGTCGCGGCGCTCCACGATCAGTTGCACAGTCTCGTCGGCAATAGCGCCTGTCAGCGCATGCGACGGCAAGATCACGGTGCCGTGGCTGGTCGCTACCTCGAGACGGTGCGCCAGTCCGGACTGGCTCAGCGCTCCGACCGGGAGCGAGATGACGATCTGGCTGGCGTCTGCGCCGCCTTTCGCTTCGATGCGGACCTGCTTGGTGCCGTTCGCGTCGGCTACCGCTTGCCGCAGCAGCTCGTTCAGTTGCTCGGCGTCGAGCGCGGCCGCCGCCCTGCCATTTTGCTCATCGACCGTGACCGGCAGCTTGATGACGCCCTTGCCGTCCACCGGCTGCTCCGGCTGTCCTGGCTGTTCCGCACCAGGCTCAGGCTCCGTACCCGGCTCCGGCGTCGTCGGCACCGTAGGGCCTGGCCATACCGGTCCGGGACCAGGTCCAGGTCCTGTCGTGTCTCCCGAACGGACCTCGATCGTCACCGGCTGTGTATACAGATCATACACTGGGCTGCCGACGGTCTGATTGGTATAGCGCAGCATGACATGCGCGGTACCGGCCGACTTGGCCGTCACCTGTCCGTCTGCGACCTCGATATGCTCGCCGCCGCTGAGGACGACGATCTCGGCGTCCAGATCGGACAGCGTTTTAGTGTACGTCCGGACATCGACCTTCAGCTCAGCCTTCTCGCCAATCGCCAGATTATAAGCCGATTTTTTCGCGCTCGCCCGGTTAGGCCAGTCCGTGGCCCAGTTACTATAGTCTGTCGTCAGCCCGTACGTCCCCATTACGAAGGCTGCTGTGAAGTCGTTCAGATTGCGATATGTCCATGGCCAGGTCGTGATGCCCCGATGCTTGGACGCCTCCAGGAACGCCTTGCCGAAGCCGCCGTAGCCGCTGTTGAAGGTCGAATTGAGCGGCTGTACCACATTCAGGACACGATGGATCGAGCCGTTGACATCAGTGTCGTTGGCATAGCCACCGGTCAGGAAGCCTTGCGACATCCCCGGCAGCTTCTCGTTCAGCAGCCGGATCTGGTCGGCGCTGAACGAGATGACGACGACCTGGTCCTCGACGTCGTACTTTTGGATCAGCTCGACCAGCGGGTCGATGATGGCCGGGTTGTACGTCTTGACCTCGACGAAGTGGATCAAGTCCGTATCCTTGAACTTCTTGAAAAACTGCTCCAGCGACGGAATCCGCGCATTGGGATACTGGTTCGGGAACTGCTTGTTGGCCAAAATCTGCTGCAGCTCGGCCAGCGTATAATTGCCCTCGACTGCGCCCGTCGCTGCGGTCGTGCGGTCGAGCGTGCCGTCATGCATAATGACGATCTGGTTGTCCTTGGTCAGATAGATGTCATTCTCGACGATATCTGCGCCCAGCTCGTAGGCGAGCACCGCGCCCTCCAGCGTATTCTCCGGCGCGAGACCCGGGATGCCGCGATGACCGATCATCCACGGCTTGCGGATCAGCGTCGTGTTGCCGTCGTACATCGCCAGCGCGTCGATCAGCGTCCCCGGCGAGGCCGTGACGATGCCGTTGACCCCGGCAGTAATCAGCTTGTGCTGCGCCACCGTCGACGGCGCGTTGCCCGATGCTTGCTGCTTGGCCCATACCGTCACGAGACGTCCCTGCAAATATTCGACGTTGTCCGGCGTAGCCGAGCGCTCCGGCAGCAGAGCGATCTTCGAAAGATTCGAATTGACCGTGCGGCGGATGTCCATCAGCTGCGCAGGCGTCAGCTCCGCTCCAGCGCTCGGGAAGTCGACGATGCCGCGGATGAGCGGATACTCCGTGCGAGCCTGCTTCACCAACTCCGGCTGATCGGAGACGATGAACGCGTCGCCGATGCCCTCCGACTTCAGATACTCGACCAGCTTGGTCACCGTCTGCGCGTCATGCACGTACAGCGCCGGCATGACCCGATCACCTAGCAGCTTCAACGCATCCTCCAGCGATTGCAGCGTCTGTCCCGAGCGTCCCGACGTAATCTGCAGAGCGCTGTTCACATGGAGCATGGCTGTCGCAGGCGGCTGGTCCGCGTCCAGCTCCAGCTTCGCGCCCTGCCCCTCGATGGCCGCTACGACTGTAGGGGCAAGCGAGATCTGCGTCTGCGGCTCTACGACCGTTACAATTCTCTCCTCCGGCGTGCTAGCCAGCTCCTCTACCTGCAGCGATACCTTGATCCGCTCCACCTTCATCACGCTGCCGTTGGCTTGCAGACCAACCGCGCCCCGGCTGTAGTTTTTGGCAGCCGCCGTATGGGTGACCAGATCGCCATTGATCAGCTGCTGGACACGGTTGCCCTTCACTCGCACCGTGTAATCGTACATCTGATCCGCTGCGATCGCCGACGTATACGACTGGGCGGCGATGACGTTCCAAGCGTTCTGAGCCGTCCGCTCGGCGAACTCGACGCCATTGGCCGCCGTCGCTCCTTGGCGCACAGCCATCTGGTAATACGGATAGTTTGCATTTTGCACCCGGTACATGATCGAGTGCCAGCGCGCCGCATCATTAACCCGCAGATGCGTCGCCGTCGCGTCGATCCGATAATCGCCGAACCGGTCCAACACCTCCGGCAGCAGCACCCGCACCGGGCTGGAGGCGGCATCGAGCTCCAGCGCGCCGTTCTTCACGCCCACCGCAGCATTGCCCGACCGCTCGACAACCCGCCAGCCCTCGGGCAGCGCGCCGTCCGCAATACCGGAGAAGTCTTGCTCGTACAGCACATAGTCCTGCTCGGACGCCTGCTTGGCAGCGATCAGGAAGTCAATCGAGGCCGCGCCGCTCTGTCCCTGGAGCCGGATCAGTCCGCTGCGCTTGGCGATCAGCTTGCCATCCACTACCGCAGCATCGGTCTCCGCCACTTGCCAGGTCAGCTCATCGCCGCTCACGACGCCTTCCGAATAGTCGCTATAGACGGCGTCGAACGTCAGCTCGCTGAGCGCCAGCGGCTCATCCACAGTCGCCAGCGCATAGCCGTTGTCATGGCTGAGCGAGGTGATCGTTTTGCCGGTCTGGGATGCCGTTACCGCGATCTGACGCGTGACCGATACATTGCCGTACGTCCCGGTCACCTCCGCCGTCCCTTCCTGCAGCGGCACCAGCTCGTTGTTGACGATCCGGATTACCTGCTCATCCGACGTCGACCACTTGATGCGTCCGGCGCTCACCGGCTCTGCGATGCCGTCGGAGAATGTCACTTGGGCCGTATCCGTGGGGATCGGACCGCTCAGCCCCTCCACGGTCTCCGGCAGCGTCACGTCCAGCGAGACGGCATCGATCCGGGTAACCTTCATCCGGTCGACCGACATCTTGCCCTGGTCGATCTGGAAGCCGACCTTGCCGCGCTCCAGCAGATAGCTATCCATCGTGCGCTCGATCAGCAGCTCGTACGTATCGTTGTCCGCTTCCTTGATGTACTCCTTCACCGTGTTGCCGACGACCCGTACCTTAAGCGAATAGTCCTTGTTCAGCTCCAGCGGCTTCCACGTCCCGTTGGCGGCCACGTTCCATCCGTTCTGCTCATTGCGGTACGCGATCTCGTAAGCGCCCGACTGGCGGACCGCCATCTGGTTGTACGGATGCAGCCCTGCCGATGGCGCACGGAAGATGAGCGACATCCAGCGCGCGCTATTCAGCACCGACTGGAATTGCACATCCGCCTCGAAGGCGTAGTCGTCCCATTGCACCGGCGCGTAGATTCGCGACTGCTGGCCCGAGCCGTGAGCGTCGCCGACCAGACGTCCGCCCTCGACCTGGAACGGCTTGCCGCCGCCGCTCACATTGGAGATCCAGCCGAATGGCGTCTCGCCGTCGGCGTAGCCGTCGAAGTCTTCCTCCAGCAGCACCTCTGGGACCGAGCCCGTCAGCGGCGCGGTCTCGTCCAGCGTGATGACGCCGTAGCCGCTCGTGTCGTTCCAGAAGGACTGACTGTTGTAGGCGCTCCACACCTTGGTCGGCGTCTCCAGCCCGCCGTCCTCCTTCTCGTAGCGGCTGCCCACCGTCGCTTCCATTCCGAGCTGCGTGCCCTGGGCGGGATCGACGCCGAGGAAGTCCCACGGGATGGCGACCTCCAGATTCCAGCCCGTATCCGTCGTACGGATCGCCCGCAGGATTTTTTTCTCATCTCGCCCCGTATGGGTCGTAGCCGAGCCGAAGCTGAAGTACGGGGTTGTCGTACCCGGCTTGTAGACCAACCCGATCTGGACATCCTTGCCCTGGAACGGCGTCGATTGATGCAGTATCGGATCGATGAATAACGTCACATTGGGATGATCCCACCAATAATCGCCCGGTTGGCCTGTCGGGTTCTGATCAATGCCGGGGCTTGTCGCCAGATACGGGTCCGTGCTCTGCACTCCTATGTAGAGATACTTGCTGTCCCACATCATGCCCATCTTCGCTTGCAGCGCGTCCGCGCCTGCTCCGCTCAGTTGCTTGCCGATCTCTTCGTCCAGCAGCCACATCGACTCGTCCAGCGCGCCGTCGATGATCGGCGCCGTCGCCGTCCGGGAGATCGTCGCTTCGGCTCGTTCTTCTGCCGCCGAGACGGCGGGGGTCAGCTCGGGCAGCAGACCGGTCATCATCGTGCCAGCGATTAGCAGCGGCAGCAGTTTTTTCGCAAGTTTCATGTTGTTTTCTCCACTCCCCAGTTCGATTGATTGGTCCATCGCTCGGCTATGCCGCTATCGGATATGCGCCTTCCAGCGCGTCGCGCACAT
The DNA here is from genome assembly GCF_003851045.1 of Paenibacillus sp. 598K. Taxonomy (GTDB): domain Bacteria; phylum Bacillota; class Bacilli; order Paenibacillales; family Paenibacillaceae; genus Paenibacillus_D. The sequence goes on along the minus strand of NZ_BFBX01000130.1, from coordinate 9,453 downwards.
CTCCAGCACAACCGCAAAGATCAGGATAAAATACGTAATCGTGCCCACTTCTCGCAAATCCAGATAAAAGTTGCCCGCCATATACATATCGAAGCCAATACCGCCCGCGCCAGCCGCCGCGCCCATCGCCAGCGCCGCCGCAAAATTGATCTCGAATCGAATAAACGTCCACGAGATCAGGTAAGCCATCGACGATGGCAGCACGGCCTGGAAGACGATCTGCCACCAGCTCGCGCCGCTCCCTTTGAGCGCCTCGATGACGCCCTCATCCATCTCCTCGAACGACTCGGAGTAGGCCTTGATGAGATAACCGACCGAATGAAACGTCATGCCGATGACGGCGGCGACGCTGCCGAGCCCGGCCGACACGGCAAAGATGAGCACCCACAGCACTGTCGGCACCGCGCGGATAAACGCGACGGCCGACTTGATCCAGTAAGAGACTGTGCCATTGGTCAGATTGCGGGCCGCCAGCAGACCGAACAACAAAGCGATCGCCGCTCCGATCAGTGTCGTCAGCAAGGCCAGACCGATCGTCACCAGCACCGCCTGGAGCGCGTCGTCCCAGGTGAAATGCCTGAAATGCGGCTCCGTCAACATCAGCTTGAAGTTGAGCAGCATCTGGCGCAAGGCTTCGCCGAGCGCCACCTCGCCGGTATCGAGCGTATACAGTCCATAGACGGTGATCGCCCCGAGCAGCAGCAGGGTCAACTGGATGACGAACGTCGATCGGCGGAACGGCTTGAGCGGCACCGGACTCCTCCCTGCCGTCTGAACGCTTGCCTCGTGTGTCGCATGTAGCTTCTTCATAGATTCCTACCCTCGCAAGATCATTCTGCGGATCAGATTGGAGAGCGTCTCGATCGCCAGGATCGTCGCGACGATGACGATGACGACGAGGCTCGCCGCGTGATAATTCATGCCTTTGTAATACAGGTCAAACGAAAATCCGATCCCCGTCCCCGTCAAAATGCCGATCAGCGTAGCGCTGCGAATGTTCGTCTCGATCATAAACAGCATCCAGCTCACAAACTGCGGCGCGCAGGAGGGGACGACGCAACGGCAAACGGTGGCCACATACCCCGCTCCGGTCGCCCGCAAGGCCTCGACGCCGCTCGCCCCCATCTCGTCGATCGTCTCCATGAACACCCGGGTCAGGAAGCCAAAGCTGGCGAAGAACAAGGCAAAGTACCCGGTCAGCGCGCTCTGGCCAAAGGAGAACAGGAGAATAATCGCCCAGGCCGCAATGTCAATGTTGCGAAACAAGGAGGCAACGCCGCGGCTGACGAGCGCGAACAACCGGTTCAGCCGCATCGTCGCGGAGCCTGCAACGGCGAAGACGAGCGCGAATACAGCGGCAACCGTCGTCGAGGCCACTGCAATCGTCAGCGTCTCCAGCAGCTGGCTCGTTATATTGGGCAGCCTCTCGAGCGATTTGGCGTCGGGGTAGAAGTTCTGGACGCCCCATGTCAGCGCCTGGGGAAAGGCCGCCAGCCCCTTGGCAAAATCGAAGCTTGTGAGCGCCGTCGCCCCCCACGTCAGTACGAGGACGACAGCGACGAACAATAACGTTCGCAGCCGCTTGCGCACAAAGAAATCAACCTGCATGTTGCCCTCCGATATCGATGATCAGCTCGCCTGCCTCCGAGCCGTAGATATGATGAATCCGCTCGTCAGTCAGCAGCTGGGGATCGCCGTTATAGACGATCCTCCCCTGATTGACACCGATGATCCGATCAGAGTAACGCATCGCGACATCGACCTGATGCAGATTGACCAGCACCGTGATGCCCATTCTCGCAGACACCTGCCGCAGTTGATCCATGATCACCTTGGCCGAGCTTGGATCGAGCGAGGCGATCGGCTCGTCGCACAGCAACAGCTTGGGCTCCTGGATGAGCGCCCGAGCGATCCCGACGCGCTGCTTTTGGCCGCCGCTCAGCTGGTCGCAACGCTTGTGCACATGCTCCTCCAGACCAAGCGAACAGAGCAGCTCGTAGGCACGCGCCTTCTCCTCCCGGGAGTAGAGGCCAAGCGCCCCTGCCAGCGTCGACTTGTAGCCGAGGCGGCCATGCAGCACGTTTTCGATCGCGCTCAGCCGATGGACGAGATTGTAGTGCTGGAAGATCATCCCGATTTTCGTCCGCAGCTTGCGCAGCTTCCGCTTCGACAGCCCATTCACCTCAGTCTCGTCGAAGCGGATGGTGCCGACGTCGGCGTCGATCATCCGGTTGATGCAGCGCAGCAGCGTCGACTTGCCTGCGCCGGAGGGGCCGATGATCGAGACGAATTCCCCTTGCTTGGCCGAGAATCCGATGTCCGAGAGCGCCTGCTTCCCTTTGCCGTAGCTTTTGGAGAGCCCTGCGATGTCCAGCAACGTTGGTTTGATGTCCATTGTCCTCATGCCGTTACTTGGACAGCTCCCGCACCGGATTGAACCACTCGTCCGTCACTTTGACGAAGCGCTCGTTTTCGGTTTTGGAGAAGATGCCCTTGACTTCCGCATCCTTCGGCACGAAGATCTGCTGGTTGTCCGCTGCCGCGTCGCCGGTCAGCGCCTCGACGATTTTGGCGATATCCGCTTCGCTCACCTTGTCCTTGTTGACGACGATCGGTGAGTTCAGCACCGGCGTCACGGAGATGACGACGAACTCCTTGCCCTTGACCGTATTGAATGGCTCCTCGGCATTGTCCAGCACGCGATAAGTCGAGCCTGGACGATTGTCCTCGCCGTCTGCGAGCTCGATGTAGTTCCCGATGCAGTAATCGCACACCGCCGCTACATCCGCCTTGCCGGATAGCAGATTGACCGCAGAGCCCTGATGCGAGCCGCCGAACAATACATTGCTGAAAAACGCCTTGTCGCCGCCCTCCAGCAGGTCCTCGGCTGTCAGATCCTTGTACGCGTCTTGCTTGCTGAAGTAAGAGACGATGTTGGCCGACGGCACCTTGAAGCCCGAGGTTGAGCTGTTGGAGACAAACGAGAACCGCTTGCCGGCGATATTGTCGATGGCGAAGCCGTCGCCGCTGCGATAAGCGTCTTCCTCGCCCTTGTTTACGGTAAGCCAGCTATAGTAAACCGCATCGTCCAACGTGCCCGAAGCGCCGCTGTTGACGACGATCGGCTGGACGTTCGGATTTTTGGTATTCGCGTCGATATACGCCTGCGCGCCTAGGAAGGCGACGTCGGCGGCGCCGCTGACGATCGATTCGATAGCGATAATATAGTCGGTGGTCGTCACATGATCGATCTCGCGGTCGAGCGCATCTGAGATGACGCCGCCGATCGCTTCGCGAGCCAGCTTGACGTTTTCGCCCGATTCATTGGGCAGCCAGGCCATGACGAGCTTTTCCTTGCTCTCGGGCTTCGTCTCTGCTGCGACGACGCTGCCGCCGGACTCCGGCGCAGGCGTATTGGCGCCTGTTGTCGGGTTGTTCGCATTTCCCCCGGAGCCGCAAGCGGCGAGCAGCATAGCGAGCGAAGCGGCGACGACAGACGTTTTCATCAAGCGAATCGGTTTCATTGGTTTTGTTTCTCTCCCTTGATTTGGTTTTGTACGCGCAGCGAGTCGCATCAGACATGACAAAGAAGACGATGCGAACGCGAAGCGGAAGATGCTCGGGCACCGCTGTGCCGACATAAGCATCTGTTCTGCTTCAGGTTTTCTCATCGTCTCCACCTGGGTTATGCGGTTGTGATTGGTCGCTAGGCGAGTCACCATAGCTTCGTATTGCCCATCGATACGTAGTCGGCCCCGCTCTCAAGCGCGATCTCGATCTCGCGTCGGTGGCGGATCAGACCGCCAGCGATCAGTGGCAGGCTGAGCTGCGCCTTCACCTCCTCGATGACGCGCGGCATCAGTCCAGGCATCAGCTCGATCTCGTCGGGCTTGCTCGTCTTGATCATCCGGATCGCCGTATCCACAGCCGTCGAGTCGACGGCGAATACCCGCTGGATCGTAGGCAGTCCGATCTGCCTCGCATGGCTGACGATCGTGCTTTTGGTCGTGATGATGCCATCCGGCTTGAACGTCGACGCCAGATACTGGATCGAGGCGGCGTCGCGGCCGATGCCCTGGATCATCTCCACGTGGAGATAGATGCGTTTGCCGGCCTGACGTACCCGTTCCATGACCGAGTGCAGCGTATTGATGCTGCCGGCCACGAGATTGATCCGTCCGACCTTGCTTTTCAGGGCGATATCGAGGTGCTTCTCCTGCGTGATAGAAGCGATGATGCGGTCCGCATGCTTCATAAGGCTACCTCGCGTCTATTCGTTTTGGACATGTCTACTGTACCAATCGTTTGTCAACGCACCGTCAAGGGGATATGAATAATTTGCAAAGAAAGGGAGGGTTGGTCGTTTGTGATACCCTCCGAGGGAAATAAAGTCCATCCAATCTGAAGTTATTGCACGTTAGGATTGTATCGAGAAGATGTTAGACGCTACATTTTTCAAGCCTGCCGCAACCGGGAATTGCACGTCTAAACGGCCTGTGATATGCTTATACTAAATAAAAGAACCGCAGATGTTGGAGCATCCACGGTTCGGGTACACAGCCGCTTTAAAGGCGGTCGGCTTTCGGAGTTGAGTCATTTAGTGATAGACCGTTATCCTTGGTCGGGGCGGTCTATTTCTTTTTGGTCATCGCGTCGACAATATTAACGACTAGCCCGATGAGTGAAATAATTAACACACCGAACGCAATCATCAATGTTATCGCATCGGGCTTTTCTGTTATTGTTACAGGAACGTGGCTATTGGTCCGTTGCACGTCTAATTCACGTGTGATATGCTTACAATAGAAAAAGGAGAGTGCGGCCAACACTCTCCCTGCATGGCAGTTGGGCGGTTCATTCCTCCAATCTTGCTGGCATGAAGAGAATGACCCCGCTGGCTCTCAACCTGGGCGGGGTCATTTCTTATTCTTAAACGCGAGTATTGTCACAACCAAAATTGCGAACAAAAGCACGTCTTGGAAAGAGAAATGCATAGGCTTCCCCCCCTTTCAGGAGGAAGCCGCCGCCCAAATTGTTCCACGCCTCCATATTATACCACAACGCCCCCGATCCAGGGGCATCCCAATATTGCACGTCTAAACCACCTGTGATATGCTTACAATAGAAAAAGGGAGCTGCGTCAACAGCCCCCCCGGGTACACAGCCGCTTTAAAGGCGGTCGGCTTCGGAAAGAGTCACTTAGAGTAGACCGTTATCCTTGTCCAGGGCGGTCTATTTCTTTTTGGTCATCGCGTCGACAATATTAACGACTAGCCCGATGAGTGAAATAATCAACACACCGAACGCAATCATCAATGTTATCGCGTCTCTAACCTCCATGGCCTCACCTCCCTTCCGGGAGATTAGCCGACCGCCCTTATTAGCCGTTCTATGTACTTGTCCCATATTATACCACAGCGCCCCCGATCCGGGGGCTTTTCTGATGCTTCTCTCTGCTGTTCCCAAACAAGCAAGAGCCGCCCGCAGGTCAGCTTTCACTGACTTTCCGGACGGCCCCATTTACTCCACTCTAACTTATTGCCTTAGCTGTTCGTCGCTTTCCACTCGTCGAACTGGCGCTGCGCTTCCTCGATCACTCTGTCGATGCCCGCAGACTTGAACTTGTCGATCGCCTTCGGCAGGAATTCGGCCGGATCGACGGAGCCTGTGTAGAGCGCAGGGTTGAACTCCTTGGCCACGTTCGTAATCGACGCAACTTCGGTCTTCACGGCGCTGGTGTCGAAGTTGAAGCCAAAGCTTGGCGCGACGATCGCCGATTGGTTAAACGCCTGGAATGCCTCCCATTTGTCCTCGGGGTCTCCCTCATGCAGGTACGTCAGGAACATGTTGCCGAGCGCGAAGCCAGGCATCGCATACGATTCGTTCATCGCTGGCAGATCCTCAATGTAGTTGCCTTCGAGCTTCTTGTAATGCACACCCTCGATGCCATAGTTGATCAGGTTGCGCAGGTACGAATCGGTGTTGAGCAGGTTCAAGAACATCATTGCGCGCTCCGGGTTCGCCGAGTTGTTGGAGATGGCGAACATCGAGCCTGCGGCCGACGAGGTGTAGATAACCGGTTGGTGGATCGGCGCCGAGACGATCTCGTAGCCCGCGCTGCGCGACCAGCCGTTGTCGGCGTATGGCTGACTCAGCTCTTTGTCGACCAGCCATTTGCCAGTTTTGATGTTATCGATGCCGTCCAGCGTAGCTACATCCGTACGCAGATAACCAGCCTGGAAGTAGCGGCGCATTGTATCCAGCGTGTCCTTCAGCTCTTCCGTTTCCAACAGATTGATGAATTTGAACTCATTGCCTTCCAGACGCATGCCGATCGGAATCTCGTCGCCGAGCAGGAAGTCGAACGGCAGGTACGGCTTGAACCCTTTTGGCACAGCCAGCGGCGTAATATCCGATGGCTCGTTATCCTTGATCGTTTTCAGCAGCGGCTCGAGGTCCTCAAGCGAGCTTACGTTTGTGATATCGAGATTGTATTTGTCCAGGTATTGCTTGTTGAAGCGCCATACCGCTTGCTGCGCCAGCTCTTTGTTGTTCGGTACGGCGTAGTTGACGCCATTGACCTTGGTGCCTTCGAGGAAGCGCGGATCGAGCACCTCTTTGATGCCTTGGCCATACGTATCGAGCAGCTCGTTGAGCGGCATGAATGCGCCTTTGGAGGCATTCGGCAAGTAGTTGAACGCCCACGAGCTCGTAAAGGCGATGTCATAGTCTTCGCCGGATGTCATGATGATCGACATACGCTGGCTATAATCGCCCCAATCGATCATCTCGATGTCGACCGTGGCATTAATTTTTTCTGTCGTGTACTTGTTGATCTCTTCCTGCACGGTCTTCAGATCCTTGGCCGGGCTGCCGATCAGATAGAGCTTCAGCTGCACGGCATCCAGCTTGGTCGCGTCGACGGTGCCGTCGCTGCCGATCGCTTCGGCTTCCTTGCCGCCGCCGGCGCTGCTGTTGTTATTGTTGTTGCCTTTGCCGCCGCAGGCGGTGATGACCAAGGCTACCGCGAGCAGCAGCGTCATCATCTTCAGTACGTGTTTGGACATGTGTATTCCCCCTAGACTTATACTAACCCATAATCGGGATGAAACCTATTCACATACGGTCCAGTCATTGTCTTGCAAGGCAGCCACTAGTTCAAGTCATCAACTCAGCCCTTCACCGAGCCGACAGTCAGACCTTGGACAAAGTAACGTTGGAAGAACGGATACGCCAGCGCGATCGGCAGCGTCGCCAGAACGACCATCGCCATCCGCACCGTCTCGGTCGGTAGCGTCGCCGCGCCGTCGAACGAGCCCATGTACTGGCTGTTCTGGACGAGGAACTCCATGCTCCGCTCGATCTTCATGAGCAGATATTGGAGCGGCGGCACCAGACCGTTTTTGTTGTAGTAGAGCAGTGCGTTGAACCAGTCATTCCAGTAGCCCAGAGAGCTGAACAGTCCGATCGTGGCGATGCCCGGCAGCGAGATCGGCAGCACGATCGTCGCGAACGTGCGCATCTCTCCGGCGCCGTCGATCTTGGCGGATTCGATGATGGCGTCCGGTATCGTCGTCTGGAAAAACGTCCGCATGACGATGATGAAGAAGGCATTCATCGACAGCGGCAGGATCAGCGCCCAGATCGTATTCTGCAGATGCAGAAGCTGGGTGACGACGATATAGCCGGGCACCAGACCGCCCGAGAACAGCATCGTGAAAAACGCCAGAAACGTAAAGCCGGTGCGGAACTCGAAGCTCCGTCTGGAGATCGCGTAGGCGTAGGTCGACACTAGGAACAAGCTGATCAGCGTCCCGACGACGGTGACAAGCAGCGTCAGGCCAAACGACTCGACGAGCTGCGTCGTCGACGTGAAGATGTAGCTGTACGCCTCGAAGCTGAACTGACTTGGGATGATCCGGTACCCCTCCCGCACGAGCGTCTGTTCATCGGCGAGCGAGTTCATGATGACGAACAGGAACGGGAACACGCACGAGAAAGCGAACAGACCGATCAGGAGATTAAAGACGATGTTCCAGAAGGTCGAGATGCCGTGGATGTTTTTGCGGTTTTTCATGTGGCGTATCGCCTTCCTTTCCTAGAACAAAGCATGGTCTTTTTCGATTTTACGTACCGCATAGTTAGCCAGCAGGATCAGGATGAGGCCAACGACCGACTGGTAGAGACCCGCCGCGGTGCTCATGCCGGTATCGCCCATATTGATCAGACTGCGGTAGACGAACGTATCGATGACGTTGGTCACCGGGTACAGCGCTCCGGAGTCTTTGGGCAACTGGTAAAAGAGGCCGAAGTCGGAGCGGAACATGCCGCCGATCGCGAGGATCGTCAGGATGATCATAAGCGGCCTCAGATGCGGCAGCGTGATGTAGCGCGTCTGTTGCCATTTGCTCGCCCCGTCCAGCATACCTGCCTCGTAGTACGACTTGTCGATGCCGGTAATCGCCGCCAGATACATAACGCTGCTGTAGCCGATCGACTTCCAGATGCCGACGAAGACGATGATGAAAGGCCAATACTTCGGCTCCGAGTAGAAGTTGACCGGATCGCCGCCAAGCGCGGTGACGATCTGATTGACCATCCCCTTGTCCGTGCTCAGGAAGGTGAAGGCAAAGTAGCTGATGACGACCCAGGAGAGGAAGTACGGCAGGAACATCCCTGTCTGGTACAGCTTGGCGAGCCGTTTGTTCAGCAGCTCATGGATGAGGATGGCGAAGGTCACGGCGATGACGAGACCAAGCGCGATGCTGACCAGATTGTAAAGAATCGTATTGCGGGTAATGATGTACGCGTCGTTGGTCGAGAACAAAAACTCGAAGTTTTTGAAGCCGACCCAGTCGCTG
>NZ_BFBX01000130.1:0-522 GCF_003851045.1 Paenibacillus sp. 598K | reverse complement strand
TGAAGCCGACCCAGTCGCTGTTAAAAATACTTGCAAAAAAACCGTCCCGGCTCACCCGGAAATCCTGGAACGCGACCACGATGCCAAACATCGGCAAATAGGCAAAAATCAAAAACCAAAGCGTGCCGGGCAGCACCAATAATAGCAGTGCCTTATTGCGAATAACCTTCTTGAGAAATGACGACATGTGGAACCTCCTTGCGACAGCTTGCACGTTGAACACATTGAAACAGCAGCGACGAGCATCCCCTCAGATTTTCATGGCTGCAGCCAGGTCATGCGCGAGTCCCGCTCCCCCTTTATGTTTGGGTTACTGTTCTTCGATGTCCTTATTGTCGCTCTCTGGACTCCTTCTCCTCAAGTTGAATAATTTCAGGTCAGTATGTAAAAATTCCATATCCGGGAGTTGCATGGTCAACTGGTTGGATGTCCTGCGAGGATTAAGAGAGCGGGTCGGGGAGGCGTCTGCAGCGAGTTGGGGCGGTGTAGGGCTAGACAAGACGAGGCGGGACGGGGCGGGAT
>NZ_BFBX01000129.1:31065-43734 GCF_003851045.1 Paenibacillus sp. 598K | reverse complement strand
TCGTCCTTCCAGGACGTGCGAAGAGCTTTGTCGGAGAATTCTAAGCTGATGTAAAAAACAGCTCCGCCGCCGTCTGCGGGAAGCTCGCGGCCATACGCATTTGCATGAGATTCCTTCCTATTCATTGTATAGGGATTGCATGCATTTTTCAAGCACTGACGTATTCACGCTTCACCGTCTGAAAGTTTTGCAAGACGGCAAAGAAGGCCACTGCCCTCCGGCAGTGGCCCCTCCCCTTGCGATTTCATCTCTTGCGTGCGCTTAACGATTAAGGCTCGATGCCCCAGACCAGCATTCCATCGAGATAAGCCGTTACCTTATCCCAGTCCGCGTAGGCGGATTGGGTTGCGTTACGCGAATAATCGTCCGCCTCCGCATAGTTTGACCAATCGGTCTTGTTGATCCGGATCTGGATATCTCCTGTGTCCGCTCCCGGCTGGAGCACTCCGGCCCCCGTGCCAAACGAGATTTCGTAGTAGTAGTCGGCGCCCGCCACCGGAGCGCTCAGCTTGACGAAGCTGCCGCTCACATTGCTGCTGCCTACGGCCGCATAATCGCAATGAAATTGCTGACTGACCTCGCCATCGATCGTATAGTAATAGCGCACCTTCACGTTACTTAGCGATACCGGCTCGCTCCCGGTGTTCACGACCTTGAATTGGGCTCTGATCTGATTGTCGTTGGCGTTCGTATCCTCGGTACGATATTGCACCTTCAACTCGCCGGTCGGCGCAGGCGTAGCGGTTGGCGTAGCGCTGACCTCCGCAGAGTTCGGGCCTGTCCCTACGGCATTGGTTGCGCTGATCACATAATAGTAGGTCGTATCGTTGACGACGCTCGTATCGGTATAGGCGTTGGTCGTCACCGTGGCGAGGTCCGTGTACGGCCCGCCGCTCGTAACCGCACGCTTCACCGTGTAGCTGTCGGCGCCAGTCGTATTGTTCCAGCTCAGCTCCACTGCAGCATCGCCCGCGACAGCCTTGACGTTCGTTGGCGCTTTCGGCGCGACGGGCTCTACAGGCCCGGCTCCGCCATCCTGAATCAAGCGATCGTACTCGGCATAGGCCGTGGCGATATCGACCTGCGACCAGAAGCGATGATAGACGAATTCCGGCGCGCCATCATCCCAGGTCTGGGTTTGCGGATTCCATGACGTATTGTATTTGGCTTGCAGGTACGACCATTGCGGATCGTTGACGATGTCCGGGCGAATATCGGTATAGCTGGCGTATACCCCGTTGCCGCCCTTGGAGGGATCGGAAGGTACAGTGTTCGTGCCCGGGATCGTGTTGCCCTGACCGAATGTGCCGCTCCAGCCCGCCGGGAAGTAGACCTCTTTGGTGAAGAAGCGGTTGTAATCCGCACGCTCCTCGGCTGTGACCAGGCCCACGCCATCGTTGTAGCTCCAGGCTGTATCCAACAGCTCCTTGGCTAGCTGCTCGGCCTCAGAGCCCAGCGTCGTGAAGCTGCCTGCCTCCGCCTTCGTTGCTGCTGCGAAGAACGTAAGCGCTTTAACATAACTGCCGAGCACGCCGATATCCTGGTTCGGGTTTTTCGTGACCGCATGCAGGCTGGCGTTGCCCGTATAGTTGTTGAAGCCGCTCCAGGTGTCCGGCTGACCCGACCATTCCAGATTGCTCGGTACCCAAAATTCGCCTGGCGCGGATACAGTGGAAATAGCTGGATTGTGACCGCCGAGCACGCGATTGCCCGAGCCATCGAGATAATAGCCCTCGGCATCCGTCGCTGGACGGCTGTTCGCGAACACATAGTCCATCGACCAGTCGATCCAGTTTTGCGTAATCTGCTTGGCCATCTTGAAGTTATCTGACGTCGTATCGCCGCTGGCTGCCAGGATGTAGTACAGCTCGGCGATCCGCTCCACGCCCCAGGTCTGCATGCCGAACCAGTTATTGGACGGCGGGTCGTGATAGACCGGCGCATCGTCGTAAGCCATCCCGTAGAAGGTGCTAGTGCCTGCCGGATAGGCATTGTAGGCTCCGCCGTAGCTGTTGGTCGCGCCCCCGGCGATCGCGCCTTCGCTCGATTGCAGCCACGTGTAAAACTCCAATTGGCGCGTCAGCGAATTCGCCCAGTCCTCGCCGGCCGTCGGCGAATTCGGGATCAAGCCCGCATCTGGATCGGACAACGCATACGCAGCCACGACGTTCTGATAGCCCTGGTGAGCATGGCTCGACCCGATCCGCCAGGCCCAGTTCCCCGAGCTGCCGAGTCCGCCGCCCCATGCCGTATACCAGCCCATCAGATAGTGGTTGGCATTTTTGCCTGTGCCAGCCGTAGGACTTCCATCCGATGCGCTACCGATTTGCTGGAAGTATTTATCGTACATGCCGTAGCGCAAGTAGTCGCCCATTTTCTTGGCCTTCGCCAGATACGTTTCATTATCATAGCCTAGCGACTTGGCCCAATACAGCGCCTGGATGGCGCGTGCGTCTGCGTCGGTAGCGTTCGTATAGCGCCACTGAGCAGCAGGCGTATTCGTTTCCTCGGTGAACAAGGACATGAAGCCCTCCCCTGCCTTGCCGAAGGTTTTGTCGTCTTGCGAAGGATGCGGGATCGCTTCCCATACCGATTCCTGCTCCCCTCTCTGGAACGTATTGATATAGGCAGCGGTGTGCGACGGATTGAGCAGGTTGCCGAAGCCATACCAGTTATCGACATCGACCAGCCAGTGCATCAGATACGTCTCGTTGTTGCCGTAGGTCGCTTTTAATTCCGAATCCAGCGGATCGCTGCCTGCGCCGTATTGGCCGCTCAGCAGGCTGGGATACAGATCCGGCTGCGGATGCTCGGCGGCATAGGTAGCGGGACTGCTGGCGTTGTAATAGCTCATGGACGGCTGCTCCTTATTGCCATCGCCTTCATCGACCGGAATAATATACTTCTCCATGTTGTCCCAGGCAGCCTCGAGATGCGTCCAATCGTCGGTGTAGTAGCCATACAGCACCTCTAGCCAGAGCCAATAGCTGTATGCCTCCGAGGTGGTCATGTGACCGTAGTCCGGGGCCTCGCTGATCAGCGTCTCGATCGAGTGATAAGGGATGCCCTCCGGTGAAAAATAGCCGTTGGCCGGGTCCTTCAGTTGATCGTATAGCTGAAGGAAGCGTGTCTCCTCCGTCGAGGCGGCCTTGACCGGCGTAACTCCTTGGCTGAGCATGCCCCCTGTAAATACCGTGAATGCCAACGCGGTAGACAGCAGAAATGAGGTCGATTTCCCAATGGCGCGCGAAAGTTTCAATTGAATCATCCTCTCTACCTGTATTAAGGTTCAATCCCCCATGCCAGGGTATTGTTGTGATAGATGGTGACCTTGTCCCATGTCGCATAGCTATTCTTGGTGCCATCGTAGGAGTAATCGTCTAGCTCGTTGTAGTTGGTCCAGTCGCTCTTGTTGATCCGGATCTGAATGTCGCCTGTGTCGGCTCCCGGCGCCAGACTGCCCGCCCCTGCGCTGAAGGACACCTCCACATAATAGTCCGCTCCCGGAGCAGCGGTTGGCATGCTGACGAACGTTCCGCTCACATTGCCGCTGCCGACCGCCGCATAGTCGCAATGGAATTGCTGCGGCTTGTCGCCATCGATCGTATAGTAGTAGCGCAGCTTAAGCTGATGGAGCGGGATCGCTTCGTCCCCGTGGTTGAAAATGCGGAATTGCGCCCGAATCTGATTATCCCCCGGCTGCGTATCATTGACCCGATATTGCAGCTCCAGATCGCCCTCGACCGGATCTGGCAGCTCCCTCGGCTTCGCGCTCGCCTGAGCGGAGTTCGGACCCTCGCCGCTCGTATTGCTAGCCGCAACTACATAATAATAGGTCGTCTCATTCGTAAGTCCGCTGTCCGTATAAGAGGTGCCGGAGGTCGTGCCAATAACGGTGTAGGGGCCTCCGCTAGTCGTAGCGCGCTTCACGATATATTCATCGGCCTGACCGACAGCGCTCCAGGTCAATTGCACCTGCCCGTCTCCGGCCGTAGCGGATACGTTGAGCGGCGCGGCCGGAACGCCGGGCACGCCGGGCGTGCCTCCGCCTGCGGGCTGCTCGCCATAGACCCGCGTTCCCGCTTCGAACACAGGGATATAAGGCGACTTGACCGGCGTGGAGCCGGCAGACGGCAAGCCTTGATAGGAGAAGTCGTTGGCGTTACTCCAGAAGGCCGTCTGGAGCGGGGCCGAGATCCGGAATTGCACCTCTTTACGGAAGGCGGACTGCCCGCCAGGATAGATCGGGGTTCCCGTAAAGTCTACCTTGGTGTAGTAGATATGGTTCGCTGCGTCATACGGCAGCAATGGCGACACGGTAGCCCCCTGATTGTAGCCTCCCGCCGTCACCGTCACATCCTGAGGACCATAGCCTGCGGCTGCCGCTTCGGTAAGATCGACATAGTAGTGGAAGGATAGCGAGCTGCTGGAGCGCGCGGGCCAGCCCGAGCGATTGTTCAGCAGCGCCTTGATCTCGATGAAGTTGCTGCCGCTCGCATTCACAGCCGCCTCGACGAACATTTCATCGTCCCGCACTTCCGGTTGAGGGAAAGAAGCCAGCGGCAAGTCGCCGTCTCCATGCTCGATCATCATCTTGGCAAGCGCCCCGGTGAAGCCGGCATTGTAGTCGGTAGCTACCTCATTGGACACATAATCACTGATCGAGTCCGTATAGCTGTCGGTCAGCGACGGTCCGCCCACCAGCGCCCCGTACAGGATATGGCGGTGATTGGCCGGTTGGCTCTGACTGTCGCTCCATGAGCCATGAGAGGTACGATGATGCGGGCGCTGCGGACTGTTGTTGCCGTAACCGATCACATAGCTGCTCTGTCTCGGATTGTCCCCCAGCATGTACAAGATCTGACTCTCTGCAAACGATCTGGCCGTCTGCTTGCGCGCCGGATCGCTCACCCAGTCGGAATAGACGAAGGCGAGGAAGGCCTGATTGGCTGAATACCGGAGCGCGCCCCACGTATCCAGATACGCCAGTCCGCCAGGCGTATAGTTGATCCGTTCCCCTGTACCGGGAACGCCGGTCGTCCAATATTGCATATTTTTCTCGGTCGATGCGACGAAGCGAGGATCATTGGTGATACGCGCAAGCAAAAGCTGGGCGCCATAATGCTTGTCGTCCCATGCATGCGTCCACTTGTAATCCCAGTCGCCTTGCTGATTCGTTCCCCATTCGTCGCTGGCAGCAATCGCTGCATCCAGATAGTCCTCGTCCTCTGTAGCGAGATACAGCCATACCGCCGCCCAGCTTAACTCGTCGGCATACCCGCTCCAGGAGTTATAGTAGGCTTGCGCATCCGTGATGCTGTCCGAGTATTTGCCGCGGTACTGATCTGCGAATTGATACAGCTCCTTGGCATGCTGCAACAGCAGAGCCGAGTAAGCCGGATCGCTGTCCGCAAAAATAATCGAGGACGCAGCAAGCGCCGCAGCCGTCTCTCCGGCCAGGTCCGAGCCTGGATTGGCGGCATCGATCTTATAGGCGGGGCGAGCCATCGGCATCACTTCCGCTGGTCCCCACCAATTATGGTCAGCGGTGCCGTTGCCCACCTGTCCCCATAGCTCATTGGGCGCGGTATGCGCCTTGATGAAATAGTCCGTCGCCCACCGGATATTATCGAGGATGGCATCCAGCTGCCCGGAATTCTCGTAGCCCTCCCGATACTCGTACACCGACCATGCCAGCATCGTAGCTGTCGCGGCCATCGGGAAGCCGAATTTCACATGATCTCCGGCATCGTACCAGCCCCCGGTCAAGTCGACCCCGACGTCCGCGCCGTCCTGAAGTCCCGAGTCCCCTCGCCATTCCACCCGGTTCGTTTCGGGCAGCTTCCCCGAGCGCTGCGCTTCATAGAAGTAGATCGATTTTTGCAGCGCCTCCGCATAGTTGTAGTCCGAAGCCGCAAGAGCGCTTGGAGCAGAGGCGGAAGCGGTAGTAGAGCTTGCTCCCAAACCAGCGCCTGTAAACGCTAACAAAAAGCTGAGTAGTAATGCGCTTCTTTTCTTGAATCTTGTACCTATCATAGATATCCTTCTCCTTTCTGAACAAAGTGTCTGCGCGCGAAAGCTTCTTGGTCTCCTGGTCACCTCCCTATCAAAAGTGGCGGAGCCAAGTTTTCGGAATTGGAAGATATAGGCTCCTGTTCATAATATATCATATTATTTAAAAGATTACAAAAATAGAATGAACTATAAATTTCTTCCTCCTCATGCTGTCCCTCCCCGAGCATCCGTCTCGTCGCATGAGTAAAAGAGCGCCCCCGAGATTTCAGGAGCGCTCCTTGCGCATGGGCAGCCATGAGCAGTTGGCCTTGCTGCTTGCCCTGCTGCTTGCCTTGTTGCTTGCCTTGTTGCTTGCCTTGCTGCTTGCCTTGCTGCTTGCCCTGCTGCTTTCCGCCATGTTCTGTTAGGGTTCGACTCCCCATTGCAGCGTGCCATTGACGTAACCGGTCATCTTCGTCCAGTCGATATAAGCGGTGCTGGTCGGGTTAAAGGAGTAGTCGCCCGTTTGCGTGTAGCTGCTCCAGTCCGTGCGCGCGATGCGGATCTGGATCTCGGCTGCTGCGCCCGGTGCCAATGTGCCAGCGCTACTTGCGAAGCCAATCTCAAAATAAGTGTCGGCGTCTTCCGTTGGCGTCGGCATCGTCACAAAGGTACCGCTTACGTTGGCGCTGCCGACAGTCGACCAGTCGCACCAGAATGACTGGGTCTGGTTCGCGTCAGCCGTATAGTAGTAGCGCAGCTTGACGGTCGACAGCTCCAATGCAGTTGTGTCCGTGTTGACCAATTTAATCTGGGGCGCGATTGTATTGCTGGAAGCAGCTGTATTGCCGCTATACATTTGAATTTTGAAGCTGCCTGCCTGCGTTGCGGCCGAAGGCGTAAGCGCAATAGGATTGGAGCTAGTCGAGCCCGAGGCGTTGGATGTGATAATGCGGTAGTTGTACAAGGTCCCGTTAACGGCTGTCGTATCTGTATAGCTCAGACTGGTCAGATTGGAAGCAAGCGTCGTGTAAGCGCCGTTGCCTGTCGCGCGCTCGACCTCGTAAGCGACTGCGCCGCTTGCAGCCGTCCATAGTAGCGTTGCTCGCGAGTCGCCAGCTGTTCCCGATACGGTAAACGGACCAGGCAAGGCGACCGAGGAGTCGATGATGGTAACCGTGAGCGTGCGATTGGCGCCGGGACTGAAATCAAACGTCAGATTGGTTGTGCCAACGACTTGCATAGCGAGATAGCTTGCGCTGATCGTCACCGTTGTGCCCGATACCGTATAGTCCGTGCCGGATACAAGGGCAGCAGAGCCATTTTTGATGCCGCTCAGCGTATTGCCGTTCATCGTTACCGTTATCGTCTGGTCGCTTTGATTGGGCGCGTATTTATCAAAAACGACACTGGCAGGCGAGAGGGACGCGCTTGGGTGGCCAGTCTTTAAGTCGGGCAGCTCGTCCAGCGTAATGACATAGCTGCTCTGATAGAGGGTTGTCAGCGTCTGCGGATCATTAAAAGCCGTGCTCATGAGGTGCTCGCCATACCAAGGCAAAAAGTAGAGCCAGCCTGCTTTTTCATCGATTAGATTCTGGACGCTGGGCACGGTGTCGTTTTCCGTCATCGCCACCATTTTAGTTCCGTTGGTCAAGTCGACAAGCTTATAAAAAGTCGAGCTGATGGCGTCCTCATTGGGTACGCCGGATAATCCGTCATCGCGGTTGTAGATCGTATTGTATTTGTCAAACCCGACAATATCGACCTGATGGTCGCCGGGGTACCACGCGGGAGAGGTGTTATATACGTAGCTGTTGTAAGTCCAGATCAGGTTGTGGAGGTCGTAGGTCTCGGTGAGCTCGGTGTAGAGCAAATCCCATAGCTGCTTGTATACCTCTGCGCCTGCCTTGGCCCACCAGAACCAGGCGCCTTCGCCATTCAGCCCGCCATTGCCCTCCGCCTCATGGAACGGACGGAAAATAATCGGCACATCGTTATCCTGCAAAATCGATAATTGCGCTGCCAAATCATCAATAGCCATCATCAGGTATTCATTTTCCTTCGTCCCGGGAACGACGGCATTAGCTGTATTAAAGTTCGTATCCGTAGGCTTGTAGGTAGCATCTGTCCAGTCCACAAATTGTCCCAACTGATAGGTCGTGAAGTTTTTGGGAACCGTAAGGTGCCAGCTTGCCGTTGCAATCCCCCCGCGATCATTGACCCAATCGATAACGCGCGCGGTTGTGCCGTCCTCCCAGCCGTACAGCGGATTATAATTCATAAAATCAAAGCCGCGAATGGCGGGGTATTTTCCGGTTAGATTATAAATCCACTCAAACTCCAGCTCGCTATCGCCGTCATTCCCGCCGCCGTAAATTTCCTGCTGGCCAGAGATCATATGGTCGCCATACACCTCCGTTAAATAATCCATCAGTAGCTGCGTTTCCGGCGTGGCTTGCGGATCAGTGAGGATCGGCTCCACATTCAAAGGGTCCAGATCGGCATAATCGACCGTAAAGGTATCGAAATAAGCAAAGCCCCAGCCTGCCTTCACTTGAATCGTGTTGCTGCCTTGCACGAGCTTGTGAAAGCCAAAGCTGAAATCGGACCAGGCGGTCGTATAGGGCAGCATAAATGAGCCTTTGTTCGTACCGTTAACGGATAAGTACTGAAGTCTGCCGTCAGGACTCAGCTCCTGCATGAAGCGGGTTGAAATTTCATACATGCCGGTTTCGGGAACCGTTACGCTGAACGTTATCGTGCCGCCATTTTGCATCCAGACGAATCCTGTGCCGGAGTATCCGGGCTTGGGCTGCCCGTAAATCTCAGTCACCACCTGCAGCTCGGAGCTAAGCTGGGCATCTTCTCCCTCAATCGTGTAAAGAGGGCCATTTGCACAAACAGGCATTGCCCACAATCCAAGCAGCACAGCAAAAACCAGCAAGAGTGCATAACCGTTCTTGAGCCACCTTTTCATATTCTCGCGTCCTCTCCAAATTTTTGAAAGCACTTACACAACTAATGTAACACATTATACATAAAATGTTAATGATTACAATTATTCTACATGCGACTGCGAAGGCACGCCAAAAGGCCACTGCTCCTGGCAGCGGCCCTGTGTTTCGTCTTTCTTCCCTCGGCTGTGCGTAATTGTGCTTTCCCGTGTTGCTCGTTGCCTGCTGGTCGCTGGTCGCTGACCGCTCCAGTGCACCTTTCTTCCCTTGCTCGCACGCTCCGCCGCTGCCCGGGCACTCCAGTGCACCTTCAGGCACTACGCGGCTTCTCCCCTACTATACAGGTGTTAGTCCTCCTCGTCTTCGCCGTCCAGGTCGAAGCTCTCGCTATCGACGAGCCCGCGTATGAAGGCTTCGAAGTTCGGCGCCAGATACGTGATCTCATAATCGCACTCCTGATCGATGTGGACGACACAAGGCTCGCCCTCCGGCCCGCAGAACCGGTAGTCCAGCATGACGATATCATGACCTGCCGACGGGCAGTCGCAAATCATGATGCCCAGATCGGGATAGCCCCATTCCTCGATCTTGAACCGGCTCCCCATGTCGCCCCCGATCGAATATGACTTTTTATTGCCGATCCCGAGCATGTTCGTAATCTCGATATGATCTTCGGCCCAGGATGTCGCTTCCTCGGTCGGGAAGGCTGTGCGTGCAGGACAGCCGCCATTCTGGGTCCGCATCAAGTTAATATAGGAGGCGGGCAGCTTGTACCCCAGCTCCTGCTCAAGCTCCGCGATCAGTGCGTCGTCGAACGGCGGCGATACGTAGTTTTTGTTCGCATACTCGCTCGGTTCCCAGAAGCTGTCGGGATCATAGCCCTCCGATGCAGCCGTCAGTTCATTGCCCATGCCGCTCTCCACCCACTCCGCCTGCTCCCGTTGCCAGCGCTGACGCTGCTGCTCCATCCGCTCCGCGCAGGACCGGACATGCCCCAGGAACTCGAGCGTCGCCGGATCGTCCGGCTGCAGCGCATCCGCCCGCTCAAAAGCGAGCAACGCCAGATCATGCAGGGCCAGATGGTAATAAGCATACCCCAGTCGGTACTGCCACAGCGCATCTGCAACCCCCCGCTCCTGCACCGAGAGCAGCTGATCCACCGCTTCGCGATAACGCTCCTCGTTGTTATAGGCTCGGGCCAGCAGGTTGACCAGCTCATAGCCCCGCTCGGCGTCCGGTATTTGTTCGATGCGTTCGATGATTAGTCCATGCTCCTCCTGCTCGTGCCACGTCTGCAGTTGCTCCAACAGTTCATTCGTCATCAGGATGCCTCATTTCCACAGGGAGAATGTATATCTCCTTCATTATAATCCACTCCCCGCACCCTGAAAATGAAGCGATATGACTAGGACCTGTCTGTATGCAGCAGGGGCGAAAAGTCGGTTAAAGCTGCCCCTGAGCGAGTGTTCAGACAGGCCTAGCCCTCATACGTCCGCAGGACGATTGCCGAGTTGTGCCCGCCGAAGCCAAACGAGTTGGACAAGCCGACTCGCAGGTTGGCGCTCCTCGCTTCATTGGCCACGATGTCCAGATCGCAGACAGGGTCCGGGTCCTCCAGATTGATCGTCGGCGGGATGATCCCGGTCTGCAGCGACCGCACGAGCGCGACCGCTTCGACGGCGCCCGAGGCGCCGAGCATATGGCCGGTCATCGACTTGTTGGCCGTGATCGGGATCCGGTAGGCCTGCTCGCCGAACACCTGCTTGATCGCCGCTGTCTCCGATCGGTCGCCGATGAAGGTGCTGGTCGCGTGGGCGCTGATCACGTCGATGTCGGTCAAGGCCAGTCCAGCCTCGTCCAGCGCGAGCCGGATCGCCCGTGCAGCGCCAGCGCCATCCTCAGGCGTTGCGACCATGTGATACGCATCGGAGCTGGCTCCGTAGCCGATCACCTCGCCCAGGATATGCGCCCCGCGGCCCAACGCATGGCTCAGGCTCTCCAGCACGAGGATACCCGCGCCATCCGCCATGACGAAGCCGTCCCGCCCCGCATCGAACGGCCGGCTCGCCCGGCTCGGCTCGTCATTGCGCGTCGACAGCGCGGTAGCATTGGCGAAGCTGGCCAGCGAGATATCTGTAATTGCCGCCTCGGCCCCGCCTACGAGGATCACATCCGAGCGGCCCGCCTGGATATGGTAGAACGCTTCGCCAATCGCCGTATTGCCGATGGAGCACGCGGTGACCGGCGACATCGTCGAGCCTAAAGCCCCATACTTGATGCTGATGACAGCGGCCGCCATATTGGCGATCATCATCGGCACCAGCATCGGACTGACACGCTCCGGTCCCCGCTCAGCCAGCGCCTGACCCTGACTCATCAGCGTCTGGATGCCGCCGATTCCCGACCCGACATAGACGCCCATACGCTCGCGATTGATCCGATCCAGCTCGAGTCCCGCTTGCCCGATCGCTTGCTCCGCCGCGACCAGCGCGTATTGGCAAAAGCGGTCCAGCCTTCGAGCCTCCTTGACGCCGAACCATGCGGCCGGGTCGAAGTCCTTGACCGTGCCTGCGATGCTTATTTTGTGCCTTGAGGTATCAAGCGAGGTGATGCGCTCCACCCCGGACGCTCCCGCGATCAGCTGCGACCAGAACGTCTCGACATCGTTGCCGAGCGGCGATACGACACCCATCCCTGTGATTACGACTCTCTCCATGATTGGCTTCCTCCCTCTGAGCTTGTCATTGCTCGATCGTAAGCGTATCATGTCATGTATCCGATCCTATTACAAGTGAGCCTTTATGCTAGTATAAATACTACCCGACTCGATCCCAACGAGAGGAGATGATCGCTTGAACTCACAAGTCCGACTCCAGGCGTTATCCGCCTTCCTGAAAAGCCAGCGCGCCAAGCTTTCGCCCGAGCTCGCAGGCTTGCCCGCAGGGACGCGACGGCGGACGCCCGGTCTACGCCGCGAAGAAGTCGCTCAGCTGGCAGGCGTCAGCACGACCTGGTACACCTGGCTGGAGCAAGGCAGAGACATCCGCGTCTCCACCTCCGTGCTCGACTGCGTGGCCCAGGCGCTGCAACTGAGCGCCGATCAGCGCAAGTATCTATACTCGCTGGCCTTCGAGAGCGACGCCGAGGCGTACTCGGCCGAGCAAGAGGCGGTACAGCTAAGCCCTTCCTTACAGAAGATCCTGACCGAGCTGACCCATTGCCCCGTCATCGTCTCCGACCGCAAGTGCAATATCGTCGGCTGGAACAAGGCGGCGGCGTTCGTATTTTTGGACTTTGACCGCATCCCTCCCGCCGGGCGCAACATGATCCGCCTGCTCTTCACCCGCAGGGAGTTCCAGCGGCTGGCGCTCAACTGGGAGCAATTCGCCAATGAGTTCCTGTCGATGTTCCGCACGTATTACGGCCAGTATGTGAACGATGGATGGTACGACGTCTTCCTCGGGGAGATGATCGCCGAGTATCCCGACTTCAAGCGGATGTGGGAGGACAATCAGGTGAAGTCGGCCCCCGAGGTCCATCTGGAGTTCCGACACGCCAAGGCTGGCAAGATGGTCTACGAGCTCACCTCCCTGAAGGTATACGGCAAAGACGATCTGCGCTGCAGCATCTACACCCCCGCGCCGGACACGACCACCGAGGCCAAGCTGATGCAGTGGATGAGCCACGGGACGGCCGGCGCACCACTGTAACTCGAGTTTCT
>NZ_BFBX01000129.1:0-30866 GCF_003851045.1 Paenibacillus sp. 598K | reverse complement strand
TCTAGAGTTAGGCGGGCCCCAGGACGCCCTGCGCGACGCTGCAACTCTACTTTCTAGAGTTAGGCGGGCCTCGGGGGCACGGCCGTCTAACCCCCGCGAACAACGACAAAGAGCCGCTGCAGCTGGATTACCGCTGCAACGGCTCTGTCTATCTATGCTGGTGATGCGAACGAGTGGCATCAGAGGACAATGCACCCGCTCCCGGCTCATCTGCGCAGCTCGCCTATGCATCGTACCGCACGAGGTACGGCTGCAGCTCGGTCTGGTAGTAGCCGATGCTGTACTCGACGAGCTGCCCGGCCGCATCATGGGTGCGCCGCAGCCGCATCAGGAGCGGCGCTCCGACCGCCACGCCGAGCAGACGGGCCGTCTCCTCCGAGGCCGCGCCGACGGAGAAGGCGTCGCGGAAGCTGTCCGGCACCAGCTCCTGCTCCTCCAGCAGATCGTACAGCGACTCGAGCGCAGGCTCGTCCCCCTCCTGCTCCGCACCGATCATTGACGCCGCTGGCACATAGTGCTGGAAGTGGATGTACGGCTTGCCATTGAGCACATACAGCCGCTCGATCAGCCCCGCCTGCGGCCCCAGCAGCTGATGCAGCTCGGTGCCTGGCTCCAGCTGCGTCTTGCCCATACGCAGCAGTTGCTTCTCCAGTCGGTGTCCCTCCTCGACGAGCAGCTCCGTGAATCGCTTGCCTTTGGACAGCCGCGAGATCGGCGTGTTCGCGAGCACGATCGTGCCGATGCCGCTCCGCTTCACGACGTAGCCCTCCTCAGCCAGCTCGCGGATCGCGTTACGCACCGTCATCTTGCTGACATTGAACTCCTGCTCCAGCTGCGGCTCCGGCGGGATGTGGCCGCCCAGCGGATAGACCCCGTGCAGGATGCGGTCCTTGACGATCTTCTTGACCTGCAGATAGAGCGGCCCCTTCTTGCGCGTGATGCTCATCCCGGCTTGCCTCCTTCTCCCTCATGATACGTGTGACGCTGCCAGTCCGCACCACCGACCCGACTTGCCTGACATGGGCGGCAAGGGCGTTACGGGCGGCATGGGCGGCATGGGCGGCATGATGTAAACGAGTCGCCATGCTCCCTCACGCCCGTCTAACGCTGCACATCCCCCGCCGTACGCGTCATCGCCTGGATGACGTCGGCCTCGGTCGCCATCGGCGTATCGCCGTGCACCGTATGTGCCAGCACGGCCGCCGCCGTCGCGAAGTCGACCGCATACTGCGAAGCATCGCCGCGCAGCACCGTGTGGATGATCCCGCTAGCGTACGCGTCGCCCGCGCCGACCCGGTCGTACACCGCGAACGTCGCCGGCTCGGCGAACGCGAACGCGCCGTCACGGTACAGATAGCCGGTCAGCGTATGCGTATTGTCGCTATTGACCTCGCGATGCGTGCCAGCGATCGTGCCGATGCCGTAGATCTGCGCTACCTGCGGGATCAGCTCCTGCAGTTGCGCCATTCGGTCTTCGCCGCTGCTATGCATGCCCAGCGTCAGCATCGCGTCCCGCTCGTTCATGAAGACGATGTCCGCCAGCTCCAGCATCTCGCGGTAATGCGGCGTCGCCAGCGCATAGCCGCCCTCGCCCCAGAGCGACGGCCGATAGTTGCAATCGAAGATGACCGCCCCGCCCTGACGCTTCACCTCGCCCGCGAGCTGCTTGATCTGGGTGCGCGCCAGCTCGTTCATCGCCAGCGTGATGCCGCAGAAGTGCACGGCATCGACCGACGAGGCGACCTGCGTCCAGTTCTCCGGAGGATGCGGCACCGTGTTGAAGCTGCTGCCGAGCCGGTCCGTATAGGTCACCTTGCTCGGCCGGATGCCGAAGCCATGCTCCAGGAAGTACATCCCGATATAGCGGCCGCCCCGGTTCACGAAAGGCGTGTGAATGCCGAGCTTGCGCAGGTACGCCAGCGCCGCGTCTCCGAGCGAGCTATCCGGCAGTGTGCTCACCAGATACGACAGATGGCCGAAGCGGGCAAGCGCCGAGACGACATTGACCCCCGTCCCCGAGAACGAATACGCCAGGCTGCCGCTCTGCGCCAGCGTCTGATAGCCCGGCGTCTCCAGGCGCATCATCACTTCGCCGAATGCGGCGATCCTAGACATACTTATCGACCAGCCTCTTCAGCTCGGCCAGCAGCGTCCGCACATCCTCGACGCGCGTGTCGCCGCTCGCCGAGTCGATGATCGAGGAGTACACATGCGGGATCACATACGGCACGCCCGCTGCCAGCGCGATCTCGACGATCGGGCCGAAGTTGTCCAGATCGATGCCGCCAGTCGGCTCCAGCGCGAAGCCCTCCTCGCCGCAAGCCTGAGCGACCGCGCGATATTCGTCCTCCAGCTTCAGTCCCTGCATCGGGAAATACTTCAGCGCATGACCGCCCAAATCGCGGACGAGCGCGATCGCCGCCTTGACCGGTACGATCGCTTTGTCCTCGATGGCTGCGCTATGGACGCCGGTCGAGATGTTGACGTAGCCCGGCTTGCCGCATGGCGAGACGAGCGCATTGATCCAGCCCTCGCGGCCGTTCAGGTTGGCGCTTGTCGCGCCGACATCGGTGAAGATCTGGTTAATATGCGTGCCCTCATACGACTTGACGATCTCGGCGACGACCTTGCCCTGACGGTTGTCCCCCGCGCCCAGACCGATCGACACTGCATCCTCGATCTCCTTGCCATACTGCTTCATCGCTTCGACAGCGGTCGCCGCGTCTGGATACGCCTTGGATAGCACGCCAACGACGACATGGCCCTCCGCCGCTTCGTAGATGTCCTTCGCATTCTCGATGCTGCCTGCCAGTACGTTGAGCGCCGCTTTGTTCTTGTACAGTCGATTGTAGATGCTTGCCATTAGTGATTCCCCCCGATGATGTCCTGGATGCGTGTGATGATGACCTGCAGATCGTCGCCCTGGAGCGAGCGCGGATCGAGGTCGAAGTACCCCTGCGCCAGCCCGTAATCCCTCGTATATACAGCGATCTCGCCCTCGCGCAGCTGATCGTTGACCGCGCGTGCGGACAGTCCGGCCTGCGCCTCGTCGATCTTGATGCGACCGCGGAAGATCGCCCGCCCCGCCTCGTCCTGGACGATGCTGACGCTCACGCCCGGCAGCTCGCCGAGCGTCTCGAGCGCTGTCAGCGCCGCCTTCTCCTGCTCGCTCTTGTCTTCCTTGACGAAATATTCGTCGAGCGCCTGCAGCAGCCCGAAGATCGACTCCTTGCCCACCTTCATGCTGCGGCCGATGCCATAGAGCTGCGTTTTCACCCAGCCGACCAACTCCGCCTTGCCGGCGACGATGCCCGAGGTCGGACCCTCGATCGCCTTGGAGCCGCTGTAGATGACGAGGTCCGAGCAGGTCACATACTTGCGCAGATCCTCCTCGGCGGCGGCGTCGACGATGAGCGGCACATGGAGACGCTGCGCGACCTCCCAGGCGTCCTCGACCTTGATCATATTTTTCTGGACGCAATGATGCGACTGGACGAACAGGATCGCCGCCGTCCGCTCATTGACCGCCATCTCCAGATGCTCTTTCTTGCCTTCGTTGGCATAGCCGACCTCGACGAGCTTGCCGCCGCCGAGCGCTACCATCGTCTCGACCGGCGCGCCGTACTGGACATTGTGCCCCTTGAAGAGGATAATCTCGTTGTGCACAGGCAGCTCCTGGTGCAGCTTCAGGCTGGCCCGCTTGTCGCCGCGCGTGACGACCGCCGCCACCGTGAGCGCGATGCCGCTCGACGCCGAGTTGACGACGACCGCGTCCTCCGAGCCGAGCTGCCGGGCCACATAGGCGCCGGACTTGTCCACCAGATCGGCCATTTCCACGTAGCTCTGGCCGCCCGTCTTCACCGCGTTCATCACGCCGTCCGTCGGCGCCGAGACGCCGAGGATGCTCATGCGGCCGCTGGCGTTGACGACGCGTTTTAGCCCGTATTTAGCATGCAAAGTATGATCCATCGATAACCGCTCCCTTGGCTTGAATGTATGTGTCTGTCGTCCGCGTCTCGCCCTCGGAATCGACCAGCGTCCGGCTGCCCCGTACTACATCGAACAATGTCAGATTAGCCAGGCCGCCAACCTCCAGCTCGGCCAGCTCCGGCCGTCCCAGCCAGGCGGCGGCATGGGTCGTCACCGCTGCCACGACCTCGGGCAAGCAGTAGCCGAGATAGAGGAACTTGCTCATCACGTCGGCCAGGCTGTAGACTGGACCGTTCAGCCGGTTGCTCTCGTAGATGTCCGTGCTGATCGTGTGCAGCGGGATACCGTGCGCGCGCGCCTGCTCCGCCACCCGGAACGAGAAGCTCGCCGTGCCGTGGCCGACGTCGAGCCGCACGCCGCGCGCCAGCGCAGCCAGCAGCTCCGGCAGCGGCCGCCCCTCGGCATCGAACAGATTATTGGCCTTGCCATTCAGATAATGCGTGATGATGTCGCCCTCCGCCAGCAGCCCGACGACCTCGCCGATCGCCGGCGGTCCCGAGCCGATATGGACCATGAGCCGTTGGCCTGTCGCCTCGGCCATCTGCCTCGCCGCGACGAGCGGCTGGATGCCCTGCTCGCGGACGACGCTGCGGCTGATCCGCGCCTTCAGCCCCACGATGAAGTCGGGGTACGTCGCCACCGCCTCGCGCAGCCGCGCCTCATCGAGCCAGGCCGGGTCCGACAACTCGTCGATCCGCTCGAGGCCGATACGCGAGATGTTGAGGAAGGCCAGCAGCCGCGTCGCAGCCCCTTTCGCCTCTTCATGCAGCTCGCCAATCCGATCGGCGCCGCGGCTGCCGGCATCGACGATCGTCGTCACGCCTTGCCGCACCCCGATCTCGTCGATCGTATCGCCATACGGCTTCAGCTCGCGGCACGCATGGACATGCATATCGATCCAGCCGCTCGAGACATAGCCGCCCTCGGCGATCACCTGACCTGTGCCGCAGTTCGGCGGCACGATCGCCGCGATGCGCTTGCCTTCGATGATGATGTCGGCCTGTTGTCCGTCCACCAGTGTCATATTGCGCAGTACTGTCTCCATGATCTTCGGTGCGTCCTTCCCCTCTGCGACAGCGCCTGTACGTTGTCCTTGTAGTTTCTTCGAGATTAGCTTAACACATTCTAGCTTTTAAATAAATATAACGTTATAATGTTTAAGTCAGGAGGTTTGCCCGTGAACATTTTTTCGCCATCCCGTTTAACCTCGGGTATTCGCCCGACCTGGAATCGCTTCAAATCCAAATTGCTGCTCACCTACACCTTATCCTATATTCTTATTTTTTTGGTTCCGCTTACAGGCGTCACCTACTTTATCTACCATAATGCGGCAGTCAACCTGCGCTCGGAGATCGAGCAGTCCAACGTCAATCAGCTCAATCAAGTGAAGCTGACCATCGATAGTCATATGACCAACCTGCTGGAGATCGCCAGCAAAATCTCCTACGACGACCGGCTCACGCCGTATATGGTCGCCCACCCGCTCTACAGCCAAGAGGCGATCGCGTCGCTGGGACAGTACCAGGCCAATAACTCGCTCATCGAGGAGCTGTTCTTGTATTATCATGGCGACGAGCGCATCTACTCCAGACTGGGGGTGACGGACCTGGACATCGTCTTTGGTCGCACCTATCGCTTCGAGCGTTGGCAGCTCCCGGATGTAGCGCGGGCGCTCAACGATACCAAGCTGACGACCGTTCGTCCGGCCGAGATGGTGCAGGTCCACTCGCGCAGCGAGTCGCTGCTGTCGATGATCATCCCGATCAAGACCAATGATCCGTACCCGTACGGCACGGTGCTCTATCTGATGCAGGAGTCGCGTCTGACCGGCGTGATGGACACGATCCTGACCGATTTTTCCGGCAGCAGCTACATCTTCGACGCCAGCGGCGAGATGCTGACGGCCAATTATCGGGGGGACGCGCTGCGCGGCCAGGATCTGACATCGCTTACCGAGCTTGAGCCCGGTATTCACAGTATGGCGCTGAGCGGCGAGCGCTACTCCGTCGTAACCGTCAAGTCGAGCGTCAACGGCTGGACCTATGCGACGGCGATCCCGAGCTATCAATTTTTCGAGCAGGTCGGGCAGATCCGTACGGTCATCCTGCTCGTCTTCTCCGTCACGGCGCTGATCGGCATCTGCGCAGCGACGCTGATCGCCAGACGGCAGTATCATCCGATCCGCAACCTGCTGGAGTTCGCCTCCCTGGGGAGTATGAGCAAGGAGACGTCCCGCTCCCGCAATGAATGGGACTGGATCAAGCAGACGATCCATGACTACCATGCCCGCATCGATATGCAAGAGCCGTATGTGCGCAACCAATGCCTCATGCTGCTGTTCAAGCACGACAAGCCGGACGATCCCGAGATCGAACAGATGATCCGCCAGTCCGGGCTGATGCTGCCTGCGCAGGCGCGCGTCTTCACGATCATCCTGAGCTGGGACAAGGAGAGTCGCAGCGGCCACAGCTGGGATGAGCAGCAGGAGCTGCGCCAATGGCTCACCCATCGGGAGCTGCCGGAGCTGCAAGCGCGCATCTACGGCGTCGAGTTCTCCGTCAAGCAACAGATGGCCCTTATGGTGACGCTGCTGCCGACGCCGCCAGGTGAGGAAGGACTAGGCCGTGTCCGTCAGGTCGTCGCCCATCTCGACGAGCAACTGGCGGCGCGGCTGGCGATTCGTCCGAACCTTGGTGTCGGTACGGTCTACGAGGACCTCTCCGGGCTGCATCAATCCTTCCTGGAGGCGGCCTCGGCGCTCGACCAGCGGATATTGACCGCCAGCGGCCGGATCGCCTACTTTGAGGAGCTGACCGAGCTCTCCGCGACCGCCGTGGCGAGCGGGAGCTACTGGCTCCCCAAAAAGTCGCTGCTCAAGCTCGAGCAGAGTCTCAAGCAAGGCAACGAGAGCGCCGCTGTCGAGCTGATCTCCACCTTGATAGAGGACATCAAGCGCCAGACGCTGTCGGTAGGTCTGCTGCGCTGCCTCTGCTTCGATGTGCTCAACTCGCTGCTGCGGACGGCCGCCGAGCTGGGCGTCGATGTCCATGACGAGATCGGCTCGCTGCATGCGTTCGAGACGCTGGAGGAGCTGGAGGATCGTCTCCGCATGCTGGCGGGACGGATCTGCGGCGCCGCGACCTATCAGACCGAGACGGCGCAGCCTACCTTGATGGACGAGATCGTCGCTTACGTGGATCAGAACTATGCCGACTACACGCTCAGCCTGGAGCATGTGGCGCTCAAGTACGACATCTCCACCTCGTATCTGAGCCGCAGCTTCAAGGACAAGACCGGCTGCAACTTCACCCAGTACATCTGGCAGCTGCGGCTGCGAGAGGTGACGCACCAGCTCGTCCATACGAGCGCGCCGCTCAAGGACATTATCGAGCGCGTCGGCTACCTCGATGCGCCCAACTTCATCCGCAAGTTCAAAAAAGAAACCGGCCACACCCCTGGCCAGTACCGCAAGCTGCATAGCGGAGGCGGTACGGACGAGGGGGATGAGGCCGATGAGAGGGACAGCTAGCCGCGGCGTTGAGCTCTCGTTTTCCGCGCTTTCCCGCCAGCGTCGTTCCAGTCAATTAGCGTTATAGATCGCGTGCAAGTAGTGCGAGACCGATGCGGTGTCCTCTACGGAGGCGCGTAGCGCGATGTAACCGTCGGGACGAATCAATACGAGCTCCTCGCTCGCCACATCGTAGATTCGATAAGCGTTGCCCGCCGTGTCGAGTATGGCTGCCTCCGCTGCATCCGTCGCCCCCGCTCCCTCCGCTTGCGCATTCAGGATGCGATGCACATGGAGTTGGTCGCAGGCCAAGTCCGCCAAAGGAAGACGATCTGTGCTGGCCACAAATGCCAACAGCGTCCAATGCGGGCCGCGCAACAGGTCAAAAACAGTTCCTGCAAACCCTGCCCCTTGCAGCCTCTCCGCATTGGGAGCGCGATCCCCGGGCAACACGCGGGCAGCATTCGTTCGAGCAGACGATCGGGATAGCGAGCTCAAGCGATAGGAGACGAGTAGCCCGCTCGTCAGGTCGTCGGTTACATCGCTCAACGATTGGGATAAAGCTCCGCGTTCAGTCGCCGTCCCTACGATCCCTCCCATCTTCCTCGTGCTGTCCTCGAGCACGGCTCGGGCTACAGGGCGACGCTCCTCATCGTACGTGTCGAGCAAGGCGGGGGCCGCTCCGCGCAAGACGGCATCCAGCTTCCACCCAAGATTGTATGCGTCCTGTATCCCCGTATTCATGCCTTGACCACCGGCTGGGGAATGAACATGAGCGGCGTCGCCAGCAAGGAATATCCGGCCGTTGCGGTAGCTTTCCACCATACGAACATTGATCCGATAGATCGACAGCCAGGAGGCATCCGTGAGGCGGACGCGCCGTGCACCGGCTCGTCGGTCCAGCATGGCTTGATACGCTTCAAGCGACGGCTCCTTCGGGTCCTCGATTTCTACCGGGATTGTGGCCTGCAGCTGCCAGATATCGGATTGGGGCAACGGAGTCACTCCGATCATCCCCTCCGGAGAGGTCCAGATATGGATACGGTCGCGCTCCAGTCCCTCCCCCTCCAATCGCACATCCCCAAGGTACCACCGCTCCTGATCGTACGTTTTGCCAACGAGCGGCAGCTCGATAAACTTGCGGATATTGCTTTTGCCTCCGTCAGCGCCCACGACATAACGAGCGCGGATTCGCTCTTCTCCCTGCGGCGTCATCACGGTCACCGTCACGCCATCCGCATCCTGTTCAAGCCCTGCAGCTTCCACGCCCATCTCGATATGTCCGCCAAGCGCCGCATAGCGGTCGCGCAATGCGTGCTCCACATCATACTGAGCGATCCAGACCGGATCGCGATACGGGGTCTCCAGTTCGGCGCTGGCTGCAACGGTAATAGGCGGCGTGTCCACACATTGGCCTTCTGCGGTATAATAACGTACAGGCAGATCCACAACCCCTGTGTCCACAATATGCCGAACGGCCCCCAGGTCATCGGCGACCTCAAGCGCGCGGGGCTGGATCGTTTTGGCGCGAGACGCTACGTTATATGAGGCGCTGCGCTCAATCATCCGATGATCGACGTGGCGACGGGCAAGGTCGCAGGCAAGTGTAAGTCCGGTTGGTCCAGCTCCGACGATGAGAACATCAACTTGAGACGACACAGTGTTCATAGACAAAATCCTCTCCAATCATTGATTTGATAAGTTGCATTTGTTATACTACACCGTGCAGTGTAGTTTGTAAAGCGCAACTCCATTCGACTTTCTTGCATTTACGTTATAGGGGGCTATTTCAACATGGAGCATACGGCAAACAAAAAAATTCGCAAGGGCTCTTTAGAGAAACGTGCAAAAATTATGGCCGCGGCACGAGAGCTGTTTCTGTCAGACGGGTTTGATCGCACCAGCGTCGACGCTATCGCGGCTACAGCGGGCGTCTCCAAACGGACCGTCTATGATTATTATGGCGACAAGCAAAGCCTGCTGCTCGCTGTTGTAGAAGAAACCAGCTGGGCGGTTCTGGACATGATTAAGCAAGGGATTGCGGATCACCTCACGGAGTTTGAGAATCTGGAGGAGGCGCTCATCTTATTTTGCCAGCAATTCGTAGCTTCTGCGCAAGGCTCGTCCGATTATAGCGCTCTGATCCGTCTGGTGATGATGGAGTCCGCTAACCTGCCAGCTTCTTTTCTGGAAAAACTGGATCGCTCCACCGAAGAGGGGCTTATCCAAAGGTTCACCGAGTTAGGACAAGCGGGGCTGCTCGATGTGCGCGATCCGGTCATGGCTACAAAGCACTTCGCTGCATTAACGTTTTTATTGGTCTTTGATCAACCGAAGCAAGCAGATTGGGAGGAGGAACAAACGAAACGCATCCTCACTGAGGGCGTACGCGTCTTTCTTTGCGCTTATGGCAAACGCACCGCCTAGCGCCGCACTCATGCTGGAAAACCCAAATCTCGCCATCGAAGCAATGCCAAACAAGCGGTCCCAGGTCGCAACAAATCCTGGTACCGCTCTTTATTCTGCGTGCTTTTTATACGCTACTTGAGTACTCCTTGTGCGCTACTTGAGTGCTCCCCTGTACGCACCTTGTGTCGTAGAGCTGAGTAGAGCTTAAGCCGCTCATTTCGCATAGACAGGAATAGCGACCGCTTCGCCGCCGTGCTCGGGCTTAACCATCATCGTCAACGCGGTCACTTGAGGCAGGTTAATCCCTCGGATCTCCCGAATCTGGAACGTCTCGTACACGCCAGCATCGGGCAGATTCGTGTACGCATACGTCTCATAACGCGTCCCCGCGTCATCGACCAGCTCCACCTCTACCACTTTGCTCACATTATCGTAGTCCCACTTCCGGTACCACAGCCCGAATCGGAGCGCATCCAAGCCCTCTACATAGTAAAAATCCGTCACTCCAATCTTCCATTCATCGATCCAGCGATGGCTGTTCGGGAGTCGGATCGTCTCTCCCTGCGGTGTCGTGTCCGTCGGCTCCAGCTCATTTAATACGACCGGTTTTGAGCCCGACTTATATTGCATGATCGTCCAATTTTTATAGAGAAATAGCAGCACAGCGGCGCCGATGACGATCAATATAGCCATTACAATAATAATTGCTCTTTTCCTCGATCCGCCAGACAACAACAACATGATCCCCTCATTTCCGCCCGATCGACCCCCAGCGCCATCAGCCCGCCTACATAGACCAAAAGCTTCTTCATCGTTTGTCCCCCCGTTTGCCGCAGTGCCTTACTCTGAGGAGGAGAGACGGTACAGTCCATCCTCAGCTACCTTCAATACGAAATCCTCATCCCCGTTAGTCACTGCGATTTCCTCGCCGTTCGCAGCGATTTCCTTCCAATACAGATGGCCGTTATCGTAATACAAGATGTGGTTTTGACTGTCATAGGTGAACTTCCCCTCGTCCCCGACCTTTGTGAGCAAGGGATGGACCTGAAGCTCATCCTGATTGAGCCGCAGCTCAAATAGCTGTATCCCGGTTATCATGGACATTCTGTAATCGGTCGCCAGCATATAGTAAAGGTCATCCGCTCGCTTCAGGAGGTGGTCGACGCGCATGCTCCCCTTGTTATCGAACCATAAGATACGGTCATTATACGCGGCAAAATGATAACTCTCCCGCCCGCTCGAGCCATAGAACGCCGGGTTTTCAATATACTCAACGATGCTGAGCTCCCCCGCCTCCATCACAGAGAGTTGGTTGGACAAGGAAGGCAAGCTCTCTTTGGGCGCCTTGGAAGTGTTACGTGTATATTCCATGAGACGAGCCATAATCTCGTTTTTCTCCGCTTCCTCCACCTCCCCTTGGTCCCATCGGGCCAGCAGCGATTGGAGATTTTCACCGGGTTGTGAGCTTGCAGCAGAGCTGAAATAATACACCCCTCCCGCTCCAATCAGGCAAATGAACAGCAGGACGATCCATCTTTTTTTCATCGTGTCGTTTGCAGTCCTTTCAGCTTTCATTGTATGATTGCATCCGCTTGGGAATAGACATCATATCATTAAGTTTGGTTCAATTGTAACCATATGTCAATTGGAGTTTACTCTTGTCAGTAGGAGGCCTCCCGATTGTTTTCCTACCCCAGAATGGTGATAATATAAAGTATATTAAGCCGCTGAGTCAGGGAAATGGAGAGGACCGAATGAACTATCAGCCTTCAGAATGGGTGGAATCCTGGTATCCGTTGTATTCGGGTACTGTCGATTCGCTCCATTGCGGCGCCACTGCGCCGAGGCAGGCTATCGAGACCGCTTCGTCAGCGTTGCTGATTGCCGTCGCGGTCGGCCAGGGGAGCCTCGAAGCTGGCGGGCAGATATACACGTTAACAAAAGGACAAGCTGTGCTGTTGCCGCCCCACTGTAGCGCGGTGCTCATAACCGAGCGACAGCAGCCGCTGCAAGCCTACACGCTGGCTATCCAGACGCAAGGCCCGGCTGGTCTGCCGTCGGAGGTCTGGGTACAGCAGAGTGCCTTCGAGCGCAACGACCAGCCGCTGTCTCTGCCTGATGACCCGGCGCTGCTTGCCTGGCTTGCTGAACTGCATTCGCACCGGTCGCCAGCGCACGAGGCTAGGCATCTGCACCATCAGATTGTGCTGCACCAGTTGCTGCTGCATGTCCTGCAGGCGCTTGAGGCGGTCAAGGGCTCCAGCGATCAGCCCAGTCTGGCGCATAGCATCGACTATATGGAACGGCATTACGCAGACAAGATCAAGCGCGAAAGCTTGGCCGCGATGGCCGGTATGAGCCTGTCGCATTATTCCCTTCAGTTCAAGCAGCGGACGGGCTTCTCCCCGAATGAATACTTGTCGCGGTTGCGTGTCAATCGCGCCAAGGAGCTCATTTTATCCGGGGGCGGCACCCTCCGCGAAATTGCCCATCTGGCAGGCTACAAGGACGAATTTTATTTGAGCCGCCGCTTCAAACAGCAAACAGGCGCCTCGCCCTCCGAGTTTGCCCATTCAGATAACCTCCGCGTCGCGGTCTTCCTGGCCCCCTATGTGAGCCATCTGTTGCAGTTAGGCGTACCGCCTGCCGTCGCTGTTGTAGAAAACAATGAATATGTAAGTACAGATGGCCTGGAGCTGCCTCATACGACCCGGCTAATCAACGCCGAATACCCGCCAGAGCAGCTGCTGGCGTTTTTGCGCAGCCAGCGCATCGATCTGATAATTGCAGCATCCGAGCATATGGAAGCCTGCGGACTGACAGCCGCCCGGCTCCGGGCGATTGCCCCGGTGATTGATATTTCCTGGATGCAGTTCGGCTGGAAGGATCAGTTTCGGCTCATCGCCAGAGCGGTCCATCGAAGCGAGCTAGCCGAGCAGTGGCTAGCCGAGTTTGAGCTGGAGGAGCAGGAAGCGCGACGCGCGCTAGCCCATACTCGGGCGGCAGACGAATCCGTCACCGTACTCGTGCTCAGGCCGGACAACATTCGGATCTATGGCGCTCGTAATGTTGGTTATGTGCTGTACCATTCGCTTGGGCTTCGTCCCTCTGCCCCCATCGCTGCGGAGATCGCCCGATTGGGCGAGCAATTTCATTCGCTCCCGATTCAGAGCAGCCAGTTGAGCGAATATGTCGGCGACCGCCTGCTTGTGCTTCCTTTTGCGGATGCCCAGGGCGCTTACTTTCATGTGGAGCAGCTAATGGAGACTCCGCACTGGCAGCAGCTGCCCGCTGTTCGCCAGGACAAGGTGCATATGCTGGATCAGAATGAGTGGGTTCCCTACAATCCGGTGTCGCTGCGCCTGCAATTGCATCGGGCGGTCGCCCTGTTCGCGTCCATCGCGTCCAGCCAATAGTCCAAGCGTTTTTGCTGTCAAAAAGCCATGGCTCCTCTCAAACAGTCGCCCTATAATAGTCTAAGTAATCAAGAATGATATTCATAATCAATTAGACTAAAGGGTCTGTTACAAAAAGGAGAGAACGAACAATGAAAAAGCTGATCGTCCTGGTGGCGTTAGCTGTAATGCTCGCCGCATGTGGCGCCAATCAAGAAAATAAAGGGGAGCAACAATCCGTCGGCAGCGGGCAGCAAAACAACGCGAATAGCAAGCCATCTGAGGCAGAGGGCGCGAACGCTGCACAAACAGTTACCTATATGTCAGAGAACGGTCCGGTCGAAGTGCCCGAGCACCCGCAGCGCGTCGTCGTGTTAACCCGGTTCCTCACTGGCAATGTCATGGCGCTGGGCGTCCCCCTCGTCGGGGTGGATGAGATGTCCAGGGATAACCCGAACTTCGCCAGCCAGCTGCAGGGCGTCGAGACCGTATCGGATGAGAGCCTAGAGAAGATCATGGAGCTGGAGCCGGATTTGATTATCGGTATGGCAGGCAATAGCAATATGGAGCAACTGAGCAAGATCGCGCCGACCGTTCTGTACACCTACGGAAAGATCGATTTCTACGAGCAGCAGATCGAGATCGGAAAACTGCTGAACAAGGAGCAGGAAGCGCGGGCATGGGTGGAGAGCTTCAAGGAGAAGGCAGAGAAGATCGGCGATGAAATCCGGGCAAAGATTGGCGAAGAGGCCACCGTCTCTGTCATCGAAACCTTCAACAAGCAGCTTTACGTGTATGGCTACAAATTCGGGCGCGGGACCGAAATTTTGTATGATGTATTCAAGCTGAAGATGCCGCAATCCGTACAGGAGGCTACAAAAAGCGAAGGTTACCTGGCTGTCTCGACAGAGGTGCTGGGCGAATATACGGGCGATTATATTATTTTCAGCAAAAATGCGGACGAGGACAATTCCTTCCAGCAGACGCAGGTCTACCAGCATATCGAAGCTGTCAAAAACAATCACGTCTTCGAGGCGGATGCGAAAACCTTTTATTTCAATGATCCATTAAGCATGGAATACCAGTTGGAGTTTTTTACGAATCATTTTCTCGGCACATCGTCGTAACGCCCCACAATCGATTCAAATCGTTTACCATACCTTACGTGAATCGTATCGATGGCTTTTAGCTCCACTATAATACAAAAAAACCTCCACCCCACAGGCTGCATGGGTTGGAGGTTTTTGCGTACCCGACGAGTCCTAACCTTACTTCGACTCATTCAGCACATACTCGACGAGCTCGTCGAGCGGCACGGTCGCCAGCGCGATCGCGGTGTCGGTGACGCCGTAGTAGATGTAGAGCAAGCCGTCCTTGACGACATTGCCGGTCGGGAAGACGACGTTCGGGATCTGGTAGCCGAACTTCTCGTAGTACGTCTCCGGCTCCATGATGAAGTTATGCGTGCGGGCGATGATCTTCTCCGGGTTGTCCAGATCGAGCAGCAGCGCGCCGACACGGTAGACGATGTTCTCGTCGACGCCGTGATAGAGCACGAGCCAGCCCTTGTCCGTCTTCACCGGCGGCGTCGAGCCGCCGATCTTGCGGGATTCCCACGCCATATTCTCCGCCTTGGCCAGCAGCTTGGGCTCGTCCCAGGTGATCAGATCGTCGGAGTAGGTGATCCACATCGCAGCCTTCTCGGTGCCGTACGCCTCGCCGATATACTCCTCGGGGCGGCGCAACAGCACGTAACGGCCATTGATCTTCTCCGGGAACAGGATGTTGTCGCGATCGTTGATGTCGAGCTCGGTGGTGTCCGCGACGAACTCCCAGTCGATCAGGTTGTCCGACTTGACGATCGAGGAGCGGGTCAGCCAGTGGCCCGGCTCCTCGCCCCAGCCGTCCGGATACTCGGGGATCGAGCGCTCCGGCACGCCGGTGTTGGTCGGATAGTAGCTCATCGCGCACGGCCGCAGCGCATAGTTCATGTAGAAGGTCCCGTCGATCTTGACGACGCGCGGGTCCTGCACGCTGCCGTACGGGAAGCCCAGCTCGTCCGGCGTCAGCACCGGCTGGTCGACGACATGCGTGAAGTGGACGCCGTCCTCGCTCTCCAGCAGGCCGAGATAGTTTTTGCAAGGAGTGAGCGAGCCAGCGGTGCGCTCGATCATGTAGAATTTGCCGTTATCGATAATGACGGCCGGGTTGAACACCGTCGCTTTGCGCCACTCGTATTCGCCGGGGACGACGATCGGATTTTCGGGATGTCGGGTTATTTTCATCACGGGGTCTGTATGCCTCCTGCGCTGATACTGCTCCAGCTTGTGGTAGTGTTGCATGACCAAACTCCCCGAAGGCCATTGCCTTCGGAGAGTCGGTCGCATGTTCGAGTCGGTTGCTTAGCTGTTTTTCCAACGGTCGTACGCCGCTTGATGGATCTCGGCCATACGGTCGCCGCCCATTTTCTTGACGGTGCTCACATAGTTGTCCCAGCTTGTCAGCGGCTCGGCGCCGGTGACGAACTTCGCCTCCATCTGGCGGACATACGTATTGAGGTCGGAGGTCATCATCGTCACTTCGGACTGCTCCTCCGGCGTCAGGAACAATACCGGGAACGGAATACGCGCGCCGCGGTCGAGCAGCTTCGTTTTGGTCTCGTTGGCTACCCAGTCATCGACCTCGCCGAGCAGACCTTTGTCGATCTCCGGCAGGTTGATCGTCGGAGCCGGGATACCATAGTTAGGCGTGATGCGGGAACGGTATTCCTCGCGGTCGCCGCCGTCCGGTACCGGCAGATATTCCTTGACGTGGTTTTCCTTGTCCGTATATTGCCAGAGCACGCCCTCCGGTCCTTTGTTGAACATCGTCGCGCCCTCGACCGAGTACGCATGATCGATCCAGCGCAGCGATGCCTCAGGCGACGGATTCGTATTGGAGATGGCGAATGCGCCAGTGTTGATGCCTTTGTTTTTGGCGATGGCCGGCTTGTCCACGAATTCGCTGACGACCGGCAGGAACATCGGATCGTCGCTGTTCGGCTCCTCGCCCATCATCTGGAACGCCGTCCAGGCCGAGAACAAGCCCAGTTGGTTGTTGCGCGCTTTGGCCTCGCGCTGCTCGGCCGTCTGCGAGAAGCTCTCCTGATCGAGCAGCCCGTCGTTCCACAGTCTGTTCAGATACGTCAGGTATTGCTTGTAGCCCTCTTCCATCGGCGTGTAATGCACGACATCGTTGTCGTCGACATAGATCTCTTCCTCGTAGATGCCAAATGCGCCCAGCAGCCAAGTGCGGATATCGCGCAAGCTGTTGTTCGGAGAAGCCGAGGACAGCGGGATCTCGTCGGCCTTGCCGTTGCCGTTCGGGTCCTCTTCCTTGACGCGCTTCAGATACGTGTACAGCTCCTCTGTCGTCTCAGGCAGCTTGTCGATGCCGAGCGCGGTCAGGAATTCGCCGTTATACCAGAGCGGATTGCGGTACCACGGCTGGTTGAACTCGATGACCGGCAGCGCGTAGATATGGCCGTCCGGCGCCGTGATCGACTTGCGGATCGACGGATTCTCGTCGAGGATTTGTTTGACGTTCGGCGCATGGGTCTCGATCAAGTCCTCGAGCGGCAGCAGGATGCCCTGTTCGCCGTAGTTCATCTGCTCCGCAGGCGTCAGACCGGCCGCATAGAAGATATCCGGGTACGAGCCGCTGGAGAAGACGAGGTTTTTCTTCGTCTCGAAGCCGTCCTTCGGCGCATTTTGGAATTCCATCGTAATGCCGGTCAGCTTCTCCATCTCCTGGAATACCAGCATGTCGTTCCAGTTCTGGATGCCGACATCCGGGCCCATCATCGTGAGCTTGAGCGGTTCGTTGACGATCGGGAAGCCCTCCGCATTGACCAGCTCCGCCGCTACGCCCTGCTCGTTGCCTTTGTTGGTCTCTGTCGAGCTGCTGCATGCGGACAATGCTCCGGCGATCATGGCCCCTGCAAGCACCAGGCCCAACCCTTTTTTGACTCGTTTCATTCGTGATCCTCCTTTGGATAACCTTGCTTGTCATTCTTTTATAATAAACGAAGAGTACGGCGATTCCCTTGATTATCGGAAGGCAAATAATTGCAGTCGCATGGCCAGCTCCGACCCGGGGCCTGCTCTTCGTATATTAACAGAGATGTTGCGCTCGATCAGCCTCGCTAGCTCAGCCTTTGACCGAGCCGATCATGACGCCCTGCACGAAGTAACGCTGCAGGAACGGATAGATGGCGATAATCGGCAGCGTCGAGACGATGATGACGGCATATTTGACCATCGAGGCCAGCTCGGCCTTGGATGCGGCTACCGCAGCCATATCCGCGCTCAGCATGCCGCTCGACGTCTCGGCTCCCATCTGCTGGAGCACCAGGATCTGACGGAGCACCATCTGCAACGGGAATTTATTCTCGTCATTGAGGTAGATGAGCGCCGAGAAATAGCTGTTCCAATGCATAACCCCGTAGAACAGAGCCATAACCGCGATAATCGGCGCCGACAGCGGCAGCACGATCTTGACGAACAGACGCAGATTCGTACAGCCATCGATATGGGCAGCCTCCTGCAGCTCCTTCGGGATCGTGGAGTGGAAGAAGGTGCGGGCGACGATAATATTCCACACGGTAGCGGACACCGGCAGGATAAGCGCCCACATCGTATCGATCAGCCCCAGATCGCGGACGACGAGATAGGTCGGCACGAGGCCGCCGTTGAAAAACATCGTGACCAGGATCAGGATCATGAAGAGCTGACGTCCAAAAAAGTCGTTGCGGCTCAGCGCATACGCCG
Organism: Paenibacillus sp. 598K; assembly: GCF_003851045.1. Lineage (GTDB taxonomy): Bacteria > Bacillota > Bacilli > Paenibacillales > Paenibacillaceae > Paenibacillus_D. Next base: position 12,756 of record NZ_BFBX01000129.1, on the reverse strand, counting down.
CCGGCAGCGTCACCGCGAGATTAATCAAGGTCCCGACCACGGTATAGAGGATCGTGTTGCGGTAGCCCATCCAGATTTTTGCGTTCTCGAATACGAGCTTGAACCCCTCCAACGTAAAACCCTTGGGCAACAGCCACATCTCGCCGGAGTTGACATATCGGGGCGTACTGACCGATGCGCTGAGCATATAGACCAGCGGGTAGAGCACGACGATCAGCGCCGCCGTCAGGAAGAGGTAGACAAAGGCCAGGAACAGCTTGTCCCCTCTGGATTCTTTAATAGCCGATATCATAGCTGTGACCTCCTTTTACCATAGACTGTTGTCGCTTGTCTTTTTGGCGATGCGATTGACCGTGATGAGCAGGATGGCGTTGACCACGGAGTTGAACAACCCTACCGCCGTGGAGAAGCTGAGCTGATTGTTCAGCAGACCCGCTCTGTAGACAAAGGTCGAGATCACATCGGAGGCTTCCATGTTCAGCGAGTTTTGCAGCAACAGGATCTTCTCGTAGCCGACGCCGAGGATATTGCCCACATTAAGGATGAGCAGGATCGAGATCGTCGGGATAATCGTCGGAATGTTGATGTGCAGCACCCGCTTGAAGCGGCTCGCGCCGTCCACGATCGCAGCTTCATGAAGCTGCGGATCGACGCCGGAGAGCGCCGCCAGGTAGATGATCGTGCCCCAGCCCGCGCTTTGCCACACGCCGGAGATGACGTAGACCGTCTTGAACCAGGCCGGGTCCTCCAGGAAGTTGGCCGGCTGCAGCCCCACCCACTCGATCATGCGGATCAGGATGCCGGACGATGGGCTCAAGAACGTGATGATCATGCCCGCCATGACGACGATGGAGATAAAATGCGGCGCATAGGTGACCGTCTGGACGCTTTTCTTGAAGAAGCCGTTCCTGATCTCGTTGAAGGCCAGGGCCAGGATGATCGGCAGCGGGAACCCGACCGCCAGCTCATACAGGCTGATGCTGAGCGTGTTCCAGAGCAGATCCCAGAAATAATAGGAGTTAAAAAACCGTTCGAAATGGTCGAAGCCGATCCATGGACTGCCGGTAATGCCCTTGGCGGGCTGGAAGTTTTTGAAGGCAATCTGGACCCCGTACATCGGTAAATAATGAAAGATCAAAAAGTACAGCATGCACGGCGCGATAAATAAGTAGAGTTCCCAGTTGTGCATGATTCTTCTGCGCCAGGATATCTTCTTCGGTCGTCCCGGCATGGCGTTCGTCTGAGGCGTCAATTCATGACTTGCTTTCAAATCGTACCGTCTCCTTTCCCTTGGCTCAGCCCTCTGTTCTGCCTCTGGCGAAGCCGCTTTCATCTGAATGGCGCGGCATCATGCCGCGCCTGACGATTCGCGAATTCGGCCCTTTCCGGCAGCTGTGGCTGATGCCCGATCAAGCAAGCGTATTCATATCCGTCTCGCTCAAGCTTATAGCTCACATTGTAGGCATTGCGGCGGACAGGGGTAAATATGTCGTCTATGCATTGTCATGTCAAAAAGCCCGTCAGGCCAGGCATGACAAGGCTTCCGAGCGATGGTCAAGCGGCGCGAAACCGGGATTGTCCATACCATAATGTGTAGGTTTTGAACCCCGGATCAGCCACTCAAATGATACATATTGCGCTTCCTGGCACGGTGTGACACCCTGTCTTGAGACCGATGACAACGAAAGCAGGAGGACTCAACCGATGACTATCCCAGCATCCGTATCCCGTTATCTGGACCAGACCGACGAGCGACTCGCCCACCGGCCGAAGCTGCAGCGACTGTTCCGCAACACCTTCCCCAACACGCTCGAGACGACGACCAAGCTGATGGACGACGGCACCACCTTCGTCTTCACCGGCGACATCCCGGCGATGTGGCTGCGCGACTCGACTGAGCAAGTTCGCCACTACCTGCCGCTCGCCAAGGACGATCCCGAGCTGCAACGGATCATCGGCGGCCTGATCGCCCGCCAGATGTTCTACCTGACGATCGATCCGTATACCAATGCGTTCAACGAGACGGCGAGCGACGCTCACTATCGCGCCTCCGACGACTGCAATCTGAACCCGTGGATGTGGGAGCGCAAGTACGAGCTGGACTCGCTCTGCTTCCCGATCCAGCTGCTGCACGACTACTGGCAGACGACCGGCCGCACCGACGTCTTCACCGACACCTGCTACCGGGCGATCACCTCGGCCGTCGAGCTGATGATCACCGAGCAGCGCCATATGGAGCGCTCGCCGTACCACTTCATCCGCGACACCCAGCAGGAGACCGAGACGCTGCAAAATGAAGGGCGCGGGCTCCCGGTCAACTATACCGGCATGACCTGGTCGGGCTTCCGACCGAGCGACGACGCCTGCCTGTTCGGCTACAACATCCCGAACAACATGTTCGCCGTCGTCGTGCTCGGCCATATCCGCCAGATCGCGACCGAGATCTACAAGGACGAGCGGTTGGCGGCGCGCGCCGACAAGCTGCGTCGGGAGATCGACTACGGCATCCGCGCCTATGGCATCGTCAACCATCCGAAGTACGGCCAGATCTATGCGTACGAGACCGACGGCTTCGGCAACTACTGCCTGATGGACGACGCCGGCACGCCGGGACTCATCTCGATCCCGTACATCGGCTATGTCGGAGCAGACGATCCGATCTACCAGAACACGCGCCGCTTTGCGCTCAGCTTCGACAATCCGTTCTACTTTGAAGGCAAGCATGCGCGCGGCATCGGCAGCCCGCACACGCCGGGCGGCTATGTCTGGCATATGGCGCTCTCGATGCAGGCGCTCACCTCGCAGGACGACGACGAGATCCGCGAGCTGATCGACATGCTGATCAACACCGACGCCGACACCGGCTACATGCACGAGGGCTTCCACCCCGACGACCCATCGGACTTCTCCCGTCCCTGGTTCGCCTGGTCCAACAGCCTGTTCGCCGCCCTCATCGTCAAGGCGATGGATCGCGGGCTGGTGTAGCGGGGGACTGGAGCCGTCTGGTGGGGCTCGTCATCCGTTCTGGCAGCCCCGCCAAGACAAGCGTACAGGCGCAACGATCTGCGACAGGCCACGACTCCTCGCAGAGCGACGCGCCATTGCTACTGCTCTCTGGCAGTGAACAATGCAAAGGGACGGCCCTGCCGTCATCCATGAGGATGACAGCGGAGCCGTCCCTTTTATGCTGCGTAGAAGAGCTTGCCCGCAGCGCCTGCCGCATAGTGCACATCTACTGCGCTTTTGCCTTACGATGCTACCGCGCCTCGCACCCCTCAGTACCCTGCCGGGAGCGCATACAGCTTGCCCTCGCCAGGCTGGAACGAGGCGGAGATCACGCCGGTAGCCGCATTGTAGTTGGTACTCGTCTCCGCGCCTGTCTGCTTGGATACCTCGGTGACCGCCGATGGCCGCGGATTGACATTGAAGCTGAGCGTTCTCGCATTTGCATTGTCCCGATTGACGACGAGGATATACTTGCGATTCTGTCCGTCTACGAAGGAGCCGATCACGACCGGCGCTGCGGCGTCGGCCGCTTTCCAATAGAAGGACGCTGGTACGGCCTGAGCGCCTGACGGCACCGTACCGTTATGATAGACGCCGTTGCTCGTGAGACCCATGAGCGTCGGTCCCAACTTCGCTACTTCGCCGTTCAACTGCTGCGCCCACGTGTACGAGGCGTTTTTGGTACCGTCAGGCAGCAGCAGACCATTGAAGAACGACTCTCCCCCGCTCGAGGCCGGCGTCTGGTACGTGAAGTAGATGTAGCCCTTGGCGCCGTACGCCAGATTGGTGTAGATCTGATAGCGCATGTCGCTCTCCGACGGCGCCCGCCATACCCCGGTGACGCCGACAGACTGGATGTAGGACCAGAAGTCCACATCGGCGCGCAGCGCCTGTCTGCGGATGACCTCGAGATTGGCGTAGTAGTCCTGACGCATCGAACCGTCGATCAGGAATGGATAATGGTCAAAGGACAACACGTCGGGCTGCTTGTTCACCCAGCGATACACATAGTCCTCATAGGTGCGACCCTGGATCGTCTGGTTGACCGTATACCAGAAGTCCGCCGCGATCGCCGAGCCGTTAATATAGGCCGTACCGTCGTTGTTCCATTTCTCGTTGGCGTGCGAGCGGACGACCCAGCCGATGCTGTTGTTGCCGCCGCCATTATGCGTCAGCTCCATATAGTAGCTGGTCGAAGGCGAGACATTAGCCTGCAGGTCGAAGACCGGCCAGTCCGTAGTCGACGAGCTCAGCGTCTTCTCGGCGATCAGCGTCGTCTTGGCTGGCCCATTCCACAGACGAAGCGTCAGCTGCTCGCCGCTGCCCCATTGCGAATGGTCAACCCACCATTGCACCGTGTCGATGCGAGTCTGCCCCTCCTTGGTCGTGAGCGTCTGGCCGAGTCTGTTGGATGAGCTGATGAACTCCCCGGTGAAGCGGTCCAACCCGAGCTGCGCCTCCGACGCATAGTTCGGGAACAGATTGACGAACGACATATGATCCGGGTCCGTCTGCCTCAGGCTGCGGATCGTCTGATCGATGCGGGCCATATGCTCGATGGATGGCTCGTCGTAGACGTGATAGCCCTGCACCCCGCCCCGTGTGCGATAATGGGAGGCGATGTCCGCGATATCCGCAGCGCTCGGCTGATGACTGTCATTGTAGGCGCGTTGGCCGAAGCCGATGTCGAACCACAGATCGAGATTTTCTGGCGTACCGTTGGAATAAGCACGTCCGCCGCTGTAGCTGTCGCCCGCGCTGGTGACGACCCATCCCGTCGGCGTCGCGCTATTGCTCGTCAGCTCCAAGTAATACTGCGTATTACTGGCGACAGCTGTGTGGAGACGGAAGACCGGGTAGAACGTATCGACCGGACCCGTGATGGCGTTGCTCGCCAGCAGATTCGTCTTCTGGGGACTGTCGTATAAGCTCAGCGTGAGCGTAGTGCCGGCGCTCCAGTTATCCTTATCGATATACAGCTTGACTGTATTGAGGCCCCAGCCTGTGCCGGACGGTGTCGTGATCGTCTGTCCGATCCGGTTGCTGCTGCTGACGTTGAGCCCCATGCCGGTCGTCGTCTGGGTCACGGCCTGCTCGCGCCAGACCAGCCGTTCATCGTCGACGAGGATCCGGACCCCGTTGGCTTGCGCGTATTGCAGCGCAGCGTCATTGGTGGCGTACGAGTTGATGCCGTTGCCGCCGACGACGAAGTTCGCGCCCATGCCGGCGATGTCCGCATAGGTCTGATTCGACGTCGCTGCCGGTCCCGGCGGCCAGAAGATGCCGATTGGGAAAGGGTTCAGCTGCGGCGAGTACGCGCCGACAGACGCGCCGCCCCCCGTTACGGCAAGCGACAGCAGGCTAGCGATAGCGATTGTTTTTTTCCACATGCGCATTCCTAACACCTCATTATAGTAGAGTGAGTTGCATGCTTGCCTATTCGATCAGACTGCCGGCTCTCTAGCGAGCCTTTGCACCTACTCCCCGCCTACCGCCTGCAGTCTGGCCTTTTGTACCGCTTGCTTGTAGGCGCTCCATGCTGCCTCCGAATTTTCGCAGCGCAGGAACGACATGTACTCGCTACCCCTGAAACCCCAAGCGAACAGATTGCGGATGCCCGCCTGGCTGGCGGCCTCGACGGCGATCGCCACCTCCGGTTCCTGACCGGACGGGATGCGGAAGTTCTGGATCCAGATCTGCCCTTCCTTGCCGTACTGCTCACACAGCTCCAGCACCTTCTCCGAGTAGTACCGGACATAGTCGTAGGTGCCCTTCAGATAGTGATCGTCGAGCCCCGTCTCGCCCATCACGCTGTACGGATCGGTAGCGAAGATATCGACATCCGGGCAGCTCGCGATATCGTGCCAGTGCTGCCAGTCCTCCGGCGTCTTGAGGATCGGCAGCAGACAGACGGCGACCCGCATACCCAGCGCATGGGCATAGCGAGACAGCTCGCCCACCAGCCGCACCGATCCGTCATGCTTGAATCGGATCACATCTGTCGTCTCCTCCAGCGGCATCGGATAGCCCATCGTCGATTCGAAGAGCTGCTGGCAGCGCTCGCAGCGGCAGCCCCACGTATCCGGCTCCATATCGAACAACCCCGTCTCGTACAGCAGCCAGTGCGGCTCGTCCCAGAATACGAGATCCGCGCCGATCTCGGCGGCGCTGTCGAGCCACCCGTGCATCAGCTCCAGCAGTTTCGGACTGTTGAGACACGCGGCCGGGTACGTCTTGCCGTCGGAGCCGACCTGACACTCCTCCGGGTGATAGGCGACGAACTTGGACAGCGCCTGCCCGCCGAAGATATTGGCCACCGACCAGGGGCTGACCGACACCTGCAAGCCTTGCCGATGCGCAGCCGCCACCATCTCCTTCATCGCCTGCATATAGAAGATCGTATCCTCTTCATTGAAGGTGAACAGCACATCCGTGAAGCCCTCCTGCTGCAGATACGCCATATCCTGGGCGACATACGGCACTGCCTTGTTGCCAAAATAGCTTGTTCCCACCTTCATTCCACGCCGACTCCTTCCATTAATATTCCGGTCCCTGACGGCGATCTAGGAAACGCTTGATCGTCCAGGTGACCGCGAAGCCAACCAGCGCCAGCAGCAGCCCAAATGCCGAAGCGACGCCATACTCCGCCTCCCGGACCAGATTGACGATTTGCAAGGCCGCCGTATTGGTCACGAAGTTCGGCCCGCCGTTGGTCAGCAGCTGCGACTGCAGGAAGACGGTGAAGGCCGCGCTCGTTCCGATGATGACCAGCGTCGAGATCGTCGGCCAGATGAGCGGGATGACGATCGTCGTGATCTCCCGCGCTTTGGTGATGCCGTCCAGCTTGCCGACCTCATACATCTCCTGCGGGATACGGGATATCGCGCCCATCAGGATCGCGCAGTTCATGCCGATGCCCGCCCATACGCAGTAGAAAAACACCGTCGGCAGCGCCGTATCCGGGTTGCCCAGCCACGCCCGCTGCCAGCTCTCCAGTCCGAGCGCGCCCAGGATCGGGTTGACGATGCCCATATTCGGATTGACCATAAACGAGAACACCATCGTCACGATGACGATCGAGAGGATCGACGGGAAGAAATAGACGATCCTATAAAAATGATGCAGCCTAACCTTTTTCGATAAAATGTAAGCGACCATCAGCGAGGCCGGGACGAGGACAAGCACATTAAGCCCGATCCACAAAAACGTATTGACGAACGCATGGCGGAACGGCGGATCGGAGAACAGATTTTCCACAATCGTCCGATAGTTCGAGAAGCCAACCCAGTCGATATTGCCCGTATAGGCATTCCATCGCTTGAAGGAATACAACACCGTCTGGAAGTTGACGTAGACCGTAAACACCAGATAGTGCGCGACCGGGAAGGCCAGCATGGACAGCAAAAACCAGAACCGCGTCATTTTCCTCTTATCGGCAAACAACGAGCATCACCTTCCCTTATTTTGCGGTAGTGCCGAACAGGCCAGAGTCCGCTCCAGCTTGCGGTAGAGCCGCGCAGGCCAGAGCACGCTCCGGCTTGCGGTAGAGTCGCGCAAGCCGACTGCTCGCTCTGACCTGCGCGTATAGCCTGAAGCTGACTTGCATGCTTTGCGTGGCTGGCTTGATCGTAATTGCACGGCTTGCGCGACTTTCAGGATTGGACCTGTAAATAAGCGATAACCGGCTACGCTTTACTCGAGACCCAGCTCTTTTTTGTACTCATCCCACTTCGACTTGGCAAAGGCGATATCGTCCTCGTATTGCTGCTTGGCGCTCTTGCTGCCAAAGGCGATATTGCCATAGGCGTCTCCCGAAGGATACATGCCCATGCGCGAGAACATCGGGCTCGTCGTGTTAAACGTGAACGGACGGTTGTTCTGCATGATGTCCATGACGCTCTGTGTAAAGCTGCCAACGTCCAGACCGTCGAGCGTATAAGTGAACGGACGGAAGCCGCCTGTCAGCTCGGTGAAGCTGCGGTTCATCTCCTGCGAGGAGGCGAACTTGATGAACTCTCGCGCTAGCTCCTGCTCCTTGGCCTTGGCAGGTACGACGACGATGTCGCCGACAGAGCTGAAGTAGATGTCCTTTTCCTTCGCGCCATCGAGGGCGGGTACCTTCATCATCGCCATATCGAAGCCTTCTGGCAGCGACGACTTCATCTCGCCCTCGAGCCAGTTGCCGTTCGGGATCATCGCCGCCTTGCCATTGACGAACTCCATCTGCGCTTCCGTATGGTTAAGCGCCTCGGAGCCGCTCAGCAGCAGATCGCCCTTGAACAGCGACTCGTATTGCGTGAGCGCCTGGAGGATCGCCTCGTTCTCGAACACCTCGGGGCTCTCCATCGCCAGCAGCTCCTCCAGCGTATCGAATCCGCCGGCCTGGACGATCATCGGCTTGACGACGAAGTCCCAATACCCGATGACCTTGCCCGGGAAGACGATCGGCGCGATCCCCTCTGCCCGGATCTGCGGCGCCAGCTCAAGCAAGTCGGCCCATGTCTCCGGTACGGTCCAGCCCTTCTCCTCGAACATCCCCTTGTTGTATACCATCGACAGGATGCCGTCCGACCACGGGATGACATACGCCTTATCGCGGTAGACCGCGTATTGCTGCGCCACCTCGTTCATCGTGTCCTTGAAGGCGCCGCCGTCGGCGCTCTCGCCCTCATACAGATCGGTCAGGTCGGCCAGATAACCCCGCGTCGCCCACATCTGCCAGTGCGTATTGGTCAGGAAGGCCACGTCCGGCAGGTTCGAGCCCGATTCGAAGCGCGGGTCCATCTTCTCCATAATGCCCGGATCGCCCTCCAACTCGACCGTCACGTTATCATGCGCGGCCTCAAATTGCTGCTTGAGCTCCTTGAACCACGCGTCGCCGTATCCCCCCTGGAAGAAGGCTACCTTCAGCACCTTAGCCTCGGTGCTCCCTTGCGCGCCTTCGCCGCCGCTTCCCGGATCGGACGATCCGGAGCCGCCATTGCCACCCGAGTTCGTACATCCCGACAAGATAACGCTCATCGCCATCACCGACACGATTCCAACCTTTGACCAGTTCACCCATTTCATACGCTGTAAGCTCCCCTCGTTTTGCTTTCATTTATATATCTAAAGTGCCATGCCTGCCGTCATCTGCCGACCGGCACGCCACTTTATTACTGATCGACTAAGTTCGGAATTGGAGCCATGCGCCCTCGCCGGGGGCCAGCTCCAGCCTCAGCTTGCGGTCGCCATTCGGTCTACGCGTCTCGCTCGTCGTCCCCTGGATCACCAGAACCTCATCGACACTGGCGTCCAACGTCAGCTCCAGCGCAGTTGGCGCTTCATAGCTGCGACCGACGACGAGCGCGCTGCTCGTGCCGCGACGATCGACGAAGGAGCCTACCAACGCCGGATCGCCCGCCACTTCTATTATCGCTTCCGCGATCGTTCCCTCGCCGTCGACGAGCGGCGGCTCGAAGCCATGATAATGCATGCCCTGCAACGTAAGTCCGAGCAGATGCGGCCCCATCGTCTGCAGCGCTTCATTGACTCGCTTCACTTGATCGTAGTGCGCCGTGCGCTCGCCCTGCCGGTCGATCATCGCATCCCCGAACCATTCGCGGCCATTATCCGGCGTCCAGTAGGTAAAGTATTGTACGCCCTTGGCGCCATAGGCCAGACTTGTGAACACCTGCCAGCGGATCTCCGCCTCTGTCGGATCGCGGTGACTGTCGTTGAAGGCCAGCGTCTGGATGAACGTCCAGAATGGCAGCTTATGCTGGACCGACTGCCGACTCATATAGTCCAGGTTATAGAAGTAATCCTCCGTGATCTCCGAGCCCGCCCCTTCACGCTGGATCAGGAACGGATAATGATCATAGGAGAGCACCTCGGGACGGAACTGCTCGATGAAGCCTTGCACATATTCGTCATACGTGCCGCCTCGCTGATGAAGCGTCGAGTAGGTCGGCAGCAGATTGACATACGCCAGCCCTTCGGGCACAAGCGTCCGATAAGTACCCGCCAGCGTGGAGAGCTGCGCGTACTGCTCCATCGCCGGTTCATCGTAAAATACATGCCCCATATAAGCCTCATGGTCCTGATATCGCAAGACACGTTCTGCCAGCGCCTCCTCATCGGCCGGATCGATGGCGAGCAGCTCGGGGTCGCGGACCAGCACTCGCATGCCCGCCGCTGCAGCAAGATCGAGCGACTTGCGCTGCGCCTCCTCGCCTCCGGTCCATTCCTGGAAGCCGATCACCACATTGATCCCCGCGCCAGCGATCTCCTCGTACCGCTCGTTCGTCAGCTCCTCCACCGGCGGCGACACCCACATCCCTACCGGGAACACGCCTTGCTCCTCTGTCGGCTCCGCTTGCTGCGCGCACCCGCTTGTTCCGACTGCCATCGCCATCACTCCTGTCCAGATTGTCCTGCGCAGACGAGTCTTGTTCATCTAGCCCTTCAGCCCCCCTGTCGTAAACCCGCTGATCAGCTTATCCTGCAGCATCATGTACACGACCAGCACCGGGATCGTTGCCAGCACCAGTGCAGCGAACAAGGTTGTCCAGTCTGCGGCATACTGCTGACGGAGCACCAGATTTTGCAAGCCGACGGATACGGTGTACAGCTTCGGATTTTGCAGGAACATGTATGGGATGAAGTAATCGTTCCAGATGTTGATGAAGGTGACCAGCCCGACAGCGGCCAGGCCAGGCTTCGCCAGCGGCAGCATGATGCGGAAGAACACATGCCAGTCGTTGGCCCCATCCATGAACGCCGCCTCTGCGTACTCCCACGAGATGCCCTTGAAGAACCCGTAGAGGATGATGAAGTTAAACGACAACCCCGCCGCATACAGCAGGATCAGTCCTGCCAGCGAGTCGAACAGCTGGAGCTGGATCATCAGCTGATACAACGCCGCCAGCGATCCGACACTCGGGATGAGGAACGTCGAGATGGCAAAAAAGTAAATGAGCATCGAGCCTTTAAATTGGTACTTCGCCACCGCATACGCCGAGGTCGCCGCCGACAGCACGGCCAGCGGAGCGCCGAGCCCCGTGACGATCAGACTGTTCAGGAAATAGCTGGCGAGCCCGCTTTCCCCCCACGCCTTGTCATAGTTGCTCCAACGCCATGTTTCGGGCAAGCTCCAGATGTCCTGATAAAACTCGGGCCCCGATTTGAAGGAGTTGAGGATCATCCAGACAAAGGGATAAATGATTGAAATCGCATACAACAATAAGGCAATCTGAAGGAGCAGCTTCAAAACCTTCCTCATCGACCAAGTCGTCCCCCTTTGTTTCTATTTATTAAGTTAAATTTACTTAATAATAAAACAGAGATCAAGGGAATGTCAATCCCCTGATCTCAAACTTAGCCCTCGAGCAAAATCTGCTCCATCACATAGTCCAGCGCCACCGAAAATCCACCGCTAATCCCTGCCCGGCTGCCCAGACTCGAATAGACGATCGTCGTCATCAGCGGCGTAATCTTATTGACCATCTCGCGCAGCGGCTGGATAAAGGTATACCCGAGCTGTACGGCGTCACCGCAAATAATGATCAGCTCCAGATCGAGAAATACGCTAATATTGGCGATGACCGGCGCCAGCGCAGCGATCATCTCCCTTATCTTCTGGAGGCAGTATGCGTCCTCCATCTCTACCGCCTTGACGAACATGGCAAAGTCGACCTTGTCCAGCTTGCGCTTGCACAGCCCGAGCAGCTCGCTCTGCGCGCCGTCGGCCAGATCCTTGCGCACCTGCTGGATCAGCGAATGGAGCGAGATCTCGGTATCGAGATTGGTCGTCACCAGCTGGCCGGTCTCCGGGTCCACACTGCTGCGGGATACCCAATAGCCGAGCTCCCCGGCAGCCAGTCTGGCGCCCTCGTAGAGCTTGCCGTTGATGAGCAGTCCGGCGCCGATACCGACATCGACATTGATTGTCACGACATTCTCGTACCCGATCGCCGCGCCGAAGCGGCTCTCGCCGATCGTGACCAGATTCATGTCGTTCATGACGATCACCTTCGCGCCGAAGTTATCCTCGAGCATCTTCTCAACATTGAGCTTGTTCCACTCCGCAAAGCGGGGCGCCACGTCAAAGTAGCCGGTGCTCTTATTGATGATGCCAGGCGTCGCGGCCGCGATCACCTTGAGCTGCTCGCGATCGATGCCGTTCTCCTCTAGCAACAGCCGGATCTGCTCGATGATGTTCTCAAACAGCTGGCGGGCGATCTTCTGCTCCAGCGAGATGCGCAGATGCTTCTCCGCGATAATATTGCCCTGCAGATCGCCGAGCGCCACCGTGATGTCCTCGCCGCCGAGGTCGATGCCGATGATATAGCCATAATAGCGGTTGAACTCCAGCATGATCGGCGGGCGGCCGATCGTGCTCACGTCCTCGATGCCGGCCTCGCGTATAATGCCGCGCCCGATCAGCGCCTCGATATTGCTCGAGACGCTAGGCACGCTCAGCTTGACGATCTTGGCCAGCGCCGCCCGCGAGATCGGCCCCTGCCGTCTTACCACATCAAGGATAATTTGCTGATTTGTCGAGCGTACGAGCTTCTGATTCCCTGGTACGTGATTCAAATCCCTTCCTCCAAGCATTTATTAAATCAACCTTACTAACATAATAGCGCTTTTCAACCTGCTTTGTAAAGAAAGACAATGTAAAATACTTCAAGGCATGAAATATTTATGGGCGTTAGTGCTAGGGGGACGTTGTGGCCGTACGGGGGACGCTGGGGGTTGGGGTAGCAC
>NZ_BFBX01000128.1:27065-59725 GCF_003851045.1 Paenibacillus sp. 598K | reverse complement strand
ATTCAGCCCAATCTGCTACCTTCGGAGTATGCAGACACGCCCTAGGAGGAACGTCATGTCCAAAACGAGCATCGTCATTCCGACCTATAACGGCAAGGAACTGCTGAAGGATTGCCTCTATGCGATCCGTCAGCACACGCCTGAGCCGGTGGAGGTGATCGTCGTCGACAACGGCTCGACCGACGGCACGGCCGATATCTGTCGCCAGGAGAAGGTGACCTTCATCTCGCTTCCCGACAATCGCGGCTTCCCGGCCGCCTGTAACGCCGGGCTAAAGCTGGCGACCGGCGATACGCTGCTGCTGCTCAACAATGACGTGCTGGTGACGCCGCATTGGCTGACGCATCTGCTCGCTTGTCTGCGCAGCGCGCCGGATATCGGCGTTGTTGGTCCGTTGACCAACTTTGCGAGCGGGCGTCAGCAGATCGAGGAGCCTTATACGAATCTGGAAGATATGAGTCGCCGCTACAACGTATCGAAGCCCGAATGCTGGCTGCCTGTGCAGCGGATCGTCGGCCTCTGCTTCCTCTTCAAGCGGGAGCTGCTGGATCGCATCGGACTGCTTGATGAGGGATATGGAGCCGGGCATTTCGAGGATGACGATTATTGTTACCGTGCCCGGATGGAGGGCTATCGTCTGCTGATCGCAGGCGATGTGTTCGTCTTCCATCATGGCAGCGCCAGCTTCTCGCGCGAGGAGCAGCAGCGCGTACAGGCGCTGATCGAAGGCAACAGGCAGCGGTTCATCGCCAAGTGGAATGTCGACCCGGCGGAATTTATCTAATGTGCAAGTTCACAAGGCTACAGGGAGGGTGGTTGGATAATGAAAGGCATCATACTGGCCGGAGGGACCGGCAGCCGTCTCTATCCGCTAACCAAGATCATCAACAAGCATCTGCTGCCGGTCGGTCCGCTGCCGATGATCTGTCACGGCGTGGAGAAGCTCCGCCAGGCAGGCATCGAAGAGGTGCTGCTCGTCATTGGCGCCCACTCCGCGGGACTCTATGCGAAGCTGCTCGGCAGCGGCGAGGAATGGGGCGTGCGCATCACCTACAAAATCCAGGAGGAGGCTGGCGGCATCGCTCAGGCGCTGGGCGGCGCTCGCACGTTCGTGCAGCCGGGCGAACGGTTCGTCGTGCTGCTCGGCGACAATCTGTTCGAGGATGAGCTGTCTGTCCATACAGCCGCTTACGCGGCGCAGGAGAAGGGCGCTCGCGTCCTGCTCAAGCAGGTGCCCGACGCCAGACGTTACGGCGTGCCGGTGCTGAAGGGGGAGCGGATCGAGTCGATCATCGAGAAGCCGAAGAAGCCGCCGTCCTCTTACTGCGTCACCGGCATCTATATGTACGATTACAGCGTCTTCGAGATAATCGACGGTCTCGTCCCGTCAGGACGCGGCGAGCTGGAGATCACGGATGTCAACAATGTCTACGCTGCGCGCGGAGAGCTCGGCTACGCGATGCTGAAGGGATGGTGGACGGATGCCGGCACGCTGCAGTCGCTTCATGAAGCCAGCGCGCGTCTGATGGGAGGTCGGAGCTGATGGCCAGACTGCTCGTCACCGGCGGCATGGGCTTCATCGGCAGCAACTTCATCCTACAGCTGCTGCAGGAGGAGCCCGATGCGGAGGTGGTCAATCTCGATGCCCTCACCTATGCCGGCAACCCAGACAATCTGCGGTCGGTCGAGCGATACCCCAGGTATCGGCATATCCGGGGCAACATCTGCGACCGCGCCCTCGTCGACCAAGTGATGGGGGAGGGCATCGATGCGGTCGTGCATTTCGCCGCCGAGTCGCATGTCGATCGCAGCATTGCCGATCCCAGACCGTTCATCGATGCCAATGTCGTCGGCACACAGACGCTGCTGGAGGCCGCGAGGCGGCACGGCATCCCCCGCTTTTTGCATATCTCCACCGATGAGGTATACGGCACGCTTGGTCCGACAGGCTACTTTACCGAGACGTCGCCGCTCATGCCCAACAGCCCCTACTCGGCGAGCAAGGCCGGCTCGGACCTGATCGCCAGAGCCTATAGCGAGACGTATGGTCTGCCTGTCATCATCACCCGTTGCTCCAATAACTACGGCCCTCGCCAATATCCGGAGAAGCTGATCCCACTGACGATCATCCGGGCCCTACAGGACCAGTCGATCCCGGTCTATGGCGACGGGCTGAACATCCGCGACTGGCTGCATGTCGAGGATCATTGCCGAGCCATCCGACTGCTGCTGGAGCGGGGGACGCCGGGCGAGGTGTACAATATCGGCGGCCACAACGAGCACGCCAACCTCGAGATCGTCCGGCTGATCCTGCAGGAGCTCGGCAAGCCGGAGTCGCTCATCCAGTTCGTAGCCGACCGGGCGGGCCATGACCGTCGCTATGCGATCGACGCCGGCAAGATGAGCCGGGAGCTCGGATGGATGCCTCAGTATACATTCGCCGAAGGTCTGCGCTCGACGGTGGAGTGGTATGTGCAGCATCCGCAATGGTGGCGCAAGCTGCTCGGGGACGCCTGATGGCACGAGCGGACCAAATACGAAGCAAACGGAGGCATAAGCATGCACAATGACGATATGGCCCCCTCCTTGTCGCCGGAGGCGGCAGCCAAGGCAGCCGGCCGTGAAGCGGGCATGCGCAAGGGAAGAGGCGACGGCTACCGCATAGGCATGATGCAGGGCGGGCTGGCGGCGATCCCGCCGATCGAGCTGCCGCGCCGGGCGCTGCGGGTCATCTATGTGACGGCAGGCATCGGCGTGCCGTATCCGGCGCTGGACGCGGCGGTTATCGAGGCGCTGCGAGCGAATGTCTCGGACACTGTCGTCGCTTCGCCGTCGGATGACGTGGCTGCACTAGCAACCCGGGAGCGGCCTGATCTGGTGCTGGCGCTCAACGGCACCGTATTCCCAGCCGGGCAGGTCGAGCAGCTGCGCCGGCAAGGCATCCGCACAGCAATCTGGTTCACGGACGATCCCTATTACACCGACTGGACGAGTGCGATCGCCACGCGCTACGACTACGTCTTCACGCTGGAGCTGAGCTGTGTCGCTTATTATGCGAGTCTGGGCTGCACCCGGGTATGCTACCTCCCCTTCGGGGCGGAGCCGTCGTTGTTCCATCCCCGTCACGTTGGCCAGGAATACCAGTCGGACATCTGCTTCATCGGCACCGGCTTCTGGAATCGGATCGATCTGATCGACCGCCTCATGCCGCATCTGCGCGGTCGCAAGGTCGTCATCGCCGGCTGGTGGTGGGATCGGCTCAAGCACTTCAAGGAGCTTGAGGGCAGCATCCGGCTCGGCGACTGGATGTCGCCGGAGGAGACGGCCAGCTATTACAACGGCGCCAAAGTCGTCATCAATCTGCATCGCTCGATCGACGACGACACGATTAATGCCAACCAGATCAAGTTGCCAGCCCATTCGCCCAATCCTCGCACCTTCGAGATTGCCGCTTGCGGCACGCTGCAGTTGTCCGACCAGCGTCACGATCTGGGCAATTGGTATCGGGCGGACGAGGAGATCGCGATATTCGCTTCGTTCGAGGAGCTCGCTGTCAAGCTGGAGCATTATCTGAGCGACGAGGAGGCGCGCAGGCGGGTGGCCTTGCGCGGCCTGCTGCGCACGCGCAGAGATCATACGTACGATACGCGGCTCCGCGCGCTGCTGGAGCATGTCTTCCCGGGCGGCGGCGGAATATAGATA
Source organism: Paenibacillus sp. 598K (assembly GCF_003851045.1). Taxonomy (GTDB): domain Bacteria; phylum Bacillota; class Bacilli; order Paenibacillales; family Paenibacillaceae; genus Paenibacillus_D. The sequence continues at coordinate 56,023 of NZ_BFBX01000128.1, read as the reverse complement.
GCTGTACCTGTCCCGGGCGGACCAGCGGGAATATAGTGTAGTCACAGAAGGTGAGGAAGGAGCGCATACGATGCAGCGAGCAAGGAAGCTGAAGCGTCCGATCAGACTGCGGCGGGGCAGAGGTCGTACGGGGAGGCGGAAGCCGACGGCCCGCAAGCCGACCGCATCTGCTCAGCAACGGGCGGAGCGGCTGCAGGAGCAGATCAGGCTGTCCTACAACCAGGGCTATGACGCGGGCTATGACGCAGCGCTGATCAAGCATCAGACGCAGCCGCCGGATGACGGAGGGCGACAACGCGAGGAAGGGTACAGAAGCGGACTGTACGAGGGGGGAGAAGGGCTCGTCGATGTCCTCCTGTCCGACGAGGAGATGCTGCCGGATATCCCGGTCTATCGGATTATCGAAGCCGGCATCCAGGCTTTGCAGTCGGAGAAGCAGCATCTGCTCAATGCAAGGGAGGTCACGAGCCGACTCCTCCAGGCAATGGACGAGGGCAGACCGCTGTCCGTTGTGAGACTCGGAGACGGCGAGCTGCTGACGATGGCGCAGGGCACGGTGATGAGCGACCAGCAGTTGCTCCGCGAAGGGCACTTCCTGCCGTATGCCGGCATCCAGCTGCCGGATCTCGAGGCTCGGGACCAGTTGGTCGCTGCGGTATGCCGGGCGGATATCGTCGGCATTCCCAAGCTGCGATTGCCCAACTACCAGCCGCTTGCTTTTGCGGTTTTCCGAGCCTACGGCATCGATTATCGCCAGCTCCAGCTGACGATCTCGACGATCAATTATACGATCTACCTGGAAGGCTGCCTGCCGCAGCTGTTGCAGGGGAGGCGAGTATTGCTCGTCGGCAATACCGCGCCGAGCCTGGCCAGCGTCCTCGAGAGTCGGGGGTATGTCGTCGCAGGGGTAATCGCTCCGGTCGCGGGCATGCATGATATCCCTCGCGTGATGGCGGAGATCCACGGACATCACTTCGATATCGCGTTGGTCGGCGCCGGTATCCCGGCCGTCGTGATCGCACAACGGATCGCGACAGAGCTGGGGAGGACGGCGATCGACTTCGGTCATCTCGCAGACGCGCTCATCAAAGGGGAGGCCGTGCTATGAAGCGGCATCGCGACGCCCGGTCGGGCTTCGAGGCGGGAAAGCGGCAAGGCTATGCGAGAGGATACGAGGAAGGCTACCGCAAAGGCGCTGCGGACGGCTCATCGCAGTTTCGCTTGCCGATGACGGGCACGAGCATCATCATTCCAACCTGCAACAAGGTCAATTATCTGAAGGAATGCATTGAGAGTGTCCACACCTATACGCCGCAGCCGTATGAGCTGATCATCATCGATAATGCTTCTACCGATGGAACCGACCGCTACCTGCACTCGCTGCGAGGCGTGCGCTACCGGATCAACGCGAGCAATCTCGGGTTTGCCGGCGCAGTCAACCAGGGGATGATGATGGCGCGAGGCGAGACGCTGCTCATCCTGAACAATGACTCGGTCGTCACCGAGGGCTGGCTTGCCAATCTGCTGCATTGTCTGCATGCGAGCCCGGATCATGGCATCGTCGGGCCGATGACCAACTATATTAGCGGCGATCAGCTGCTGGAGGTCGGATACGGCTCGATGCCGGAGATGCAGGCCTTCGCCCGTTCGTACAATCGTCCTGACCCTGCCGCCTGGCAGATGACGGGCCGACTGACCGGATTCTGCATGCTGATGCGGCGCGAGACGTTCGAGCAGCTCGGATACTTTGACGAGGGGTTCGAGATCGGCAATTGCGAGGATGACGATTATGGCTTGCGCCTCAGGCTGCTCGGACGACAATTGATCATTGCACGGGATACCTTCATCCACCATTACGGCAGCGTATCAATGAAGGCGCTCGACGGCAAGTTCGATGAGGTGTACGGCAACAATCTGCGGTATTACTCGGAGAAGTGGTCCGATCCGCACGGCATGCTGGGTCTGGACTGGCAGATCGGGGAAGCGCGCTGGCGGACGACCGATCTGTATCCGACCTGCATTATCGTGCAGGGGTCTGACCCGACATTGTACTGGGTGGAGGGCGGGCATCGGTACCAGATCGACGAGGGGGGCGGCGGGGCCTGCCGCGACCGGGCAGTGCGCGTCTCCCGGGTCGATCTGGCCAGTTGGCCGATGGGCGGCGTCTTTACTTCTCAAGAGGTCGAGCATCGCCAAGCGATGCTGCGCGCCGCCGCGCAGGAGGGACAGCTGCGCGAGGGCATCCTCGCGCAGACACCCCACGGTCTTTGCCAATACCGCGAAGGCCTGTGGCGTCGCTTCTTGAATGATCGGGCGCTGGCCTGCTGGCGGCTGGCCGAGCAGGAGATCAGTCGCAGCTTGGCGGTCGATCGGGCCCCGCAAGGTCCTCCGATCATCGCCCCGCCGACGATCCACTCTGGAGAGATCTGAGACAAGACAGATATCAACTATCGAGGAGGCAGGAGCAACGATGACGAAACGCAAAAAAAAGGCGACCCGCGGCGCTAAAAAACGGGCAGGAAAACTGGTGCGCAGATCGCGGACGCGCGGCCGTCTCAAGGGCAAAGGCAGGCTTAGACGCCGTGGCGGTCTGCGCCGCAGAAGAAGTCACGCCACAGGGGCAACTTCCCCTTCGTACAATCAGGCTTATGACGCGGGCTTTGACGAAGCTTACAACGAAGGCTTCAATATCGGTTATGCCGAGGGACTGGAAGCCGGTCATCAAGAAGCTTATAAAGGAGCGTAAGCCATGACACGAAAAAAAAGAAAGACGTCAGGCGCACGCAGACGAGTGTACCGCATCGCTCGCAAAAAATTCCGCCGGAGCGGCGTCATCGTCGCACGCAGGAAAAGCCGCAGTAGCGTCGGCAATCGGGCAGAGGGCATTCGTCGGAACGCCTTTCAGACGGGTAGACACGAAGGCTTCGAGCGCGGTCGCAGGGATGGCTATGCGCTTGGTCTCGAGCGGGGCCGGGCCGCTGCAGCAGCGCAGCCGCCCGCCCCGACGCCTTCCTTGCTCCCGCCGGTGGATGCGTTGGTCGTCTCGGCCGGATACATTGCATCGATGGATATTATCATTATCCAGCCCTTCGAGGCGCTGCGCCGTCGCGGCGGCTTCAGTTATGCGATCCATGAGGAGGGGACGGTGACCCGCGAGATGATCGCAGCCGCCCATACGATCGTATTCGTTCGCAACGTTGAGCCTGCGGCGCTGGAGCTCCTGAAGGTGGCGCATGAGCTGGGTAAGCGGACGATCTATGTCATCGACGATAATTTCCTGGAGATCCCGCCGACGTCAGAGGTTGGCCGGTATTATCGAGACCCGGAGCGCCAGGAAGCCTGCCGTCAGTTTTTGACGCTGGCGCACATCGTCAAGGTCGACGCGCCAGAGCTGGGCTCCTATATCGAGGCTGTATTCAACCGCCCGACGATGTATTTCTCTGCCAGTGTAGACTTCGAGTGGCTCGACGGCGTCGAGCGGCTGCCGCGCCAGAGTGGCCCGCTCGTCATTGGTTATGAGGGCACCAGCAAGGAGGAGGAGTTTGCTGCTGTCGTCCCCGCACTTCGGCGCATCCTGAGATACTACGGCGGGTTCGTATCGTTCGAGTTTATCGGCTATATGCCGCCGGGTCTGGAAGGTCTGCCCAACATTACCTATACCGAGGGCGGCGTCGATTACCGTACCTTCATCCGCAGTCTCAAGCAGCGGGCGTGGGACATCGGCATCGCTCCGCTCTCGACGACGCTCTTCAATAACGGCAAGACCAACAACAAGCTACGGGAGTATAGCGCCTGCGGCATCCCCGGCATCTATTCCGACTCGCCGGTGTATCGGCCTTGGGTGACGCATGGCGAGAACGGCTATCTGGTGCCCCATACCGAGGAGGGCTGGTATGCGGGTCTATGCACGATGATTGATAATCCTGACCTGCGTGAGCAGATACGGATTCAGGCCGAGACAAAGGCGCGCGAGCTGTTCTCGCTGGACAACTGCGCGGATGCCTGGCGAGAGCATATCTTCGGGCATTAGGGACGGGGGAGCGAACATAGGATGAAAGGAGGGGTGTTATGCGCGTGCTCATCGTCGGCTCGCCATATATCGCATCGTACAAGATCGGCATCGAGCAGCCATTTCGCGAGCTGCAGCGACATGGCGTATGCCATTACAAGGTGAGGCAGGATTTCGAGGCCGATAAGAACGATGTGGCGGCTGCGGATGTCATCCTGTTCTTCCGAACGGTGCATCCCGGCGCGTACAACTTGTTGCGAGAGGCCAAGGAAATGGGCAAGAAGACGGTCTACGTCATCGACGATTACTTCCTGGCGATGTCGCCGGGCTCGGAGAGCGGCCAGTTCTATCATGATCCGATGAGGCGGGAGGTCTACAGCCGTTTTATACGGGAAGCAGAGATGGTCAAGGTCGCTTCGGACTATTTCGCCCGGCATCTGGAGCGGCACTACCATCCGCGCCGTGTAGTCAGCTTCACGGGAAGTGTCGACTTCCAGATGCTGGACCGTCTGGAAAAACCACAAAAGCGGGATGGACGCATCCATATCGGCTATGAAGGAGGGCGCAAGGAATCGGCGTTCGAGCCGGTCATCCAGGCGCTGCGCGGCGTTGCGAGGACGTATGGCAACCGGGTCAAAATCGAGTTTTTTGGCTATATCCCGGATGGTCTCGAAGACCTGCATCAAGTCACGTTTGCTCAATATGATCCGGATTATCGCAACTTTCTGAGACGGCTGTACCAGTCGAACTGGGATATCGGTCTAGCTCCGCTCGAGGAGACGCTGTTGCATAACTGTAAGACGAACAACAAGTTTCGCGAATACGCGGCATGCGGCATCGCTGGCATCTATGCGGATACGCCGCCGTACCAAGGCTGGGTAAAGCATGGCGTCAATGGTCTTCTGACTCGGGCGCAGAGCAGAGGATGGTATGAGGCGATCTGCGAGCTGATCGAGCGGCCGTCGTTGCGACAACAGATCCGGGAGCACGCGCAGGCCGATGCGCGCGAGCACTTCACGATCGCGGCTTGCGCCAAGCGTTGGCACGAGGAGATCCTGCAGGACCAGAAGTGAAGGATCGCTAGAGGAGAAAGGAGTTCATCGTATTGAAGCATAGACATATTCCCGTCTTGCAGCCGTCTATCGGTCAGGAGGAGATCGATGCAGTCGCGGAGGTCATGCGCTCGGGCTGGCTCGGGTTGGGGCCCAAGACAGAGCAGTTCGAGCAAGAATTCGCCGCCTCTGTCGGCTCGCGGTTTGCTGCAGCCCTGAACTCTGGCACAGCGGCGCTGCACCTGGCGCTGGATATCCTGCGGGTCGGGCCGGGCGACGAGGTGATCGTGCCGTCGATGACCTTCATCTCGACGGTACATGCCGTAAGATATGTCGGCGCCGATCCGGTCTTCGCGGATATCGAGGGCGACTCGCTGAATCTCTCGGTCGCCGATATCGAGCGCAAGATCACGCCGCGCACCAAGGCTGTCATCGTCGTCCATATGGGCGGTCACCCCTGCGACATGGACGCCATTCATAAGCTCGCGGCGCATCATGGCATCCACGTCGTCGAGGACGCGGCACATGCATGCGGCGCCGCCTACAAAGGCAAGCCGATCGGCTCGATCAGTCCGCTCACCTGCTTCAGCTTCCATGCTGTCAAAAATCTGACGAGCGGCGAAGGCGGAGCCATCACCTGCAATGCGGAATGGATGGCACGCAAAATCCGCGAAAAACGCTGGGTCGGTATCTCGCGCGATACGTGGATTCGTTCCTCCTCCGAAAAGGTATACGCATGGCAGTATTATGTGGATGAAGTCGGGTACAAATACCATATGAATGATCTTCAAGCGGCGATCGGACTGGTACAGCTCGGCAAGCTGGATCTGCTCAATGGGCGGCGGCGCGAAGTGGCGGAGCGTTATCAAAAAGAACTAAGCGATCTTCCTTGGCTGCAACTGCCCCAGGAAAAGGACTATGCCCGCAGCTCCTGGCATCTGTACCAGGTCCGGCTGCCGGATGAGGCGCGTCGCGATCGACTGATCGGCCATCTGCAGGAGCATAACATCGCGACCGGAGTCCATTATTACCCTTGTCACCTTCATCCTAGCTATATCAACACTCGGGCAGTCGTGCCGTTTACGCTGATAGTATGGAAGCAGATCCTGACCTTGCCGATCCACCCCAATCTCAGCGATGCCGACATGGAACGCATCATCAGCCGGGTGAGGGAGTTCCAGCCATGAGCCGGCTGCTCGTACTCGGGGCAGGCATCAGCCAGGTGCCGCTCATCCGCAAGGCGAAGGCGATGGGGCTGGAAGTCATCGTCGCCAGTTGTTCGGGAGACTATCCGGGGTTCCGCTATGCGGACCGTGTGTACGAGGTCGATACGACGGATATCGAAGGCATCCTGCAGGTTGCGCGCGCCGAACGTGTCAGCGGCGTCTGCACGACGGGCACCGATGTAGCGGTCCGGGCCGTCGGAGCGGTCTGCGATGCTCTGGGACTGAAGGGCCTTAGCGAGCGGGCGGCTCGCCTGTCTTCGAACAAATGGGAGATGAAGCAGGCATTCGCCAAACATTCGGTACGTACCGCCTCCTGGCTCCGGGCAGACAGTCGCGATGCGGCTCGACGCGCTTATCAGTCGCTGCCGCACTCGGTTGTCTTCAAGGCCGTTGATGGCGGCGGCAGCAAGGGCATCATTAAGGTGGAGTCGCCAGAAGCGGTTGACGCCGCCTACGATAGGGTGATGAAGGCGACGAAACAGTCGTTTTTTATCGTCGAGCAGTATTTGGAAGGGATCGAATTCGGCGCTCAAGCCTTCGTCTATGACGGCGAGATTCAATACATCTTGCCGCATGGAGATTTTATGTTTTACGGGGATGCGGGGGTGCCGATCGGGCACTATGTGCCTTATGCGCTCGCGGATGAGACTGTGCGAGACGCGCAGGAGCAGCTGAAGCGCAGCATTGCTGCCCTGGAGCTGGACAATTGCGCAATCAACGCGGATTTTATGCTGGTGGGCCAGGAGGTCTATGTCCTGGAGATCGGCGGTCGTGCAGGAGCGACTTGTCTGCCGGAGATTGTGTCGACCCATTATGGCTATGACTATTATGAACAGATGGTGCGGGCTGCGCTTGATCGTTCGCCCAGATTTGAGAGGGTGGGGGCTACCCCATGCGCATGCGAGCTGCTCATCCATAACAGTCATGGCAGGCTAGTGAAGCAGGAGATTGGCTGCGAGCCGCATCCGGATGTCATCCAGATCAGCTTTGATTATCGTCTGGGCGATAGCGTGCGACCGTTCCGGGTCGGCACCGACCGGATCGGCCAGATCGTCGTCAAGGGCGATACGCTGGAGGATGCGCTAAAGCTGCTGCAGAACGTCAAGCGCAGCGTTACGATCGATACGATCGATAGGGTGTCTGCTGCAACCGAATGTCCAGAATGTGGCTGACCATGAGCTGAGCTGCGCGGTCCGTAGCGGGCCGCGCAGCGCATTGGCTTCATCGGGGCTCCAGCGTCCAGCGGAGCAGCAGACCCGATTGGGTCAGTCCGCCGCCGAAGCCATACAGCAGCAGCAGTTGACCAGGCTGCACCCGACCGTCGCGCACGGCGAGGTCGAGCGCCAGCGGGATTGAGGCGGCAGAGGTATTGCCATAGTGGACGACGCTCTCCAGCACTCGCGTCATATCGATGCCGGTCCGCTCGCTGACCGATTCGAGGATACGCAGATTGGCGCTGTGGGGGATGAGCCAGTCGAGCGCCGGGGGCTCGATGCCGGCCGTTTCGAGCAGCTCCAGCACACCTCCGGACACTTGTGTCACCGCCCATTTATACACCTCGCGGCCGTTTTGCACGATTCGACGCTCGGTTGCGATCGGCTGTCCGCCGATGTTGTCGGATAACGCGGAACAGTAAAGATGATGCCCAGCGGCGCCATCGGTCGCGCTTCGCGAGGCGATGAAGGCGCCAGCGCCGTCAGCGGCGGCTTCGACGAGTACGGCGCCGGCCCCGTCGCCGAACAAGATACAGGTCGAGCGGTCGGTGTAATCCGTAATTTTGGACAAGGTCTCGGTTCCGATGACGAGAATCTTGCGGCAGCTGCCGCTGAGCAGCAGGCCGCTGGCGAGCTGCAGCCCGGAGACGAAGCCGGCGCATGCCGCCTGGATATCGACGGCCCCGGCGGAGACGATGCCGCAGGCATGCTGGACCCTGGAGGCGACGCTGGGGAAGACGGTATCCGGCGTCGAGGTGGCGACGATAATATAATCGATGTCGCTCAGCCGGGCCAGGTAACGATGCTCAAGGTCGCGTACAGCGGCGACGGCGAGGTCGCTCGCATACTCCTCAGGGGCGCTGATCCGCCGCTCGCGGATGCCTGTGCGCTGGACGATCCATTCGTCGTTCGTATCCACCATCCGTTCGAGATCCGCATTGCGGAGCACTTGCTCGGGTACATAGCTGCCGATTGCCGTGATGACGGCGTTGGATTGCATACGGCTGGTAGTCATCCTATCTCTACCTCCTCAGGGGATATATACTCTGGTTATAGTACCTGGTACTAATACTAGGTAGTATAAGGTTGAGGATGACTTATTGTCAATAGAGTTTGTTCGTGGTGGTGTTCGTCAAGGCGCCAAAAAACCTCCTCGCCTTCCTTTAAAGCAAGGAAGACGAGGAGGTTCACCAAGGGGTGCGAATAAAGATCAAATTTTTAACTCCTCAAGCTTAATCAACTCGACCACAGCTTGCGAACGACCTTTGACATTCAATTTTTGCATGACATTGGAGATATGGTTACGCACGGTCTTCTCGCTGATGTACAGATGCTTGGCAATATCTCTCGTTGTTTTGTCCTGCACCAGCAGCTCGAACACCTCGCGCTCCCGAGCGGTCAATAAAAACTTGCTCTTATGGTCGCTACCCTTCACGTTTTTGTCACCCCTCCTTGCCCGGGTTTTTATGGTCTAACAAGGTTAAGGGATACAGTCAAATTATAGTATGAATACGACCCTGCGATGGTGCGCTCCCCTCGAAAATTGGGCTGGACGGAACATGAAAAAAACCTCCCGCATAAAGCAGCAGGAGGACTTTGCTTTGTCTCATTTGTTTTGCCGCTTATTGAATCCCTGCTTCGACCGGGAAGATGCGGTCCACCATCGCGTTAAACTCGGCGATGTAAGGCTGCACAGGGCGCTTCAGCTGCGCTTCGTTCATATACATCGACATCCGATCGACGAATACCGGGTCCGACGATACGTAGACGCGGTCCTGTTGAGGATGGAGCTCCTTGATGATGCGGGCCGCCTGACGCTTCACATCAGTTGGAGGCTCGACGTTCTCGCGGTCCTCCATCGTGATGGCACAGTAGCTGTTGTGGTCGGCCAACAGCACATAGGCCGCTCGAACCCCTGGAATTGATGCCACTGCTTCCGAGACGTCGCTATTCATCTCCATTCGGTAGTTCTGATGAGCGCCGATCAGATTATTGCTGTTTAAGCGATTGCTGCCTGCCCGATTCATCTCATTCATCTGATCGACGGCAAAGCGCTTGTCAATGATCCAATTGCCGTTGGCGTCTTTTTTATATTGCTGTTGACGTATATTGCGGTTGCCGATATCGCCTTGGCGCTCATCGACGCAGCCTACGATTGCGACTGCGATGATCAAGGCCGCAGCACCGAGCTTTGCTATACGCTGCATACGCTCTGACCTCCTTGTGATCCTTGCCGTGCGGCACAGTGTCCGCTTTCCTTAGGATGTCATAATGTGGGGTCTGCTATCCGCCAAGGAGGGTGAGGAAGTTCAAAGTCGGATGCAGCTTAATTCTGGAAATGGTCCAATAATCTCGAGATAATAAATCTGGAACTGGAGGGATGTATGATGCAGTGGCAGCAAGTCAGAGAGTTGTTTCCCGACCAATTTGTTTTAATTTCCGTTATTGAATTCCACGAGGAGGACGATAAAAAGGTTATTACGGAGGTAGCCCCGATTCGAGAAGTTGCCGAACAGGAAGCGAATAGGGAGTTTTTTAACGCAAAGGCTGGACATCTTGTGTATCATACCTCCAATGTGGAGTGTATCGTTCATCTGCGCAGAGATCCTCTAATGAGAGTGTTATCGCGGGAGCAGCTTGACGGTGACGGATATGTCAAAACCCCCTCGTCTTCCTTGTTTTAAAGGAAGGCGAGGGGGTTTTTTGGTTAGCGAAATACTCAGGCTGCCCTCAAAGGCCGAAGAGGCACGGAATCGTTACTGGAGAAGCGAAGATTATCCTTCCGAAGTCGCTTTCTTGCAGAAAGCGTTTAGCTCGCCTTTGTCCCCGAAAGAACGATCCCGTGACCGTAGGCTCCGTTTTGAGGGCAGTCTAGAGGCCAGCAGCGCCGAACACGCGATCGAAGCCTTGGCGCGAGCGTTCTGCCAGCGCTTCAGGGCTGTCGGTCGGCGGAGCAGGCATGAGGATCTCTTGCGCGACGGGGCCGTTGTAGCCAATCGCATGTAGCGCCTTCAGGAAGCCGACAAGATCAATGACGCCTTCGCCGGGGTAGACGCGGTCATTGTCGAGCGCTTCAGCAACCGGTACATCCTTGGCATCATTGATATGGACATGGACGATCTGATCTGCACGCAGGCGTCCGATGTCCTCTAGCGTCATGCCTGTCGTATACCAGTGGTAGGCATCGAACAACAGACCGACATTCGGTTCGCCGATCGCTTCGATCCAGGCCAGCGTATCCTCGGCCGTCCAGAGGAAGGGATTGGCCCAGCGCGTGCGCAGATGATGCGGCCCTACGAACTCGAGTCCGAGCCGGATGCCATAGCCGCCGAGGATCTGAGCGCACAGTCTCAGCCGCTTGGTCGCAGAGACGGTGAATTGGGCGGCAGGCTCGTCCACGGAGGGCAGCACATAGGTGCAGCAACGGGTCACCCCGAGCGCGGCTGCCGCTGCGGCCTGAGCTGGCAGCGCCGTCAGCGAGGTGCGGAAGTTCTCCTCGGTCGTCCGCCAATCTACAGATAGCCCGATAGAGCCGATCGACAGACCCAGCTCGGACAGGCGTGCTTTTGTCCCATCCAGCCCGAGTTGGCCGATCAGGCCGGTCGGATCGAGGTCGACGGTCTGGAAGCCGTAGCGCGAAGCGAGCTCCAGGTACTGTTCATCATTTGCGATAGCCCCCAGACCAGCAGGGGTTAAGCCTCTCAGCATGATTGATATCCTCCTTAAGATCATCCCATTTGACCGCTGCCGACGATGTTCACGAGTCGAGGCGGCTATTTCCATTCTAACAGATTACGTTTTCATGGTAAGATAGAGCAACACGAAAAGCATGGCGGACATTTCGAACAATGTCTCAATAATTCGACGGGAGCGTCAGTGATGGCCCAGTATCCTCTCCAGCTCACAGATTATCCTAATCGGGACAGCGCGCTGCCCTTACATATCAACATCCATCGCTTGAAGCAAGGTTATCCGTCGCATCGTCACGATTTCCTCGAATTCTCTTATGTGACGGAAGGCTGTGGTTCCGAATGGATTAATGGCGTTCGGCATTCGATGCGACCGGGGACCTTCTCACTAATCCTGCCTTATCAGATCCATGAGATCGAGACGGAGCCTGGGCATACGCTGGAGCTCGTCAACTGCATGTTCGGCCTGGACTTGCTGATGGGGACGAGCTCTCATGAGGGACTCGGCCGCCTGCTGGCTGAGGATGCCTCGCTGTCGCCTCATCTCCAAATGACGGGCATGGAGCATGACCGTATGCTGCTCTTGCTGCGTCAGATGCTGGAGGAGTACGAGCGCAGCGACGATTGGCGAGGGGCGATGCTGAGGGCGAAGCTGACCGAGGTGCTGATCGTATTTGACCGGGAGCGTCGGTCGGGCGAGTGCGGATCGAAGGGGGCGTCGACCAATCTCGTCCCGGCCAATCCGATCTGGCGGGTCGTACACTACATCCAGCGACACCACCAGGAGCCGTTGACGCTGACGATCCTGTCGGATCGCTTCGCGATCAGCATGTCGCGGATCAGCGAGCGGATCAAGGAGGCGACGGGTTTATCCTTTATGCAGCTATTGAGCGAGCTTCGGATTCGCCATGCCTGCGGCCTGCTGGCATCTACCGGGATGTCGGTGTCGGAGGTATGCTACGAGGTCGGCTTCGGATCGTACAAGACTTTCGTCCGCCTATTCAGGGCGCGGGTCGGGATGTCGCCGACAGCATATCGCAAGCAGCGAATAGCCGCAGCGGCATTGCCGAGCTATAGATAAACAGAAGTAGGTAGCTCGTCATTTGTCAAGATAAAAATTATGGGACAAAGGGTCGAAAAAAAACGGCTTTGGGATTATTATAGAAGTAGGCATATGGTGTCAAAAAGATAGGGATGGTTGATGATCGTGACGCATTTTTTGTTATTCATGCTGTTCTCCACCATTGAGGGACTTTCGATCTATGCAGTTGCACTGTATGTGTTTCGTTTCGACCTCAAGAAATATTTCTGGCACTCCTTGCTGATTATTGAGATTATTAATTTTCAGAATTACCTCACAAGAGAGAATATCGAATCATTATCGTACATTGCTCCCATCGTCAATCTCATCATTACCGCATTGTTTTTCAGTACCATTGTTCGTATACCGCTGATTTGGTCCTTCTTGATGACGATTGTTGGTTATTCTGCGTCCATTGTTATTCAAGCGGTTTTTATTAATTTTTTGTTCTCGCTGGAAGAAATAAAGACCGATCCCATCAAGGGCTATCTATTCCAGTTGCTGACCGGGATATTAATATTTATTAGCCTTTACTTGTATCGAAAAGGCTATGGCTTTACATTCGATTTTGAAAAACTTAGATTCAAGAGAGAGCATATTATCATTATTTTGCTCATTGTTGCCTTTGTTGTCTTTTTAGGCATCATGATGCAATTGCTTGATGTATTTATCGGGCTTGTCGGCTTTGTCATTGCTTTGCTTATTTTTCTTTTTTATTCAATTAAGAAAGAGGCTGAGGAATATTGATAAACGCGATCTCGGAGAGAATTGCGATCAATATTAAAAAAAATGTGCCCGAGCATCCGGCAAGTCTTGCTGTTCTTCAATATTCAATCAAGCTGTTTATTAATACGCTTTCCGTCATTCTGTTTTCACTTGCTATCTCTCTGTACACAGGACGTGTCGTGGAGACGACAGTAGCCATGATCGGCTTTGCGCTTCTACGACAAGTTTCTGGCGGGTACCATCTTCAATCCGGGGTTTTGTGCATACTTGTTTCTTCTTTCGGTATCACTTTACTTAGTTTTGCGGATTTTGGCCCTACAGCAACCCTGCTGATGAACGGTGGAGCTTTTGTACTAGCTCTGCTTTATGCTCCTTCTCGAATCGAGAAGCAGACTCGCATTCCGACTCGCTATTTCAAGTATTTGAAGATGATTGCATTAGGTATGATTGCGGTAAGTGCAATCATCGGTTATTCTGTTCTCGCAGCAGCTTTCCTAACCCAAGGTCTCACACTGATTCGGGGAAGGAGGTGAGTAAATTGAAGAAACGTTTCTATACTACAATTGCCACTGTCCTTTCTTCTATCGCTGTGCTTGTCGTAAGTACCGCTAGTTGGTCATGGATCAACCAGCCGGAGACGCCTGAGGAACTGCTCAAATAATCCAACAGGGGATGGTCAATATGCATGAATGCAGGCATTTGTCCGTCGCGCTCGATGTTGATGGAGGATTGGGCCTTAAGCTGATTCAAATCGAAGACATTATTTTTTTCGAGTGTGATGGTATTATTAATCGTATCGTAGTCCATACTCGCGAGGCTAGCTACTACACGATGGGCACATTGCGGTTCTATGTGGAGCTTTTGAACAATAGCGGCTTTAATTTTAAGCTCGTGGATCGGAATAACGCTGTCAATATTCACAATATTGCTTATTTGGACAAGAGCACGAAAAAGGCTTATTTCGAGTGGCCGCTTACGTCCAATTCCAAAAGCTGCACGTTCTCGGCGAAGCATTTTGATGCGGTGGTTCGAGGAATGCCAGCCGGCGGAGCGATATTGGGCTACTAGACCAGAGAACCGCACGCTTCGTGCGGTTTTTCTCGTTGTCCGGAAGATGTGCACGGCCGTATCACCGATAAGAATAGGACTTGAGGGAGGCAAAACGAAACGTGAATCGTGACATTAGAAATGTGTATTGTGTGGGCCGCAATTATGGCAAGCATGCTGAGGAGCTGGGTAACGACGTTCCGGACAGCCCGATGATCTTCATGAAGCCTACGCATGCTATCGTGCCTCTGGATGACCAAGTGATTTCGTTGCCGGGTAGGTATGGCGACGTCCACTATGAGGCGGAGTTGGTGGTCCGGATCGGAGGGCGGTACAAGCCCGGTCTGGCTGTCGAAGCGCTGATCGACAGCTTTGCGCTTGGGCTCGACTTGACGCTGCGCGAGGTGCAGACGGTGCTGAAGCAGGATCGGCATCCGTGGCTGAGAGCCAAGGGGTTCGCAGGATCGGCGCCGCTGACGGCCTTCCGCCCGTTCGAGGGGCTCGACGCGCTCACCGAGACGTCGTTCGCACTGCGCATCAACGACGAGGAGCGCCAGCGCGGGGCGCTGCGCGACGCGATCTTTGGCTTGCCGGAGCTGTTCGAGCATATCGGCACGCACTATGGCTTGGATGAGGGAGATCTGATCTTCACAGGTACGCCTGCCGGTGTCGGCAAGCTGGGCGATGGCGACGAGCTGGCGTTGTACTGGGACGACCTGCGCGAGGGTGGCTGCCGGATCGCGCTGACGCCCGCTAGCTCTGACTGATCCGGTCGAAAAATGACGAAATCTCGTGAAACGAAAGGGGGAAGATGGTAAACTTATCGTATGGAAAGAAATTCTGGTGACCGCCTGAGCTGGAGGATCTATGGGGAAGAATGATGGATGGATTATATTGGCCAGTGTTGCGGTCGTCATGCTGCTGCCGTTGATCATCATGGTGCAGATGGTCCTCAACCCGCATGTGCCGCCCCGCGCCCAGGACGGCATCCTCGACTTGCGAGGGTGGGATTTCGCTGCTGGCGGCGTCGTGCCGCTGGAGGGCGAATGGGAGATGTACCGGAGCGAGCTGTTGTATCCGGACGACGACCTGACGTTGGCGGGGAAGCCAGCCACCGTCCCGGTGCCCGGCAAATGGAACGCTTATCTGCGCGAGGATGGCCATCCGGGCATTACGGGCTACGCGACCTTCCGGCTGGAGATCCTCATGCCGGAGGGGACCAATGGCATCTACGGCATACATATGAAAAACATACGCTCGGCCAGTCGCATCTTCCTAGCAGGAGAGCCTGTCGGCGCGAGCGGACAACCCTCGACCGACGAAGCGTATGGGGAACAGCGCAACATTCCATTCGTCGGCTATGCAGCGCTCAATGAAGACAGGGTCGAGGTGCTGGTGCAAATCGCGAACTACAGTTATTCTTCCGGAGGCATGATTATTCCGATCGCCTTTGGCGATCAGAAGTCGATCATGAGCAGCCGCGAGCTTGCGGTCGGGATCGATTGGATGTCGATGGTCGGCTTATTTATTCCCGCCTGCCTGTTCATGGTCGTTTCTCGTTTGCGCAAGAGCGAGTCGAGCATGCTTTATCTGGGCTTGTTTTGCCTCACCGCGATGCTGTATGTCTTCACGCACGGCGAAAAGCTGATGGGGAACTTGATCCCTGGTCTGGATTACGTCCTTTTCATGAAGCTGCAATTTGCTTGCTCTGTACTGGTCTATTACTTTTTGCTCCGTTATGTTGCGATATCCTTGCCGGGCACGATCAGCCCGGCGTTCGTACGCGCCGCATTTTGGGTGACGGTTGTAATGATGGGCGCTTCCCAGTTGCTGCCGCCGATCATCTTTAGTCGTGTGGAAGACGTCATGCTTGCGACCTCCTTTGTCAGTGTCGGGTATGTGCTGTACGCGATGCTGCGAGGGCTGAAGCAGCAGTCCGAAAATTTGTTTTTTATGATGGTCAGCATCTATAGCATTATGGCGATTATCCTGGTCAATGTGTTGATCATGCTCGGTCTCTCGGTGCCTTACTCGATCATGCTCTTCGAGATCATCGTTTTCGTATTCTCGCAGGGGGTGCTGATCGCGATCCGCTACGCCGCATCCTTCAGCGAGGTGGAGGCGCTGTCGGAGCGGCTATTGACGCTCGACGGCCTCAAGGATGAATTTATGGCCAATACATCGCATGAGCTGCGGACGCCGCTGCACGGGATCGTCAATATTGCCCAGACGATGCTGGAGGGCTCCTCGGGTCAGCTCAGCCGCAAGCAATCGGATCAGCTGTCGATGGTCGTCTCGACCGGCAAACGGTTGTCGGCGCTCATCAACGATATCCTCGACTTCGCCAAGCTGAAGAACGGTGACATCGCGATCCAGCGCAAGCCGGTCGATCTGGAGATGATCGCCAGCTCGGTGATCGAGATCGTCCGTCATGTCGAGGCCAAGCCGAGCCTGGAGCTCCGTCTTCAGTTGCCCGAAGGGCTGCCACTGCTCGATACGGACGAGGATCGGCTCTACCAGATCCTGTTCAATCTGCTGGGCAATGCGATCAAATTCACGCATCAGGGCAGCGTGACGGTATCCGCCAAGCATCATGGCGATCGGGTAACGGTTGCTGTCGCCGATACGGGCATCGGCATCCGTCCCGAACGGATGGGCACGATCTTCGACGCTTATGATCAAGGGGGCTCGGCAATCTACCGCAGCTATAAAGGCACGGGGCTTGGCTTGAGCATCACGCGCAAGCTGGTCGAATTAAACGGGGGGCGCATCTGGGCGGAATCGACGCCTGGTCAGGGTTCGATCTTCCGGTTCACGTTGCCCGTCGCAGCGGATCAGTCCAGGGCGGGAGCGGCCCGCGAGCTGTCTGCCGGTCTGCTGACTGCCGCGGCGATGGCTGAGCCTCAGGAGGAGACGACGAGCCCTGAGCAAGGCGAACGCAGCCGAATCCTGGTCGTCGATGACGATCAGGTCAACCTGCAAGTGCTGATCAACGCGCTGTCGCTCGAAAAACACGAGGTCATCCCGGTGCAGAGCGGTGTCGAGGCGCTCGACATGCTTCAGCGTAATCCGGATATCGACCTGGTCATCACCGACTGGATGATGCCCGGCATCTCGGGGCTCGAGTTGTGCCGGCGCATCCGGGAGCGCTACCTGCTATCGGATCTGCCGATCCTGATGCTGACGGCGCGCAGTCGCTCCGAGGATAGTCAGACCGCCTTTGCCTCCGGCGCCAGCGACTACCTGAGCAAGCCCGTCGACCTCGGCGAACTGCGCGCCCGCGTGCGAACGCTGGTGGAGCTTCGTTCCTCGGTCAAGCAGTCGATCCGGACCGAGATCGCGTACCTGCAGGCGCAGATCAAGCCGCATTTCCTCTACAATGCGATGAATACGATCATCTCCGTCTGTTACGACGATCCGGACAAGGCGATCCAGCTGTTGTTCGAGCTCAGCCAATACCTGCGCAGCAGCTTTGACTTTCAGAACCGCGAGCGCACCAAGCCGCTCGCTGGCGAGCTGGAGCTGGTGAAGTCTTACCTGGCGCTGGAGAAGGCCCGCTTCGACGAGCAACTCGTCATCGAATACGATATCGACGAGTCGGTGCGCGTGCTCATCCCGCCGCTGAGCCTGCAGCCGATCGTCGAAAATGCCGTGCGCCACGGCGTCATGCAGCAGGAGGAAGGCGGCACAGTGAAGCTGTCGATCCGGCAGCTGGATGACGTCATCGAGTTCGCGATCGAGGATAATGGCGTCGGCATGTCGCCGGAGCGGGTGCAGGCGATCTTCAACGGACCGAGAGGGACGGGCGGCGTCGGCTTGCGCAACATCCATCAACGGCTGCGATCGATCTACGGCACAGGTCTGGAAGCGGAGAGCCGGGAGGGGGCGGGTACGACGATCCGGTTCCACATCCCCGTAAGTCCGGGCAACAGTCTATCTGAAGAGAGGAGCGAGCGGCGATGATGAATGCAATCTTGATCGATGACGAAAAGCCGGCGTTGCAGCAGCTGGAACGGCTGCTCAAAAAAGACGGCCGCATCGAAATTGCCGGCAAATACACCTCCGCCCGCAAAGGTCTGGAGCATCTGAAGGAACAAAAGACGGATCTGGTCTTCCTCGATATCGGCATGCCGGAGATGAACGGCCTGGAGGCGGCGGAGCATATCCAGGCGATCCATCCGGATATACGGATCGTCTATATTACCGCTTATGCCAATTATGCGGTGGAGGCTTTCGAGCTGCATGCGCTCGATTATTTGCTCAAGCCGATCAATCCCGAGCGATTCCGCAAAACGCTCGAGCGCATCGAGCAATCGCTCCGCCAGACGCCTGAGCCGTCGCGGCCTATCGTGCAGGCCGAGGCCGCGATCCAATGCTTTAAGCGGCTGGAGCTATATCACGAGGGGGATGCCCGGAAGAAGCTGAAATGGCGCACCTACAAGGCGCAAGAAATGTTCGCTTATCTGCTGCATCATGAGGAGCGGTGGGTGCTGAAGGATCAGATCGTCGATGCGGTCTGGCAGGAATACGAGCAGGACAAGGCCGTCACGTATCTGCACACGACGGTCTATCATATCCGCAAGCTGCTGAAGGAATGGGGCGTGCAGGCGAAGGTCGAATTCTCGCAGGAGCGTTACCGGCTGTTGAAGTCCTCGCTGCTGACGGATGTCGAGCTGTTCGAGCGACTGGCCGGGATCTCCGAGATTCAGAACGCCGAGCAAGCGAGCCAATACGAGCAGGCGATCGGGCTGTATCGGGGGGAATACTTCGAGGAGCATGATTACGGGTGGGCGTCGGCGAAGCGCAAACTGCTGCATCAGCAGTTCATTGGGGTTAACCTGAGATTGGCCGAATACGAGCTGCGTTATGCAGATCGCAAGAACGGACTGGATCGACTGCTGCAACTGCAGGAGAGGGAGCCGTATTCGGAGGAGATCTGCCGGCTCGTCATGGAAGGGTATGTACACGCTCGGGAGCTCGGAGCAGCCCGCGCCCATTATCTGAGCTTCAAGACGTTGCTCCAAGAAGAGCTCGGCATCGAGCCGGAGTCCGATTTTCAGAAATGGGCGCTGACGCTGCTGTCGGGCTGACGGCGGCGCGGCATGGACGGCTAGGCTGGCGAGAAGCCTTCCTCCTCGAGATAGGCGCGCGCCTCGTCTTCGGTCTCGAAGGCCATCTCAAGATTAGGTCCGTCATAGACGTACCAGAGATCGTCAGTGTAGGATAGCTGGAGCAGATGTCCCTCGGCGTTGCGCCAGCTTGTCGGCAGCCCATCGGCTGACGAAGCCGAAGAGGACGACGGATCTGTAGCGTCCGACGACTGAGGGGCATCGGGGCCATCGGCCAGCGAGTCGATCGCTTGGCGCAGCAGGCTGCGCAGCTCGGCCTCCGGATACTCCCTGATGTTGACGAAGCCCTTGTCATCCGTGGATTGCCCCGCGATGCGCGCGGCATAGACGAAGCCGTTGCCGCCCGGGTGCAGATGGTAGACGACCGTCTTCTTGTCGTAGCGGCTGCCTTCGAAGTGAAAGTTGACCCGGCCAAGCGAGACGTCCTTGCGGACAAGCTCCGGGAATTCGGCGATAATCGCCAGTTTTTGATCAAACGTGAGCATAAGGTCCTCCTAAGCGCAGCTTAATGTTGTGATGCGTATGGGCATTGTGGACATCATAGCATAATGTACCAACAAGAAAAAAGGTCTTTGCCGCATCCGAACGAATCGGGGGCAAAGACCTTTTGTTGTCAGGCTACCAGCGGCTGACGCCCGGCTGCGGACAGCGGGAGCGGCTCAGGCGGGCCTTCCAGGCGACGAGACAACCGCAATGACGGCAGGTCGTGCCGTACTGCAGGGATGGGCAATCCCGGCAAAGCGCGAGCCGCTGCGCATAGATGCCGTCCTCGGCGAGATCCTCCGGCGGCAGCTCGCCCAGCTTGGCCCATAGCCGGGCCATCTGCTCGTCCGTCACCTTGACGTCGGCCGAGCAGCCCTTGCAATTGTCCCTTCCGTCGGTTCTGCTCGCCGCGTTCATTATTGCAGCTTGAGGACGATGACGGATGCAGCCGGCGCGTCCAGCGACAGCTTGCCGCCCTCCAGCTTGGCGCCGTCAAAGGCTTGCGGCTTCACCGCTTCGGGCTGCTCGAACGTGTTGTGTCCGCTCAGCGTCTCATGGACGAGGATCGAGCCCGACACGGAGCTGCGCGTCTCTGCGCTCAGATCGATCTCGAGCGGCGCGGACGCCTCGTGATGCAGGTTGCAGATCGAGATGTTCAGCGCGCCTTCGCTGTCGATGGAGGCCGACAGGCTGAGCTGCGGGATGCGCTCTGCGCCGTACGTATAGTCCGGGCTGACGAAGTCGAGCGCGACATGCTGCGCATCCTGATGCACCTTGAACATATGGAATACATGATACGTTGGCGTCAGCAGCAACTGGTCGCCTTCGGTCAGGATGACGGCTTGCAGTACGTTGACGATCTGGGCGATGTTGGCCATCGTCACGCGGTCGCAGTAGTTGTTGAACAGGTTCAGGTTGACGCCTGCGACGAGCGCGTCGCGCATCGTGTTTTGTTGATACAGGAAGCCCGGGTTGGTGCCCGGCTCGACATCGTACCAGGTGCCCCACTCATCGACATACAGACCGATCCGTTTGTCGGGGTCGTACTTGTCCATGATGGCGGAATGCTTGGCTAGCAGGTCCTGCATCTCGAGCGTGCGGCGCATCGTCGTGAACCAGTAGGCTGTGTCGAAGTCCGTCGCCGAGCCCTTCTGCTGCCAGTCGCCGGTAGGCAAGGTGTAGTAGTGCAGCGTGAGCGCGTCCATATACCGGGCGGCGTTGCGCATCAGCACCTCGGTCCATTCATAGTCATGGGCATTGGGTCCGCAAGCGATCTTCGTAATCTTGTTGTCGCCATAGTTGCGCACGTAGGTCGCATAGCGGCGATATTCGTCGGCGTAGTACTCGGGGCGCATGTTGCCGCCGCAGCCCCAGTTTTCGTTGCCGAC
Organism: Paenibacillus sp. 598K; assembly: GCF_003851045.1. Classification (GTDB taxonomy): domain Bacteria; phylum Bacillota; class Bacilli; order Paenibacillales; family Paenibacillaceae; genus Paenibacillus_D. The sequence continues at coordinate 34,979 of NZ_BFBX01000128.1, read as the reverse complement.
GCCGAAGTACTTGAGCTTCCAAGGCTCCTCGCGCCCGTTGGTGCGACGCTGGTTCGCCATCGGCGATTCGCCGTCGAAGGTCATGTACTCGACCCATTGCTGCATCTCATGGACCGTGCCGCTGCCCAGGTTGCCGTTAATATACGGCTCGGCGCCGATCAGCTCGCACAGACGGAAAAACTCATGCGTGCCGAAGTGGTTGTTCTCGACGACGCCGCCCCAGTGGGTGTTGATCATGCGGGGACGCTGCTCGGCCGGGCCGATACCGTCCTGCCAATGGTACTCGTCGGCGAAGCAGCCGCCGGGCCAACGCAGGACCGGCACCTTGAGCTCGCGCAGCGCCTCGAGGACATCGTTGCGCATGCCGTCGGTGTTCGGGATCGGCGAGTCGTGACCGACCCAGATGCCTTCGTAGATGCAGCGGCCGAGATGCTCGGAGAAGTGACCGTAGATGTTTTTGTTGATGGTGCCTTTGCTGGCTTGCGGACGTACAGTTACTTGGACCATAGGATGTGAAAGCTCCTCTCGTAAATGAAAGACTGGGATAAAAGCGTGTTCAGTGGGTCTTGTCGATGCTCGGGACAAAGGAGTCCCGCAAAATCAGGGTCGCTGGAAGCAGCAGCGACTGTACGCCGTCGCCCTCGGCGTAGGGAGTGACTCGTGCGCCGCTGGCAAGGATGTTCATCAGCTCGGCTGTCAGCAGCTTCATATCCAGATCAAAGGTCGTGAGCGCGGGCGTGAACTGACTGGCCAACTGAATGTTGTCGCAGCCAATCACGGCCAACGCCTCCGGTACGGACACTGCCCGCTCCTTGAGACGCTGGATCAGCCCGACGGCCATCCAGTCATTGGCGGCAAACAGCGCTGCCGGCGCCGAGTCGGCCGCGATCCAGGCTTCCAGCGCTTCTGCCGCGTCGTAGCCGCCGGACCAGTTCATCTTGCTGGTCCATGTATCCGCTTCCAAGCCTTGCTCGGCGAGTCCATCGAGGAAGCCAAGCTTGCGTTGCGAGGCGGAGGGGTAGCGATCCGGTCCGGCGAGCAGCGCGATGCGACGATATCCCGCCTCCAGCAGCAACGTTGCTGCCCGGCGTCCGATGGCATAATCGTCAAAGCCGAGATGGATGACAGAGGTCGGCTGGCCATTGCCCTGGATGACGATTACCGTGCTGTATGCTTCGTTGAGACGGGACATCAGGCTATCGGAGACGACGCCGATGACGACGAGCGGGACATTCGGCTCTTGCGCCATAATTTGCGACTCGTGGACCATCATCAGAGCGATCGCTTGCAGAGCGGCTGTCGTCGTGATCTCGACGAGGAACTCATTGTAAAACGGGTCCGTGCTCTTGATATCCGGCGAACAGAACAAATGGAGCGCACGCACCGCCTTGCGCGGCGTCGTATACGTGCCCTTGCCCTGAATCTGCGTCAGCAGTCCTTCCTCGACGAGCAGCTTGACAGCGGCCCGCAGACTGATCCGGCTGACGCCGAACTGCTCTGCCAGTTCCCGCTCTGGAGCGATCCGGACAGGCTCGGTCGTCTGCAGCCGGGCGACCTGCTCACGCAGCCGGGCTGCCAGCTGCTCGCGCAGCAATGGTTTTTTGTTCATTCCACCCCTCCCTCGTTACATTATGTGATAGTACCAATATAGTACCAATAAATATGCGGCTTGTCTAGCCGTTGATCACTTCTCCGCCATTGACATGGAGCATCTGCCCCGTCATATAGGAGGAGTCGTCGCAGGCGAGGTAGACGTAGGCGGGAGCTAGCTCCTCAGGTTGGCCTGGCCGTTGCATCGGCGTGTCCGCTCCGAAGGTTGCGACCTCCGTCTCCTCGAAGGTGGACGGGATAAGCGGCGTCCAGATCGGCCCCGGCGCGACGCCGTTGACGCGGATGCCGCGTCCGGCTACGTTGGTGGACAGAGAGCGAGTGAAGGCGACGATCGCCCCTTTGGTGGCGGAGTAGTCGAGCAGCTTGGGGCTGCCCCGATAAGCGGTGACGGAGGCGGTGTTGATGATCGAAGCGCCCTTCTTCAGATGCGGCAGCGCAGCCTTGGTCAGATAGAACATGGCGAAGATATTGGTGCGAAACGTCCGCTCCAGCTGTTCGTCGGTGATGTCCTCGAGCTTGTCCTGCGGATGCTGCTCGGCCGCGTTGTTGACCAGGATGTCCAGCCGCCCGAAGCACTCGATGGTCTGGCGGACGACGCCCGTGCAGAAGGCTGAATCGCCGATATCGCCAGCGAGCAGCAGACAACGGCGGCCCGCTTGCTCCACATGGCGAGCGGTAAGCTTGGCGTCCTCATGCTCGTCCAGATAGACGATGACGACATCCGCGCCTTCTTTGGCGTAGGCGACAGCCGCAGCGCGGCCGATGCCGCTGTCGCCACCGGTGATGATAGCGACCTTATCGGTCAGCTTGCCCGCTGGTCGGTAGGTCTCCGAGTCGAACTTTGGCAGGGGCTGCATCTCGGACTCCAGGCCCGGACGACGATTCTGATGCTGGGGAGGGTTGATCTGTTTTCCATTGCTTGATGGCATAGCGATTCATCCTTTCCTTGTGACGGGTCAAGCCCGAAGTAGGGTTTAGTCTGCGTATACCCTTATACTGGGAATCGCAAACACATCTCATACCTGGAAAGGAAAGGGCTGGCGCGCCAAGAAAGGGGAGAAAGCTAGAAAATGCTCCAGTTGTACTGGACCGAAAGCTTGCGGAGCAGGTCGATCCCTGCGGTGCTGTTGCCCTTGCTGTTGAGCGCAGGGCCGATGACGCCGATCCCGTAGCGGCCGGGGACAAGGGCGATAATACCGCCCGAGACGCCGCTCTTGGCAGGGATGCCCGCTTGAATGGCGAACTCGCCGGAGGCGTTGTACATGCCGCAAGTGACCATGAAGGTCTTGGCGATCTGGACGTAGCGGTAGGGGATAAGCGATTGGCCGGTGACGAGGTCGTAGCCGCCGTTGGCGAGCACCATGCCCATGCGGGCAAGTTGCTCGCAGTTGACCTCGATGGCGCATTGGCGGAAGTAGACGTCGAGCACATCCTCGACGGCGATCTCGTCTGCGAGCACGTCATTGTCCTTGAGGAAGTAAGCGAGCGAACGGTTGCGGTGTGCGGTGCGATGCTCGGAGGCATAGACGTCGTAGTTGCAGTCGATGGAGCTGTCGCCGGCGATCATCCGGAAAAAGTCGCGAATCCGGACAAATTGCTCGTCGGTGCTGTCGCCCTTGATCAGCGCTGTGACGGCGATCGCGCCGGCGTTGATCAGCGGATTGAAGGGCTTGCCGGGCTCGACGAGCTCCAGCTTCAGCATCGAGTTGTAATCGTCGCCCGACGGCTCCATGCCGACATGGTTGAAGACGCGCTCCTCCCCCCGGTCCATCAGCGCCAGCAGCAGCGTGAACACCTTGGATATACTCTGCATCGTAAATGTCAGGCCGCAATCGCCTGCGTTCGTCGTATTGCCGTTCGTATCGATCAGCGTGCATCCGAGCGCATCGGCAGGCGCGTGGGCCAGCTCGGGGATATAGTCGGCGACCTTGCCGCGCCTGGCGGCCTGGCGGCTCTCCTCCAGCCATGCAGGCAGATGGGCCTCGATATGCTGCCATTCAGTCTTAATCATAACAAGCTCCTCTCAACATCAGGATGGCCAATATTATAAACAGTTCGACATCGCGCGCCCGGCTACCTGCGGCGCGGACCTCACGGTCTTTCCCGAGGAGGAAGGGGTGCCGCAAGCTGGGGAATCTGTGCTATGATTAGGGAATGAACGATGGTGGAGGGGAATCATGGGAAAAGTTTTAATCTTCTCGTTTTTGTGGTGGCTCGTCGGCAATCCTTTCCTCGCGATACTTATCCTGCTGGCGGTACTGTATGTGTTAGACCGGCGCTTCCTCGGCCTCTCGCCGAGTCTGATGAAGCCGCTGCGCCGCCGTCGGCGGATCGCCCAGCTGCGCCAACAGCTGCTGCTCAATCCGAGCGACGTCGATGCCAAGCAGGAGATGGCGCGGGCGCTGCTCGAGCGCAAGCGTTATCGCGACGCCCGCGCTGTGCTGGAGTCGATCGGCGATACGCTGGAGGATTCGGCCGAGTATTGGGACGATCTGGGCGCCGCTTGTCTGCATACGGGCGATCCCGAGCGCGGCAAGGCCGCCATCGAGCGGGCGCTCGCGATCAATCCCCGCGTCAAGTATGGGCAGCCCTATCTGAGGCTCGCCGGGATGTATGGCGCGCAAGGCCAGACCGAGGAAGCGATACGTTGTCTGGAGTCGTTCCGCGACATCCACTCGTCCTCCTGCGAGGCGTACTACAAGCTCGGCCAGCTCTATGAGCAACTGGGGCGCCGCGACGAGGCGAGGGCGGCGTATGGGGAGGCTGGCGACATCTATCGGTCGCTCCCGCGTTACAAGAAGCGGCAGGAACGCAGATGGGCGCTGCTCAGCGGACTGCGCAAGCTGCGCGTCTGACGGGAGTGCCAGCGTCTGACCGTAGCTCGGCATCGCTAGAACGGTTCGGGCAGCATGACGGCGCGCGGACGACCGCCGATCCATACCAATGACCAGGGGATGTTGCATGACGATGATACGAAGACTGTGGTGGAAGCCGCTGCTGCTGATCGTAGTTATTGTAGGCAGCACGCATGGGCTGTATTACCTCTTGACCAAGCAGGCGCTCGAGCGGAGTCTCAGGCATGAGCTGGGCGCAGTGGCGGGACAGATCGAGATCGCGATCGAGCAATCCAGACTCGGCGCCGAGAAATATCAGGAGCAGATCGGGCGGCAGCTGCGCAGTGTCTCCATCGCTGCCCAGTATGCGCTGGATGCGGATATCGAGAAGGTGCGCAATGAACAGCTGATCGAGCTGAGCGAGCGGCTGGGCGTACTGCATATTACGCTGCTCAAGCGGACCGAGGACGATATCGTGCTCTATCGTTCGTCCGATTCCCGGCAGCTGGGGCTGAAGACGAGCAGTTGGAAGCCATGGTACGAGGCGTTCAACCAACTGTTCGACAAGCGGCAGGTGACGATTGATTGGGGGCAGTCGCTGGACAACTTCTGGACCGGCCCCTTCGAGGTGGCTTCGTCGGATACGAGCAAGGTCCGCAAGTGGGGCTACTACTATGACGGCTCGACCAATTATATCATCGATCCGTATGTCAGCTACGATATGCAGCGCGAGTACGAGGAGTTGACCGGCGCCGATCGGCTGATCGAGCAGACGCTGCTCAAAAATCCGACACTGCTCGAGATCGGCGCTGTCAATCCGAGCACCTATCCGCGCGGCGAGCAGCTGACCGAAACCGAGCTGGGCGAGGAGCTGCGCCACATTACGCAGATGCCGGTCTTCTACGGCTCCAACGCATATGTGGCTCGCGACGAGCTAAGGCATATCGATGAAGCTTATCGGACCAATACCCCGGTGACGATCCGGACGACGATCGCGGGGCGGCCGGTCATGAAGCAGTACGTGCCCGTCTCCATCGACCGCGTCGCCAGCATCCTCGATGCAGAGGGCCAGCCGCTCGACCGATATGTGCTGACGATCGTCTCGGATTACAGGCAGGTGCAAGACGCCCTGACGCGTCAATGGCTGATGCTCGCCGGTATAGCCGCCGTATTGATCCTGTGTGCAGCCGTCGTCGCCTCGCGGCTTCGCAGACCGGTCGAGTCTCGCCCCACGGAGGATGAAGTCGGCTCGTCCCGGCTTGCTGCGATCCGTTCGCTGGCAGAGCAAGGCAAGCTGGACGAGCTGTGCGCCTATGTCGACCGGATGACCGAGGAGGACCGGCAGGCTCGCCTCAGGCAGTCCGAATAAACGACAATCTGTTATCTGTAACCCTCGGAGTATGCGGACACACCCCAGGGAGGTCTTCACGCCGGCGCATGGCGTGGATGGCCTTTTTTTGGCATGCTGCTGCAACGATATCCATCCCCTCAAAGACGGCGCAGCGCGTATCGCCTTGTGGTATAATGATAAGATGCATGAACAAGGGAAGACAATGGAACGGAGGAGCTCATGGACATGACTGCTAGCCTTGCCGACGGTCAATGGAATGCAATGAACCAGCAGATGATCGACCATATCCCGCATGCGGCGCTGGAGCAAGGGATGACGAGCTTCCGGAGCGGGATGGTCCGGTCCGTCGACCAGATAGAGGAGAATCGCGTCTACGGTATCGTCGATGATGTGCGGATCCTCGCCGTCATCCTCGATCTCGAGCAGCTGCGCTACAGCAACTGTACCTGTCAGGCAGAAGGTCCGTGTCGACATATGGGGGCGGTATGGTACGCCTACTGCGCCAGACTCGGCATCGAGCCGCAAGTGGTCCATGAGCATCTGCTGCGGGGGGAGATCCTGCCCGGCAGAGAATCGCCCGGCCCGCAGTCGCGGACGGAGCGGCCCCCCAGCCCGGGACCAGACGGCAGCGTGACGGCATGGCGGGCATGGTTCGGCGAGGTGTATGGCGAGGTCTGGCAGCAGTGCAAGCAATCGCTGCATCCGATGCAATCGGTCCTGTCGGAGATGAAAGGCTCGGCCAAGCATTGGGGCAAGGCGAGGCAGCGTTACCATTGGCTTCATACGATCGAATTTGTGCTGGAGCAGGTCGAGCTCGCTTATGCGGTGACCGACTCCTACAGCAAATATTATTACGAGATGTCCTTTACCCGTTCCGTCGATCCCTGGGTTGCGCATTTTGAGGAGCTGTCCGTCTCGCTCGATCCAGCGGCGATGTCGACCTGGGAGACGAGTTGGACGACTGCGCTCGTCGATGCCCTGCGGGAGCGTGCGCTGGACCCGCAGGCTTCTCTGCTGCGTTGGGATCGGCTCTACCATCTGATCTGGTCGCGGCTCAGCGACTCTGCTTCGTGGCGCGAGGCAGAGCGGCGAACGTTGCTGGCGCTGCTGGAGGAGCGACCTGCATATGAGCTGCAGCAGCTGACGTTCCTTCAGTCCGTGCTGGCGCATTTCGATGTGATCGAGGGTCGGGACGATCTGGCGGTTGCCCGCTTGGCCGACGTTGCCTTCGATCCCGTCGTGGAGCTGGTGTACGGATTTGCTCGGCAGCGGCTCGAGGCTCGCAAGTGGGAGGCTTTTGGCCGATGGATGGACTATCTGCATCGCCAGCTCGCGGACTGCCGCAATACGGCGATCCTCAGACCCTATCTGACCTTGTGCCGCGAGGCGGATATCCATCATCCAGCAGCCGGCAGCCGATGGACGGAGCGGATGATCTCCCTGCTCCCCTTTGCATATAGCGAGCTGTCCGAGCACTGGATGGAGCGCTCTGACTACGAGGCGTGGGCCGACCTGCAGCTCTTCATCGGCGTCCGGCCGGAGGAGCTCGATATGCAGGATGTCCGCTCGGTAGCCAAGCATGCGCCGTCGGCGCTCATCCCGCTCTATCATCAGGCCGTCGATGAAGCGATCCTCTCCCGCAACCGTCAGGGCTACCGCAATGCCGTCAAGCTCTTGAAGAAGCTGGAGAAGCTCTATAAAAGCGACGGGCGAGCGGCGATATGGGAGCTGTACGTCGAGCAGTTGGCCCACAAATACCAGCGGCTGCGCGCTTTGCAGGAGGAGCTGTGGAAAGGAAAGATCTTCACATGAGCAGAACGTTGGAGCACAAGCAATGGAGCGTCGACGGTCGCTGGGCGACGGGGGAAGGACTGTGGCTGTCGGGCGCGGGTTGGCAAGGCTCGCTGCAGCGCTTGAAGCATCTGCTGTTCGCCTGGCATGAGGGCTCGTGGTACGGGGCCGAGATCGAGGAGAAGCGGCTGGACGGCGTCGATGGCTTGCTGCTGCCGCCGCTGCTCGCGATGGACTATGCCTCTCGGCCACAGCCGGTGCGGCTGCTGGCTATCCGATGGTCGGAGGAGGCGGACCGTCTGCTGCAGACGGCACGGCTCCTCCGCC
>NZ_BFBX01000128.1:4667-26999 GCF_003851045.1 Paenibacillus sp. 598K | reverse complement strand
CCGCCGCTGCATGCTCGGCGGCTGGTACGCGCCGCAGCCGTCCGGCTGGGCTGGCGAGGGCGCTCGCTGGCAACCGTGGCTGCCGGCCTCGGGGGAGCTGGAGCCTGCCGACGCGGCTGCGCTCGCCGCCGCAGATCCGCTCGTCCTGCAGGATTGGCTCAATCTGGCGGTGGAGGAGGCGATCGCGCGCGATCCGGCCGCCGCAGCCGCTGCCGGGGAGCTGACGGGCCGATTGCAGGGCGGCGAGACGATGGAGGACGCCGAGGACTGGTGGGTGGCGGCAGGCTGGAAGCGGGACGACAAGCCGTTCCGGGTGCTGCTGCAGCTGCTGGAGCCGGAGGCGGAGCAGGGCTGGCGGCTCGCGGTGTTGATGCAGGACAAGACGGAGCCGACCACGCGGTACAGGGTCGAGCGTGGGCCTGACGACAGCTGGACGCTATCGACGGAGGAGGAGGGACAGCCTCAGACGCTGCCCGACTCATGGCAGGATCAGCTGGCGGAGACGCTGGAGAAGGAGGAGCGTCGCTGGCTGCGGGTATTCCCCGACTGGGAGGCTGCGGAGCGTCCGGGCCGACTGCGTCTGGACCTGGCCGAGCAGGAGGCGTGGATGTTCCTGGAGACGGGCAGCCTGCAGCTGCTCCAGGCTGGCGGCGCCGTGCTGCTGCCGGGATGGTGGGAGACGGTGCGGAGCCGCAAGCCGCGGCTTAAGGCCAAGATTAAGTCCTCGGTCGGCTCCTCGGAGCAATCGATGTTCGGTCTGGACCAGATCGTCCAGTTCGACTGGAAGCTGGCGGTCGGAGAGCTCGATCTCAGCGAGGAAGACTTCATGCGCATGGTGAGCGACAATCGGCGCCTGCTGCGGATGGGCAATGAATGGGTGCATCTCGACAGCGGCGATCTGAAGCGGCTCCAGCAGTGGATGAAGCGATCCGGCAAAAAGCAGGGGATGACGTTCCGCGAGGTGCTGGAGCTGCATCTGCGAGGCGAATCGATGGAGCTCGCCGATGAGGAGGAGCAGGAGGAGCGTCTGCATACCGAGGTCGAGCTGAGCCGTCATCTCGAGCGCTGGCTGGAGCAACTGCGGACGGTGTCGGAGCTGCCGCTCATCGACAAGCCGCATGCATTCCAAGGGGAGCTGCGACCGTATCAGCTGCAAGGGGTGTCATGGCTGGCATTCCTGCGGCAGTTCGGTCTGGGCGGCTGTCTGGCCGACGATATGGGCCTCGGCAAGACGATCCAGTTCACCGCCTATCTACTCCATGTGCAGGAGATGTCGCAGCGTGCCCGAGCGGCCGGAGCGGAGGCGTCTGCGCTGCCGCCCTCTCTCCTGATCTGCCCGACCTCGGTCATCGGCAACTGGGAAAAGGAGCTGCAGCGGTTCGCGCCGTCGCTCCGCGTCAAGATCCACTATGGACCGCGACGCGCCAAGGGAGAGAACTTCGCCGAATCCGTCGGCGATGCGGATCTGGTTATCACCTCATACGCGCTCGCCCCGCTCGACGAAGAGGAGCTGAGCGGGATCACATGGCATGCGCTCTGTCTGGACGAAGCGCAGAACATCAAGAACATCTACACCAAGCAATCGGCGGCGATTCGGCGGCTGCCCGCTCTGCATCGCATCGCGATGACGGGTACGCCGATGGAGAATCGGCTGACCGAGCTATGGTCGATCCATGATTTCATGAATCCTGGCTATCTCGGCCAACTGGCGAGATTCCGCCGCGAGGTCGTGCAGCCGATCGAGCGGACCCGCGACGCCGAGATGATCCAGCGGCTGCGGCAGTGGGTCAGCCCATTCATGCTAAGACGGCTCAAAAAAGATCCCGCGATCCAACTCGAGCTGCCCGAGAAGCATGAGGGTCGCACTTACATCTCGCTCACGGTAGAGCAGGGCACGCTCTACGAAAATGCGGTCAACGAGCTGCTGGAGAAGCTGAACACGCTGACGCCGATGCAGCGGCGCGGCTTGATCCTCTCGACGCTCACCCGGTTGAAGCAGATCTGCAACCATCCGGCGCTGCTGCTCAAGGATAATCGACTGTCCGCCCAGCATTGGGACCCGCTGCGCTCGAACAAGATGACGCGTCTGCTGGAGATGGTCGAGGAGATCGCTGCCGAGGAGGAGCGCTGTCTCATCTTCACCCAGTTCGTCGGGATGGGACGGATGATCCAGCAGCAGCTCGAGCGTCAATTCGGCTGGCAGGTGCCGTATCTGCACGGCGCTGTGCCCAAGGCCGACCGCGATGCGATGATCGAGACGTTCCAGAGCGGTCAGACCGCTGGCGGAGCCTTCGTCCTCTCGCTTAAGGCAGGCGGCACGGGGCTTAATCTGACGGCGGCGAATCATGTGTTCCACTTTGACCGTTGGTGGAATCCGGCTGTCGAAAACCAGGCGACCGATCGGGCGTTCCGGATCGGCCAGTCGCGCACGGTGCAGGTGCACAAGTTCGTCACGCTCGGTACGCTGGAGGAGCGGATCGATGAGATGATCTCCCGCAAGCAGATGCTCAATGATCAGGTCGTCAGCGCTTCGGAGAGCTGGATTACCGAGCTGTCCAACGACGAGCTGGCTTCCTTGTTCACGCTGCGCAAGTCATTGGTAGACGGGTAACAGAGGACGAATCCGGGAGGGGTGGAGATATGACGGGCAATCACGATCCGAGGCAGCGGCTGAGACAGCTGCAAGCGCGGCTCAAGGCGGAGGTTCCGCCGACGGTCGCAGGCGGGTCTTCGGTCGGAGCCGCCTCAGAGGAGCGGAACGAGACGCTCGCAGACCAGCGCCTGCGCAGCGATGCCGATCCGGCATGGCAGGCGCTCTACGAGGGCGTCCGTCGCTCGGTGTCGGCGCTGCGCTCGCCAGGGACCGAGCGGGAGCGTTAGGGCGGGATGCGGGCTGGGCTAGCTCGGCGGGTGAGCGTTAGGGCGGAGCCTGGCTGGGTCAGAAAGTAGTTAAGGCTGGACTACGCAACGAAGTTCCTTCAGTTGCGTCGTCCCTGCCCGTGAATGCCCCGCCTGGCGCTCTCACGCTTACGGCTCGGACAGCTCGTCGAGCGTCTTGCCGAAGCTGGGGGCCATGTGGGTGAGGAACCACTCGACCTCGGGCATCTCCAGCTTGGCGAGCGCCTGCTCGGTCTGGCCGCGGGCGACCATGAACTCGCGATTGCCTGAGGAGAGCTCGGAGAGACACTTCAGATAGGCGTCGAGCAGGTCTGCGGCTTTGAGGTAGCGAAGCAACTCGCGCGCAGCGTCGGCTTCGGCAGCCGCCGATTCGGACGCCTTCGGCGAGGCCGATGCAGCCGTCGGGTCCGACGCCTCTGGCGAGGCCGATGCAGCCGCTGAGTCGGACGCCTCCTGCGCGGCCGTCGCAGCCGATTCGGACGCTTCCGGCGAATTCGCCTCTGCCGAGCCGGACACCTCCAGCGATGCCACCGCCGAGCCCGACCCGGCCGGCGTAGCGCCAGCCTGGCCTGGCAACAGCAGCGGCTCGTAGGCCTCGCGCAGCGGAGGCGGCACCATGCCGAGCAAGCGCTCGGCCGCCATTCCCTCGATCTCGCGGAAGCTGGCGAGCATTTTTGGGTTGTGGTGCTTGACGGGCGTCGGGATATCGCCGGTGAATACCTCGGTCGCATCGTGGAACAGCGCCATCGCCGCTGCCTTGTCTGCGTTCAACTGCCGTCCGTAGACGCGGTTGCCGATCTCGCACAGCATATGGACGAGCAGCGCGACATGATAGGAGTGCTCGGCGACGGTCTCGCGCGTTGTATTGCGCATCAGACTCCAGCGCTCGATATATTTCAGGCGATACATGTAAGCATAGAAATGACTTTCCATCGACAGTCGATCCCTCCTGTATGCGGATGTCCGGGAGGCACGCGCTTCCGGCATTCCCGTCTATCTTAACAGTCGGGGAGGCGCCTTGTACAGCGACGGGCGAGGCGACGGAAGAGGCGTCGGGGAGATGTCGGAAGCGCACATTGTGTGCTATGATAGAGGAATATTGAGATTGCTTTCAAAGAGGGGAGAGCGTACGTAATTATGCAACACTTCGAACAAAGCGTATACGATCTGATCGTGGAGACATCGACCAATCTGCCGGGCGACGTCAGGAAGGCGATCCGCGCCGCACAGCAGGCTGAGGACCGGGCTACCCGGTCCGGCCTGTCGCTCTCGACGATCGCAGGCAACATCGAGATGGCCGAGACCAAGGTATCGCCGATCTGTCAGGATACCGGGATGCCGACCTTCGTCGTCCACACGCCGATTGGTGCCAATCAGCTGATCATGAAGCAGCAGATCCGCCAGGCGATCGCCCGGGCGACCAAGGACGGCAAGCTGCGCACTAATTCCGTCGACTCGCTCACCGGCGCCAACACCGGAGACAACCTCGGACCGGGTACGCCGGTCATCCACTTCGAGCAGTGGGAGCGCGAGGAGATCGACATCCGTCTCATCCTCAAGGGCGGTGGTTGCGAGAACAAAAATATCCAGTACAGCCTGCCTGCGGAGCTGGAAGGACTGGGCAAAGCGGGACGCGATCTCGACGGCATCCGCAAGTGCATCATGCACGCTGTCTATCAGGCGCAAGGCCAGGGCTGTAGCGCAGGCTTCATCGGCGTCGGCATCGGCGGCGACCGGACGACTGGCTACGAGCTGGCTAAGCAACAACTGTTCCGTCGCGTCGACGATACCAATGAGCATCCCGATCTGGCGGCGATCGAGGAGTACGTCATGACCCATGCCAACCAGCTCGGCATCGGCACAATGGGCTTCGGCGGCGAGGTCACCTTGCTCGGCTGCAAGGTTGGCGTCATGAATCGGCTGCCGGCGAGCTTTTTCGTCTCTGTCGCCTACAACTGCTGGGCTTATCGGAGACAGGGCGTACTGCTGAATGCCGAGAGCGGCAAGATCCTCTCATGGATCTATCCGCAAGGTCAGGAGGTAGCGATGACGGCGGACGAGCCGGCTGCGCCAGCGGCAGGCAGCGATGCGGAGGAGCGCCGCGAGGTTGTGCTGCAGACGCCGATCTCCGAGGAGCAGATCCGCTCGCTGCGTGTCGGAGACATCGTCATCATCAACGGCGAGATGCATACCGGCCGCGACGCCCTGCACAAGCATCTGATGGACCATGACGCGCCGATCGATCTGCAGGGCTCGGTCATCTACCATTGCGGTCCGGTCATGCTCAAGGACGAGTCGGGCTGGCAGGTCAAGGCGGCAGGACCGACGACGAGCATCCGCGAGGAGCCGTATCAAGGCGACATCATCAAGAAATTCGGCATCCGCGCCGTCATCGGCAAGGGCGGCATGGGTCCCAAGACGCTCGCCGCGCTGCAAGAGCATGGAGCCGTCTATCTGAATGCGATCGGCGGCGCTGCGCAATACTATGCCGAATGCTTCAAGCAAGTGAACGGCGTCGACTTCCTCGAGTTCGGCATCCCGGAGGCGATGTGGCACCTGAAGACCGAGGGCTTCGCCGCGATCGTCACGATGGACGCGCACGGCAACAGCCTGCATGCCGACGTCGAGAAGGACTCCTTCGCCAAGCTCTCCGAGCTGAAGGAGCCGGTATTCAAATAATATAGAAACATACAACCCCTAAAAGCGAGGGATGCACCACGCGTTTATTCGGATTGGCCTTTAATCGATGGTTTGAGAAATGGATGTTTTTACTTGTCCCCGGATCTTTGGTTCTGGGGTTTCTTTTTTCCGCGCCCTTGCTGCCCTTCGTCAGTCTGGTGCCGTATCTGTTCGCCTTCGTCACGCTGACGATGGCGATCGGCTGTAGTCTGGAGGCGCTGCGCGTTGTCGTGATGAGGCCGTTGCCGATCGTCTGGTCGCTCTCGGTGGCGCATCTGGCGCTGCCACTCATCGGCTACGGCATGGGCAGTGTGCTGTTCGGTCCGGCCTCGCCGTATACGATCGGCTTCGTGCTGTTCGCGCTCATCCCGCTCGGCGTCTCCTCCGTCATCTGGGTCAGCCTCTCCGGCGGCAGTGTCGCGCTTATGCTGGCGCTGGTCGTCTTCGATTCGGCGCTTAGCCCGCTCGTCGTGCCGGCCGGCATCCGGCTCTTCTTCGGCAGCGGCATCGAGGTCGATACTGCCAAGATGATGAAGGATCTGCTGCTCATCGTCGTCGCGCCGACGGTAGCCGGTGTGCTGCTGCATCATTGGACGAGAGGGCGAATCAACGAAGCGGCGCGGCCGCTGGCGGCGCCGCTGTCCAAGCTATGCTTCGTATCCGTAGTCGCGCTCAACGCCGCCGCCATCGAGCCGTATGTGATCGCTCTGCGGGGCGATCTGCTGCTGTTGGCGCCGGCTGTCGTCGCGCTGGTCGGGATCTGCTATGCAGCAGGCGTCTTCAGCGCGCTGCCGCTGCGCGACCACGAGCTGCTCGTTACGCTGTCGTACGCCTCAGGCATGCGCAACATCTCGCTGGGCATCGTCCTGGCGCTTGGCTACTTCAGCCCGCCCGCCGCCGTTCCTGTCGTGCTGGGGATCATGATCCAGCAGCCGGTGGCGACGCTGCACTTCTACGTTTTACAAAAGTTTAACAAATGGAAGACTGGCGCTGCCGGGCAGAGACAGGTACGATAGGGACGGAAAAGATGTTGGCAAAGGACGGGGTTGGGGATGAATCGGTTTCGCGTAAGGCTCACATTGATCATCGTCGGCATGATCGGCCTGTCGGTGCTGGCGGCAGGCCTCTTCATGGCGCAGACATTCCGCAACAATCATCTCGATGCGCTGCAGGACAACATGATCCGCGAGATGAAAATCATCACCTCGACGATGGAGTGGCCCAGCGGCGAGCCGGAGGCAGTCACCGATTACTTCACGGACAAGGCGGTCGAGCTGAGCGAAATCGCCGGCGTCCGGGTGACGTTCCTGCAGGGCGATGGCACGGTGCTGGGCGACTCCTATCAGGATCCCCGGACGATGGAAAATCACTACAACCGCGAGGAAATCCGCGAAGCCAGGGAGGAAGGCGTCGGCCGCGGCATCCGGATCAGCGACACGACCCATACCAACTCGATGTATGTGGCGATGCAGCTGACGCCGGGCGATGCGAACAGCGATATCATCCGGCTCTCGCTCAGTCTGCTGGAGGTCGATGAGAGCGTCGGTCAGCTATGGACGGTCATCCTGGTCGGTCTGCTCGTGCTGTTCCTGCTGGCGGCGCTCGTCAGCTATCGGATCGCGCGCGGGCTGACGCGCCCGCTGGAGTCGATCACCCGGGTAGCGCAGCGGATACAAAATATGGATTATCAGGCGCGTGTGCCGATCCACAAGTCCGACGAGATTGGCGGCCTCGCCAACGCGATCAATGCGATGGCCGACAGTCTGCAGGGACAGATGCGCCAGCTCAAGCAAAATGAAAGTCGGCTGGAGAGCGTCCTCGACAATATGATCAACGGCATCGTCATGATCGATCGGGACGGCATGATCGTGCTGCTCAACCGGATGGCCGAGGAGGTGCTCGGCTTTTCGGCCAAGGAGCTGGTCGGTCGGCATTTCGCGGAGGCCAAGCAGCAGTACGAGCTCTCGCAGATCATCCAGGAAGGGCTGGAGGAGCGCGAGAATATCCGCGAGGAGATCCCGTTCTACTACCCCGACGAGCGGCTGCTGGAGATTCATCTCGTGCCGGTCTTCCATACGCGCGAGGAGTTCGGCGGCGTCCTGCTCGTGCTGCGCGACGTGACTGAGATCCGCCGTCTGGAGCGGATGCGCAGCGAGTTTGTGGCCAATGTGTCGCATGAGCTGAAGACGCCGATCGCTGCGGTCAAAGGCTTCGCAGAGACGCTGCTGGGCGGCGCGGTCAACGACCCGGCTACGGCCAACTCGTTCCTGCAGATCATCTACGACGAGAGCGAGCGGCTGAACCGGCTGATCGGCGATATCCTCGAGCTGTCCAAGGTCGAGTCGCGGCGTATCCCGCTGCAGCTCTCGCCCGTGGAGATGTCCTCCTTCGTCGCGCGGACGATGGAGTTCATCTCGGCGGAGGCGAGCCGCAAGCATATCCAGCTGGATATGGCGGTGGAGGAAGGCATCTACGTCGAGGCCGACGAGGACCGGCTGCATCAGATTATGATCAATCTGCTGGCCAACGGCGTCAACTATACGCCCGAGGGCGGCAAAGTAACGGTCAGCGTCGAGCCGATTAGCCATCCCGGCATGTCGGATACGGATGATTATGACGCGATTCGGATACGGATCGCCGATACCGGCATTGGCATCCCCAAGAAGGACCTGCCGAGGATCTTCGAGCGCTTCTATCGGGTGGACAAGGCGCGCTCTCGCAGCTCCGGCGGCACCGGGCTTGGCCTGTCGATCGTCAAGCATCTGGTCGAGCTGCACAAGGGGACGATCACAGTCGACAGCTCGCCAGGCGTTGGCTCGACCTTTACGATCGATCTGCCGGTGCTGCATTCGTAGTAATACGGCGGCAGGTGTGGTATATTAGAGTGGAATGATGCGCTCGGGCTGCTCTGAGGGCAGCCTGGCGTACGAACGGACGAGCTTTTCTTAGGCAATACAATACGCGGTAGATTCACGCGCGAAGTTGGAGGTTTTGGATGTCGCAGAGGGTGCTGGTCATCGAGGACGAGCCGACGTTGGCTCGCCTCTTGTCGTACAATTTATCCCAGGAAGGCTACGAGATTACTGTCGTCGATCATGGCGCCGAGGGGCTGCAGACGGCGTTGCAACGCAGCTTTGATCTGATCATCCTGGATATTATGCTGCCGGGGATGAACGGCTTCGAGATCCTCGGCAAGCTGAGGCAGAACGGCGTCGCCACGCCGGTCATCATCCTGACGGCGCGCAATGCCGAGGAGGAGGTCGTCCAGGGGCTGAAGCATGGCGCCGACGACTACATCACCAAGCCATTCGGCGTCGCCGAGCTGCTGGCTCGTGTGTCTGCGGTGCTGCGGCGCACGCGCAACGAGGACGTCAGGCAGCAGGATACGGCGGAGAAGGTGATCGCCGCAGGCGAGCTGTCCATCTATCCAGACAAGTACGAGGTCGTGCTGCATGATGAGGTCATCCCGCTGCGTCCCAAGGAGTTCGAGGTGCTGCTGTATCTGGTGCAGCGGCCGGGCATGGTGATTACGCGCGACGACCTGATGAATGTCGTCTGGGGCTTCGATTATATCGGAGGCCAGCGCACGGTGGATGTTCATGTCAGCTCCTTGCGCAAGAAGCTGGAATTGGGACAGCAGTCGGTCCGCATCGAATCGATCCGGGGCGTCGGCTACAAGCTGGTTATGCCGAAGAGGCTCACAGCACCGAAATAACGGTGGGTGAGTCTTTTTTTGAAAACTTCTTCAATCGAGGAGTGTCATTTATGTCCAAGCTTAGAGGGTCCTCTGATGGGGCCAATACGTTATTAGTCATATCCAGTATCTATGAATCGCTGACGAAGACCGAGAAGAAAATCGCCGACGTCATCCACAAGGACCCGGAGGCTGTCGTCTATGTGACGCTGACCGATCTCGCCGAGATGGCGGGGGTGGGAGAGACCTCGGTGCTGCGGTTATGCCGCAAGATCGGCTTCAAGGGCTACCAGGAGTTCAAGCTGGCGCTCGCGCAGGACCTGGTCGTACCGGTCAGGAACGTCCATAGCCAAATCGACGAAACGGACAATCTCCAGGAAATCGCGGCCAAGATTACAGCGGAGAATACGAAGTCGATCGAAAATACGCTCAATCTGCTCGACATGGGCCAAATGGAAAAGGCAATCGATGCGATCGGCCAATCGAAGAAGCTATACTTTTTTGGCGTCGGCTCTTCGGCGAACACCGCAATGGACGGCAAGTATCGATTTATGCGGCTGGGATACAATACAGAGGTCGTCACCGACCCGCATATTATGGCGATGAACGCGATCCTGATGGAGGAAGGCGACGTACTATTCGCCGTATCTACATCCGGCAGTACGAAGGATATCGTGGACGCTGTCAAAATCGCCAAGCAAAAATCGGTATTCTTCATCTGTCTGACCAGCCATCTGCGCTCGCCGCTGACGCAATATGCCGATGTGGTGCTGCTCTCCAAGTCACGTGAGACGCCGCTGCAGGGAGGCGCATTTTCCTCCAAGCTGTCGCAAATCCATGTGCTGGATATTTTGACAACGGCAACGGCGATGCGTTATCGGACGAAGACTTATGAGGCGCTGGAGAAAACCTCCATGGCCGTTGTCCACAAAATTTATTAAAAGGGATTGAATTGGAGTAAATGTCCGTCATATAATATGAATATGAAGTTTTTATCCATACGTACCTTGGGACGTATGGATTTTTTTTATCGACGAATAGGAGCTGAGCGAAGCCAATGACCAAAATCGTTTATTTGCCTTTGGACGAAAGACCGTGCAATTATGATTATCCTCGCTATTTGGCGGAGATGACAGATTGTCAGCTCGCTGTCCCGAGTCGCGCCATCCTGGGGGATAAGAAGCAGCCTGCCGATACGGAAGCGGTAGCCGAATGGCTGATCCGGGAAGCGGACGGCGCGGACTATGCGATGGTTAGCATCGATATGCTGCTCTATGGCGGCATCGTCCCCTCTCGCCTCCATCGCTTGGAGCTTGCGGAGCTGGAGCGTCGCTTGCACACGTTGCGGGAGATCAAGGCGGCGCATCCTTCGTTGAAGCTGTACGTCTTTCACCTCATCACCCGCGCGCCCGCCTACTCGAGCAGCGAGGAGGAGCCTGACTATTATGCGATATATGGACGCGAGCTGTACGAGTTCGGCTGGCTGACAGACAAGCGCAAGCGCGAGGGGCTGGACACGGCCGAGGAGGCTCGGGTCGCAGAGATTGTGGAGCAGGTGCCGTCTGCGATCTTCGACGATTTCCTCGCTCGGCGTGCAGTGAACAAGCAGATGAATGAACGTTCGGTAGCGCTTGTCGACGAAGGGGTCATCGACTACATGGTCGTGCCGCTCGATGACAACTCGCAGTATGGCTACACCTCCTCCGAGCAGCGCAGCCTCGCTCATCTGATCCAGGAGGGCGAGCTGATGGATCGCATCGCGATCTATCCTGGCGCCGACGAGATCGGATGCACGATGTTCAGCCGGATCTTTTGCGAGATACAGCAGTATGAGCCGCTCATCCATGTCCGTTATTCCTCGACGCTGGGACCTGCGATTATCCCCAAGTATGAGGACCGCAGCCTGAACGAGAGCATCAAGCATCATATCACGGCAGCGGGAGGTTATGTGGCGGATAGCTTCGAGGCTCCGGATATTTATCTGATGGTGCACTCCCCCGCGACCAGCGGCGTATCGGTCGCCGAGACGACGGACCGCTACGACGAGCGGCATCATTCGTACTTCTCCGAGGTCAACCTCCGGGAGTTCGTCAGCGCGATCGCGCGTTATGCCCGGCATGGACGAGTGATGGCGCTCGCCGATGTGGCGCTATGCAATGGCGGGGACGATGTGCTGATGAAGCTGCTCGCAAGGCAAGGCTTGCTCTCGCGGCTGGACGGCTATGCGGCATGGAATACGTCGGGCAATGCGATCGGAACGGTCGTCTCTCACGCGATTATTACCGCCTGCAATCGCGCCCGGACGACGCCTGATACGCAGAAGGAGAGGGCAAGCCGCCGTTATTATTACTATCGATTGCTGGAGGATTGGGCATACCAGGCGGTCGTTCGGCAACGGATTACCGAGGAGTTGTTGCCGGGCGCGGGCGCGTCGTATTTTCAGCTGTCTCATGTACAAGAGCTTGTTGAGACGTGGATCGAGGAGCAGCTGCAGCAGTTTGCCGACGAATACTTGCCTGCCGATCAAGGCAAGCTTACGTTATCGGAGGTTACCATTCCATGGAACCGGATGTTCGAGATTGGCTTCCGGGTGGAGACGTCGAGCTAATTTTGGAGTATTCCCCCGAAATTAAAAAATAAAAAGGAATAATCCTTTACAAGTGGATTCAACGTGAGCTATAATGACATCAGTACTTCACTATTCATGCATACTTAGGGGGATTGAGTGAATGATGTTGAAGCGAAAATGGGTAACGACAACAATGGCACTGGTCATGACGGCTGCACTCGTCGCTTGCGGCAATGGCAACAACGCCACGCCGGGTACAGACACAAACAACAGCGGCGCGGCAGTCAAAAAAACGGAAGTGAGCTTCTGGTATCTGTGGGGCGGCGTGGAGGGCGAATACGTCGAAGAGCTGATCTCGGAGTTCAACGCCAGTCAGGAGCAATATGAGGTAAAAGGACTGTCTGTCCCCGATGTACAAAAAATCATCGTGGCGATCTCCAGCGGCGAAGGCCCGGACGTGACGGACAACTTCAGCAACAATACCGCCTCCTATGTGGAGAAGGGGATGCTGGAGCCGCTCGATGACTATATCGCGCGCGATAACTATGATATCTCGGACTTCGTGCCGGCTGCGCTGGACTCCGGAAAGTACGAGGGCAAGCTGTACGCGCTGCCGATCAACGTCAACTTCAATATGATGTTCTACAACAAAGCGCTGCTCGCAGCCGCCGGCTATGACGGACCGCCTCAAACCGAGGAAGAGCTGCTGGAGTACGCGATCAAGCTGACAGAGACCAATGCTGACGGCACGATCAAGGTCATGGGCTTCCCTGACTTCCCGAATGTGTACTACACCAACAGTATGTCCTTTGCGATGGGCGGCGACTTTATCTCCGAGGACGGCAAGACGTTGACCCCGGATAATGAGGGGATGAAAAAGGCGATCGAGCTGATGCAGGGCTACCGCAAGGAGTTCGGCGCAGACAATGTGTTGAAGTTCAACTCCTCGGCCAAGTATCTGGATGTGACCGACCCCTTCATCCAGGGCAACCAGGCGATCCGCTTCGACGGGCCATGGTTCGGGCATACGGTAAAAAATGTGCTCAAGAAGGAAATCGATTACGGCGTGGCTCCTTATCCGGCTCCGGCCGGGAAGCCTGAGCTTGCCGGCGGCGGCGAGGTAAGCGCATCGACCTTCTTCATCCCGAGCAATGCCAAAAACAAGGACGGCGCCTGGGCTTTCATGAGCTGGCTCATGTCCAAGGAAAATATGGTGAAGTTCAACGACAAATTCGCCAACCTGCCTGCTCGCACATCCGCCTACGACGATCCGGCGCTGCAGGATATCCCTGACTTCCAGGCCTTCGCGGAAGCGGCCAAAAATCCGAATCTGAAGTCGTTCCCGACGTTCGGCGAGCAAGGCGCTTACGGCAAGATCATTACCGATGAGTTCGAGCTGGCCGTCAACTTCAAGAAGACGGCGGAGGAAGCGATGAAATCGATGAAAGACAAGTCCGCCAATCTGTTGAAATAGCCCAACCCGTCCTGTGAAGCGACTGCGGCTGCCGCTTGGCCTGGAGGCGAAACGGCAGCTTGCGCGGCTCAGGCAAAGTAGAGTTCTGGGGGATCAACCATGAAGAAAAATACGTTCATCGGGTTAGCATTTGCGAGCCCCTGGCTGTTAGGCTTTCTCGTATTTACGCTTTATCCGCTGCTGGCGTCCTTTTATTACAGCTTTACGAGCTTTAATATTTTTCAGTCGCCCGAATTTGTCGGCATCGCCAACTATGTCGAGCTGATGGGCGACGAGCTGTTCTGGAAGAGCGTCAACAATACGCTGTACCTGACGGTCGTGAGCACGCCGGTCAACCTGTTTTTTGCCTTGCTGCTGGCGCTGTTGCTCAATACGAAGGTGCGAGGTCTGTCGATCTACCGAACCGTCTACTACATCCCGACGATCGTCCCGCTCGCCGCCACTTCGCTGCTGTGGATGTGGATCCTCAACCCGCAATACGGATTGCTCAACGGCATGCTTGGCGCGCTTGGGCTGCCGGGACCCAACTGGCTCGCGGATCCGGGGCTTAGCAAGTTCTCGCTCGTCATGATGGGACTGTGGGCGTCGGGCAACGTCATGATCATTTTCCTCGCTTCGCTACAGGAGGTGCCGCAGTCGCTCTACGAGTCGTCCCAGATCGATGGAGCCAACAAGTGGCGGCAGTTTTGGAGTATTACGATTCCGACAATCTCGCCGATTATCCTGTTCCAGCTGATCATGCAGGTGATCAACAATTTGCAATATTTCACCCAGGCTTATTTCGTCGTCTCGAGCAGCGCGCTTAATATGCCGGGCAGCGGCGGACCGGAGAATTCGCTCCTCATGTATGCGATGTATTTGTATCACAACGCCTTTATTTATTTCAAAATGGGCAAAGCTTCCGCGATGGCCTGGATTCTGTTCATCATCGCCGGGATCATTACCTGGCTCATCTTTCGCTCTTCGAAAAAATGGGTCACTTACGGAGGCGATTAAATGAAGTCTAGCAAACGAAAGTATAGCCTCCTAGTCCATGGTCTGCTGGTGCTGGCCGGGATCGCATTCCTGGCGCCGTTCGTCTGGATGCTGCTGACCTCGCTCAAGTCGCTGGAGGAGATTTCGACCTTCCCGGTGACGATCTGGCCCGAGACGTTTTTGTGGCGCAACTACACCGATGTGTTCGAGATTATCCCGTTTGCCAAATATTTTTTGAATACGCTGTATGTGACGCTGGCGAGCGTGGCTGGCCAATTGTTCGCTGCGCCGCTCGTCGCCTATTCGATTACGAAGATCGACTGGAGCGGGCGCAAATGGATCTTCCCGATCGTCATTGCTACGATGCTGCTGCCCTTCCAGGTGACGATGATCCCGATCTATATGATTTTCAAGGACATGGGACTGACCGGCAGCTACTGGCCGCTCATTATCCCGACGTTTACAGGGGCGCCGCTTTATATTTTCTTGCTCCGGCAGTTCTTTATGTCGATCCCGGATACGATCATCCAGGCCGCGCGCATCGACGGCGCTTCCGAGTCCCGGATCTATGTGACGATTATTCTTCCGCTCTGTCGTCCGGCGCTGGCTGCCGTTGCGATTTTCACGTTTTTGTACACCTGGTCCGACTTTATGGGACCGCTGTTGTACTTGAACAACGCGGACAAATATACGCTGACGCTTGGCTTGCAAGCCTTCCTCGCAGAGCATTACACAGAGTGGGGGCTGCTGATGGCCGCTTCGGCACTGTTCACCTTGCCTCTCATCATCATGTTCTTTTTTGCACAGAAGCAATTTATTGAAGGGATTACGTTGACAGGGATCAAGGGTTGATGTTTCCGTACGTAAGGAGTGTAACCGATATGAAAAACGAACTCATCCAAACGCTCAGTGGCGGGTTGATCGTCTCCTGTCAAGCCTATGCAGGGGAGCCGCTATACGGCTCCGATACGATGGCCAAGCTGGCTGTCGCCGCTCGCGAAGGGGGAGCTGTCGGCATTCGCGCCAACTCGCCGGAGGATATAGCTGCCATCAAGCAAGCACTCGACCTGCCCGTGATCGGTATCTGGAAGTCCCGGTATGACCATTCGCCGGTCTATATTACCCCTACCCGCAAGGAAGCGATTGCTGTTGCCGAGGCGGGAGCCGATATTATCGCGATCGATGCGACGCCTCGCCGCAGGCCGGCGGACGAACGTCTGACGGATATCATCGATCTGCTCCGCGCCGAGCATCCGCATTGCCTGCTCATGGCCGATGTCTCGACGGTCGAGGAGGGCGTGGCGGCGGAGGCGATGGGCTTCGATATCATCTCGACGACGCTCTCTGGCTACACCGACTATTCGCCGCGTCAGACGGGACCTGATCTGGAGCTGATCGCCAACCTGGCTCCGAGGGTGAAGATTCCGGTATTCGCCGAGGGTCGCATCCAGTCGCCAGAGCAGGCTTCACGGTGTCTACAGCTCGGAGCCTGCGCGGTCGTCATCGGCAGCGCGATTACGCGGCCGGAGGCGATCACGAAGCGATTCGTCGACGGGCTGATCCCCAGGCCCGAGCTGGTCGGAAAGGACTGAGACAGATGCGCGCCGCATTGGGAATCGACCTTGGAGGCACCTATATTAAATGGGGCATCGTCACTGAAGCAGGGGAAGTGCTGCAAGAGGGACAGATGCCGACCGAATCGGATCAGGGACCGGCGGAGCTGCTGAACAAGCTGTCGGCGATTGCGGAGCGGGCGGGCATGGCCTGCCAGGAGCTGCGCATCGCGCTGGACAGCGTGGGGATCGGCACGGCTGGTCAGGTCCAGCGGTCTAGCGGGATCGTCATGGGAGCGACAGCGACGCTGCCCGACTGGGCAGGCGTGCCGCTGGGCGAGCGGATCGGTCGGGAGACCGGGCTGCCCGTCGTGATCGACAACGATGTCAACATGATTGCGACGGGCGAAGCCTGGCTCGGAGCCGGACGGCAGTGGCGCGACTTCCTGTGCGTCGCGCTAGGCACAGGCGTAGGCGGCTGCTGGGTGAGCGAGCGTCAGGTCTATGGCGGCAGAGACGGCTACGCCGGCGAGTTCGGTCATATGGTCATCGCCGTCGACGGCCGCGCGTGCAGCTGCGGCAACCACGGCTGCTGGGAGTCCTATGCCTCCGTTACGGCACTGAAGCGGCTGACTCGCGAGTGGTGGCCAGCGGGACCAAGCGACCAACCCGAGGAGCTGTTCCGCTATGCGCGGGAGGGCGATCCGAGGGCGCTCGCTATCGTTACGCAGTATTGCCGCGATGTCGCGACCGGACTGGCCAATCTGATCCATATCTTCAATCCTCCCGCAATCGTGCTGGGCGGCGCTATCGTGGCCGGTCAGGGCGATTTTTTGCTGGACCGCATCCGGGGCTTGGTGAGCCGACAGACGATGCGGGTCTATCAGCAGCCGGAGCCGGTAGCTATCGCAGCCGCTCAGCTGGGACGGCAAGCCGGCGTCATCGGAGCCGCTCTCGCGGCCATGACGAGCAGACAGCTCTAGGGCTACTTATCATAACGGGATTACGTATCATGCTTGCGGATCTGTGCCTGAGAATCAGTCGAGACCCCATGATCGATACAACGGTATTTTCGAGCAGGATCGAGCTATCCTCAATGCCAAAGGAGAGATCGATTCATGAAAACCCTTCCATTAATGAAAGCCTGTCTAGCCTTGAAAGCTTGTCTAACGATGCTGCTATCTTTCGCGCTGGTTTTTGCGGGCGCTGGCCCGCTCTCACCTGGCAAGGTTAGCGCAGCAGGCGCCAACCTGCTGGCTGGCAAAAGCTACACCTCCAGCTTGGCGGCCGATGCCGCCTATCCCGACAGCGGCGGTCTCGAGCTGACGGACGACATCACGGCGTCGACGCTGCTCGCCGATCCGGCCTGGCAAGGCAGACTGACGCCGGGCAGTTATTCGTTTACGGTGGACCTGGGGGCGGCGCAGTCGTTCCAGCGCTTCGAGGCGGGCTTTTACAAGTATGCTGGCGCGGGTATCCCTGCACCAAGCGGCGTAACGTACAGCTATTCGATCGACGGGACGACGTACGCGACCGCCTGCGTTGTAGGCGAGCAAGGCGGGGGTAGCGATATCGTCCGCCTCGTCTATGGCTGCGAGGTCGATGAGCCGATCCTGGCGCGTTATGTGCAGATGACGGTGAGCGGCGCGCCGGGCACCTGGTCGTTCGTCGACGAGTGGCGCGTGCTGGAGGCTGAGCCGGTCGCTTCGGGGGCCTTGATCCTGAACGGCACCTTCCTGCAGCCGCAGCTCGGCGACCAGTGGAGCGCTGCGGAGTGGGCCGATGAGTTTCAATATATGAAGGATGTCGGGATGGATCATCTCATCCTGCAATGGTCGGCGAATACGGAGTATGGCACGGCGGTCTACCCGACGACTGTACCCGGCCTGACGCAGGAGACGTCGCAGGATGTCGTCGCCAAGGCGCTGCAGATGGGCGAGGCCTACGGCATCGATATCTATATCGGACTGCAGCTCAACCATGAATGGTTCGCGAATTATACGAACGATGTCGCATGGCTCGAGGATGAGGCGGCCGTAGCTGGCGAGCTGATCGAGGATCTGTGGGAGCAGTATGGCAGCTCCGATGCGTTCAAGGGCTGGTACTTAAGCTTCGAGGTGGACAACTGGAATCTGCCGAACGCCGTATCGTGGCAGCGGATGGCTGACTTCTACAATGAGGTGACGACAGCAGCGCATACGGTATCTCCCGGACTGCCGATCATGATCTCGCCGTTCTACAATGTGTCCGGCGGGCTGAATCCAGCCGGGTGGCAGACGATGTGGGAGTATATCCTGAGCCGGACGGACATCGATATCCTCGCCCTGCAGGATGGCGTCGGCGCCGGTCACGCCGAAACAGCCGACTTGGCCGCCTGGTTCGCCGCGACGAGCCAGGCGATCGGTACGGCGAGTCCAGGCACCGCGCTCTGGGCCGATACGGAGACGTTCAACACGGACTTCAAGCCGATGGATGTGCGGCATATGGTAGACAATATGCTGGCTGTCGAGCCGTATGTCAGCCATTATACGAGCTTCAGCTTCAACCATTATATGAGTCCGCAGACGGTCAACCCGCTCTACTATGAGACGTATGCCGACTATGTCGCCTCCGGCATCCTCGATGCTGCAGCCCCGAGCGTGCCAACTGCGCTGACGGCGACGGCAGCTGATCCGATGACCGTGCATCTGGACTGGAGCAGCTCGACAGACGACACGGGCGTCGTCGGCTACCATATCTATCGCGACGGCGAGCTGGTGTATGCGAGCGACACGGCTGCCGCTAGCTACGTCGACAGGCAGCTGATGCCCTCCACCTCCTATGCCTATGCGATCCGTGCCTATGATGCTGCGGGCAATCTGTCGGCGCTGACTGCTGCGGTGGCCGTTACGACTCCAGCCGGCGCGGTCTACCCGAATATCTGGTCGGCCGGCAAGAGCTATACGGCTTCGATGGCGGCTGACGCCGCCTATCCGGATACGGGCGGCACGAAGCTCACCGATGGCATCTATGGCTCGGCCTCGTATGTCGATGGCGCGTGGCAAGGCCGTAATACCGGCAGTCCGTACAGCTTCATCCTTGACCTGGGCGCCGTGCGTCCCTTGCAGGAGCTGAATGCGAGCTTCCTCCAGGTGAAGTCCGTCTATGTGCTGCTGCCCAAGGAGGTGCGATTCTCGGTGTCCAACGACAATATCAGCTATGTCGATGCCGGGATGGTCGAGCGGCCGGCGGTCGGCAGCTCGGATCAGTCCAAGACGTATCGCCTGAGCGGGCTGACCGGCGTCTCGGGTCGCTATGTCAAGGTCGAGGTCGTCCCTAATAGCAGCGCATGGACGTTCATCGACGAGATTCAGGCGCGCAGCTGACAGGTTAAGACCAACTGCAAGCGAGCTGATCATTATTGAAGCGAGAGATTGAAGTGAGAGCCACTGCCCGTTATAATGATTGTCTATAACGAGTGTAACGACAAGAAGCTGCCCATGAGTTCCGTGGACTCGTTGAGCAGCTTCTTTTCTTATGGAAGCCTGTATAAGCTGGGGAGTGATGAGGATGGACATTCGGGAGAGCCGCCGCATGCCGCAGATCGCGATCGGTCTGATCGGCTCGGCATCGGCAGTCGAATCGATGAAAAGCGTAGTCAAGCGATTCCCGACCTTCGCGCCGCTGCTGCGGCAGGCCCGGGACGAACGGGAGGCGGTCGAGGCAGCGGCAGCGCTCGCCGGACAAGCGGAGGTGATCTTGATCGCTGGCGCGCGGCTGCATACGGCGGTGAAGCGGGAGCTGGAGACCGGTATCCCGGTGCTGAACGTCCCGTTGACCGATGTGGCGTTGTATCGCTCGCTCATGATGGCCTGGCAGTCGGGTCAACTGACCGGCGGACTGTCGATCGACTCGCTGACGGCCTCGATGGTCCATCGCGTGCTCGCCGAGCTTGGCTTGGAGCATGTCCCGACTATCGTCTACGACGGGCCGGCGCATGCGACCGAGTCGGAGCTGCTCCGCTTCCATCTGGAGCAGCGCAGTCGTTGCAGCGCTGCGCTCACCGGCGAGGCGTCCGTGGCGGAGGAGCTCGCACGGGCAGGGATCGCGAGCTGGCCGATGGAGCCCTCCAGCCAGGACATCTCCGTCGCCCTCGAGCGCGCCCTCCTGTCCACCGAGTCGAGGCGGAGCAAGGAATCGCAGATGGTCATCGGAATGATCAACATCGACGACTTCCATGGGCTGGTGCAGCATACGCCGAGCGAGCACGAGGTGCAGCGACTGAAGCTGGACATCCACCGACTGCTGCTCGGTTATGTGGCGACGCTCGATGGCTACTTGACGGCGCTGGGCGGCGACGAATACATGTTCATCACGACCCGGGGCATCTTCGAGCGCGAGACCGGCGGGTACAAGATGATCCCGCTGGCTCGCGACGCCAACAAGTCGCATGGCCTCTCGCTGAGCATCGGCGTCGGCTTTGGCGCCTCGGCCAACGAGGCCGGGACCCATGCTCGCGCAGCGCTTCGCAAGGCCAAGGAGGCGGGCGGGAACAGCTGCTTTATCGTGCGCGAGGATCGGACGCTGATCGGACCGCTGGAGATGGCCGACCCGGTCCGCCATATCCTGGCCCCGACCGATGCAGAGCTGATCAAGCGCGCCGAGGACGCGGGGATGACGAGCGCCTACCTGAGCAAGCTGCTCAGCCACAAGGCCCGCTACGGCAAGCTGGACTATACGGTACACGAGCTGGCTGCCTTGCTCGGGATTACCGTGCGCAGCGCCCATCGGCTGCTGCTGCTCTGGACCGACGAGAGGCTCGTGGAGATTGCCGGGATGGAAAAGGTGCCGAAGGGGCGGCCGCGGCAAATTTATCGGTTTGCCTTCTTGCAGGAGAAGTAAGCGTCCGGGCAAAGGGGACGGGTACAGGGGCGCTAGCAAGCAAGGCAGCGGCTGGATGGGATCGCCGGGCATAGCATGGAGGAGTAAAAGAAGCCAAAAGCCAAGAGAAGCCAAGTGATCGTTGCGACTTGGCTTTTTTTGTCGCTATTAAGAGACGATTAAAAGATTTGTCTTTATATAAAAGAACCAATTAAAATAAAGACAGAAACCAGGCTGCCCTCAAAATGCCGGAGAGGCACGGAATCGAATCTGGTAGCCTGAGAAACGCATCCGAGGGAGGAACGACAATGATCACATCGGTACAACAGTTGGAAGATATCTTAAGCAAGCCAAGCGAGGCACTCATCCGCGATCTGTCCAAGGTGGAGGGCGACATCATGGTGCTCGGCGCGGGCGGCAAGATGGGGCCC
The DNA here is from genome assembly GCF_003851045.1 of Paenibacillus sp. 598K. Taxonomy (GTDB): domain Bacteria; phylum Bacillota; class Bacilli; order Paenibacillales; family Paenibacillaceae; genus Paenibacillus_D. The sequence goes on along the minus strand of NZ_BFBX01000128.1, from coordinate 5,866 downwards.
AGCCTGTCTCGACTGGCTGCGCGCGCGGTCAGGGAAGGCGGGCTCGGGAATAGACGGATCATCGCGGTCTCGCGATTCTCCAGCGCAGAAGCGCGGCGCGAGCTGGAGGAGGGCGGAGTGGAGACGATCGCCTGCGATCTGCTGGACGACCGCGAGCTGACACAGCTGCCGCAGGCGGACAATATCATCTATATGGCCGGCAACAAGTTCGGAACGACCGGCAACGAGCATTTTACCTGGGCGATGAATACGTATCTGCCGGGGCGGGTCGCCGAGCACTTCCGGCATTCGCGCACGGTCGTATTCTCCTCAGGCAACATCTACCCGTTCATGCCGGTCGGCAGCGGCGGCGCCGACGAATCGGTCGCGCCCGAGCCGCTCGGCGAATACGCGCAGTCCTGTCTGGGCCGCGAGCGGATCTTCGAGTACCATGCCCGCAAGAACGGCACGCCGATGGCGATGTACCGGCTCAACTACGCGGTCGACCTGCGATACGGGGTGCTGCTGGAGATCGCTCGCGCCGTCCACGAGGAGCGGCCGGTGGATGTGACGATGGGCCACGCCAACGTGATCTGGCAAGGCGACGCCAACGCAATGGCGCTGCGCTGCCTGACCCTCTGCAGCTCGCCGCCGGCTATCGTCAACATTACCGGTCCGGAGACGGTATCGATCCGCTGGGCGGCTCATGCCTTCGGAGAGCGGATGGGCAAGACTCCGCAGATCGTCGGCAGCGAATCGGAGACGGCGCTGCTCAACAACGCCTCCCGCTCGCACCAGTTGCTCGGCTATCCGGAGATTTCGCTGCTGCAGATGATCGACTGGTTGAGCGACTGGGTACAGGCAGGCGGTCTCACCTGGAATAAACCGACGCATTTTCAGCAACGAAAGGGGAAATTCTAAATGGCAACGAAAACCTTGTCCCCACAGCAGGTGTCGGCGCTGCATGACGGACTCGTCATCCCGGCGCATCCGCTCGCGTTGGATGCCGATCGTCAGCTTGACGAACGTCGTCAGCGGGCGCTGACGCGTTATTATCTCGCCTCAGGCGCAGGCGGCGTCGCGGTCGGCGTACACTCGACCCAGTTCGAGATCCGCGATCCCAAGCACGGTCTCTTCGAGCCGGTGCTGCGGCTGGCTGCGGAGGAGGTGCGGCGGGCGGCGCCGGAGCGGCCGTTCCTGCTGATCGCGGGGATATGCGG
>NZ_BFBX01000128.1:4279-4537 GCF_003851045.1 Paenibacillus sp. 598K | reverse complement strand
GATCGCGGGGATATGCGGACCGACCGAGCAGGCGCTGCGCGAAGCCGATACCGCCATTGCGCTTGGCTACGACGCGGGTCTGCTCAGCATGGGCGGGCTGCAGGGGTGGACGGAGTCGGAGATCCTCGAGCGGACGCGGGCTGTAGCTGCGCGGATTCCAGTCATCGGCTTCTACCTCCAGCCTTCGGTCGGCGGTCGAATCTTCAGCTATGACTTCTGGGCCGCGTTCGCCGAGATTCCCGGCATCGTCGCGATCAA
>NZ_BFBX01000128.1:0-4132 GCF_003851045.1 Paenibacillus sp. 598K | reverse complement strand
CCCGGCATCGTCGCGATCAAGATGGCTCCCTTTAATAGATATCAAACGATCGATGTGGTGCGCGCCGTGATGCACTCGAGCCGACGGGATGAGATCGCGCTTTATACGGGCAATGACGACAATATCGTCAATGATTTGTTGACGGTATATCGGTTCCAGGTGAACGGTCAACCGGTGGAGAAGCGGATCGTCGGCGGCTTGCTCGGCCATTGGGCCGTCTGGACCCGCAAGGCGGTAGAGCTGCTGGACGAGGTGAAGCGGGTTCGCGGCGAGGAGGCGCTGGCTGCCGAATGGTTGACGCGCAATATTGAGGTTACGGACAGCAATGCGGCATTCTTCGACCCGGCGCATCATTTTGAGGGCTGTATCCCGGGTATTCACGAGGTGCTGCGTCGCCAAGGTCTATTGGAGGGAACGTGGTGCCTGAACCCTCGCGAGCAGTTGTCCGAAGGTCAGGCGGAGGAGATCGATCGGGTGTATGCTCAGTATCCGCATTTGCATGACGATGACTTCGTCCGAGCCGGGCTGAGGGAATGGCTGACTTGAGCGTTATACCGTCGTTGAATTAGCGGTCTGTCGATAGAGAGGGAGGCGGGCTCCATGCGGTTCAGAGATGTCTTCTCGATTATCGGCCCGAGCATGATCGGGCCGTCCAGCTCGCACACGGCCGGCGCAGCCCGGCTGGGACGCGCGGCGCGGGCGATCTGCGGCGCTCAGCCGAATCAGGCGGAGATCGTGTTGTATGGTTCCTTTGCCGAGACGTATCAGGGTCATGGTACTGACCGGGCGCTGGTAGCCGGTCTGCTCGGTTACCTCCCGAGCGACCCGCGTATCCGCGATGCGCTGGTTATCGCCGCTGAGGCGGGGATGGAGGTTAGCTTCAGGCCCTCCTCCCGTCCGGCGCATCATCCCAATACGGCCAAGCTCTGTCTGCTGGCGAACGAGCAGGAGACGGTCGTCACGGGCAGCTCGATCGGGGGAGGCAATATCGAGATTACGGGTGTCAATGGGTTCGACGTCAAATTTACAGCGGGATACCCGACGTTGCTCGTCTTCCACCGCGATCGTCCGGGAATGCTGGCCGATATGACCGATCTGTATCGGGATGCCGGACTGAATATCGGCTATATGGAGGTCGACCGCAAGTCGCGCAGCGGCGACGTGCTGACGGTGATCGAGAGCGACGGCCGCTTGCCGGATGGATCGTTGCGGCTGCTCGGCAGCCTGGCGGGTGTCGAGAGGGTATGCGGCGTGGACTCGAACGAAACGGAGGAATCGCTATGAGATTCAGCAATCTGGCCGGGATAGTCGCGCTATGCGAGCAGGAATCGCTGACCATAGCAGAGCTGATGGTGCTAGAGCAGATATCAGAGAGCGGCGAGGACGAAGCGGCGATCCGCCATCAGATGAGGGAATACTATCAGGTCATGAAAGAAGCCGTGCATAAGGGGCTGACGGAGGATACCACATCGCGGAGCGGATTGACCGGCAAGGATGCCCAGCGGGTACGACATTATATGAGCCATAACGTGCCGCTATTGGGGGAGGAGGCGAGTGCGGCCCTTACCTACGCCTTGGCCGTCTCGGAGGTCAATGCTTCGATGGGACGGATCATCGCTACCCCTACAGCGGGATCATGCGGGATTATTCCCGGCGTCTTCGTCAGTAGTCAAAAGCGCTTCGGCTGGGACGATGAACGGCTGGTGGACGGACTGTTCGCGGCCGGAGCCATCGGTTATGTGATTGCAAACAATGCTTTTATCTCGGGAGCGGAGGGGGGCTGTCAGGCAGAGGTCGGGTCGGCCGTGGCGATGGCTGCGGGCGCGCTGACCGAGCTCAGGGGGGGCACCCCGGCCCAGGCGATGCACGCTGTCGGTCTCGCACTCAAAAACTCGCTGGGACTGATCTGCGATCCGGTAGGCGGGCTGGTGGAGATTCCGTGTATCGTCCGCAATGGCTTCGGCGCTGTATCGGCGATGACGGCGGCAGACATGGCGCTTGCGGGCGTGCGCAGCGTCATTCCATCGGACGAAGTGGTCGATGTGATGCTGGAGGTCGGTCAGGCGATGCCCGAAAAACATCGGGAGACGGCCAAGGGAGGGCTGGCCCAGACGCCGACGGGGCGCAAGATTATGAAGGAACTGCAGGCGAGTCGTGGTCGGAGCGGCCCGTCCAGTCCCAACTAATTTACTAGGGTCCGTTCCCACTACCCTCGGAATATACAGACACGGCACGCTGACACGCCCTAGCATCTGGTTTGTCATTTGCTTGAATGCAGCGATTTCAGGATTTCAGAGACTATGCTGTTTTGACCACAGCGATGGTCTTTTTTTTGTAGTCTGGGGCTGTAAACTCGTGATATGCTGATTATGCTTTACCATTTATTCTCAGAGTCGCAATCAGCTTGAGAAGGGGGAGGATGCGATGCAAGCCCGAAGAATAATCATGGTTTATGTAATGGCAATCTGTCTGGTATGGGCAGGGGTAACGCTGCCTTCGGAGACGGCCGAGGCCGCTGCGGAGATTCGCGCATTGGAATTGTACCATGTGCAGGAACAGGTCCCGAGGCCGCCGGTCAATTATCTGGTGATGGGGCGCACGACGCTGTTCGCGCTCGATACGACCAAGGCTACAGCTACGGGGATGGAGCTCAAGGTGGAGTTTTCCGCAGACGGGGGAGCTAGCTGGACTCATCTGAAGGATTATGGAGGCCAAGAATGGAAAGCGATCGATCTCCCTTACGATTACAATCTGACCTCGGTGCACTTCCGCATCCATGCCAAGTTCGACCCGAAGGTCGGCGCAGACAGCAGAGATACCAAGGTATTCGGACCCTACAAGGTGTACCATGCTTATGGTCCAAGCGAAGCCGCGTATACGGCGAACAATGACGGTTCGATCAGCATAACCTTCCAGGACAACTCGACAATGGAGGATCATTACGAGATCGTTCGCCGCGGCGACGGTCAGGAGAAGCGCTTCAAGGCGCAGAGCGTAATGGCGGACCGAGGCAAGGTTCACTTCAAGGATACGACAGCCAACTCGCTCAAAAGCACCAAATACCTTTATCAGATCCAGCCCGTATTCGAGAGCATCCCTCTCCCCCTGGAGATACAGCCGCCCGGAACAAGCGTGTTGGCCGAGACCAAGGCGTCCCTGCTTGGTTACTTGCAACTGAACGATTATTCGCGCATTGACCTGAACACCGAGCAGAAATGGTCTCATTACTTGTCGACGACGCTGCCTGATACAAGCGAGGATCGTCCACCCCTTGAAGTGATTTGGGTCCCCTTTGAATTCCCTAATCCCGATGCGGAAGCTCCTCCGGCTGCAGAGATGACTAATGAAGAGACAGCGGCGGTCGAGCAAGAGCTTGCCGAGTTGGAGCAGCTTCTCGAGCTGACGGCGGCGGGGGCGAGCAGTTGGGCCCGGGAGGATATCCAGACTGCGGCTCTGCTAGGGCTTGCGACAGGCGATGTGCTGAGCGATTACCAATTACCGATCAGCCGTCAGCATTTCTCCGGATTAGCCGTTAAGCTAATGGAGAAGCTGACAGGTCAAGCTGCGGTGCCTGCCAATAACCCGTTCAAGGATACGCAGAACCCCGATATTTTGAAAGCTTACGCGCTTAACGTCATTCAGGGACGGACGGCGGATACCTTTGATCCGTATGCCAATGTAAGCCGACAAGAAATAAGTCTCATGTTGTGGCGGATTACCCACCTTGCGGGACTGTACGGCGAGTTGACGGTTGATGCCGAAGCGACTACATTTGCCGATCGGCAGCAAGTTGCTCCTTGGGCCGGCGATGCGGTCGACTATATCTCTTCGGTTGGTTTGGTCAAAGGGAAAGGCAAGGGACTTTTCGATCCGCAAGGGTCGACAACTCGCGAGGAAGCTATCGTACTAATGAAACGAATGTATGATGCTGCTATGGCCGAAAAATAGAAAAACAATATTTTTTATATTATTTTTTCAAAAACACTTGCCAAAACCTAAAAGTGTATGGTATATTCTAATTCCGGCCGAGAGATACAGGCTGGACGATGAAAAGGCAAGTGTTCTTTGAAAACTGAACAACGAGCGAAATGTCCTGTGACTCTTCGGAGTTGCAGATAGCAATACCAGCAAG
>NZ_BFBX01000127.1 GCF_003851045.1 Paenibacillus sp. 598K | reverse complement strand
AATTCTGATGCTGTACTAGACAGCCTGCTCACAGCGCCATACGCCACCTATTGTCCAATCGCCGTCCCTCTCGTCGCATGATGGTACAGCTCGGCATAATAGCCATGCTGCAGCAGCAGCGCCTCATGCGAGCCCGACTCGATAATGCGGCCGCTGCGCATGACGATGATCCGGTCCGCCTGCTGTACGGTGGAGAGTCGATGCGCGATGACCAGCGTTGTCCGGCCAAGCGAGACGACACTGAGCGCCTGCTGGATCAACCGCTCCGTATGCGAGTCCAGATTGGCAGTCGCTTCGTCCAAGATGAGGATCTTGGGCTGGTACACGAGGATGCGGGCAAAGGAGATCAACTGCCGCTCCCCCGCCGACAAGCCGCTGCCGCGCTCCGATAGCTCGGTATCGTACCCTTGCTTCAACCGCTGGATCATTGGCTCAGCGCCAACCAACCTGCAAGCCTCTATGACGGTCTTGCGATCGATCGATTCATCGAACAGCCGTACATTGTCAATAATCGAGCCCGAATACAAGTAAGGCTCCTGCTGGACAAGGCCAACGATCCGGTGCAGCTCCTCAAGCTTGAGCCGACGGATGTCAATGCCGTCGATCTGGACACTGCCCTTTTTCACATCGTAGAAGCGGGTCAGCAGGTTGACGAGCGAACTCTTGCCGGCGCCGGTCGCGCCGACTATGCCTACGAATTCGCCAGGCTTGATATGCAGCTCCAGGTCGCGCAGCACGTCCTGATCGTCAGTGTAGGCGAAGCGAATATGGTTGAAATCGACTTGCCCCCGCACCTGCTCAGGCTCCAGCGCCTCGGTCTGGTCTGGCCGCGGATCGCGCACCTCCGGCTCGACGGAGAAGATGCGCCACAGCCGCTCGACCGACACCATCGTCGACTGTAGCGTATTCCACTGCTGCGTGATCTGGTTGATCGGCTGGAAAAACTGGCGGATATAACTGATAAAGGCATACAGCACGCCGAACTCGAGGGCGCTGTCGAACACCGCCATACCGCCGAGATAGACGACGAAAGCGACCGACAGATTGCCCAGTATATCAAAGGAGCGGTTGAAAATAACGGTCGCCCGCACCTCGCGCAAGCTCTCGCGCAAATACCGTTGATTGCGCTGCGAAAATCGCGACAGCTGCTCCCGCTCCTGATGGAAGCTCTGGATCAGGCTCATGCCGGAGAGGTTCTCCGCCAGGAAAGCGATCAGCCGCGACAGCTGCGTGCGCGCCCGCTGATACGAGTTGCGCAGCATTGCACGGAAGGCAATGGCAATGACAGCAATGAGCGGCAGCAAAATCAGACAGTACAACGCAAGCTGCACATCGAGCAGGAACATAAAGCCGATGATCATGATGAGCGACAGTCCATCGCGGACGATGCTAAGCAGCACCTGAGTGAAAAACTGGTTGATCGTCTCGGTGTCGCTCGACTCGTTGGTAACGAGCGAGCCGATCGCATGACGGTCAAAAAACGACATCGATTGCTTCGCTATATGATGGAACAGGTCCTTTCGCAGCGCTGCGACGATGCTCTGCCCCGCCCGCTGCAGCAGGTTCGCTTGCAAATAAGTAAAAGCAAGACTGATCACCGCAAGCAGCAGATAGATCAAGCCAAGTCCGATGACGCGACCTGCGCCCTGGCCGTCGCCGAGCATATTGTCATCGATGACGATCTTCACTAGATATGGCTGCAGCAGATCGGCCGAGATGGCCAGGATCGCGCAGAAGAAGACACCCAGGAATACCATACGATGCGGCTTGGCGTAGGCAAGCATCGCACGGAAGGCCTGTCGGCGGGTCGCGCTGTCCACCTGATAGCTCGGGTTGATCTCTTCCTCGTGGCGCTCTGACGCGTTAGCCATGCGATACACCTTCTTCCTGGATGGCATGCAGCGCCGCGTAATGGCCGCCGAGCCGGAGCAGCTCCTGATGCGTGCCGCGCTCGACGATCCGTCCCTCGTCCAAGACGACGATCTCGTCGGCATGCTTGACGGCGCTGATCCGATGGGCGATGATGATCGTCGTCTTATCTCGGCGCGCCGAGCGAAGATTAGCGAGGATACTCGTCTCCGTCATCGCGTCGACGGCGCTGACGCTGTCGTCGAGGATGAGGATCGGCGCATCCTTGATGAGGCCGCGCGCCAGGCTGGTGCGCTGCCGTTGACCGCCAGAGAGCGTCAGCCCGCGCTCGCCGAGCTTCGTCTCGAACCGCTTCTCAAAGCCGATCACATTGTCATACACCTCGGCTAGCCTGGCCGCCTGCTCGACGCTGTCATCGCCGATATCCCGCTTGTAGAAAGCGATATTATCGCGGATCGTCGTGCTGAACAGAAAGCCGTCCTGCGGCACATAGGCGATCTGCGTGCGCAGACTCTCGAGCGTCAGCCGCGTAATGTCCTCGCCGCCGATACGGATGCTGCCTGGAGGCGGGTCATAGACCCGCAACAGCAGCTTCACTAGCGTCGTCTTGCCGCTGCCGGTCTTGCCGACGATGCCGAGGGTATGACCCTGTCGCACCCGGAGGTTGATACCGCTCAGCGAGGATCGGCCCGCATCAGGATAGGTGAAGGCCAGATCGCGGATCTCCACATCCCCCGCTCCGGCCGGCAGCGGCTTCGCTTGCTCGTGGTCCTGGATATCCGGTTCGATGCCGAGCAGCCGGTTCAGACGCTCGAGCGAGGCGCGCGCCCGCTGCATCGTATTGATGACATTGCCGATCTGCTGGAGCGGACCGGATATCATCCGCAGGTAGAAGGTCAGCGCCACGAAGTGTCCGATCGAGAGCTGCTGCTGGACTGTCATGTAGCCGCCATAGGCAATCGCCACGACGAGCGACAGCGCGCCTGCGAATGGAATAAGCGCCTGGAACGCCGAGGTCATCTTGACGAGCCGCAGCTGATTGGCCCGGATATGCTCCACCGTCCCGCCAAAGCGCTGCTCGGCGATCTCCTCGATGCCGAACGTCTTGGTCACGCGAATGCCGCCGAACTGCTCCTCCGCCGACTCCGTCATCTCCGCCAGCGACTCCTGTACCTGCCGCGACCGATCGCGAATGCGCGGACCATAGTAGACGACGAGGAACGGGATCGCCAGCAGCGGCAGCACGCATACGATAACTAGCCGCAGCGGCAAGTCGCTGAGCGACATCATGACGACTACCGAGACCAGCAGTACGGAGGCATTGGTCAGTTGATTAACCCCGTTAGCGATCGACTCGCGGACGCTTGTCACATCATTCATCACATAGCTTAACAGCTTGCCTGTGCCGTTCCTGGCATAATACTGCTCGCTCAGCTGCGTGAAATGACGAAATAGCCGCTGTCTCGTGTTGTACTCGAAACGCCGCCCCATCCGATGATTCAAATATTGCCCCAACCCAAACAACACGCCATAGGCCACGCCGATCACAAGCAGCATCACACTGTAGTCGACGATCTTCTGCCGCGTCAGCATCCCCGCAGTGTACGTATCTGCAAACTGCTGCAGCACGCTGGGAAAATAAGCAAAAATAACGTTGGCCGACGCCAGCAAAATAAAAGCGCCTCCATAAATCCATCCGTACATCCTGAAATGCGTCAGCAGTAACCTTCGTCCGTCCAAGAGTCCCCTCACCCCGCATTGGCCGAAATTTTACTCCTAAAGTATCGTAATCCAATTCGCTGGAAGTTGCAAGCGCGGGACATCCTTTATCATTATGCTGAAAACGGTTTCGTTCAGACTTGAAAGCGGGTAAAATAGAGGCATATCTAAGCTCTCAAAGCTCCGAAAAAGGATGACATCGAATGCTGAAAAAAAGTGAAGGGGGAGTCGTCATGATCCATCGTTATCGTCCCAGCGCGCGCTGGGGTATGGTTACCGCACTTGTCCTGTCGCTGCTTGTCCTCCCGCTCAGCGCCGCCGCCGCTACCGACGTCAACGCAGCTGAAACCGAGGGCAGCGGGCAACAACAGCCAAGCCGCTTCGCCGTGAACGGCGCTATGTATGTCACCCCGGCAGGCGAGCCCGCCCCGTATATCAACCAAGATAGCCGCACGATGGTACCAGCCAGTTTTTTTGCCGCTGCGATGGGCGTGCCCGCCGCAGGCATCCAGTGGGATAGCGCTACCAAGACGGCGACGATACGTCATGACGCGCATACGCTGCAGTTGACACAGGGCCGGCCCTATCTGCTCGTCAACGGCGACCAAGTGGCGATCGATACGACGATCGCCATCCGCGACGGCCGCGTCTTCGTACCCGCCCGCTTTATCGCCGAAGGGCTGGGCGCCACGGTCGGCTGGGACGCATTCAGCCGGATCGTTCATCTGAGCACGGACGGACCGACATTAGAGCCGGAAGCCGCCCGCGAAGCGATCGGCGACCAGGCCGACGAGGTGCTGCAGCTCATCTCCGAGCTTGATCTCGACGGACTGGCCGCCTGGGTACATCCCGAGCGCGGGCTGCGCTTCTCGCCTTATTCCTACGTCGATGTGGCTGACGACATCGTGCTTGAGGACTTCGAGCTGGCCTCTAACCTGAACAATCCCGAGCTGAGAGAGTGGGGCTTCTACGACGGCAGCGGCGAGACGATCCTGCTCGACTTCCGGGACTACTGGACACGCTTCGTCTTCTCCCATGACTTCCGGCAAGCGCCCGAGGTCAGCTACAACGAGCAGTTGTTCGGCGGCAACATGATCAACAATGCGCCGATCGTGTACGGCGGCTCGATTATCGTCGAATACCACTTCGACGGCTTCGAGGAGCAGTATGCTGGCATGGACTGGCGCAGCCTGCGCCTCGTCTTCCAGCCGTACGACGGCAACTGGCGACTGGTCGGCATCCTCAACGACGAGTGGACGACCTAGCTCCAGCAGCGCTAGCAAAATACCCCCTGACATCTCCGACAGTTCAGTCCTGGAGAGTTCAGGGGGTATTCGTCATGCGGTGCAACCAGCCTCTCGCCGGCCTCGCTTAAGCGATCTCGCCGGCCGGGCTTGGCTCGCTGCTCTGCAGCTGGTACATCCGATAGTAGCGGCCTTCGCGAGCCATCAGCTCGTCATGCGTGCCGCGCTCGACGATCTCGCCGCGATGCAGGACGAGGATCGTGTCGGCCTCCTTGATCGTCGAGAGCCGATGCGCGATGATAAACGTCGTGCGGCCCTCGCGGACGACGTCGAGCGCGCGCTGGATGAGCGCCTCGGTCTCGCTATCGATGCTCGAGGTCGCCTCATCGAGGATAAGGATCACCGGATCGTAGACGAGCGCCCTGGCAAACGAGATGAGCTGCCGCTCGCCCGCCGACAACGTGCTGCCGCGCTCGACGACAGGCTCATGCATGCCTTGCGGCAATCGGCTGACGAAGCGGTCGGCGCCGACGTCCTGCAGCGCCTGCCACACTTGCTCGTCGGTCAGCTCGGGATGATGCAGCGCCACATTGGAGCGGATATCGCCGGTGAACAAATACGGGTCCTGCAGGACGATGCCCATATGCTGACGGAGCGCCTGTTTGGACATCGTGCCGGTCGCCTGGCCGTCGATCCGGATCTCCCCCTCGTCCGGCTCGTAGAAGCCGAGCAGCAGGTTCATGATCGAGCTTTTGCCGGACCCGGTATGCCCGACCAGCGCCACCGTCTGCCCGCGCGCAGCCGTAAAGGAAATCCTCCGCAGCACATGCGTGCCCGGCAGATAGCCAAAGCTGACCTGGTCGAACTCGACCTGACCCTGCGGCCGCGGCGCCTTGGGCTCAGCCTCGACCTCCTCGCCCTCCATGTCCATCAGCTCGAATACCCGCTCCGCCGAGACGACGGCCCGCTGGGCGTTCATCATCTGATCGAAGATGCCGATGATCGGCTCGAAGATCCGGCCCAGGTAGTCGATGAACAGGTAGAACACGCCAAAGGAGATCGCTCCGGTCAACGATTGGCTGCCGAAGTACCAGATGATCATCGCCGTGAACAGCCGTCCGACGAAGTAGACGGCGTTGCGCCCTGAGAAGGCGAAGATGCGGAACTGCATCACCTGGTTGCGGTAACGATCCTCATTGAGTACCTCGAACTCCTCGCGCGTCCGCTGCTCGCGCCGAAACGCTTGCAGGATCGGCATCGTATGGATCGTCTCGTTGAGCGTCGCATTCATCTCGGCCAGCCGGGCCCGGATCGCGGCGACGTACTTGCGCGAGAACTTCAGATGCAGGATGATGATCAGCGTATAGATCGGCAGCAGAATCGCGCAGACGAGCGCCATCCGCCAGTCGAGGAACAGCAAGGCGGCGAATACGCCGACAATATTAAGCCCGCTCACCGCAAAGGTGGCCATGAAGCTCATGTACAGCTCCTTGATGTTCTCCGTATCATTGGCGATCCGGGAGACGATCTGGCCGACCGGCGTGTTGTCGAAGAAACGGATCGGAATCCGGTGCATCTGGCTGAACACATCCATCCGGATGCGCTGGACGACCCGCTGGGCGACAGTCTGCAGCATCAGGCTCTGCACGAAGTTCAGCAGGCTGGCGATCACGGCCAGCAGGATGATGCCGCCGACCAGCGTGAGGACAGGCTGCGTGTCGTACCGGTAAAACGAAGTCACCTCGGCGGCGCTCAGCAGCGTCTCTCCGTAGGTCGGACTGCTCAGTTGCATCGCTAGGCCCTCTTGGCTGATCGTGACAGCCGCCGCCTCAGCCGGCAGCTCGCCAGGCGCAGCCCAATCGCTGCGCACATAAGCCATCTCGCGATAAGGCACGTAGCGGATGCCCTCCGGCACCGCAGCTGCAGGCAGCTCTCGCCACTCCCAGGTGATCGCCTGGATATGCTCGTCGATGATCTGCTTGGCGAGGAGCGGTCCGGCGAGCTGGGCTCCCAGCGCCAGGACGAGGATGACGAGCGCGAGCACGACCTTGCGCCTGAACAGCAGCACATAGCGGAACAAGCGCTGCGCGGTAGTGCCGGACGGCGGCCCGGGCGAGCGATTCAGTTGGTCTTCCGTTGCATGGTGCGTCATCGTTCCTGATCCTCCTTGTCCCCTTCCAGCAGGCTCTGCTCGAGCTTCTGCCTGTCGTATTGCTCGCGATACCAGCCTTGCAGCGCCATCAGCTCCTCATGCGTGCCGCGCTCGATAATCTCGCCATGCGCCATGATGAGGATCTGCCGGGCATGCGTCACCGCCGTGAGGCGATGCGTCGCGATGAAGGTCGTCCGACCTTGCCGGCTGCGACGGATCGTCTCGAGGATCGCATGCTCTGTACGCGCGTCCACTGCGGACAGCGCATCGTCGAGGATCAGGATCTCCGGATCGAGCAGCAGCGCTCTGGCGATGCCGACCCGCTGCTTTTGGCCGCCGGAGAGCATGACGCCATTCTCGCCGACCAGCGTCTCCAGCCCCTCGGGCATAGCGGCGATGTCGCGGGCCAGCGACGCCATCTCCAACGCCCGCATGATCTCCTCATGCGTCGCCTCCGGCTTGCCGAGCGCGATGTTCTCCCGTAGCGTCTTGGAGAGCAGCAGATGCTCCTGAGGCACGTAGCCGATCCACGTCTTCAGCTGCTGCAGGGCCATCTGCTCGATCGGCGCGCCGCCGATATAGAGGCGCTCCGGCTCGATCGGATATTGCCTGAGCAGTTGCTTCAGCAAAGTGCTCTTGCCGCTGCCGGTACGGCCGACGATGCCGATCGTGTCGCCCCGCTCTACCTCGAGCGTCACGTCCCGCAGACTGTCGCTGCCGGCGCCGGGATAACGGAACGTCAGGCTGCGATAGCTGATCCGGTCGGGCACCTCGACCTGGACCGGGCGCGCCGGCTCTGTCACCTCGGGCTGCTGGTCGAGATTGTCCTGGATGCGGTTCACCGAGGCGTTGCCGCGTTGCAGGATATTGATGAACTCGCCGAAGGCGATCATCGGCCAGATCAACAGGCCGAGATAGATATTGAACGTGACCAGCTCGCCGAGCGTAATCTCGTTGCGGAAGACGAGCTGCGCCCCGTAGCCGATGCCGATCGCGAAGCTGACGCCGACGATCAGCGAGACTGCAGGCTGGAATAGCGCATTGATGTAGGCGACACGAATATTTTTGTCCATGACGTCGGTGGTGACCCGTTGGAAGGCCGCCACATCATCGCGCTCCTGCACATATGAGCGGAGTACGCGCATACCCGAGATCGACTCGAGCACATGATCATTCATATGGCCAAACGATTCTTGCGCGTCCATGAAGCGGTTGCGCATCGCGCGGCCCAGCCGATTAATCGCCAGTGCCAGCAGGGGCAGCGGCAGCAGCGTCGCCACCATCAGCTTGAAGCTGACGAACACGATCATCGAGATGACAACAACCGTCGTAATGACGAGCGTATTGACCAGCGTCAGCACGCCGAAGCCCGCTGTGTTGCTGACCGCCTGGATATCGTTGGATGCCAGCGCCATCAGCTCGCCGGAGCGGTTGCGCTGGAAGAAGGACGGCGTCATCCGCGTCCAGTGGCGGAACAGCCGCTCGCGCAGCAGCTTGTCGAGCAGCACGGCGCTGCCGAACAGCAGATTGTTCCATATGTAGACGAAGACATACATCGTTACCGCGATGCCGAGCAGCAGCCACACGGTGCCCCTCAGCGCCTCCCAGGTCAGTTGTCCGTCCCGGATCAGGTCGACCGTATTGCCCACGAGACGAGGAGCCACACTATTGAGGTAGCTCGTACACCCCATCAGCAGCACCGTGAGTACATAGAACAGCCATCGTTTTTTGAAAAACCAGCTGAGCTGGGCGACAAATTGCATTGTGCCGGCCTCCCTCCAAGTTGTTATGTTAAAACCCGTATTTTCCCATTGTACCGTTTGGCGGCCGGGTTGAATACCCTTACTTTTTTTGTTTTCGGCGCTGCCCGCCTTTCGCTGGACGCAAAATTTGACAGCGCTGCGGGAGCGCGGTATGTTTGCACTATTAATGTAGCGCGATGGCGGCGAGTCCTCTCCCGTCCACGCGGAAAAGGAGGCTTGCCCGTGACCGTGCCGAAACTGGACGATCATACCCGTCGTATCATCAAGCAGCTGCCAAAGGTCGATCTGCATCTGCATCTGGACGGCTGCATCCTGCCGGAGACGCTGCTCGAGCTTGCCCGTGCCGAACGGCATCCCTTGCCGGCGTATACCCCCGAGACGCTGCGCCCTTATATGGAAGTGGACGGACAATGCGACGATCTGAAGCAATACCTGGAGCGCTTCGATCTGGTGCTGCCGCTGCTACAGACCGGCGAGGCGCTGGAGCGAACCGCGTACGAGTGCGTGCAGCAGGCCGCCGCCGATCATGTCATGTACGTAGAGGTCCGCTTCGCTCCCCATCTCCACACCGGGCGAGGCTTGACGCCGTCGCAAGCGATCGGCCATGTGATCGCTGGCCTGCAACGGGGCGAGCGGGACTTCGGCGTACGCGCGCAGACGATCGCCATCTGCATGCGTCATCACAGCGAGGCCCTGAACCTCGAAGTGATCGAGGCAGCTGCTCCTTACCTGGGTCGCGGGCTATGCGCGGTCGATCTGGCTGGCGATGAGGCGGGCTTCCCGCCGCAGCTGTTCCGCCGCGTGTTCGCGCGGGCGGCCGAGCTCGGACTGCCGGCGACGATCCATGCCGGCGAGGCAGGCGGCCCGGACCATATCCGCGAGGCCGTCGACGGTCTGGGCGCGGTGCGGATCGGTCATGGCGTGCGGCTGCGCGAGGACCCCACCTTGCTGGCGGAGCTCCGCTCGCGGCAGCTGCCGCTGGAGATGTGCCCAGTCAGCAACATCCAGACTCGCGCGGTCGCCGAGTGGTCCGACTATCCGATCCGCGACTACCTGGAGCAAGGGCTGTTCGTCACCGTCAACACGGATAATCCGACCGTATCCGGCACGACGATGACGCGCGAGTACAGCGAGCTGGCGGCGCGCTTCGGCTTCCGGCCGGACGAGATCGCCGCGCTCATCCTCAGCAGCATCGAGGCAGCCTGGCTCGCGCCCGCAGACATAGCCGCGCTGCGTCAGCGGCTGCTCCGCAGCTGCGCCGAGCACGGCATCCGTCTTCACGGTCACGGTGTGGAGTGACCCCAAACGGTCGATAAGGCGCGGAGAGGATGCTGAGGACGATGAATTGGACGCCTCCTCTCCTTGCAACGCATTTCAATGATTAATGGCATAATGAAGAGAGCGAGTGATTCAGCTTTGGATTCGGTACTTGGCCGACTGGGCGATCTGTGCTATCGCATGCGCAAGGTCGTACTGGCGATTTGGATTATTGTTGTGATTGGCTTATCATTTTTTGCTTTCCAGCTCCCCTCCTTGCTGAAGGGCAGCGGCTTCGTCATGGAAGGGTCGTTCGCGGACGCCAACGCCATCCTGCGCGAGGACTTCGGCATCTACGAATCGACCCTGCTGCTCGTCTATGAGCGGCCCGATACGATGTCGGACGAGCAGTTCGAGCAAGCCGTCGGCGACTCCGTCGCCAAGCTGCAGGCGCTGCCGCTCGAAGCGCTCGCCGACACCGCGTCTCCGTTTGCCCGGGACAACGTTCGCACCGACCCGACGATGGTGAAAGACGGTATCGCTTATGCTGCGCTCAGCTTCGATATGCACACAGCGGATATGAGCGACAATCTGGCGCTCGTCCGCGAGGCCGTGCAAGCCCAGCAGGATGGACCGGTGCCGGCCTTGCTGACGGGCGCGCCGGTCATCGAAGCGGACTTGAACAAGGCGAGTCAGGACGACCTGACGCGCGCCGAGATGATCGGGCTGCCGGTGGCGATGCTCGTGCTGCTGTTCGCCTTCGGCGGGCTCGTCGCCGCCTCGCTGCCGCTGATTATCGGGTTGATCAGCGTCGTCAGCACGCTGGGCGTCCTCTACTTTTTTGGTCTGCAGATGGAGCTGTCGGTCTTCCTGCTCAATGTCGTCGTCATGCTCGGACTGGCGCTGGGCATCGACTTTGCCCTGCTGTTCGTCAATCGCTTCCGGCAGGAGCTGCAGCAGCACTCGGTACAGGAGTCGGTACGCATCTCCGTCCGCACGGCTGGCGAGTCGATCATCTTCTCCGGGCTTTGCGTATTTATCGGACTGGCGGGCATGCTGTTCATCCAGATCGATCTGTTCAAGGTGATCGCGCTCGGCGGCATGACGGTCGTCTTGTTCTCCATCCTGTCCGCGCTGACGCTGCTGCCTGCGCTGCTCTCGCTGCTCGGCCATCGCGTCAACCGGTTGATGCTGCTCAAGGAACGCCCATCCAAGCGCAGCGGCTGGGTCCGCTTCGCTTCTCTCGTCATGCGGCGACCGGTGCTGATGATGCTGACAGCGCTGGTGCTGCTGCTCGCCTGTGCGATCCCGATCAAGGACATGGTGCTGCGGGTGCCTGCGGCCGACGCGCTGCCGACCAACTATGCGTCGAAGATCGCCTACGATCTGTACGACGATACGTTCCGCAACAGCCAGGTGTCCGAGGTGATTATACTGGCAGAGACCGAGGCGCCAGCTACCGAGCCCGAGTCGCTGCAGCAGCTCTACGCGCTGACGGAGCGACTGACCGACGACCCGCTAGTGAATACGGTCATCTCGCCGTTCTCGCTGGCTGGGGGGTTGGATGCCGACACCGTGTCGGCGATGCTCGCCGATCCGGCCGCAGGCGCTCAGCTCGCGCCGCTCTTCGAGCAGCTGACATCCGGCGATCGGATGCTGCTGCGCGTCGAGCTGAACGGCGAGCCGTACGCGCAGACCACGCAGACGTGGGTCCGCGACTGGGCCGGCGACAACCAGGACGTCTCGTTATTGCTCGGTGGCTACGCCAAGTTCAACCAGGAGATTTTCGACGAGATCTCACACAAGATCGTCTATACGCTTGGCTTCATCCTGGCAGCCACTTATCTGATCCTGTTCCTGGCGTTCCGCTCGGTGCTGATCCCGCTCAAGGCGATCCTGATGAATGCGCTCAGCTTGTGCGCGACCTTCGGCATTATCGTCTGGATTTTCCAGAACGGCCATTTCGGCCTGACGGCGACCGATATCGCCCTGTTCATCCCGATCTTCATCTTCAGCATCGTGTTTGGCCTCAGTACCGACTATGAGGTATTCCTCATCTCGCGCATCCAGGAGATCTATAGAGAGACGGGCGACAATAATGAAGCGACGCTCCAGGGACTGGCGCTGACGAGCAAGATCATTACCTCGGCAGCGGCGATTATGATCGTCATTACCGGCGCCTTTGCCTTCACCGGGGTCATGCCCGTCAAGCAGCTCGGCGTCGGGATCGCGCTGGCGATCCTGATCGATGCGACGATCGTCCGGATGATCCTCGTGCCGTCGATGATGAAGCTGCTCGGCCGCTGGAACTGGTGGGCGCCGCGCTTCCTGCGCAGCCGCCGCGATCGGGCGAGGATGTCGTAATTTCGTAGTAATTATTGCACAATGTCGGAATGTTCTAGGCTATACATTATGGTACATTGAAAGGGACGTGCCAGGTCACGCAGACCTTGTGCAGCACGGTGACGGCAGAGGATCGGCTGATCCTCTCTGTCGCGTGGCGAGCTCGGTCCCTTGACACATGGCAAGCATGCGTTTAGCATGTGAGTAGCAAGCTGAAAACGCGTACAAACTTATATTATTCAGGAGGTTTTTCCCGATGAGTCAAGTGTTGAAGGTCGCCCTGATCGGCTGCGGCGGTATTGCCAACGGCAAGCATCTGCCTGCGCTGAGCCGCAACCAGAATGTTATTCTGGTCGCCTTTTGCGATATTGTCGAAGACAGAGCCGTCCAGGCTGCTGAGAAATACGGCGCGCCCGGCGCCAAAACGTATACCGACTACAACGAGCTGCTGAAGGATCAGGAGATCGATGTCGTCCACGTCTGTACCCCTAACGATTCCCATGCCGTCATCTCGATCGCTGCGATGGAAGCGGACAAGCATGTCATGTGCGAAAAGCCGATGGCCAAAACCGCTGCCGAAGCGCGCGAGATGGTCGCTGTAGCGAAGCGCACCGGCAAAAAGCTGTCGATCGGCTACAACAACCGGTTCCGTCCGGACAGCCAGTACCTGAAAAAAGTATGCGAGGGCGGCGAGCTCGGCGAGATCTACTACGCTCGCGCACATGCCGTCCGCAGACGCGCCGTCCCGACATGGGGCGTATTCCTCGACGAGGAAAAGCAAGGCGGCGGCCCGCTCATCGACATCGGCACGCACGCGCTTGACCTGACGCTGTGGATGATGGACAACTACAAGCCGGTATCCGTCACCGGTTCGGTATACCACAAGCTCGGCCAGAAGGAAAATGCAGCCAACGCCTGGGGCCCATGGGACCCGGCCAAATTCACGGTCGAAGACTCCGCGATGGGCTTCATCAAAATGGAAAACGGCGCAACCATCTCGCTTGAAGCGAGCTGGGCGTTGAATACGCTCGAGGTTGACGAAGCCAAATGTACCCTCTCCGGTACCGAAGGCGGCGCGGACATGAAGGGCGGCCTGCGCATCAACGGCGAAGAGAAAAGCCGTCTGTTCGTAAAAGAAATCGACTTGAAAGCCGGCGGCGTCGCCTTCTACGAAGGCAGCGGCGGCGACAAGGACATCGATGTCGAAGCGGCAGCATGGATCAACGCGATCCTCGACGACACCGACCCGGTTGTCCTGCCAGAGCAAGCGCTGGTCGTCACCGAGATCCTCGAAGCGATCTACGAATCGGCTCGCACAGGCAAGACGGTATACCTGAACAGCTAATCGATTGTCATATACGGAAGCCTGCAAGCCTCGCGCTTGCAGGCTTTTTTGTTGTTGGTCGCACGTTGAGATGACTACGTGTCTATGACAGCCCTATAAACATCTATTAAAGCAAACTACAATCGAGATCGAGACCGAGACTACTGGGTAGAAAAACAGTACTTGCCCACAGTGTGATATAACTGTTATACTACATATATAACAGGTGTCGCGTCATTCACTTTACCATCCACTATTCCTGAAGGAGGATTACGATTTATGAGAAAGCTTACCGCATCCGCAATCATTTTGGTCCTGCTACTGTCCGGCCTCCCCGCCTTTGCCGCCGAACGCAGCATCCAGCTGACGATCGACGGACAACCCGTTGCCACGCAAGGAGGCGCTCCCTACGCCAAAGGCAATGAGGTGATGCTGCCGCTGCGCAGCGTCGCCAATCAAATCAAGCTCAAGGTGAACTATGAAGCCTCTACCCGCACCGTCTCTCTGAGCGGACCCGCGTTGACGGCCAGCTTCGCGATTGGCGACCATGTCGCTGCTTTGGGGCAGCAGGAGTTATCTTTTGGCAGCGCCTCAGTGCTGCGGGATAACCGAGTCTATGTACCGCTGTCCTTTTTCACTGAAGTACTGGGTCTTACAGGCGAGTATGATGCAGCTGCAGGAACGGTGTCCCTCGCCTCCCGGCAGTTGACGCCCGAGGCGCGAGCCGAGCAGGTCGTGCAGCTGCTGGCAGGCGGCAGCTACGAGCAGCTGTGGCAAGACTACTTTGACGCCAAGGTCCAGCAAGCGGTCCCGCCTACAGCGCTGGGTGCAGCCTGGCAGCAGATCGAGTCGCTGAGCGGGGCGTACACCGCCGTCCGTTCGATTGATGTCGTGCAGACCGAGCCAGCGGTTGTCGTTATCGCCCTCCTCGCTTTCGAGAAGTCGGATGTGAAGCTGAATCTTCAGTTTGACCCGAGCCATCAGATCAGCGCCATCTCGCTTCAGCCTGTGGCTGCAGCCGTCGAGACGCCAGAAGGCCTGATCGAAGAAGAGGTCACCGTCGGCGAGGGCACAGATTACCCGCTGGGGGGCACGCTCACCTTGCCTGAGCATGCAGAGGGACCTCTCCCTGCCGTCGTGCTGGTCCATGGCTCGGGCTCCAGCGACCGCAACGAAGCATCAGGCGGCTATGCGCCATTCCGCGATCTGGCCTGGGCGCTCGCCGCCCAAGACATCGCCGTGCTGCGCTATGACAAACGGACTTACGCCCATGGGCAGAGCTTTACCCCCGAGCAAGTCGCCCAGTTGACCGTCAAGGAAGAGACCGTGGACGATGCGATCGCAGCTGCCAAGCTGCTCAAGCAGGACCCGCGGATTAACGCTTCGCAGGTGTATATTATCGGCCATAGCCTGGGCGGCATGCTGGCTCCTCGGATCGATGCCGATGGAGGAGACTTCGCAGGATTGATCCTATTCGCTGGTTCGCCAAGACCGCTCTGGGAGATCATCTATGACCAGAATGTCGATGCGATCGCCGCGATGAGCGAAGACGACCCGGCCAAGGCAGCCAGCAAAACCTTAATTGAAGCCGAGCTGAAGAAAGCCGAGTCATTGGCCAGCCTGTCGGCAGAGCAAGCGAAAGCCACGACCGTTTTCGGACTTCCGGCGTATTATTTCAAGGAAATGGATCAGTTCAACATCAGCGAATATGCGGCCAAAACGTCCAAGCCGGTACTGGTGCTGCAGGGCGAGGATGACTTCCAGGTGAAGCCCGAGACAGACTATGCGGCCTGGAAAAAGGTATTCGAAGGTAAATCAAACGTTTCGTTCAAGCTGTATCCGGGCCTCAACCATTTCTTCATCGCCTATGAAGGCCCAGCAAAAGGCACGTTAGACGAATACAGCCAGCCAGGCCATGTGTCCTCGCAGGTGATGCAGGATATCGCCGAATGGATCCATAAGCTGCAATAATTCAATCATTAAGCTAGTCAGAATGATAAACAGAAATAACGACAAAGCGGCTGTTGCCCCTACCGGGCACAGCCGCTTTGTCGCTCTATTTATGGATACGACGCAACCTCGCTCCATCTTCCGAAACAAAAATGCGCCTGCAACCCGAGCGGTTTCCCCTCGAAGCTGCAAGCGCATCGTTACGCTACCTTATTTGCTCTTCTCCGCATACTCCGCGATCCAGCTCGCTGTCAGCCCTTGCTGCTGCAACGCGCGGCCGATCGCCTCGCTTACCTGGCCTCGAGCGGTACCGCCGTACACATCGCGCGCGTCGACGACAGCCTCCGGCTGCAGGATCGCAAAGATGCGATCGTCGAACAGTTCGGAAAACTGCTTGAACTCATCCAGCGTCAGATCAAGCAGGTACTTGTTATTCTCGATGCAATACAGCACCGTCTTGCCGATGACCTCATGCGCCTGACGGAACGGCAAACCTTTGCCGACGAGGAAGTCTGCGATATCCGTCGCATTGGAGAAGTCCTGGTTGACTGCCTGGCGCATCCGGTCCTTGTTGACCTTCATCGTCGCGATCATCGGCGCGAACAGCTGTAGGGCTCCCTGCATCGTCCGCACCGTATCGAACATGCCTTCCTTGTCCTCCTGCATGTCCTTGTTGTACGCCAACGGCAACGACTTCAGCACGGTAAGCAAGCCCATCAGGTTGCCATAGACGCGGCCTGTCTTGCCCCGCACAAGCTCCGGCACATCGGGATTCTTCTTCTGCGGCATGATGCTGCTGCCTGTGCAGAACGCGTCATCCAGCTCGACGAAGCGGAACTCCGTGCTCGACCACATGACCAGCTCCTCGCTCAGCCGCGACAGATGCATCATGATGATCGAAGCGTCGGCGAGGAACTCGAGGATGAAGTCGCGATCGCTGACCGCATCGAGACTGTTCTCGTAGACGCGCTCGAAGTTTAGCTGGGACGCGACGAAATGCCGATCGATCGGGAACGTCGTCCCGGCCAGAGCGCCCGCGCCGAGCGGCAGCGTGTCGATCCGCTTGTAGCTGTCCTGCAGCCGCTCGATATCCCGGCCGAACATGGAGACGTACGCCATCAGATGATGGGCGAACAGGATCGGCTGCGCCCGCTGCAGATGCGTGTAGCCCGGCACGATCGTGTCGAGATTGGCTTGCGCCTGCTCGGTCAGCGCCGTCTGCAGCTTGTGCAGTAGTTCGACGAACTCGACGACGCGCTTGCGCAGGTACAGGTGCATATCTGTGGCAACCTGGTCGTTGCGGCTGCGTCCCGTATGCAGCTTGCCGCCGACCGCGCCGATATCGTCGATCAGCGTCTTCTCGATGTTCATATGGATGTCCTCATTGCTAATCGAGAACTCGATGTCGCCTTGCTGCAGACGCTGCAGCACCCGCTTCAGTCCGTCCTTGATCTTCTCTACATCCTCTGCCGGCAGGATGCATTGCTTGCCCAGCATCGTCACATGGGCCAGACTGCCCTGGATATCCTCCTCGGCCAGCTCCTTGTCGAACGTGATCGAAGCGGTATATTCCTCGACCAGCTTGTCCGTCTGCTTCGTAAAGCGGCCGCCCCACAGCTTGCTCATAGTTTCACTCCTTCTTATGAATCGATCGATCTCCGAATCGTTGTTGGTGTGTGTAGCTAACGGAGGACACGAAACAAACGGGCGCTCGGGCGCCCGTCTGGTCTTATTTCCTGCTCTGCTCGACGCCCGATGAGACCTTCAGCCGCAGTGCCTGCAGCCGAATGAAGCCGGTCGCGTCGCCCTGGTCGTACGCCTGGGACGGGTCGGCCTCCATCGTCGCGATGTCCGGGTTGTACAGGCTGACCGGGCTCTGGACGCCAGCGCCGATGACATTGCCTTTGTACAGCCGCAGCCGGACGACGCCGTCGACGTTTTTCTGGCTCTCGGTGACCAGCGCTTGCATCGCCAGACGCTCCGGCGCGAACCAGAAGCCGTTGTAGACGGCGGTCGCATACTTGGCGATCAGCGAGTCGCGCAGATGCATGACCTCGCGGTCCATCGTCAGCGACTCGATCTTGCGATGCGCGGCGAACAGGATCGTGCCGCCCGGCGTCTCGTACACGCCGCGGCTCTTCATGCCGACGAAGCGGTTCTCCACCATGTCGACGCGGCCGATGCCGTGCTTGCCGCCCAACTCGTTGAGCTTATCCATGACGCCGAGCGGGCTCAGCTGCTCGCCGTTGATAGCGACGCAATTGCCGCCCTGGAACGTCAGCTCGATCAGCTCCGCCTCATCCGGCGCATCCTCCGGCGAGACGCTCAGCACGTACATATCCTTGTTCTCCGGCGCGCTTGGGTCGAACCACGGGTCCTCCAGCATGCCGCTCTCAAAGCTGATGTGCAGCAGATTGCGGTCCATCGAATACGGCTTGGCCGCCGATGCTTGGACCGGGATGCCATGCTGCTCTGCATAAGCGATCATCTCGGCGCGGCCCGGGAATTGCTCGCGGAAGCTCTCCAGACGCCACGGAGCAATGCAGCCCAGATCGGGAGCGAGCGCAGCTGCGGTCAGCTCGAAGCGGATCTGGTCGTTGCCTTTGCCTGTCGCGCCATGCGCGATCGCCGTCGCGCCCTCGGCGCGGGCGATATCGACCATCCGCTTGGCGATCAGCGGACGCGCGATCGAGGTGCCGAGCAGATACTGACCTTCATAGAGCGCGCCAGCCTGGAACATCGGATAGATGAAGTCCTTGGCGAATTCCTCGCGCAGGTCGTCGATATATACTTTGGAAGCGCCGGTAGCGAGCGCTTTTTCCTCCAGGCCGTCGAGCTCATCCTTCTGGCCGATGTCGGCGGTGAAGGCGATGATCTCGGCGTCGTATGTTTCCTTGAGCCATTTCAGGATTACGGAAGTGTCCAGTCCGCCGGAGTAGGCGAGGACGATTTTTTGCTTAGCCATGCGTATCGTTTCGCTCCTTTATAAATTACATAATGGCGGCCATGATGGCCTTTTGGGCATGTAACCGATTCTCCGCCTGGTCGAAAATGATCGAGTGCTTGCCGTCGATGACGCCCTCGGTCACTTCCTCGCCGCGATGCGCCGGCAGGCAGTGCATGAACAGATAGTCCGGCTTGGCGTAGGACGCGAGCTTCTCATCCACCTGATAGTTGGCAAAGGCTTGCTCGCGATCCTTTTGCTCGGCCTCGAAGCCCATGCTCGCCCAGACGTCGGTGTAGATTACGTCGGCGCCTTCGACAGCCTCTCTCGGGTCGCGGCAGATGTGCAGACGGGAACCCGTCTCGGCCGCATGCTCGCGCGTCTGACGGATGACATCCTCGTCCGGCTCGTAGCCCTCCGGCGTCGCCACCGACATATGCATGCCGACCTTGGCCGCGCCCATCATAAGCGAGTGAACCATATTGTTGCCATCGCCGACGTAGGCGATCTTCAGTCCCTCCAGACGCCCCTTGTGCTCCAGCACCGTCTGGTAATCCGCCAGCGCCTGGCACGGATGCGAGAGATCGGTCAGGCCGTTAATGACAGGCACTGTCGCTCCCCGCGCCAGCTCGATGACGGTGCGATGCGCATAGGTGCGGATCATGATGCCGTCGAGGTAACGCGACATCGTCTGCGCCGTATCCCAGATCGTCTCGCCGCGGCCGATCTGCAGATCGTTGCGGCTCAGGAACAGCGCATGGCCGCCCAGCTGGTACATGCCAACCTCGAAGGAAACGCGCGTACGCGTCGACGACTTCTCGAAGATCATCCCGAGCGTCTTGCCCTTGAGCGGCTGGTACACCTCGCCTGCCTTCTGCTTCGCCTTCAGCTCGATCGCCAGATCGATCAGATAGCGGACCTCCTCCGGCTTGTAGTCCACGAGGGCCAGGAAATCCCGCCCTTTCAGGCTCGTTGCCAGCTCTTCATTTAATACAGATTGCGTCACGCCTTACTCCCCCTTGTCGTTACCGTCTGCTCGGCCAACAGGCCGACCAGAATATCTACCGCCTGATCGATCTCGTCGCGGCTCACCCGTAAATTCGGCAGCAGGCGGATGACCTGCGGGCCAGCGGTGACGACCAGCAAACCGCGCTCCCGCGCTGCCGCGACCAGATCGCCAACCGCGCCGTCGCACTCGATGCCGACGATCAAGCCGCGGCCTCTGATCTCCCGCACGAACGGATTGTCTGTCAATTGCTCCCGCAAGCGAGCCAGCAAGTATTGCCCCGCATCCGCCGCCTGATCGACGACGCCCTCGGAGAGCATCGTCTCAATCGTCGCCTTGACCGCCGCCATCGCCAGGGGCGTGCCGCCGAAGGTCGAGCCGTGGCTGCCCGGACCAAACGCTGCGACCAGCGGTTTCTTGGCCAGCATCGCGCCGACCGGGAAGCCGCTGCCCAGCCCTTTGGCCAGGGTGAAGATGTCCGGCTCGATGCCGTAATGCTCGTAGGAGAACAGCTTGCCCGTCCGTCCCAAGCCGGTCTGGATCTCGTCAACGATAAGCAGCAAGCCGTGCGCCTCGCACAGCTTGGCTACCCGATGCATGAAGGCCGGATCGACCGGAAGGACGCCGCCCTCCGCCTGGATCGTCTCGAGCATGATCGCCGCCGTCTGCGGTCCGATCGCCGCCTCGAGCGCGGCCTCGTCGTGCATCGGCACGGTCTTGAAGCCTGCCGGCAGCGGCTGGAAGCCTTCCTTCACCTTATCCTGACCGGTAGCCGTCAACGTCGCCAGCGTCCGTCCGTGGAACGACTGGGTGAACGTAATAATCTCATGACGGCCGTTGTTCAGCACCTGCTGATGATAGCGGCGCGCCAGCTTGATGGCGGCCTCGTTGGCCTCGGCGCCGGAGTTGCAGAAGAACACGGCATCGGCGCAGCTGTGCTCCGTGAGCAGCTTGGCGGCCGCCTCCTGACCCGGGATATGGAACAGGTTGGAGACATGCCACAGCTCGTCGAGCTGTCGCACGAGCGCCTGCTTCACCTGCTCCGGCGCGTGACCGAGATTGGTCACCGCCAGTCCACACATAAAGTCCAGATATTTGTTGCCTTGGTCATCCCATAACCAGCTGCCCTCGCCCTTGACCAGCGCAAGCGGGAATCTCGCATAGGTCGGGAACAGGGAGCTCGCCTCTGTGCTGTGTTCACTCATACATTCCGCCGCCCTTCTTCTAATGGTTTATTCAAACCTGTGCCGTCCATTCGTTACGTCTATAATGGAGCTTCCGGCTCACGAGCGGATAATCCGCGTCCCGATGCCGCCTTCCTTGACGACACGGCTCAGTACGTTCGGCTCTTCGCCGCTGACGATGACGACCTCTTGTACGCGTCCCTGGATACACTGTACCGCTGCTCTCACCTTGGGGATCATGCCGCCATAGATCTCGCCGCTGGCGATCATCTCGTCGATCTCCGCCACGGTGACTGTCGGCAGCACCCGCTTCTCGCCATCGACCACCCGCATGATGCCCGGTACGTCGGTGACGACGATCATCCGCTCTACCCCTAGCTGCGACGCTACAGCGCCCGCTGCGGTATCGGCGTTGATATTGTAGCGCTGCGCCGCATCGTCGATGCCGATCGGCGCGATGACGGGGATGTAGCCCATCGCCATGACGCCCTCGATGATCTCCGCCTTCACCTCGGTCACCTCGCCGACGTAGCCGATCTCGGCACTGTTAGCTACTGGCTTAGACAGCAGGAGCTGGCCATCGACACCCGATAAGCCGAGCGCCCTCGCACCGCTGGCGCCGATCTTGCGGACGATCTCCTTGTTGATCCGACCGGCCAGCACCATCTCGACGACATCGAGCACCGCCTCGGTCGTGACGCGCAGCCCCGACACAAAGGACGACTCGATGCCCAGCTTGCCGAGCGTCTCCGAGATCGCCGGGCCGCCGCCATGCACGATGACCGGCCGCACGCCCTCCTCCTGAAGCGCCCGCAGATCGGCAAAAAAGGCATCTGGCAGGGCCGCCAGTGTGCTGCCGCCGCATTTCATCACAAAACGTTGATCTGTCGCTGTCATGACTCCCACTCTCTCCTTCCCCTACGTCCGATAAGCCGCATTGATGCGCACATAGTCATAGGTGAGGTCGCAGCCCCAGCCGACCGCCTCGCCTTCGCCATGATGGAGGTCGATGTAGATGACGATCGTGTCGCCCTTCAGATACTCCAGCGCCGCCTCTTCGTCGAACGGCAGCGGCCGCGACTGCTCCAGCGTGACGATGTCGCCGATCCGGATGTCGACCGTATCGACATTGACCGGCTCTCCCGCGCGGCCGACGGCGGCGATGATCCGCCCCCAGTTCGCATCGGCGCCGAATACCGCCGACTTCACCAGCGAGGAGCCGATCACCGTCTTGACGATCCGGCGCGCCGACTCGTCGCTGACCGCGCCGCGCACCTGCACCTCGACCAGCTTGGTCGCGCCCTCGCCGTCGCGGGCGATCGCCTGGGCCAGCACCTCGCACACATAACGCAGCGCCTCGACGAACGCCGCATAGTCCGGATGCGTCTGGGTCAGCGACTCGTTGCCCGCCAGTCCGCTCGCCATCGCGACCAGCATGTCGTTGGTGCTCGTATCGCCGTCGACCGTGATCATGTTAAAGGTCAGGTCGGTGACGTCGCGCAGCGCCTGCTGCAATGCTTCGCTGTCGATGCTCGCGTCCGTCGTCACGAAGCCGAGCATCGTCGCCATGTTCGGATGGATCATGCCCGAGCCCTTGGCCGCACCGGCGACATGGACGGTCCGTCCATCGATCTCCAGCGAGACGCATACCATCTTCTTCACAAGGTCCGTCGTCAGGATCGCCTGACAGAAGTCCTCTGCGCCTTGCTCTGCAGACGTCAGTCGCGCAGGCAGCTCGGCGATGCCGCTCCGTACCCGATCCATCTTGAGCAGCTCGCCGATCACGCCGGTCGAGGCGACGGCCACCTCCTCGCGCGCGACGCCGATCGCTGCTGCGAACTCATCTCGCATCGCGTAGGCGTCATCCTCGCCTTGCTTTCCGGTACAGGCATTGGCATTGCCACTGTTGACCAACACGGCCCTCAGCTTGCCTGTCGCTGCCAGACTCTCGCGCGTCACCTGCAGCGGCGCAGCCTGGAACAGATTGGTCGTATAGACGCCTGCCGCCGCTGCGGGCACCTCGCAGACGATCGCTCCCAGATCGTGGCGCGTCGTTTTTTTCAGTCCACAGTGCAGGCCGCCTGCGGCGAACCCCTTGGGGGTCGTGATCGAGCCTTCCGCCTCGATCCGATATGATGCTGTCTTCTGCTGTCCCATCACCTATTCGTCTCCTTCGTCCGCTGGCTCACGGATAGACCGGGACGAACCGCAGTCCCAGATCCTCTTCCCAGCCCATCATCAGATTCAAGTTCTGGATCGCCTGCCCGGCCGCGCCCTTCACCAGGTTGTCGATGACCGATACGATGGTCACCCGTCCGGTGCGCGCATCGACGGCGAAGCCGATATCGCAATAATTGGATCCGCTCACTTCCTTGGTCGCCGGCCAGGTGCCGGTCGGCCGGATACGGACGAAGCGACGTCCTTCATAGTAACGCTTATACAGATCGATAAAATCCTGCTGGCTCCGCTCGCCCTCGATCTTCGCATACATCGTGCTCATAATGCCGCGCGTCATCGGCACCAGATGCGTCGTAAAGGTCGTCACGACAGGCCGCCCCGCCACCTGCGAGAGCACCTGCTCGATCTCCGGGATATGCTGGTGCTGGTTCACCTTGTAGGCCTTGAAGTTCTCGTTCAGCTCCGAGTAATGCGTCCCCAGACTCGCGCCGCGCCCTGCGCCGGATACGCCGCTCTTGGCGTCGATAATGATCGTGCTCGGATCGATCCAGCCCTCGGCTACAGCCGGGATCAGACCAAGTAGCGTAGCAGTCGGATAACAGCCGGGATTGGACAGCAGCTCCGCGCCACGCACCTCGTCGCCATACACCTCGCACAGCCCGTAGACCGCCTGCTCGAGGTAAGCCTCGGCAGCAGCCGGTTTTTTGTACCACTCTTCATACAGCGCCCCGGACTTCAGCCGATGGTCGCCCGAGAGATCGATGACCCGCAGCCCCTGCTCCAGCAGCTCCGGCGTCAGCTTCGAGGCAATGCCCGGCGGCGTTGCCAGGAAGACGACATCCGCCTTGCCCTTGATCGCTGCAGCATCCACCCCGTCCAGCAGATCCTCCCGTATCTCGCGCAGATGCGGATAGCCCTCCGCAATCGGCGTCCCCTCGCTCGAGGACGAGATGACCGAGGTCACCTCCACCTGCGGATGCATCTCCAGCAGTCTGATCAGCTCCACGCCTCCGTAGCCGGTCGATCCGACGATCGCCGCCCGTACATTAGTCGTCATGTCCTCCGCCCCCATCCATGTTCATTCTCAGCTCTCTCATTGTACACTAGATTGCGTGTGAAAATCCAAGCCCGATTTCAACGTTTTGATAAACAATATTGTATTATTATACATTCACATTAATATAAATACAATCCCGTTTTCATGACTTTTTCATGTGTCTGACGCCAGGGCTTGTCTTTCTTTGGGCCAAGTGGAAACGGCGTTGGATGGGCTAGTAGTACGTTCATTGGAGGCGGTGTAGGCGGTGTAG
>NZ_BFBX01000126.1:8723-56597 GCF_003851045.1 Paenibacillus sp. 598K | reverse complement strand
ATCGGCCTGGCGCTGGTGTCGCCGTGGATTGTCGGATTTCTTGTATTTACGTTATACCCGCTGCTCAATTCGCTCTATCTGAGCTTTACGCAATCGACGATCTTCGGCGCGAGCCGGTGGACCGGCATCGACAACTACGTCAAGCTGTTCACCAACGATATCGAATTTTGGCCGTCGATCCGCATCACGCTGCTCTATGCGCTGCTCTCCCTGCCGCTTGGCGTCATCGGGGCGCTGCTGGTCGCGATGCTGCTCAACAACAAGCTGCGCGGCATCGGCACGTTCCGCACGATCTACTTCCTGCCGGCGGTCATGCCGGAGGTGGCGGTCGCCCTGATCTGGCGCTGGATGTTCAACAGCGAGACGGGCATCATCAACTATACGCTCTCGCCGGTCTACAACGCCTTCGGCTGGCCGCGTCCCGACTGGTTCGGCGACCCGAGCTACGTGCTCGGCGCCTTTATCATCATGAGCCTGTGGGGCATCTTCGGGACGAACACCGTCGTCTTCCTCGCCGGACTGCAGGGCGTGCCCAAGTCGCTCTACGAGGCGGCGGAGATCGACGGCGCGGGGGCGCTCACCAAGTTCAGACATATTACCGTGCCGCAGATCTCGCCCGTCATCCTGCTCCAGGTCATCATGGGCATGATCGGCGCGTTGCAGATCTTCACGATCGCGATGTTCGTAAGGCCGACGACAGGGGCAGGCAAGTTCATGAACCAGCTCGTCTACGAGCGCGGGTTCACGCAGATGCAGATGGGCGAAGCGTCCGCCATCGCCTGGGTGCTGTTCCTGATCATCCTGACGCTGACGCTGCTGGTCTTCCGCTCGAGCCCGGCATGGGTCCATTACGAATCGGAAGCGAAGCGTTAAGGAAGGAGGAGATTACCGATGTCCCATAGCAGAACCGCCGGACTGTCCTCGCCGCAGGCGAGATGGTCCAAGCGCGTGAATCGAACGCTCATCTATGTTATCATCACCTTGCTGGCGGCGGTCATCCTGGTGCCCTTCTTCTGGATGATCTCGACGGCGCTCAAGCCCAATGCGGATATATTCGCGTGGCCGCCGCAGTTCCTGCCGGACCCGCCGCAGTGGAGCAACTTCGCCGAGGCGTGGACGGCCAGGCCGTTCCATATCTATCTGACCAATACCGTGTTCATCGTCGTGCTTGGGCTGATCGCCGAGCTGGTCAGCGCCACGCTGGTCGCGTACGGGTTCGCCCGCTTCCGCTTCCCGGGCAGCAGCTTCATCTTCCTGGTGCTGCTGGCGACGATGATGCTGCCGTTCCATGTGACGCTTATCCCGACCTTCCTGATCTGGCAGAAGCTGGGTCTGGTCGGCGAGTTCGATCCGCTCGTGCTGCGAGCGTGGACGGCGTGGGGACCGTTTTACATCTTTCTGCTGCGGCAGTTTTTCCTGACGCTCCCCCGGGAGCTGGACGACGCAGCCGAGATCGACGGGGCCAACTTTTTTCAGACGTTCTACTATATCATGCTGCCGCAGATCAAGCCTGCGCTGCTCGCGGTGGCGATCTTCGCCTTCCGCGGCTACTGGAACGACTTCCTAGGCCCGCTCATCTATCTGTCCGACATGGATCGCTATACGCTGAACGTCGGGATGTACTTCTTTATGGGCGGGATCAACGAAGCGCCGCAGTGGAACTACCTGATGGCGATGTCGACGCTGGTGGCGCTGCCGGTCATCGTGCTGTTCTTCGCGGCCCAGCGTTACTTTATCGAGGGGATCACCTTCACGGGGATCAAAGACTGACGTCCCGCGACTGTTCGCGCGATTGGTCAGCATGGGCGCTCCTGGCGTCGCCCGTGACCGCTCTGTATCGGAGTAGACGGATGGAGGAGTGCGGAGAATAGAGAGCAGCGATGCTCGATAGGAGGAACCATATGACTAGAGAAGATAAGACTGCGTCGACGGAGGAGACGGTCATGGCCGTCCGCGCGGCGGCCAATCCGTTGATCGGACCGGGGGATATCGTCCCGTCGTATCCGGACTGGGAGGTGCTGGGCGTGTTTAACGCTGGTGTCCATCGCCACGGCGACGAGACGATCCTGCTGCTGCGGGTGGCGGAGCGTCCGCGTCAGAGCGACCCGGCGCAGGTGCTCGTCCCGGTGCTGAATGTGGAGGGCTCGGAGGCAGAGCGACTGGAGCGGCCGATGACGATCGTCGCGCTTGATCGCGACGATGCCGGGCTGGACTTCAGCGACCCTCGCGTCGTGCGCGATCGGGCAGGGCAGACGCTGTATCTGACCTCGATCTCGCATCTGCGCGTCGCGCGCAGCCGCGACGGCCTGCGCTTCGACATCGACGAGTGGCCGACGCTGCTGCCGGCTGAAGCGATGGAGGCTTGGGGCATCGAGGACCCGCGCATCACCTGGCTGGAGGATCGATACTATACGACCTATAGCGCCGTCTCGGAGAAGGGCGTCGCGGTCGGTCTGGCGAGTACCGCCGACTTTGCGACGTTCGAGCGGCAGGGACTGATCCTGCCCCCGACGAATAAGGATGTAGCGATCTTCCCGGAGCGGATCGGCGGCAAGTACTGGATGCTGCACCGTCCGGTGCCGGAGGGTCTGGGCTCGCCCGAGATGTGGGTCGCCTCCTCGCCGGACCTGATCCATTGGGGCGACCATCGCTTCCTGATGGGGCTGCGGCCCGGTCTGTGGGATAGCGCGCGGATCGGCGCGGGCTGCGTGCCGATCAAGACCGACCGTGGCTGGCTCATCCTGTATCACGGCGCCGATGATCAGCATAATTATGCGATGGGGGCTGCATTGCTGGACCTCGTGCAGCCTGACCGCGTACTGGCCCGGATGGAGCAGCCGCTCCTGACGCCGGAGGCCGAGTACGAGACGAGCGGATTTTTTGCCAACGTCGTCTTCGCTTGCGGCGCGGTCGAGACGGGAGACGAGATCGTCATGTATTACGGCGCGTCGGACGACACGATGGCGGCGGCGACACTGAGCCTGAAGCAGATCATGGCGCGACTGGCGTAAGCTGCGGCAGAAAGGATACGATACACTATGCAATGGACAACGCAAGGACTGCAACGGGTAGAGGAGCTCGTCTCGGACTACCGGCTGCGAGGCGGCAAGCCGCTCGAAGCGGAGAAGCTTCGCATGACTGGCGTGCAGGGTAAGGACGTCTACAACATCGCCGGCCCGATCAAGGATGACGGCGAATGGGTCATCCCCGGACGCGTCGAGAGCCGGGATAGCGAGATATCGGAGATTCAGTTTTTTGTGCGGCGGGGAGAGGTATGGGAGCCGCGCATCGGCGCGCCGGTCTATGCGCTGCAGGACCCGTTCTTCACCTTTATCGGCGGCGAGCTGGTGCTCGGCGGCGTGCAGACGTTCCCGCATCCGGAGCGCGAGGGCCATCTCGGCTGGCGCACGGTCATGATGAAGGGCGCGTCGATCGCCGAGCTGAAGCCGTTTTTCCAGGGACCGGACTTCATGAAGGATCTGCGCCTGGTCGAGCTGGCGGATGGCGGGATCGGCATCTTCACCCGGCCGCAAGGCGCCAAGGGCGGTCGGGGACAGATCGGCTTCGCCCGCGTCGATCGTCTGGCCGACCTGTCGATCCAGGTGGTCGACGATGCGCCGGTGTTCGACCAGTTCGCTATCGAGGAGTGGGGCGGCGCCAACGAGGTGCACCGGCTGGCCAATGGCAAGCTGGGCGTGCTTGGGCATATCGCCTGCTTTTGCGACTCGGGCAATCGTCATTATTATCCGATGGTATTCGCCGTCGATCCGCAGACGGGGGATTATACGCCGATGGAGATCATCGCCGAGCGCGATGACTTCGAGCCGGGTCCGGCCAAGCGGCCCGATCTGGTCGACGTCGTGTTCAGCGGCGGCCTGCATCGTCGTTCGGACGGCACGGCCGACCTGTACGCCGGCACCAGCGACGCCGAGGCGCAGGTGCTCCGCATCCCCGACCCGTTCCTCAAGTACGAGCAGGCATAATATCGCATGAGAGAGAGCAGCCCGATTAGCGGGCTGCTTTTTTGTTGCCTGCGCGCCGCCGTGCGCTTCTTATGGGCTAGCGCGAGGAGGGGATGTTCCTCTGTTGTGGATCGGGCGGGGCATACGTGGATCGGGCGTGGCACGGCATGGCATGCGAAAGGAACCTCAGTATCGTTATTTTGCTAAAAACAAGCGATTGGAGCGATGAGAGGAACATGAGTGTTCTTATTTTGTCCGATCACCCCCGAAAGGGGCGATTTGGTAAGGAATAGCGTTACCTATGTTCGCTTGCCCCGCCAAAACAGCTGATTGGGGCGAAATAACGCTATGAATGTTCCTTTGCGGAGCGTGAGGCGGGGGGGATGTTCAAGCGGGAGCGCCGCCCCTATAATAGACACTATTCTACGAGGAAAATGGTGAGCTGCCGATGAAACCGCGCTGGGGAGACCGAATCTCCATCTTTCCCAAACTAATCATGGCCTTTTTAGTTGTGTTGTTGCCGTTGTTCGCCCTGAGCATCCAGATGAACGAGCAGAGCAAGACGCTTGTCCGCAAGGAGATCACGCAGACGATCGAGCAGCGGATGGTGTCGTTTATGAGCACGTTGGAGCTGGATTTCAATCGCGCCTTGGGCTTGCAGACCGACTATGTCAACGATGACGATATCGACCTCCTCAGTACGCGGGACGATCTGTCCTATGTCGACTTCACGGAGGCGGTGTCGCGGCTGCAGGATCGGCTGCGGCTGATGAAGAATGCCACGAGCTTCGTAGCCGACAGCTTCGTCGACATCAGTCTGCTCGGGCGCAGAATATCGACGGATGGCTATGGCGAGATTCCGGCCGGGGACGGAGAGGCGCTGAATCGGCCGAGCGACCGCTTCGCGTCGCCGTTCATCGTCCACCAGGGCAAGCTGTGGATTACATTGCCTTACCCGGGCACGCTGAATCGGCAGCCTGTATTTACGCTCGGCTTGGCCATATCGGATGCGAGCCTGACCACGTATCTGGACGAGTTCACCAACCTGCAGGATGGAGGGAGCTTGCTCGCCTATGACGGACTGGCCTGGTCGGTGGCGGGCGGGAGCGTCGAGCCTGACGTGACGGCAGCGGTCAAGGAGCGGCTGCAACGAGTCAACCAGCCGCAACAAAGCGCCCAGTTCCAACACGGCGCCCAACTGCAAGCAAGTGCTCAGCTCCAACGAAGCGCCCAGCCGCCGAGCGGGCAATCGTACGCGCTGAGCCGCGAACCGTACGAAACGCTTAAGGTTAACGGCGAATCGTATTTTCTTTTCTCCTCCCATTCAGCGAAGCTGGGGCTGTCGCTGACGGTATTCGTCAAGGAGAGCAACATCATCGGTCCCCTAAAGCTCTACAAGGATCGGGTACGGTGGCTGTCGATCGTCTCCTTCGTCATCGTCGTCCTGTTCTCGTACTGGATCTACCGGCTGATCCACCGGCCCTTGGCCCAGCTCGTCTTATCCTTCCGCAAGCTGGAGCGGGGCGATCTAGACGCGGCGATGCAAGGGCGAGGGACGGGAGAGTTCAGCTATGTGTTCGATCGCTTCAACAAGACGGTCTACCGTCTGAAGGAGCTGATCGACGAGGTATATGTGCAGCGGTACCAGGCCAAGGTAGCGGAGCTGAAGCAGCTGCAATCGCAGATCAATCCCCATTTCCTCTACAACTGCTTCTTTAACCTGTATCAGACCGCAAAGATGCATGAGATCGAGCAGGTCATCCGGGTTACGCGCAGTCTGGGAGAGTATTTCCGCTATATTACGAGAGGCAACGACCATATCCGTCTGGAGGAGGAGATCAAGCATGCCCAGGCGTATGCGGACATTCAGGAGATCCGGTTCGAGGATCAGATACGAGTGGAGTTCGATGCGCTGCCGCCCCGCTGGCGAGATCGCGAGATACCGAAGCTGATCGTGCAGCCATTGCTTGAGAACGCATACAATCACGGCTTGGAGGATCGGGATGAGCCCGGCTTCATCCACATTGGCTTCATCGAGGAGGGGCGATGGCTGATGATCTACGTCGAGGACAACGGGGATTTGTCGGAGGAGCAATTGGCCAAGATTCATAGCTTGCTGGCGCAAAAGCAGTCGCCGCTTGAAAATACGGGGCTCTACAATGTGCAAAGACGGCTTCAGCTGTATTTTGGGGACGAGGGCATGATGACGGCGGACAGGTCGGATCGCGGCGGACTTCGGATCGCGCTGCGCCTGCCTGCGGACCATAATGGAGGCGAATGACATGTACAGACTGCTGATCGTAGATAACGAACCGAAAATCGTCAAAGGGTTACAGCTCATGTTCGAGGAGGAGGCCCCGCTCGAGCTGGAGGTCTACCGAGCCTTCTCCGCTGTAGAAGCGTTGGCTTGCCTGGAGAAAATCAAGATCGATATTATCCTCTCGGATATCCGCATGCCCGGGATGGATGGGCTGGAGCTGCATCGACAGGTGATCCGGCGGTGGCCGCGCTGTCAGGTCGTGTTCCTGTCCGGCTATGACGACTTCCGCTATGTCCAGTCCGCGCTGCGCCAGGGCGGCGTAGACTATGTGCTCAAAACCGACGGCGACGAGGCGATCATAGCCGCAGTCGCCCAGGCCGCCGAGAAGCTGTCGCAGCAGATGGAGACGGAGCGATGGGTACAAAGTGCCGCCGAGCGGTTCCAGGAGACGCTGCCAATGCTGCGCAAGGAGTATGTCACCCAACTGTTGCGCGGAGAGCAACAGGCGTCGCAGGGGAGAATGGACGAGCTTGGCATCGCGCTGGACACCGGGCGCGAGGTGCTGATGGTCGTGGGCCGTGTTGATCGTTGGCGGGACGACTTGTCGCCCAGAGATCGGACGCTGCTCTCGTATGCCATCCAGAACATGGCCGAGGAGCTGTTCGAGCAGACGACGGCGGTTTCGATTATGCCGGAGGCCTCCCGTTTCGTATGGCTGCTGCAGTCCGACACGGAGGCGCTGGCGCATTTTGTCCAGGGCACGCTGGAATCGATCCAGTCGGCATGCAAGACTTACTTGAAGGTGACGATGTCCTTTGCGATCGGGGCTCGTTCGTCGGATTGGGCGGTACTGCCGACCCGTTACGCCGAGCTGAACGAGGTGTTGTTCCACGGCCTCGGAGCGGGCGAGGAGATGCTGTTGACGGATCGGCATCTGGAGAGTGCAGGGAAGTCGGACAAAAGCATCTACGAGCTGCAAGCGAGGAGCACGCTGCAGCGGCTGCTGACGATGGAGCCGGAGGGATCGCCGGGCGCGAGGGAGGACTTCGCGGAGACGTACAGGAAGCTGAAGGCGCTCTCCTTGCATTGTCGGCATGAGGTGGAGGTGCTGTCCGAGATTTACTATGGCCTTGGGTACTTGCTGATCTCCTTGACCAACCGCAATCGCAGCGGAGCGATATCGCGCGAAGCCTTTGATTACCAGTGGAAAAGTCTCGGCGAGCATTCCTCCTGGGAGCAAGCGCTGCGTTACCTCGACGATCGTCTGGACAGCTGGGTCCATTGGCAGGAGGAGCAGCGCGAGGAAAACACGCATTCGATCATCGGTCAGCTGAAGAAGTATATCGCCGATCATCTGGATCAGGATGTGTCGCTCAGCCGATTATCCGACATTGTCTATTTGAATCCATCGTACCTCTCCCGCCTGTTCAAGCAACAGACGGGCATCGGCGTGCTGGACTACACCAAAGAAATGAAAATCTTGAAAGCACAGGATTTGTTAAGCCACTCTGCGCTCAAAATCCATGAGGTGGCCAGTCGCGTCGGCTTCGACTCGGCCAATTATTTTGGACGCTTCTTCAAAAAGGAGACCGGCATGACGCCCCAGGAGTACAGAGACAGGAAGTAAAAAATTGAATGCGCGATGTCAAAAACGTGCGATTTCGCCTCCAGACATCCGCTCCTATAATTAAGAGCGTAGGACAGCTGCTCTATACAACACGACTCAAGGGGGATTGGCATGAAACGCATGGCAAAATATATCGGCCTGTCGTTGACGATTGTGATGCTGCTCATGAGCGCCGCTTGCGCCAATGGCAATAACGGCGGCAACAACAGCAAAGGCAACCCAAGCGGCGCGTCTACCGGTGCGACCAACACAGAAGGAAGCAACAACGCTTCTGAAAACGCTTCAAGCGAAGCGATCGATCCATTCGGCAAATACGACCCGCCCATCCAGGTAGCTATTGCCCGAGGCACGGATTCGACCGTGAAATTTAAGGATGGGGAGTCGTTCGACAAAAACGCCTGGAACGCTGCCTATGCCGATCGACTGGGCATTCAGCTCTCGAACAAGTGGGTCGTGCAAAGCGATCAATACGATCAAAAAATGAATGCTTCCATCGCTGCAGGAGACCTGCCGGATGTGTTCCGAGTCAACGCGGTGCAGTTCAAGCAGCTTGCCGATGCGGGGCAACTGGAGGATCTGACCCAGGTCTATGAGAAGTACGTGTCTCCGCTCGGTCGGGAGCTGATCGAGAACGGTGCCATCGCCAAATCGGCGTCTACGGTAGACGGCAAGCTGCTGGCGATTCCGCAAGCGGAGGACTACTTTGGCAACGCGCCGCTGTTATGGGTGCGCATCGATTGGCTCGCCAAGCTGGGGCTTCCCGAGCCGTCGACGATGCAGGACGTATTCACGATCTCGGAGGCTTTTACCCAGCAGGACCCGGACGGCAACGGCAAGCCGGATACGTATGGCCTGGCGCTCTCCAAGGAGCTGTTCAGCGGCTACCCGGATGTGACCGGATTCATGAACGGATTCCACGCGTATCCGAGGATATGGGTCAAGGACGACGCAGGCCAGCTCGTCTATGGCAGCATCCAGCCGGAGGTCAAGGCCGCCCTCGCCAAGCTGCAGGAGATGTTCAACGCCGGCCAGATCGACAAGGAGTTCGGCGTCAAGGACGGCAGCAAGGTATCCGAGCTTGCGGTGAACGGGAAGCTTGGCATGCATTTCGGCGCGATGTGGAACCCGCTCTGGCCGCTGCAAGGCAACAAGGACAAGGAGCCGCAGGCAGACTGGAAGGCGTTCCCGATCCCATCCATCGACAGCAACCCGGCCAATGCGCAGAGCAGTCTGGACTACAACACCTTCTGGGTCGTGCGCAAGGGCTACGAGCATCCCGAGGCGATCGTCAAGCTGTTTAATGTGACGACGGATATCTTCGCAGGGGACAGCCAGAACCCGGACGTCTACCATGGCAAGGACGGCATCGAGTTCCACAAGTACGCGTTGCTCACGAATACCGGCACAGGCAAAGGCCTGATCGGCGCGCAGCAAAATGTGAAGGCTGCTCTGGAGTCGGGCGATGCGTCGAAGCTGACGGCCGAGGAAAAGGGCTATTACGATAAAATCGTCGCCTATCAGGGCGGAGATGCTACAGGCTGGGGCACGGATCGCGTATTCGGCGCCGAGAGCGCTTGGTCCGTCATCGGCCAGTATTACGATCAGAACAAGCAACTGACGACGAATGAATTTATCGGCGCCCCGACGGCCACGATGGGAGACCGCAAAGCGACCCTGGAGAAGCTGGAGCTGGAAACGTTCACGAAAATTATTCTTGGCGCTTCGCTGGATGAATTCGACAGCTTCGTGGCGAGCTGGAAAAAGCTCGGCGGGGATCAGATTACGGCCGAGGTTAACGAGTGGTACGCAACGAAATAAACCGGCTGGCAAGGATCGGGGCCGTGCGCGGCCCCATCGATGCCGCTCCTAAGGTGGCTTGACATATGTTCCGAAAAATCGGCTCGCGGCAACTGCCGCTTCATCTGATGGTGCTGCCGGCGCTGCTGCTCGTTCTTGTATTCAGCTATGGTCCGATTGCCGGACTCGTCATTGCTTTTCAGAAATATTCGATCGTCAAAGGCATCGGGGACTCGGAATGGATCGGCTGGGACAACTTTCGTTATGTGTTTGCCTTGCCGGGGACAGGCGACGTCATCTGGAATACCGTCTATATCTCGTTTATGAAAATCGTCGCTGGATTGTTCGCTCCCATCGTCACTGCGCTGCTGCTCAACGAAGTCCGCGTGTCGTTCATCAAGCGCGGCGTGCAGACGCTGATCTATTTGCCTCACTTTTTATCGTGGATTATTTTGGGCGGGATTATGATCGATATCCTTTCCCCCTCCTACGGCCTGGTCAATCAAGCGCTGGCGTTTATCGGACTGGAGCCGATCTTTTTCCTGGGGGATAATCGCTGGTTCCCTTATATGCTCGTCCTCTCCGATGTGTGGAAGGAGTTTGGGTTCAGCACGATCGTCTATCTCGCTGCGCTGACGAACATCAATCCGACCTTGTACGAAGCGGCGGTAATGGACGGCGCCGGACGGTGGAAGCAGACGCTCCATGTGACGCTCCCGGGCATGCTGCCGATTATCGTTCTTATGTCGACATTAAGTCTGGGCAATGTCCTGAATGCAGGCTTCGAGCAAGTGTTTAACCTGTACAGCCCGCAAGTGTACGAGAGCGGCGATATTATCGACACCCTGGTCTACAGGCTTGGCCTGGTCGATGGCCAATACGCGGTAGCGACCGCCATGGGGATGTTCAAGTCCGCTGTATCCGTCGTGTTCGTATCCGTTTCTTATTATCTGGCCTATCGCTTGGCGAATTATCGGATTTTCTAGAAGGAGGGAGAGCGAAAGGTGACCTATACTTCCTTCAGCGGGAAACTGTTTGCGGCGGCCAACTATGTTTTTCTGATTTCGATCAGCCTGTTGTGCATCTTTCCGCTTGTTCACATTTGGGCGATTTCGTTTAGCTCCAGCACGGCAGCGAGCGCCGGGATCGTGGAGCTGTGGCCGGTTGATTTTACCTTCAAGTCCTATTCTTTCGTGCTGCAGAAGCAGGAATTCCTGCGTTCCATGCAGATTAGTGTGCAGCGCGTCGTGCTGGGCGTTGCGGTCAATATGCTGCTCACCGTCATGCTCGCCTACGCGCTCTCCAAGGAGTCGCGAAGCTTTAAGGGCCGAACCTGGTATGCCTGGTTTTTCGTGCTGACGATTTTTATCAATGGCGGGTTTATCCCGTGGTATCTCGTCATCAAGGAAGCCGGCTTGCTGGACTCGCTGTGGGCGCTTATCGTACCGGGCGCGGTGCCGGTGTTTAATGTGGTGCTGTTGCTTAACTTTTTTCGCTCGCTTCCCAAGGAGATCGAAGAGTCGGCCTTCGTGGACGGCGCGAGCCATTGGACGATTTTGTGGCGGATCTTCCTTCCGTTATCGTTGCCGGCGATTGCGACCATCGGATTATTTGCGATTGTTGGCCATTGGAACGCCTGGTTTGACGGTCTGATCTTAATGAACTCGCCGACCAATTATCCGCTTCAGAGCTATCTGCAGACTGTCGTCATCAATCACGATCTGTCCTTGATCAATTCAAGCGATATGACCATGCTGGCCGAGGTGTCCGATCGGACGCTGAAGGCGGCGCAGACGCTGCTGGGCGCACTGCCCATCTTGATGGTCTATCCATTCCTTCAGAAGTACTTCGTCAAAGGGATGGTGCTGGGCAGCGTAAAAGAGTAAGGATCAAGCTTCATACACGGGCAAAGGAGCGGATCTTCATGAAGGTTACTGGAAAAACGGCAGGCAAGCTGGCGAAATGGGGCGCGCTGCTCGGACTGTTATCGACGCTGCATGGGATAGTCCCCTCAGGCCAGGCGGAAGCGGCAGGGAATGTGAAAATCAACGTCAACCTGGCAGCGCAAGGCCCTGTGATGGATAACAAACACGAGATGATCAATGTATGGGATTTTCGGATTCATTGGACCTCCGAAGCGACAGGCCGGCCTGCGTCTTATTTTGCTACGCAATACCCCTTTGTGAAAAACGTGCAGTTTATGACGGCAACCGGCGGCAGTGCGGAGCGCGATTTATTCGTGAACCCGAATGACAGGTCGACGATGACCGATTACAAATTCGACGAGCTGCTGACTGCCTTGCACAACGTCGTCGATCAGGGGCTCAAGCCCTTCATCAAGACCGGAGCCGTACCGCTGAAGTTCACGGCTAATCCGCATATCTCCAGCGCGTTTGGCGTCAACGTCAGACCGCCGGACAACTACGATGTGTACTACAACTATATTAAAGCGATCGCCGATGCGGTCGTTGCGGAGTTTGGCATCAATGAAGTGAAGACGTGGACCTGGGGCGTGCTGACCGAATACGAAAACGCCGATTGGTTCATCGCGGCCGACGGTTCGCCGAACACGACGAAAATCGCCTATTTCAAGCTCTATGATTATACGGTAGCCGCCCTGGAAGCCGCGATCGGCGCCAATAATCTGAATGTCGGCGCCCATAGCATGTCCGTTATCAATGCACTATGGGACGAGCGGGATTTCATCGACCATGTGGCGACGGGGACGAACTACAAGACGGGTGCGATCGGCACGCAGATCGACTATCTCGCCGCCTCTTATTACGATGGCGCTCCCGGCGTGGGCAGCTCCGGCAACTCATTTGCGGATACGATCAACCTGCTTCGCGACAAAGCCCACTCGGTCGGCCTCACCAACCTGAAATTCGGGATCGACGAGGGCAGAATCCTGAACGGTCCGGGGGACGACAATCGCGCCTTGTTCTCCCGCATCGTCGCGCATAGCTATCAGGGGACGTACGACGCCAAGCTGTTCAAGATTATGAACGACTCCCAGATCGACTACTTGTCCACCTGGGGACTGAGCACGGAGGCATTCTGGGGCGGCGTGACCCCCGTCAGCACCCACATCGCCAACCTGACGTACAAGATGGTCGGCGACCACCGGGTCGGCCTGGCCGTCACCGGATCTGCGGCGGACCCTGCCAATGAGATCGATGGCGTCGCCAGCTTCAATCGGGGTACGAACACGGTCCATGTGATGACTTACAATCACAATCCGAACATGAATGCCAATGTCACGGAAACGCCAACGCTGACGATCGATAACATCGCCCCGGTGTCAGGCAACACAGTCACGGTCAAGCAGTGGATCGTCGACGATACGCACGGCAACTTCTGGCAGACCTGGGTGAACGATGTGGTCGCACGAGGGATGCAGAACACGGCGTACAGCTGGTCGAAATATTCGATGGAGGTGCCCAAGTATCTGGTGCACGCGTCGGATCGGAACTACTGGTACTCCCGCGAGTCCGTCTACAAGGCGTTAGCCACGATCACGCCAACGACGACG
Organism: Paenibacillus sp. 598K; assembly: GCF_003851045.1. Lineage (GTDB taxonomy): Bacteria > Bacillota > Bacilli > Paenibacillales > Paenibacillaceae > Paenibacillus_D. The sequence continues at coordinate 43,419 of NZ_BFBX01000126.1, read as the reverse complement.
ACGGCAACCGTCACCGGTAACAAGCTGGTGCTCCAGCCGACACTGACGACTCACGGCGTCGTATTCTACGAGATTACGAATGCGACCAATACGGTGACGACGACCCCGATGACGGACGATCTGAACGACTGGAGCAAAACGTATGCCCATAGCTCGGGCCTCGCCTTCGATACGGCCAATGCATCGGTGCTAGGGGACAACAGCCGCGTCACTCGCAAAAACACCAACGCGACGCCTGCCGAGCATGTCATCTATAAGTACCCCGGGATCAGAAGCTTCAGCGCGACCGGCTTGTTTGCGACGCATGCGGAGGCGATCAACAACTTCAAGCTCTATACCTCGCCGAACGGCACGACCTGGACGCAGCAGACGGGTTGGACCAGCTCGGATGCGCCCATCAACGGCGGAGACTGGACGAGACGGGTGTACACCTTAAGCTCCGTGCCAGCCGGTACCGAATATGTGAAGGTTGAATTCCCGACGGGCGGAGCACTGTCGTACAGTCCGCAACTGAGCAAGGTGAACCTCAATTACGTGTACAATCATGTGGTGAATCCGAGCTTCGAGGACAATACGGCGTCGGTGCAATCGCCATCGAGCTGGTACACGACAGGCAAGGACCTGAGCGGCGATTACACCGAGGGTGGCGCTTATAACGGTTCGTATAAGCTGGTGCATTGGAAAAACGCCCCTTATGAAACGTACACCTATCAGACGATGACAGGGCTCAGCAACGGGCTCTACACGCTCAAGGCGTGGGTGAAAAACGATTATGGCGGTCTCGGCACAGCCTATATGCAGGCCAAGGATTACGGCGGCTCCGGCGTCACGACGAATATCCCGACTGCCTCGGCCTGGACGCAGATCAGCATCCCCAACATCAACGTCACGAACGGCCAATGCACGATCGGCTTCTACTCCAACTCGCCAGCGTCGAGATGGTACTATGTCGATCAGGTGGAGTTCGTTAAGCAGTAGCAGAGCGTGCGCGGGTGCGATGTAGGGTAGCGGCGCAGGGGAAGGGTAGCTTAGGGCAGAACATAGCCGCACAAAGAGCAGTAGCACAGTCCGCATAGCAACCAGTGCCAGTAGTAAGAATTAGCGCATAGCGGTGCGCGCCTGCAAGAAAAACTTGTCCTGGTCGAGCCTGGCCGCCGGTATACGGGATTCCGAGTAGTCTTTGCACTGATTTAACTGCAATAATACCTTTATTTATACCCTAAACTGCACATAGACCGAATTTAACTGCAAAAGTACAGTTATTTTTGCGGATATGCACACATTCGGCGTAATCGCGATGAATTAACTGCACAATTGCACTTATTTAACCGTTTCGACGCAGTTTTGCCGAAATTAAAGGTAGTTTTGCAGTTGTTGCTTTTTCACATGCTGAAGGTGGAATGGATAAGCAGAGTTTTCTATAGGCCATTCGTAGCCAACTTCCTTTGGCTCGTTTTTGCATAAAAACACTCTTGTCTTGGGCGGTTGGGACGATGAGGGGGAGAGAGTGCTCGCGGATAGTGGACGCCGCATGTGCAGCTGAAGACTAACGTTTGCGACGTACATGCTCCGACTTGCGTACGCGGGGGTTGACGCTGGCCGGTTGCTTGCTAATCCATCGCAGGAAACGGGCCATCTCTGGCTCGGCTTGCAGCGCTTCGATCGTCGTCAGCTCGCGTGCGACGAGGTCGGCATTCGTGTAGAGGGCGTGGATCTGACGGTGACAGGCGCTGCAGATGTCGGCAGTAGGCTGGCCGGCCCCGCCCTTTTCCTTGGGAGTGAGGTGATGAACGGTCGTCTCGAGCGGCTGGCGTCCGCAGAGCATACACTGATCCGATCGGCTGGGACTCATACGTCGACGTCTCCTCTCGCAGTCTTTTGCCACCAGTATAGCGCCTTGACGAGCGGGATGCCAATCTCGTCCATGCCAGACCAGATGCCCGTCAGGCGAGGCCGCATGTTGCGTCCAGACCTGACGGGCATTTGGTTGATTTGGTGCAATATTGGATGAAGCTCCTCGCGTCGTACAAGGACGATGAAGCAGTTAATTCGGCATGCATGATCGGAAGGGGGTTATCCTATAAGACGGGCCGTCGCTATCCGCTGCAAGTCACCGCTGAGCTTCCCGCCGTGCATGCGCTGTCTGCTGCCGGCTTACCGCAAGGCTTCCCGCCAAGCAGCCTCTAGGCGCAGCTGCTGGTGCTGGTGATGGCGATAATGCATCTCGACCAGTTGGAACCACTCCAGTGCGTTCAGCCCGCCCATTCGCGGGTGGAGAACAGTGCGGTGCGCGAGCTGTTGGGGCGATTCCGCGCGCGCGGAGGCAACTGAATCAAACGCTGCCGCAATCCTCGGCTCGAGCTCGGTCATCCGACGCGCCGTCTTCCGCAATCCCTCGATCAACTGCTCCTTGCTCTCCGGCTGCTGCGGCGTATACTGCGGGGACGGAGGAACCTGGACCCGATCGGGCGGGAAGCTCCCCGCTTGGAACAGCGCGACGCCAAGCTCCGTCTTGCCTGCTTGCGTTCCTTCCGCGCTCTCATCCGTATCAAGGCATAATGCGGCATTCTTCAGCTGCATCATCTGCGCAGAGCCGACGAGATGCATGTACATCTGACCTAGCGACCATTCGTCTTGCGCTGGCTTCCATAGCAGCTGCTCAAGCTCGGAGTCCTCTACAGCTCGAATGTAACCGTCCACTGTTTCCTCGAATATACGCAACGTCTCTTTCGTATCTCTTCCCATGTACCGATCCTGCTCCTCTCAGTCTAAGCTGAGTCCAGCATACATAAACGCTACTGACAGCAGCTTGTCAGTAGCGTTGAGTCAAGCGATTAATTTCTTCGCGCATTCGCTCGCGCAGCGATTCCGGCTCTAGCACATACACCGATGCGCCCCAGCCGAGCGTCCATTGGAGGAGGTCCGTGGCTTGCCTGACGCGGAACGTAGCCAGCCATCCGCCGTCGCCGGGCTCAAGGGATTCCATATAGTAGTTGTCCGATTCCCGCACCCGATCCACAATCGCTGGGTCGACCCACAGGCGGACGACCAGACACCGATCATCTACTGGGCGATAATCCTCGAAACGGAAGTCTGGATCATTGCGGAACGACTCCTCCAGCAGGACCAGCCGATGCATGCGAGACAGTCGGAAATGTCGGATGTCTTGTCTCAGCTCGCACCAAGCAACGAGCATCCACACCCCTTTGGACAACACGAGCCCGTAGGGAGCTACCGTTCGCTCGCTATGGCGGGGTTCTTCCGAGGCCGCCGACGCTTTGGCGTAGCCAAAGCGCACCTTGCGATGATGCAAAATCGCTTGGCGCAGCTGCTTGAACGCTTCTTTCTCGAGGCCGTGCGTCTGTTCCCTTTTGACATTCAACAGTCGAATCGTCGAGCGGAGCTGCTCAGCCTCCTTACGTACGTGATCCGGCAAAATCGTCTCAATCTTCTCCTGCGCGCCTCTAGCCTTCGCACCGAACTCGGCGTCCAGTCTCATACTCACAAAATCCGCTCCAATCAGAAGCGCAACCGCCTCCTCCGACTGAAAGCTGATCGGCGGCAAAAAGTAGCCCTCCATCAGGGAGTAGCCGATCCCCGGCGCCCCTGCCACCGGAACGCCAGCTTCGCTTAACGCCTGGACGTCGCGATAGATCGTGCGCACACTCGTCTCAAACTTGGCCGCCAGATCCTCGGCGCGCAGCACGCCTTTACGCTGTAACTCAATGACAATGGCCAGCATGCGGTCGGTTTTGTTCATTGTATCGGTATCCTTTTCATAGGCTTGGTGTTGGAGATCTTATACCAAAAGTATAACGCAGCGTCGTAGTCATGGCTATGCGGGCATGATCGGCACTGGCGCTACGCGACAGCGCTTGAGGTGCGCAAACCCGGATTTGCATGGGAGCTGGAAGGGAGGCACGCTCTCGTATAGGAGCTAGAAGGGGCGAGCATGCAGTAGTCCGACCGCTGTCATGCCGCCGGACCTCGTACGCTGGGAGTTGCGAGCGGAAAGAGCGCCTATTGACATACGCTAACGCTCGCCCCGGCGCTTATTTGGACGTATTAGCGTCCTTCCTCATCCTAACGCTTGTCACAGCGATTATTGAGCTGAAACCCGATAATTTTTGCATTTTTTTCGTAAATAAGCGCTACCACGAGCGTTAGAATATAAATCCAATTTGAATAGGTGAAATAAGGTCGAAGGTGAGCGTTAGCTGAGAGAGGGGGCCAAAATGCTCAGGTCTGAATTTGAGGAAAATAAACCTGGCAAATTTCCGCCTGACCGCCGTGTAGTTGGTCAAATCTCGGCTAGTGAGTCTGGACTCTTTCCGTAAGCTCTATCCGTCGCGCGCTCCTATCCGACGCGCTCCAACTAATTGCTGCACTCTACCCCTCATTTTGTTATATTTCACCTCTCTCCTTTTTTTATGCTGCCCCGCTGGGATCAGATTCCCGCTGAGAAGTCCTGCCGTCCTCTGTATACATTTTTGCATAATTCACTTCTTCCCTTCCCTGCTCGTGCCAACCGAAAATTGAGCCGTTGAATTTGTATTCGCGTTCCGCGTTGCTAGTGTTATACTCATTGTTATGGAATCTACTACAACGCTAATATAACGGGTGGTGAGCGCTTATCGAACGCGGGCATCGGTCCTTTATCAGTATCCGGAACAAGCTGATCGTCTTCTGTCTGCTCGTCATCCTCATCCCGATCGTCATCATGTTCGTCAACTCGTACCGCTCCTCCCAGCAGCTGCTGGAGCGCAAGTATACCGATCTGATGATGGACGTGCTGACCCAGTCGAATCTCCGGATCGAGGAGTTCCTGGAGGAGGCCAAGAAGATCTCGCTCCTCTCCAGCTATGGACTCAACAGCTATGTGACGGCGGTCTCGCAGGAGCATTATCCGATCCAGAACTTCCTGCTCGATACGTCCAAGGAAAACGAAAATCAGGCGACGCAGCTGCTGCTCAACTATATCACGATGAAGGATCGGGCCATCGCGATCTATGTGTACAACCTGAACGGCGGCGACGACTTGTACATCCATCCGAACTCGCCGATCGACTACACGTACGATCCGCGCGGCGAGCCGTGGTTCGGCGAGTTCCTCGCCTCGGAGGCGTATACGACTGACCTGCCGCCGCGCATCGATCAGCAGGTGAGACTCTCGGACAACTGGGCGATCTACAACGTCAGGAAGATCTTCGATATGGAAAACGGCGAGCTGCTCGGCGTCATGGTCGTCAGCATCGACATCCGCTTCATCGACGAGCTGAATACGCGGATGCAGGACAGTGTGCGCCAGGCCTTTACGATCGTCGACGACGACAGCGAGATTATCTACAATGCCGACTATGCGCAGATCGGCGATCCGTTCGGACAGAAGTTCCAGCTCGCCGAGCGGAGCGGCGATCCGGCCCGCAACCGTCAGGTCGTCGAGGCGGACGGCGAGGACTATATCTTCGTCAGCGCCTCCTTCGAGACGCATGACTGGTCCTCGTACCTGTACATTCCGGTCAATGAGCTGGCGGTGGAGGGCGATATCTTCAAGCGCAATCTGATCACGATCGTGACGATCCTCGTCCTGTTCGCGCTGTTCAGCTCGGTCTATCTCTCCAACGTCATCACGCGACCGATCAAGACGCTGATGAAGAACATGTCGCTCGTCGAGCAAGGCAAGTTCGACAATCTGACCGATGTGCGCTCCAACGACGAGATCGGGCTGATGGCCGTCCGCTTCCAGCAGATGTCCCAGGAGCTCAAGCTGCTCGTGGATCGCATCTACGAGGAGCAGCGCGCCAAGACCGAAGCGGAGATCCGGGCGCTGCAGGCGCAGATCAACCCGCACTTCCTGTACAACACGCTCAACTCGGTCAAGTGGATCGCCACGATGCAGCGGTCCGAGAAGATCGTCGAGATGGTGGAGTCGCTGATCGCGCTGCTGCGGTATACGACGCGCATGGAGCAGCGCCTGGTGCCGCTCCGGGAGGAGCTGGATTATGTGCGCCATTATATTACGATTCAGAAGGTACGGTACTTCAACCGCATCCGCGTCACCGAGCAGGTGGATGCATCGCTGCTGGAGCAGGCGGTGCTGAAGCTGACGATCCAGCCGCTGGTCGAGAATGCGATCTTCCACGGCGTCGCCGACCGGGAGGGCGGCGGCCAGATCGATATCTCCGTCGTGCGCAGCGGCGAGGCGGAGATGGTGATCGCGGTCGCCGACAATGGCCGCGGCATGGACGAGGAGACGGCGGCGCGGGTGTTCCGCCAGTTGAACGGCGAGGAGCAGGAGACGGGCGGCGAAGGCGGGATCGGCATACGCAACGTCCATACCCGCATCCAGTTCGTCTTCGGACCCGACTATGGCGTGACGTTTACAAGCAAGCCGGACCAGGGGACGATCTTCATGATCCGCGTACCGCTGGATCCGGAGGAGCAAGGAGTGATGACAACATGATCCCATTCATCATCGTGGACGACGAATTGCTGATGCGCATCGGGCTCAAGTGGATGCTCGACTGGGAGTCGCTTGGCTTCCGCCTGGTCGGCGAGGCCTCCAACGGTCAAGAGGCGCTCGAGCTGGCCGAGCGGCTGCGTCCGTCGCTCATCATCACGGATATCAAGATGCCCGTGATGGACGGCCTGGCGCTGATCCGCGAGGCGTCCCGGCTGCTGCCGGACTGTCAGTTCGTCATCATGAGCGTGCTGGACGAGTTCCAATACGCGCAGGAGGCGATCCGGCTCGGCGCGTCCGACTATCTGATCAAGGGCGACATCAAGCCGGAGCAGCTGCAGCAGGTGCTGGCGGGCGTGCGCCGTAATCTGGAGAAGCTCTGGGCGGCGGGTGGCGGCTCGGTGCTGGCAGGCGAGCTCAAGGAAGGCATCGGCTATCTGAAGGAGACGCTGTTCAAGGAGCTGATCAGCGGCTTCCGGGGCGGCGAGGAGGTGGCGGAGCGGCGGGAGGCGCTGCATATCGCGCTCGAGGATGGACCGGTCCTGCTGACCAAGCTGCGGATCGACCGGTTCGAGGAGGTGCGGCAGAAGTACCAGGAGCAGGATGAGAAGCTGCTGCGCTATGCGGTGGTGAACGTCATCGAGGAACTGGTGTCGCGGCAATGGAACCGGGAGATCATCATCGAGAGCTCCTCCGAGTATCTGCTGTTCATGAATCTGCCTGCGTCTGGAGAGGTGCCCGGGGAGACGCTCGATGGCTTGTTCGCGACGCTGGTACAGGCGATGCGCGACTTCCTCGGCATCTCGGTATCGCTCGGTGTCAGCGCCCCAGCCTCCGGCTTTCATGCGCTGAAGAAGGCGTTCCAGGAAGCGGAGGCGGCGATCGGCGAGTTGTTCTTCCGAGAGGAGGCGGTCCGTTACTTCGTGCCTGAGGCACGCGGCGGCCAGCGGGAGACGCGCGAGCTCCACCTCGACCAAGCCGAGATGGCGGAGTTCCGCAGACTGGTGCTGACCGATGACGAGGGCGCGCGGGGGTATGCCGAGGCGATCCGCAGTCGCTGCGTCGACGGCGCTTACTCGGAGAAGAGCGTGCGCCAGCTGTACGCGCGGCTGCTGCTGCTCATCATGTCGGCGTATCCTCATGCGCCAGAGGAGCAGGGAGGGGCGGACGGCCAACGCCTCACGCCGTATGAGCGGATCCTGCTGGCAGAGCGGCTGTCCGATCTGCACGGGCTCCTCCTGGAGACGCTGCGACATCAGCGGGACAGTCGCGAGCTGGATGCGGTCCAGCCCAAGAGCTACGCCCAGCAGGCGTGCGATATCGTCATCGAGCGATATGCCGACGAGGATATCTCGCTGCAGACAGTAGCCGATGCGATCAGCGTCAATGCCTCCTACCTGAGTCGCGTGTTCAAGCAAGAGATCGGCGTGACATTCGTCAGCTTCCTGACGCGGCTGCGGATCGATCAGGCCAAGTATTACCTCAAGCAGCGGCATCTCAAAATTTACGAGGTGGCCAGCCGCGTCGGCTATTCGAACACGACCTACTTCAGCAAGCTGTTCAAAAAGGTGACCGGGGTGTCGCCGGAGGAGTATCGGGGCCTGTCAAGTTGAGAAAGAACATGAACCAGTAAAAGAAGTGCATGGTGCGCCATGCGCTTTTTTGGTATGCGGGCAAACGGTAAAAAAAATAAAGCGAGTGGTAAAGAACGTTGATTTTGGCTGAGCGGGGCTTCCGCTAAGATGGAGGAAGGAATTGCGGAAAGCAATCATCCAATCTCATCGTATGGGGGTAGTGAAGTTGAAGAAAGCAAGCGTATCGTTGCTGCTGGCACTCGGATTGGTGTTGTCGGCATGCAGCGCGAATAATGGTGGCGGCGACGCGACAGGCGGCAATACGGGAGGCAATACAGGCGGAGAGAAGCCGGCCGAGGAGACGCCAAAAACCGAAACGAAGGACCCGGTGACGCTCACGTATGCGATCTGGGATTCCAATCAGGAGAAGGGGCTGCGGACGATCGCCGACGAGTTCGAGGCCGACAATCCGGGCACCAAGATCAACATCACCGTGACGGGCTGGGGCGACTACTGGACGATGCTGGAGGCCGGAGCGACTGGCGGCTCGCTGCCTGACGTGTTCTGGATGCACTCCAATGAAATCTATCGCTACGCCTCCAACGGCATGCTGATGGATCTGAGCGACAAGATCGCTGGCAGCGATGTTGTAGAGATGGATAAATTCCCGGAAGGGCTGACCCAGATCTATAACTTCGAAGGCAAGCAGTACGCGATTCCGAAGGACTTCGACACGATCGGCCTCTGGTACAACAAGACGTTGTTCGATGCAGCGGGCGTCTCCTATCCGGATGACTCCTGGACATGGGATACACTGTACGACGCAGCCAAGACGCTGACCAAGGATGGCGTGTATGGCATCCTGACGCCGTTCCACAACCAAGAGGGTTACTATAACTTCATCTACCAGAACGGCGGCACCGTCATCACCGACGACAAAAAATCCGGCTACGACGATCCGAAGACGATCGAAGCGCTGGAGTTCTACACCAAATTTATCCGCGACGGTCTCTCGCCGGCCATCTACGGCGACAGCGAGCGCGCCGAAGCGTTGCAAAACGGATTGGTAGCGATGGGCTTCTTCGGTTCGTGGAACCTGTCGGGCTTCTCGTCCAACGAATTTATCGCCCAAAACTTCGATGTCGCCGTCCTGCCGAAGCAGGAGCGTCAGGCGTCGATCTTCAACGGTCTGGGTCACGCGGTCGCTCACAACACGGAGCATGCCGAGGAAGCGTGGAAATTCGTCGAGTACCTGGGCTCCAAAAAAGCACAGGAGCGTCAAGCCGAGCTGGGCGTAGCGATCTCCGCCTACGAAGGAACCGCCAACCTGTGGGTGTCGTCCAACCCGAACTTCAACATCCAGGCGTTCGTGGACATGGTCGACTATGCGGTCATCCGGCCTTACTCCAACACGACAGCGGTATGGGAAGACAAAGCGTACGAGGCGCTCAAGCCAGCCTTCACCGGCGAGAAATCGGTCGAGGAAGCGTCTAAAAATGCAGCAGCGGTCATGAACGAAAGTCTCGCGTCAGAGAAATAGGCGTCTAACTTGATACCAGACCCCAGATTGCGGCTCCTCGTGCAGAGGCGCCGCAATTTGGATAGGAGAAGATAACCGTGAAGAAAAACTGGAATGAATGGTCCTGGGGCTGGTTCCTAATCGCCCCGACAATTATAGGCTTGATGGTGCTCAACATTATCCCGATTATGCAGTCGCTTTATTTGAGTTTCTTTAAGAGCGGGGACTTCGGCCGCGGCAATGTCTATGTCGGCGCCGGCAACTATGAGCGGATGCTGGCGGACTCTCAGGTGATGCACGCAGTGGGCAACACCTTGCTCTACACGATCCTGGTCGTGCCAGTCAGCATCGCGATCGCGATGGTGGTGGCGGTGCTGCTCAATGGCAAGCTGGGCGGCAAGACGGTGTACCGGACGATCTACTTTATCCCGATGGTCGCCGCGCCAGCTGCGGTCACGATGGTCTGGCGCTGGCTCTACAACACCCAGTTTGGTCTGATCAACTACATGCTCAATCAGGTCGGGCTGCCGTCCGTCGATTGGACCAATAATCCGAAGGTGGCGATGCTGGCGATCGCGATCATCGGCATCTGGAGCGTCATCGGCTACAATATGGTGCTGTTCCTGGCCGGTCTGCAGGAGATTCCCAAGGATTTTTACGAAGCCTCCGATATCGACGGGGCGAGCAAATTCAGACAATTTTTCGTCATTACCTTGCCGCTGGTGTCGCCGACGATGTTTTTCGTGCTGGTGACGTCGATCATCCAGGCGATGCAGGTATTCGACGTGATCTATATGATGATTGATGTGACCAATCCGGCGTATGACCGGACGGTCTCGCTTGTCTACTTGTTCTACAACAACTCCTTCAAGTACTCCGACAAGGGCTACGGCTCGGCGATCGTAATGCTGCTGCTCGCAATCATCCTGATCATTACGGTGTTCCAGACGAGAGCGCAGAAGAAGTGGGTCAACTATATGTAAGGAAAGAGGCGTTACGACATGACGGCTAGCAATCGCATGATTAAATTTGCCGCCCATGCGCTGCTCCTGGCGGGAGCATGCGCCATGATATTGCCATTCGTGTGGATGGTGCTGACATCGCTGAAGACCGTAGCGGAGTCAACCTCGATGAATCCCTTTGTGTTCTTGCCCGCCGACTTTCAGTGGGTGAACTATGCCAAGGTGCTGCGGCAAAACGACTTTTTGCAGCTGTACTGGAATACGTTCGCGATGATGGCGCTGCGCGTGTTCTGCTCGCTGTTGTTCAGCGCGATGGCCGCCTATGCGTTTGCGCGGCTGAAATTCCCCGGGCGCGACTTTTTCTTTGGTCTCGTGCTGTTCCAGATGATGGTGCCTACGCAGATCTTCATCATCCCGCAGTACCTGATGGTCGATGCAATGGGGATGCGCAACACGATTTTTGCCTTGCTGTTCCCGGGATTGGTGAGCGCGTTCGGCACCTTCCTGCTGCGCCAGTTTTTCATGGGACTGCCCAAGGAGCTGGAGGAGGCGGCCAAGCTGGACGGCTGCAATATCGGTCAGACGTTCGTCCGCGTCATGCTGCCGCTCGCCCGCTCCGGGCTGGTGGCGCTCGGTATCTTCACCGCACTGTTCGCGTACAAGGATCTGATGTGGCCGATGATCGTCAACACCAACGCCAACGCAGCGACGCTATCATCTGCGCTGGCCAAAATTCAGGGCGCGTACTCCGTCCATTACCCCGAGCTGATGAGCGCGTCGATCCTGGCGATCTGGCCGATGCTGCTCATCTACATCGCCTTCCAAAAGCAGTTCATCGAAGGGATCGCGACGTCCGGCGGCAAGCTGTAGCAGGCAGAGCAGCAATAGAGCTTGACTGGAGCGGGGCGGTCATGGTAGACCTGAGATAAGAAGGCGGGACCGGCGGAGGCAAGGCGCTGCAGGGTCACCGGGAGGGATGGAAAGCGTGCAAGGCACACGAAACGCGGCAAAAGGGTTAAAGCTGTTGCTGCTCCTGACAGTGCTGGCGGGTTGCTCCTCGGAGTCCGGCGACGGAGCCTCGACCTTGCTGGAGCGCTCGGGCGTGCCCGAGGAGCAGGTGGTGCTGCGCTATACGAGCTACCTGCTCGATGCGGCCCAGTCGGGCAAGGCGTACTTCGAGGCGATCTCCGAGTTCGAGGACCGATACCCGTACATCAAGATCGAGACGGACTTTATCCAGAATGCGAACTATACGGCGGGTGTCAAAATTCGGCTGCTCGGCGGCGAGAAGATCGATGTGTTCGATACGTGGTCGCCCAGCCTGTTCCAGGAGTTCCGCCAGCTGCGGGATGATATGTACCTGGACCTGACCGGGATGGACTTCCTGCAGGACATGCTGCCCAACTCGCTCGCTCCCGTCACCGTGGACGGTAAGGTGCTGGGCGCGCCGGAGGTGATGCACAGCAATGGGCTGATCTACAACAAAACGGTGTTCAATCAGCTCGGCCTGGAGGTGCCGCAGACGTGGGAGGAGTTCCTGGCGACATGCGAGACCCTCAAGGCGCATGGCATCATCCCGATCGCGACCGACTCGGAATGGTCGACGGCGCAGTTTTTTTGGGGACCGATGCTGGTCAACGGCGGCGCCAACCCGGAGTGGACGCGGAAGCTGGAGAGCGGCGAGATCCCGGTGGACAACCCGATCTTCGTCGGCGCGATCCGCAAGCACAAGGAGATCATCGAGCGCGGCTATGTGCCGCCCAACTGGCTGCAGCTCAAGCATGAGCAGGCCAAGGATCTGGTTAGTCAGGGCAAGGCGGCGATGATCACGACCGGCTCCTGGAGTCTGCTGAGCATCAAGGAGCGCAATCCGTCCAACGAGATCGGCTTTATGATGATCCCGGGCGATACGCAGACAATCCCTAATATTAACATCGGCACCTATCGCGTCATCAATGCCCGGACCGACTACCCCGAGGAAGCGCGGCTGTTCGTCGCCTATATGAACAGCAAGGCCAATCAGGAGCGGCTCGCCGCCCAGGCCTTGGCGGTGCCGTCGGTCGCCTCGTCGCAGGTCGTCGATCATGTGATCGAGGATATCGCGACACTGCTGCGGCGGGAGGACGCCGTGCTCTACTGGCCGCATACCGTGTCCAACGAGACGCTGCAGATGCGGATACAGGAGGGTGTCAACAAGTATCTGGCCGGCGGTACGCTCGCCGATGCGCTCGCCGATATCGAGGCGGCGCTCGAGGAGCGGAGGAACGGCCGGCGAGCGCGAGATTCGTGAACGCAGCCGCTGTTTTTAGCAGCGTCAACAACGATCCCTGTCTGCTTATGGCGACAGGGATCGTTGTTTGTCGACGGGCGGTACGACATGGACAAAAAAGTACATGACGGCCTGTCGCAAGGCAAAAAAGATCGTAAAGAAAGGAACATGAATAGTAAAATTCGTTGATTTTCTATTCCGGTGCCCTGTCTTATCATCTAATAGAGTCAAGCAAAACTAAAAATTGAGGTGAAGAAGTTGAAGCATTATGTCAAACGATCCATCTTGTCTGGGCTTGCGCTGCTGCTCATGATGCCGACAGCGATTGCAAGCGCTTCCGATTCCCAGGGGGGAATCCCGTCCGCGAGCCGGGCGACGGCGGCGACGCCGATCTTCAACTGGACGTTCGAGCAATCGGAGGTCAATCAGGCGGTCGTGGCCAACAGCGAAAATCCGGCCGAGTCGGCCGACAATGCCGAGCTTAAGGGGACCGCAACGATCATCAACGACAGCCTGCGAGGACAGGTGCTGTCCCTGCCGGGCGGCGCGAACGGTACGGCCTGGCTGAAGCTGCCGGACCAGCTATACGCAGACGTCACGGATGAGCTGACGCTGTCGGTATGGGCCAGCATCGATCAAGCCTCCAGCGGCTATACGCGGCTGTTTTCCTCGACCATCTCGGAGAAGGGGCTGACGAACAGCGGCATCAACGGCTGGCAGGACCCCGAGTTTGTCGTCATCGCCGGCGGCAGCGCGACATTCAACAACCGGATCTACTACGGGACCGACACGACCAAGATCGCCAGCTACAAGGGCGACATCTCTTGGGCGAGCAGCCCGACGCGCAACAAATGGCAGCAAGTAACGGTGACGATGAAGAACGACGGCGCGTATGAGCTGTTCATCGACGGTCAGCTCGTCAGCAGCCAGGTTGCAGTCGGCAACAATACGACCTCCGGCGCGACGATGGCGACGATCATGGAGCGTCTGTTCAACCCGGACTATCTGGCGGCGCTGCAGCACAATGCGTTCGGACGCTCGCTCTATACGTCGGACCGCGATATCGGCGGCAAGTTCGACGATATCCGTCTCTACAACGTGAAGCTGTCGGCCGAAGAGGTGGCGGCGCTGTACGAGGAGACGAAGCACGAGGTAGGCGCTCCTGCTCCTGCGAAGATCGCCGTCAATCTGGCGGATCGCTCGCTCGGCGAGGTGTTCCACGGCTCGGCAGGCGCGCTCTATGCCATCAGCGAGCCCAATGTGCCGGACATCAATACGCTGCTGCCGATCAAGCCATCGCATATCTCGCAGAAGCCGCCTAACGGCATCCAGCATCCGACGGGCGATGCGCTGCGGGTAGCGGATTACTTCTTCGAGGCAGGCGGCGAAGCGGTCAATATCGTCATGCAGGACTACTATCAGCATTGGTACTATCCGTCGAGGACGGCGGAGGAGTATATCAATGAGGCGGTCATCCCGGTAACGAATGCCGTCAAGGCGTTCAAGGACCAGTGGAGACTGGACAATCCGGGTCAGGACCCGGACGAGAAATTTATCTATATCCCGTTCAACGAGCCGGAGCAGAACAATACGCGGTATCCGCAACTGCTGGGAGAAGGCCAGACGGGCACAGCCTCCCGGGCGGTGTTCAACAGCGACTGGAAAAAGGTAACCGACAAGATCCGCGAGATCGATCCGGGCGCGATGATCTCCGGACCGAACTTGACGCAATACGGCTCCAGACTGTTCGCGGACTTCGTCCCGTACTGCGTGGAGAACGACTGCCTGCCTGAGATTATCAGCTGGCATATGCTGTGGGATGAGGCGTTTAATGCGGCTTCGGGCGCGCTCAACACGTACCGCGGAGTCGAGAATCAAGTGAAGGCGCGGTATGCGGAGCTGTATCCGGACCGGCCATCGCCGTTCCCGATCAAGGTGGACATCAACGAATACGCGCAGACGACGGAGATCGCCGTCGGCGGGTCGCTCGTTCAATACATCGCTCGCTACGACGAGCTGAAGATGAACAGCATGCTGCCTTACTGGAACACGGCAAACTCGTACGGCTCGCTGCTGGCCGGACAAAACGAACCGAACGGCGCATGGTGGCTGTACAAATGGTACGCTGACATGATGGGCGGCGACATGGCCAAGGTGAGCGTCATCCAGGCCAACCATGAGAACGATGCTTACGGACCTGGACTGTACGGCTTGTCCTCGATCCAGGACGAGAAGAAGCAAGTCGCCATGGCCTTCGGCGGCACGCAGGGCAATGGCCAGATCGTGTTCAACAATGTAACAGGCAATGCCAACAGTCCTGAGTTCCTGACAGGCGCTACGCAGGTCCGCGCGACCGTATGGCATGCCGGCTACACCGGACTGACCGGCTTCCTGGTCGAGCCGACGAAGATTATCGACCGCAATCTGCCGGTGCAGAACGGCTCTGTGACGCTGGATGTGAAGCTGGACGATTACACCTCGGCCTACTTCGTCGTCCTCACGCCTGCCGTGAACAGCGACAGCGAGGAAGTGTGGTTCGGCCGCTATGAGGCGGAGAATGCCCAGGTGAAGACGAACGTCACCACCACCAATCTGTATCCGAAACGGAGCTATAGCCGCTCCGCCTCGAACGGTCAGATCGTCGAGGCCATCAACAAGGCGGACAGTCTGGTGAAATGGACGAATATCACCGTGCCGAAGGACGGCAGCTACCGTCTCGACCTGATCGGCGGCAGTGGCTCGACAGCGAGCATGCCCAATCAGGCCAATACCGGCAACTCGAACCAACGCGTCAACTCGGAATGGTATCTGAAGGTGGACAACGAGCCAGCCGTGAAGATCATGCTGCGCGCCGACTATGGCATGCATCATCTGGGCGGCAATACGACCTTCGTCAACCTGACGGGCGGCACGCACGCCATCAGCATCAGCAAGCATAACCCGGATACAGGCGAAGCGGGCCAAGGCGAATCGACGCTCGATGCGATCGAGCTGACGTACAACGGCGCGCCGGGCGCCAAGCCAAACTATACGGTAGAAGCCGAATTCACCGAGTATGACAGCAACAAAGGATTGTCGCGTGGCAGCAGCATCGCGGGCTTCCAGAGCGCGGGTTATCTGACAGGGTATGGCCAGCAGGCCGATGCCAATGCGCGGTTCGTCGTCAGCGTACTCGATGACGGCATGTACGATGTAACGCTGCGCTACGCCTCGACAGGCGACGGCGCGATCCAGCTCACGCATGACCGCAAGCCTGTAACTGACATCGAGGTGTCCAGCACCGACGGACAGTGGCAGGATGCCAAGGTACGGATGTTCCTGCGGACAGGCATCAATCTGATCGACGTGAAGTCGAGCGCTCCGCTGAGCCTCGATTATGTACGCGCCGTGTATGAGGGGCAGACGCCAATCTTGTCGATCGAGGCCGAGGAGGCGCATATCGTCGGTACCCCGGCAGGCTCCGAGCTGCCGTTGATCCGGAGTGACGCCTTTGCCAAGTACGCGTCCGGCGGCAAGTACGTCAACGGCATCACGTCCTATGACGGAGCCGAGCGTTATCTGGAGGTGCAGGATATCGTCGTGCCGAAGGACGGCATCTACAAGATGGTCGTCACTTACGCCAACGGCGAGAGCTCCGGGACGCATGCCTACAACAACGATGTCGTCGAGCGCTATGCGCAGATCAGCGTCAACGGCGAAGCGCCGCAGACCGTATACTTCAAAAATACGATCTCGTGGCAGCAATTCGCCACACAGACGCTGGATGTCGAGCTGAAGGCGGGTACGAACACGATCCGCTTCTCCAATAACAATACGTACAACGGCGGCTCCAACGCCTATGGCGGTTCGTCGTATCCGTTCAACAACTATACGCATGTGCCGCGTCAGTACACGCCGGCCTTCGACCGCTTCGACTTCTATCCGCAGCAGGCGATCGCCGAACTGCCGGTCGGCGCGTCGCTCTCGGGCGCCGAGACGGTACGTCCGGGGCAAGCGCTGGACCTGAGCTATGGACTGAACGGCGTCGAGCAGGAGGTGCTGGCGCAAGACATCACGATCGCATACGATCCGGCGAAGCTGGAGTATGTGGAGATCGTCTCCAAGGATGAGGATAAGTTCCTCGTCGTCGATACGAAGGAGGACGCAGCAACCGGCACGATCCGCTTCCTGGCTGTGCATCTGGGCGATGCGCAGACCGATCCGAACGGCTCGCTGGCCGACGTCGTCTTCAACGTCAAGGGCGATGCCGCTGGCGGCACGACGACGATCCCGATCACCCGGGCCGTCATCGCGGACAGCCAGGGCAACGAGACGACGATCGCTGGCAGCACCTATCAGGTGCAGATCGATGTCGTCGACCGCAGCGGTCTGGGCGAGCTGATCTCGACAGCCGAGGCGCTCCATGACGCAGCTGTCGAAGGCTACCGGATCGGTCAGTATCCGGCAGGCAGCAAGGCAGCGCTGAAGGCGGCGATCGACCAGGCGCGCGCGGTCTTCAATGATGCGAACGCGACGGCTGAACAGATCCAGAGCGCTTATGCGGCGCTGAACACTGCGGTGCAGACGTTCCGGGGTGCGGTCAACACCTACGTCGATGGCGACTACAGCGGCGACAACAAGCTGACCGTCGGCGATCTGGGCATCGTAGCCAAGTCGTACGGCATGACCTCGGCCAGCCCGGGCTGGGAGTCGGTCAAGCAGCATGACCGCAACAATGACGGCAAGATCGACATTCAGGATCTGGTCTGGCTGGCGACCCGCATCCTGAACTGGTAATCCGCAAGACGAGAGGAGAAGGCGGCCGTGGGCTGCCCTCTCCTTTGGCGCTTCGCCAGGTTTACGGGAGGCGTGGTCGGGAGAGTATGTATACTAACATGAGGGTGATCCGGGCTGTTGTCGCATGAGCGGCGGCAGCCGGAGTCCCCGTGCTCGGGAAAGGACGGAAACCAATCGTGACTTCAAAGGTTATTCGGTGGGTGCTGTGTATCGCGCTCCTGTTCGGAATCGTGGTGCCTGCAGCGCAGGCGGAGGATGCGGAGCCGACATTTACAGTCGGGGTATCGGAGGAGCAATCGGTCGATGTAGGGGATGAGATAACGATCAAGGTGCGCGCAGAGGCGCTGAAGGATGTATTCGGCTACGAGCTGGTCGTGGCGTATGACCGGGAGGCGCTGACCTTCGTCCGGGCGGCGAGCCTGCAAATGCCGGGGTTCGCGGTGACGCCGCTGGTGCGTGAGGGACAGGCCGGAGGAGCGGACGAGATCGTCTTCGCCTTCACGAAGGTTGGCGCCACGACGGCGGCGATCAGCGGCGCAGCCGATCTGGCCAGCCTGACCTTCCGGGCGGCTGAAGCGGGCGAGACGCAGGTGTCGCTGACGCAGGTGAAGGCAGTCAAGAAGGATACGACGGCGTCCACGTATAAGCCTGGCGCGCGTCTGGAGCTAGCAATCGTCGAGCAGGAAACGCCGCCAGAGCCAGAGCCGGCACCCGCCTTCCTCGATGTGAGCGAGGGACACTGGGCCAAGTCGGCGATCGACCGCGCCGTGGCGCTCGGCATCGTCAAAGGCTATGCCGACGGCACCTTCAAGCCGCAGCAGCCGGTGACGCGAGCAGAGTTCGTGACAATGCTCGTGCGGGCGCTCCAGCCATCGGCCCAACAGGCGATAGCAGATCCGACCTTCAAGGACGCGGCGCAGATCGGTGCATGGGCGCGAGCCGAGATCGCGCTGGCGGTGACGAACGGCTGGATCAACGGCTTCGATGATGGCACCTTCCGCCCGGGGCAGCAGATCACGCGCGCCGAGATGACGACGATCGCCGCGCGGGCGCTTGGCCTGCTGGAGATCGGTGAGGAGCGCTCGGAGGCCGAGATGGCGGGCTTCGCGGACTGGGCTGCGGTGCCTGCGTGGGCCAAGCCGGCATTCGTCGTCGCGGTAGCCGAGGGACTGATCCAGGGTCGGGGAGCCGATCAGCTGGCGCCGCAAGCGCCGACCAATCGCGCCGAGGCTGTCGTCTTGATCCTGCGACTGCTGGACGCTGCGGCAGGCGACGTTCAGACACTCGGATAAATGCCAGTGCATGACAGAAGGGAATGACAACGATGAACAAACGAAGCAAAGCAGCGATGTATACCAGCGCCGTACTGGCGCTCGGTCTGGTCCTGGCGACCTCGCCTGTGCTGGGCTATGCTCAGCAAGAGGTGGCGGGCCAAGCGGGAGCGGGCGAGACGAGCGTACAAGCAGGTAATTCCGCGCGGGAGCCGGGCTTGGTAGCGGTGACGAATACGGACCCTGTGACAGAGAGTAATACAGCCCCTGATGCATCAACGGGTCAGCCGGCTCCGGGGCAGGATTCGGAGCAGGGACAGGCGTCGGAGTACGGTACGGTGGCGGAACCAGGGTCTAGCTCAGAGGGTTCAGAGGCAGGCCAAGAGGGAACAGAGCCAGGTGACGAGGGGACCGATGCAGGCGGGGAGCCAGGGTCCGGCACAGAAGGTCCAGAGGCTGGAGAGGATGAGGAAGATGTAGAGTCGGAGGAGGCGCTGGAGGAGGATGAAGCCGCGCGGGCGTTGGCGGAAGCGGAAGCGCTGGCTGGAGACGTCAACGCGGATGGCCGACTCTCGGTCGCCGATCTCGCGATAGCTGCGGCATCGCTGGGCGCCGACGAGGAGCATGCGGACTGGCCTGCCCTCCAGGTCGCCGACCTCGACGACAGCGGCAGCATCGACCGGCAGGACCTGACGCTGCTGGCCGAGGCGATTTTGGCGGCTGAGGAGTAGGGTCTGACTGGCTGGGAAAGGTGTGAAAAAGAACAAAAAAGTGCAGCCGAACCTTTGGAAGGGGCGGCTGCACTTTTTGTTATGCTGGGAACAAAGAGCGTGACTTGACAGTTAGAGCTCTCCCCAGTAAATTTCAGTTTCGTAGTCGACTATTACTTGTCCCTCCTGATGATGTGCGTCGAAGAGTTGGCGCAGCTCTGTCATCATCGGGACATAGTTGGGATGCTCGGGCTCGGGGCAATAGGAGGACGAGGACAGTCTGCCCTGCAAACCGTGGAAGTCGAAGCTTTGTGCCAAGCCGAATCTAGCCTCACGCAGTGTCCCATCCTTGAAAAAAGATCGAAGCGTCATCGGAGAAATATTTTTGTGATTGACCTGGTTGTAGTCGGTAGCGTAACGACGCAGGAGCTGCTCGTACGTATCTCGAAACGGAGTGCCGCTACTCAATCGCGAATTCCAGATCAATGCCACGCACCCGCCTGGTTGGAGGATGCGGCGAAACTCGGCTTGCGCGGCGGGCAGGTCGAACCAATGGAAGGCCTGTGCGCAAACAATAAAGTCGACGGATTGGTTGGGCAATCCCGTAGCTTCTGCACTGCCGGATACAGCTTCATAATTTGGAGCGCTACCCAACCGTTGTATAGCAGCTTCGCGCATGGCCGGGTTCGGTTCAACGGCGACGACCCGACTGCCGCGCTCGAGCAGCAGCTGCGAAAATATCCCCGTGCCCGCCCCGATATCTGCAATCCGACTTTCCGCCCGCAACCCAACAGAGGCATACAAATAATCCACAGCCTCCCGGGGATAGCTCGGACGATATTTCACATAGGCGTCGACTCGATTAGTAAACCGTTCTTTATTATCCATTGTTCGACCTCCAACTTCTATTAGTCACAGGGTGCTTAGTACTTCCCTGCGCTTCTATACGGATGCGCCCAATGGGAGATTCAAATATATGATTGGTGGATGTTTAAGTCTACGTGCTCGTGCGGAATGGGACTGTCCCATTCGGCGTTGGTCATGTCATTCACGTATTTCAATTCACGCATTCCGTACCGGAATGCGACGAAAGGCGCTAAGGGCGAGATCGTCGTGTTCTGATTTCAATCCACGCATTCCGTACGGAATGCGACTAACAAGCCAGAAGTTCCAGCCGAGCTACGCAAATTTCAATCCACGCATTCCGTATGGAATGCGACAATTCGCTATTGGTAAGTCTCCTTTTGACGAGTCATTTCAATCCACGCATTCCGTATGGAATGCGACAGAGACACAAGTACAGGAAGGTGGTGAGGGGATATTTCAATCCACGCATTCCGTATGGAATGCGTCAAGCATCAAGGAGTTTCTGGCGACGATCCTCGGCATTTCAATCCACGCATTCCGTATGGAATGCGACTCGGCTGCCCGCATGCTGCTATGGCACTATGCGATTTCAATCCACGCATTCCGTATGGAATGCGACACAGCGGAGACCTTGGCCTTTATCGATTGGCTCTTTTCAATCCACGCATTCCGTATGGAATGCGACAGCGAAAAACAAAGCTTTCATGCGTCATTTGCATGAATATGAGCCAATCTCTTATTAAAAAGAGTATAACGCAAAGCGTCATCAATGGCTAGAATTGTTCGATTCGACTATATCCGACAAATTATGAGGTGCGAATCCCCTTGGAATTTCATGTGAGCTAGGGGTTCGCACCAAATGCAGATACTATATTTTCTAGCGGGATTGGTTGCTTGCATATTGCTTCAGCGAGGACGTGAACCGTGTAAAATCCTCCAAATGATTGTCCAGAATAGCTTTCAAGATTTCCAAGCGTACGGCTTGGTAATCATGGACAGCAATATTGCGGAAACCGACCATCGCTTTTAAGCGGTCCGTTAGGTCGCTATTAATAATATTGTTATTATGCAAGAGATCGAATGCATCGCGACTGGACTGTGGCACGCCTGTCCGCAGCTCGGCTACGACATGCATTGCTAGGTCTATACATGCCTCGCAGCATCTTTGGAGATTCAAAATAATTGAGTCTTGTTTGGTGTAGTTGTGCAGATTTTTCTCGTCTCCAGCGTACTCCTCGTGGATTCGATTCAGACATCTGTGGATGACATCGGTCTTGTTCAGCAGTATGTCGCGATTCAAGTCGGACTCCCCCCTAACCGATTGTGAACAATTTCTCGTCGTTCATCGTTGAGCATGACATACTCTTTCATGGCGCGCATATAGCGTTCCTGTCGCATCTTAGGGCAGGCGTCGTAGAGCAGCAGACCACTCTCGATGATCTGTATTTGCAGGACAGGACTGGCGTCATTAAAATCAACCAAATCGACTTCTCGCCCGACGATGTCCGCGAGCTTTGCAGCCACCCTAAACCGCTCGTATGCGTTCAGTTTTTGCTTATCAGGCAGGTAGGCAAGATCAAGGTCGCTTTCTTCACGAAATGTGCCCTTGGCCAAAGAGCCGAACATTATTATGGAGGCTGGAGCGATGGTTTTAACAAGCGTTTTGGTGATTTCCTCACATTGAAGCTCACTTAGCCCAAGAGGGGTGGAAGCGTTGTGTTGCTGCTCATTCTCTTGCATCGGCATTTCCTCCAATCCAATGTACCCAAGGCGCAACCTGTTTAGCTATAGATTACTGTTTAAAGGACGTGATTTCAATCTATGACTTAGAGAGAATGCGACTGTCGAGAATTCCGCTGGTTTGAGTCAAGCCAAGAGATTATTTCAATCCACTGACCCCTACGGGCCGCGACCTGCCAGCATAAACGCGCTGACAACGCCCACCCGTTTCAATCCACACGACCCCTACGGGCCGCGACCCGCCAATTATGACCGCATACCATTCCAGGTCAAATTTCAATCCACACGACCCGTACGGGCCGCGACAGCGAAAAACAGCAAAAAAGCGCTTGGATCCTCTACTGTTTGATTGCAATCCACTTCCTTATGATGGATTGAATCAATAAAACGATTGAAAGGACCGGAATCCTATCATTCCAATTAAAATCATAGTGCGAATCCCCCCAGGGAAATCATGGGCGTTCTGCATTCGCATCAGCTGAGAACATACAGCGACAAATCCTCGTCCTAGGCTACACTTACCAACTAATATACCACATACTGGTACATGGGCGCACCTAGGCATGCTCACACATCGCGCCACAGCTATTTCATTCGTTGTCCGCCGGTGTCGCTCAGCCAGTTCTCCATCTCGGCTTTGAGCGGAGGGGTATCACCGTCTGCGATGAGCGCAACCTCGGTTTCGTTGGCATAGTTGAAGCGCAGGTAACCGCCGAGCGCTCGGTAGAACAGCTTGCAGCCGTATTCGTCCTCTATTATGAGGTCAGGCTGCCAACGCTCGCGAGCAGTATGGGACAGTTGCGTGAGCGATGGATGCGGCTGATTCTTGGGGAACAGGTAGAAGGCATGCGTCCGCGCCTCGTGCCACGGCTCGAACCAGCGCGGCGCTTCGTCGCTGCGTTGGTACACCTGCGCATGGATTGCGTCCAGGAGATCGGCATACGTCTCGCCGACAGGCTGGATGACTCGGATACGATCATCATGCCGTGGCAACCACAGCAAGCCTTCGACATCGGGATGTACAGCGAGGAAATCGCCGTCCGTGCTCGTACCTAGCGATATGCAGCCTGCGATCTGCGCCTCTGTGATCGGACTGTCTGCATCGTGCTCCCACAGCTCGTACTCGGCAAAGGGCTTTAGCACTTCGTCGTCAGGGCGTTGCACGTTCATCCAGTTGCGATAGGTGCCTTCTCCATAAGTATGGACAAATGCGCGATACCACTCAGGGAAGCGGACCTGTGCAGCGCGTTCGACCTCGGCCAGCATCTCCTCTGTAACAGGCGTGCAGCGTTGGCTTGTGATGTACATAGGGGCGAGCCTCTCTTTCTGTAGGGTTAATTCAAGCCTCATTAATCTAACTTGTAAATTCGAGATCATTATACCAGCTCCTCCTCAGCAAGAATCAAAATGGAGAGAAAGACTCTCGTAGCTGGGGTTTTGTGGTAAAGTAATGCCGTGATAGGAAGGCCGTCGAACGATTAGGCAAGATAGAAAGGAGGGCACGTTATGGTTGCTTTAGCTACCTGGGTCGCTGTGTTTGGTATTCCCGTATTTTCATTTGTTTTCATGTATATTGTTCTGCAAGGTAAACAAAATCGGGGGCTGGCCTCGTTTTGTTTTGCGATTATAATCTGGACCTTTGCGATCTTGTTACTTTCCTCGCTGGCGTGACTGCGTCCAGACCGCAAAATAGTGCACCCCGTGCCAAATAGGAGACATCGGCGGCTGGTCGGCCCGGACAGGCTGCAAAAATGTCTGGTTGTGCGCCAGAGCAAGGGCGTCTATGCTGGCAAAAGAGCCGGGCCGATGATGGACCCGGAGGTATGGCTGGCATGGCTACCGCACTTAGCCTGACGCAGAAAGCAGCCTGGGATAACACCGGAAACGGAGGGGACTTCATGAACGATACGATAAGCACAAATGCAAGAATAGAGCGGATCGCTGAGGCGTTGCGAGAGCCGGAGGCGAAGTGGCGCATCCAGCCGTTCTGGTTCTGGAATGGGGAGCTGGCCGACGAGGAGATCGTGCGGCAGATCGGCGAGATGGCCGCGCAGGGGGTGGGCGGGTTCTTCATCTGCGCGCGCCAGGGGATGCAGGTCGCGTATCTGTCTGACGCCTGGTTCGCCAAGGTGCGGGTTGCGCTCGATGCGGTGCTGACTCACGGACTCGAGGCGTGGCTCTACGACGAATATCCGTATCCGAGCGGCATCGCGGGCGGCGAGGTGACGCTGGCCCATCCCGATGCAAAGCAACGGCTGCTGACGCATCGCAACTTCACGGCTCGGGGCGAGGAGCGATGCGATCAGGAGCTGCCATGGGGCAAAGTGCTGAGCGCCCGCGCGGTGCCGCGTATCGAAGGTCGATTGCAATGGTCGGCGGCGCTTGATGTGCGGCGGTACATCGGCAGCGATCAGGTGCAGCCAGTTTTCCAGAAGACGGGGCTGACGTCCTATAACCAGAAGCGATTTTTCACGTACCAGACGGCGATGCGACTGCAATGGACGCCGCCCGCCGGGGAGTGGGAGGTGCATGTCTTCCTCGAGGAGGAGCTGGAGGACTTCAAATATTACGGCACGTTCGTCGATCCTTGCCACGAGGAGGCGATGGCGACGTTCATCCGGCTGACGCATCAGCGGTACGCCGATGAGCTGGGCGAGTACTTCGGCCGACCGATCCGGGGCATCTTCACCGACGAGATCGCGCCGCTTGGCAAGATGCCGTGGTCGCCGCGATTGCCGGAGGCATTCTACCGCCGCAATGGCTACCTCATCGAGGACCATCTGGAGGCGCTGATCGGCGGTGAGGATGAGCGCGCTCGAGATGCGGGCGATGGCGCGGCGCCTGCCCGATTGCCTGCTACGCGCGTGCGCTATGATTTTTTTCAGACGATGCATGAGCTGCTCCAGGAGGCGTATCATCGGCCCGTCTCGGACTGGTGCGAGAGCCACGGTCTCGCCTATGTAACGGAGGTGCCGTCGATGCGGATGGCGACGCAGGCGCACAGCCATGTGCCGGGCGGCGACAGCGCGCATGAGAAGCTCGGCCGCTCGCTCGACTGGATACTAGACCGCTACACGGCCGATCTGAGAGCCAATCCGAAGATGGTCAGCTCCGTGGCTGCCCAGTATGGGCGCGAGCGGGCGCTGATCGAGTGCTTCCATAGCGTCGGCTGGTCGATGACGCTGCAGGATGCCAAGTGGATGATCGACCGGATGGCAGCGATGGGGATTAACTTCTACAACTTCCATGCGTTCTTCTATACGCTCGATGGGATGACGCAGCATGACGCGCCGCCGTCGCAGTTCGACCAGAACCCTTACTGGCGGCACTTCCGCGCTCTGGCCGACTACACGGGGCGGATCAGCAAGCTGATGGGCAGCGGCCGGGCGGTCCGGCGCATAGCGATGCTCGACCCGGCGACGACGCTCTGGACGATGCTGGCCAATCCGCTGCACAAGTACGACTATGCGGGCGAGGATCTGGCGGAGAGGGAGCGGCTGACGGTCTACAAGCGCTACTGGATCGACCTCTGCAAGACGCTGCTGGCGGCGCAGCGAGACTATGACCACCTCGATCCCGAGACGCTGGCGGAGCGGGGGCAGGTCGAGTCAGGCGTGCTGCGGGTAGGAGATGCAGCCTATGAGCTGATCGTGCTGCCGCCGCTGGCGAATCTGGAGGCGCGGGCGTGGGAGCGGCTGCGACAGTTCATCGATGCGGGCGGACATGTGATCGCGCTCGGCATGCTGCCCTACGAGTCGATCGAAGACGACGACAAGGTCGCGCGCGAGCTCCGGGAGCGGTGCGGGCTGGCGATGGACGCGGGAGGCGCGGCTGACTTCTGGCATAGCTCGGAGGGCAGCGAGCGGGCAAAATCTGCGGCAACGGAGCGGATCTCTAGCTTAGGCACAGCGCCTGGCATGGTGCGCTTCATCGCCAGTGGGCCAACGTTTGATCCGGCTGTACGTGAGCAACTGCTGCGTGAGTTGGAAATGCGGCTGCTGGAGCCGGTGCGGCTCGTATCGACGGCGCAGAGCCTGCTCGTGCAGCAGCGCGAGCTCGAGGGTGGCGTGCGAGCAGTATTCGTCTCGCATCAGGAGTCAGGCGAGGCGAGCGTCGAGCTGATCGTGGGCGCGGGAGCTCCGGTCGTCTGCGAGCTCGATCTGGAGACGGGAGCAGTTGCGCAGCTTCGGTTGGAGCTGCTGCAAGGCAACGAGGAGCAGTATGTGGCGCGTCTGCGCTTCGCACCGTATCAATCTAGGCTAATATTGATCGACGAGTCCGGACAGGAGGAGACGGGCGGCCCGCTATCAGAAGCAGGCGGTGAGTATGGCGCAGCCGCATCGGCAGATGAGAGAGAGGGCACGAAGGCTCTGACACTAGAGGCTTCGACACCAGAGGTAGCGGCAAGTGAAGTCCTGACACGAGAGACGCGAGCAAGTGAAGCTCTGACACGAGAGGCACCAGCACGAGATGCCTCGGTGCGAGCCTCCGCCTCGCGCGACACAGCGCTGCCAGGGGAGCCGGAGCAACTTGTACTGTCGGCAGCGGGGATGTGGGAGGTGAGGCCGCTCGGCGATCATGCGATCCGCTTCGACGACTTCGAGGTCGCGCTGCATAGCGCCGACGGCCGGTCAGCGCTCGGCGTATTCCGCGCCGAAGCCAAGACGTTCATCGCGCAGGTGGCCGACGCTGCGGCGGCCGGAGTTGCGTTGCCGCTCGCTTTTGACCAGCCGTTCGGCACGCCGATGCGCACCGCATTAGCCTATCCGCTGCGCGCCTCGTATACGGCGATCTTCGACATCGAGCGCATGCCAGAGCGCTGCCTGCTGCTGATGGACCGCAGCGCGATCGGTGGCGACTGGCGCATCCTGCTGAATGGGCATCCCGTGACAGCGGACGAACTGACCGCGACGCGCTACTATGATAACAGCAATCTCAGCTGTGCCGTCGATACGCTGCTGCAACCGGGCAAGAACCAGTTGACGGTCGAGGTGGAGATCCATCACGACTGGCAGGGCGTGACCGACGCGCTCTATCTGGTCGGACCTTTCGGCGTCTCCTTCGCTGCGCCGCATCGTCCGGTCATGACGGCGCTGCCGGAGGTGGCTGAGCTACAGGCGGGACCTTATCCCGGCCTGCCATACTATGCGGGCGACCTGGTGTTCCGCCGCTCCATCGAGCTGAGTGAGCAGCAGCTGCCGCGAGGCGACCGTTTCCAGCTGTCCTGGTCCGACCTCGACGCTGCCTTCCATGACTGCGCCCAGGTCATGGTCAATGGTCATCCGCTCGGCTTGCGGGCATGGTCGCCCTATGTATGGGATGGAGATAGCGCGATCCTGCAGCCCGGCGCCAATACGGTAGAGGTGACTGTCACGACGACGCTCATCGGACTGCTGGAAGGTCGTTACTTCGACGAGGCCTCCCATGCGCTCTACCCGGTGCAGTCGCATCCGCTATTCGCTGTAGCCCGGGATAGAGATGGCAGCCTTGCTCGCGAGGAGGCGTCAGCATCAGCCGAGGAGCAGTAATACTCAGTTGTACGGCTGTGGCGGAGTATCGCGAGAAGCGAGCATGGAGTCAAGGGATGCCTGGACTTTAAGTTCGCCTACACAAAGCCAGCCCGGACCTCATACATGAGGGCCAGGCTGGCTTATTGTGAAGATTGCTCGGGCATGATCGTCGGAGGACATTAAGCTCTTATATATGCATGAGTGGTCGATCCGACAATTCAAGCATACATCAGAACAAGTAATACCCCACTGCGGCCAGGGCAAATGCGACGATCGCGACGAAGGTAGACCAACGGGCGATGGCATTGCGCATCGGACGCTCCTCGGCCGGTATGGTCTGGTAGTTAGCGCGATTGCGGTCGCCGCTAGTCCATGATCCGACCATGAGACCAGCTACGAATATCCCGGCAACGCCGATCAGCAGCATGATTTCGACAAAGCTCATCGCAGACCCTCCTTTTTGGCAAGCTGCCAACGGTTTGGCTGTTTTGTTCGGTTGTCAGTCAGGCGAATGTTGGGGCAATATAAAATTGCGTTCTCCGAGTTGATATCATAGACTGTATACGTACAAGAAACGATCGGGTTTCATGAAATTCTCATATTTTCATATATGTTGACGGTGAAGAGGGGGTAATATCGTTGCTGGCAAGTATGGTACGGAGAGCGGCGTGCCCGACTTCCGCTCGGCACAAGGACTGTAGCGCCACGGCGCACGTCTGGTCATCGTCAATGAGGAGCCGACGCCGCTGGACGGGCTAGCCGATCTGGTTATCCATGGCCGCAAGATCGGCGAGGTGCTGGAGCAGGCGGCGGATAAGCTCGCGAGCTCGAATAGAGAGGAGAAGAGACCATGAGCCGAATCGAATTAGTCGAGGCGACACTGGAGCGGAAGTCCGTCCTGCGTCAGCTCATCGAGCTGTACGAATACGACTTTAGCGAGTTTAATGGAGCGGATGTCAACGCCTTTGGACGTTACGATTACAAGTATCTGGATCATTACTAGACCGATGAAAGCAGGCATCCGTTTTTTATTATGGTCGATGGCGCGTACGCAGGCTTCGTGCTTATTAACAGCCACAGCTATGTGCTGACATCGGGACAGGCCAGGTCGGTGGCGGAGTTTTTCGTCATGCGCAAATACCGCCGCGGCGGCGTCGGACGGGAGGCGGCGCGGCTCGTATTCGACCGCTTCCCGGGCGAGTGGGAGGTGCGGCAGCATGGCGACAACCTGCCCTCGCAGGCTTTCTGGGAGCGGGTCATCGGCGAGTATACCGAGGGTCGCTACCGCAAGCTGGCTGTAGAGACCGAGTCATGGGAAGGGCAGGGCATCATCTTCAACAACTCGCGAGGCAACCTTTCTCCTGACGTTTCCGTCTAGGAAGCAAAGGAGGGGATTGACGATGAAGCAAGCGATTATCGGGCTATTGCTCGTCTGGCTAATCGCCGGGTGCAGCGTAGCGGCGCCGTCCGAGCCGGACCCGGAGCCTGAGGAGCCATTCTTTGGGATCAAGGGGACCGTCGTCTCGGAGGAGGGCGAACGCGTCCTGATCGTGTCGGACACGGTGAGGTTGGGCGCAGCTGGCGATGGGCAGTATGATGCGGCATGGTTCTCCGGCGTCAAGGGCGAGGTAGAGATCGGCGAACGCGTCGAGATGGGGTATGATGGCGGCGTGGATCAGAGCTATCCAGCCCAGGCGAAGGGCAAGCTGTTGCGCAAGCTGCCGGACGAGCGCCCGTCAGGCGCGACATTGTCTCGTGCGGAAGTGGTGCGTCAGGCACTGAGACAAACGGAGGCCGGGATGCCGGCGGTGGTCGAGGTCAGCTACTCGAAGTCCGAGCGTCAGTGGCGTATCGACCTGTATAACAATGGAGCGCTGGACGGCTCTACGCTTCAAGTCCTGGTCAAGGATGAGCCGGTGCGCTGATAGAGGGCGTTGGAGCGAAGGCGTGACGTCCCAAACACGCACCAGAGAAGATGAAGCCATGGGCAGTCCTCGCAGCATCCAAGTTCAGTAACTTGGATGCTGCGAGGCGCTGCCGCTGGCTTTTTTGAGTGCTATCGCTCCAGTGTCGGGGAACCTCGGCCCTCGCCCCAACTAGCCAAGATTGCTCTATATGAGCAATAAAACTGCAACAGAAGTCGCGATTTGTTGAGGTTTGTTCAATTATGCGAAGCTCTCGGCAAAAATCCCCAAAAAAGGCTATGCAAATACTGGGTTTCTACTATATATTAAGGGGGACAACCGATTTCTAGGCAAAGGGGCCTATGCAATGGTTTAC
This sequence comes from Paenibacillus sp. 598K, assembly GCF_003851045.1. Taxonomy (GTDB): domain Bacteria; phylum Bacillota; class Bacilli; order Paenibacillales; family Paenibacillaceae; genus Paenibacillus_D. Next base: position 13,481 of record NZ_BFBX01000126.1, on the reverse strand, counting down.
CTTCCTTTTATCCTCGTGTCTATACTTGAAACTCTCTTGGTCTTATGGTTTGGTTTTACTTTGTTTAATATTCGTATTAAAGGCTATGAGATTCATATGTTTATTATTGCATCCCTCACGGCCCATATTTCCTATTCTCTTCGTGCAGACGAATTATCGTACCTTGCGCCACTCGTTCAAATTGTCTATATCATTATCTGCATATGGGGATTATTTAAGATCCAAGTATTTTATTCTGCCGTCGTCGCTATTTCCGCCTACGCTTATTTCTCTATCTGGCAGTCGATTATATTTTTTGCTGGTAATGCATGGGGCCTCTTCTCGATTGAGAACGTGGATCGAGTGCCAATCGGATATATCATCCCCTTCCTTACGTTCCCGATTGGATTAATGTCCATCTGGGTTGTTCGACGGTTTAATTTGTCGATGGATTGGATTCCTAGCAATCACAAGCAGAAAGTGGAATGGACAGGCTTTAACTTGACGCTGACATTCATTTTAGTTGCCATCTTCATCCTTTACGGGTTAACGATTTATTTAGTGTCTCTGGGAGCCTATGAATATGTAGTCATTATGAACATTCTAATTGTTATCCTGTACTACTTACTGTTTAATTTCAGCAAACGAAAGGATCGTCAGTTATGATCGTCGAGAGGGCTGCTAACCGAATCGCAGAAGCCATCCATAGCCGAGACCCAGAGCCAACGTCAAGTGTAGCAGTTTTGCGCTATGGACTTATCATCATCATGAACACGGTTCTGACCGTGAGTCTGTGTCTCATAGGCGGAGCTTTGACAGGCAAGTTCGCGGACACTGCATTAGTTCTAATTGTTTTTGCCATTCTGAGATCAATCTCCGGGGGCTATCATTTCAACGTTTCTTGGAAATGCACCTTATTAACGATGAGTACCGCAGTTCTGCTGCCACATATACCGTTACCATTTGCTTTTTATCTAATTTCAGGTGGTTTTAGCCTGCTGTTGTTTGTTATTTATGCGCCTTCGAATCTGGCAAAGCAATCACGGATACCCGAAGCCTATTACCCTTATCTTAAGGTGGTTTCCGTGGCGTTGGTTATCGTTGGATTATGGATGCAGCAGGATGTCATTACGTTAGCAATTCTGGTACAGGCGATATCGCTAGTTAATATTAAAGGAGGAGTGGCAGGCGGTGGGCATCAAAGTAATTAAGCTACTTAGCAAGATTATCACTTTGGTTGCAGTCCTTACAGTCTCAACAGCATCGTTAATTATCTGGCACAACCCCGTTCCCGAGGAGTTGCTGAAAAAAAAGTCGAAGTAAACGCAATGGAGGTATGTCGTGAAAGTACCGGTGGTACGCGTAAGTCATCCCACACCGGAAGAAGTGTATTGGCTAGACCTCAGTGAAGACGTTATCCACATCAGCACGGAAGCCGGGGATATAGTGTTTCAGACGGCGACTGAGAAGTACAGGCTGCCGACGACGCTCGACGAGTGGGCATGCATCACCCAGTCGCACGGCTTCGAGAAATCAGACCGGACGACGATCGTCAATCTTAGCAAAATGATCGATCTCGACCACGAACTGCGGATTGTGCACCTGGAAGGCAGCAGCGAGAAGGAGCAAAAATATGCTACTGTCTCCCGGGCGCGCTGGCATCACTTCGTGGAGATGTTCAAACGGCGAAAGCGATGAAGGCTGGGACAACCTTCGCGCATTCGCCGTTTTGATATGCTGATCTAAGGTTATGAGGAGGTAGAGTCTTCCTCGTCCTCCATAAACCACAAGATGTCGTCGCAGTCCGGATCGCCGTTATAATTAATCAGGATCTCCTCGCCAGCGCGAATGTCGCGATAGGCAAAAAAATCGAACGTATGCTTCTCGAAGCTGATATCATAAATGGCGTTGGGTTGATAGGAATGGTTGAACAAACTGCCGTAACCTAGTAGAATGGCGGTGTGGTTGCTGCCGTACTGGAAAACATAGTCAGCCAGTATCGTCTGCTCGATATGGACGTCGTCCTCATTGTCGTATGCAACGACGGGCGCTTCGTGGATCAGTTGGCCTGCCGGGATGTCGCAGGTGGCAAAGACGCCTCGACGGAACTCGCCTTTGCTGAGCGGGGAGGTACGGATCTCGATCATAGGTCACCTTGTTCCTTTGTGAGATGAGTGGTACACATGTAGCTGTTATTCTATCGGAATTACGGGTAAACAGCAACCTTCCAGCTACTCGTAACGTTTAAACTTACAGTGGATGTCGGATGAACTGGTAGAGAAAGGAGTGCTGCACATGGCAGACATAGAAGAAAAGCAACCCCAAGCGGACAAGCCCTCGTGGTCGTGGAAAAAACGACTGGCCTGGGGCTCGGTGGGGCTGGCCGTCTTCGCGGCCGCCATCGTCGGCGGCAGCTACTGGTATGTCAATACGTTGAGCCCTGAGGAGGCGCTCGCCCGGGTCGACGGTAAGCCAGAGACAGTGGAGGCGGCGGAAGCTGGAGTGGACGAGCCGCCGCTATCGGAGCAGACGGATGCTCCCGTAACAGAGCCGCCATCGGAGGGCGATACGGAGGATGCTGCAAACCCGGAGACGACGCCCACTCAGGAAGCTGCGCCAGACGGCACGGAGAACACGGAGCAGGGACAACCAACGACGCCACCGGCCAAATCCGACGACACGCCTGCCAAGGCTGAGCCGACACCGGCCCCTGAGGAAGGCACTGCGCCAGCCAAGCCGCCTGTTAAGCCGGTCAAATCCGACACTGCGGCTGCGAAGGCGCGCATCGACGCGAAGATCGACGGACAACTGTCGGCGCTGCAGAATTCCTGCACGGGCAAGATGCAGTCGCTGGTCGGACAGATCGTCGGCGAGCTGAAGGCGGACAGCGATCTCCAGCAGATCCAGAGCGGCTATATGGGCAAGATCGCCTCGGCTGAGTCGGGCTGCGATGGCGAGTTCCAGTCGATCCTCTCGCAGGCGAAGTCCGAGTACAAAGAGGAGGGCATCGCTACATCCGAGATGCCTGGGTGGCAGAGTAGCTACGAATCGGCCAAGGCAGCGGCCCGCTCGTCTGCGCTCCAGTCGATCCTGGCTGCGGCTTCGGCGGAGTAAGACGGATTCGCAGGTGGTGCTTGACTGCGGCGTTCGGAGATTGGCGCTTGCGGAGAGGCGAGACAACAGAGACAATGACTAATAAGCGAGTTGAAAGGTGGTACATATGAAGAAGAAAAACAAAATTGCAGCTGCGTTGCTGAGCGTGCTGTTATTGGCGGCGATGCTGCCGCTCACAGCGGCAGCCAATGCGAAGGCAGTGAAGCTGCAGACGGTCCAGGTGCAGTTGGAGTTTGACGGTCAAAAGCTGGCGTTGCCAGCGAGCCAGTATGTATTTATCCATGAAGGACGGTCTTATATCCCGCTACGGTTCGTGGCCAATGCCCTGCAGAAATCTGTCGCTTGGGATGCGAAGTCGCGGACGATCACAGTCTCGGAGCCGACGGCGCGCGAGCAAGTGTCGCTGCGGGAGTGGCTGATGAATGCGCCGCGCGACAGCGGGAAGGCTGCGCCAGTCAAGACGATCACGGCTGCTCCGATGGAGGCCAAAATGGTATTCTTCGGCGGAGCGAAGGCGCTCCCGCAAGGTCAGAGCGTCTATAATGTCGACGGCAGCACGTATGTGCCGGTACGCTTCATGTCAGAGTCTGCGGGCACATCGATCGTCTGGGACAACAAGACCAAGACGATCACCGCGCAATCGGATGAATATCGCAGCAACCAAGGCAGCCAACCGGGAACGGGCACTGGCACAACGCCGGGCACTGGCGGAAATACAGGAAACACGGGAAATACCGGAAATACTGGCAACACAGGGAACACCGGCAACACTGGAAATACTGGGAACACAGGCGGTACGGGCAACACAGGTGGCGGCAATGGCGGCGGCTCGACGGTCACCCAGGCCTCGATCGAGGCTGAGACCAAGTCGCAACTGGACAACCTGCGCAACAGTTGCCGGATGTCCATCGAGTCGCTGGGCATTCAATGGCTCGGCGAGAAGGACGCCACCAAACGCCAACAGATCTATGCTCAAGCTGAGGCCAAGGTGAGCGAGTGCTCCGCGCAGTTCGAGCAGCTCATGCAGCAGGCCGAGAGCAAGCTGACTGCGGGCGGCTTCAGCACATCCGGACTGCAAGCGTTCCGCGATGAGTTCAATCGGGAGCTGGAGAGCGGCCGCGCAATGGTCGAGAAGTATATGAAGGGGTAGCTGACGGGCTAGTAGTGGGACGCGGCTAACAGGAGCAGGCTGTGTGCGGTAGGGCGAGGAAGGCTGTGTAGTGCAAGCCGAGGTCGATGCTCGTGCTGCAAGGCGCTACGTGCGGTAGGGCGAGGAATAGGCTGTGTGCGGCAGTCCGAGGACCGGGCTGTGTATGAGGAGCTGGCTAAGTACTGGTAAACGCTGCTTGCGTAGGGCGAGGAACAGGCTGCGTGCTGAAAGACGCGTCTAGTACACAATGGTCGGGGTGGCTGCTTGTTGCCTCGGCCATTGCTATATTGCGGCCAAGCAGTTTCCTAGGGCTCCGATATGTGCGAAAAATCGCCCAAGTAGCGTCACAAATCGCCAGACGGTCTAGACTTGTGCGAAAAATCGCCCAAGTAGCGCCACAAACCGCCAGACGGCCTGGACTTGTGCGAAAAATCGCCCAAGTAGCGTCACAAACCGCCAGACGGCCTAGACTTGTGCGAAAAATCGCCCAAGTAACGTCACAAACCGCCAGACGG
>NZ_BFBX01000126.1:4884-8579 GCF_003851045.1 Paenibacillus sp. 598K | reverse complement strand
GAAAAATCGCCCAAGTAGCGCCGCTAACCGTCCGAATGGCCTTGATGTGTAGCTCTCTGAGCCTGGAGCGTCACCAATCATTCGATAATGTGACCCGTGCCGCAAACTGTGGCGCTAGGGGAAGGTTGCCCCCGTGGTCGCCCCAATGCAGGTGTCGCAAGAAAAGCCCCCTCCTTCCCAAAACAGGAAGGATGGGGCTTTTGCGCGTCGTGAACATCCACTCGCGTCTAGGCGCGCATTCCGCGCGGCACCGGACTCAAGCGCCCGCGCCGCCGGGCCAAGCGCCTGCGCCGCCGGGCCAAGCGCCCGCGCCTGCCGCGCACCCGCCGCGCATCTCGCGCAGCACCACGCCCTTGCGCCTGCGCGCCGCCGCGCATCTCGCGCGGCACCGCGCTATCGCGCCTCGCCGCTGCGCAGCTCCGGCCGCGCCTTACACCTTAAAGCGCTCGGCCGAGCGCTTGAGCTCCTCGGCCATCCGCTCGAGCTCGCGTGCGGCGTAGCCGACCTCCTCCATCGAGGCGATCTGCTCCTCGGAGCTGGCGGAGATGGACTGGGCGCCTGCCGCCGACTTGCCGGCGATCTGCTCGATCTCCTGCAGGGAGGCGAATACCTCCTCGGAGCTGGCGGAGAGCTGCTCGGCGGCAGCCGACGTGTCCTGCACCGAGGCGACCGACTGGACGGCGGCCTCCTTGATGTTCTGGAACAGCTCGCCAGTATGGCTGATCAGTTGCAGGCCTTGCTCGACCTCCTGCTCCCCCTTGCGCATTGCGCTCACAGCGGCATCGATGCCGCTCTGGAGCGCGTCGACCCGCTCGATGATTCGCTTGGCCGAGTCGCTGGACACACCGGAGAGTTTCTTGATCTCGGCGGCGACGACGGCGAATCCGCGTCCGTACTCGCCCGCTCGCGACGCCTCGATCGAGGCATTGAGCGAGAGCAGGTTGGTCTGACTGGCGATCTCCGTCATCAGGTTGATGATCTCGCCGATCTCGCGGGAGTGCGTCGATGACTGAGTGATGACCTCGGCGATCTCCCGCACCGACGCATTGATCATATGCATCTGCTGGATCGAGCGCTCGATGTAGGCGTGGCCCTGATGCGCCTCCTGCTCCGACTTCAGCGAGATCTCGTAGGCGGAGGCCGAGCTGTCGGCGATGCGGCGGATGCCGATCGTCATCTCCTCCATCGCCTGCGTGCTCTGCTCTGTGCCGTTGGCCTGGACCTCGATGCCGGAGGCGATCTCCTGGATCGCGTCGGCTGTATGCTTGGACGCTTGCGTCAGCTCGCCGACCGCGCTGTTGAGCGTACCGGAGGACTGGGCGACCTGCTCGGAGCTCCCGATAACTTGCGTGATTAGCGCCTTCAGATTTTGCGACATGACATTGAAGTCCTGCGCGAGCTGTCCCGTCTCGTCCCTGCTGCGGATCTTGATGTCGGGATCGGTCAGATGGCCTTCGGCGATCCGTCTGGCCTGCTGGGCGATCCGACGGATCGGCGACGCCAGCTGGCTGGAGATGAGGAATGCGATCGCCGCGCCGACGACCATCGAGATCGAGATCGAGAGCAGGATGGCGCGCTGGATATTATCTTGTCCCTGGCTGAAGTCCATCAAGTGCGAATTGGCGAGGATGACCCAGTTCCAGTAGGTTGTCGATTCGCCGTAGGCGAGCACCTCCGAGGACTGTCCATCGTCGAGCGTTGTCGTATAGTAGCTGAAGTCGCCGCCGCTGATCGCCTTTTGGAGGATCTCGTCTACCTTCCCGGCCAGCGATTCGTCGACGACCTCCTTGAGCACCTGGCCTTCGTCGTTGTTCATGCTGGCGACGATCTTGCCGTCCCGATCGAGGATGATGAAGCTGCCATGCTCGCCCAGGTTAATATTGCGGTTGCCGGGCCGGGTGCCGTCAGGCAGCTGGAAGCCGAGCAGCATCGATTTCAGCTGCGCCTGCGCCTGATCGAGCGACATGTCGCCGTTCATGACCGCTTCGTGGAAGGTGATGATCGTCTGGTTCGTAATTTTGACGTTGTTCTGGAGATTGTTGCGGATCAGCTTGTCGGTCTCGGACTTGGACACATTGTAGCTCAGGACGCCGACGATCGTCGTCGGGATGATCATCAGCAGCAGAAACGCCAGCATCAGCTTGAGGCGGATCGTCAAGCGGACGCCCTTACGTGTGGTGGACATGGGTGATGCTCCTCTCATGCATATCGTAGAAGTTGACAAAGTTGGACATATGGCGTCGCATTTGCAGCTTGGCTTGCTCTATGTCCTGATCGCGTATCGCTTCGTACACCTCGGGCAGATCGGCGACGATTGAGGCCTTGTCCACCTGCAGCAGCTCCGGGATAAAGCGCATGTACGCCGTCGTCAGCGCGCGCACGAGCATAATCGCCAGCGGGTTATGCGTCGATTCCGCCAGGATCAGATGGAAGTTAAGGTCCAGCTCGATCAGCTCGCGCGTGGATTCGACCAGATCGACGGTCGGCAGATGCCGCCGCAGCCGTTCCAGGTCCGCTGCGGTACGACGCTCCGCAGCCAGTCCGGCGCAGGGGATCTCCAGCATCTGACGCACGTGGAACAGATCCAGCAGCGTCATCGTCTGGAAGGTGAGCGAGAGGATGATCATATCGCGAACGTTAGACATCGCATTGTCCGGGTGGAAGCTGGCGATCACATAGCCGCTCTCTTTGTTCGGATTGGGCAGGATGACCTGCTCCCGGCTAAGGATGCGGAGCGCTTCCCGGATCGTCGGACGGCTGACGCCGAACGTCTGGGCCAGATCCTCTTGCTTGGCGACACTTTCCCCAGGCTGCAGTTGCCCCTTATAGATTACTTCTTTGATGGCATTCGCAATTTGTTGAGGCACAGTCTGCAACTCTACGCCTCTGAAAACGGTCGTGTCCATCGGCTCATCAATTCACTCCTTGCATCGAGGATCTTCGTACGAATGGAACAGAAGGCAATAACTAGTTATATCGACATATTCCATGAAAATTGAAGTAAAAAAAATTTACACGGCTTTGGACCTATTGTCCTTTATACTGAACATGTATATTTCCAGAATTAAGGAGTGGATCATCCCGGTGAAGCAGCGTCTGGAGCAGGACAAAATGCATTCGAGATGGTCGGCCATGGATCAAGCGATGGCTGCGCACGGTTACGATGTAGCGGTAATCTACGGCAAAGGCATTATTACACAGTATGGTTATCTGAACTATTTTGGCGGTTATTATCCCGTGCTGCGTCCGGGCTATGTCGTCTATCCGAGAGGCGGAGCGCCTACGGCGCTGTACAACACGCGCGCAGACGCCTACCTGGCTCGGCAGACGGGCACGGTCGCCGATGTCCGATTCACGGGTACAGGCGATGTGCTGCATGCCGAGGAGGCGCTGCTCGCCGAGGTCGCGTCGCTGGTGTCGGGTTATCGTCCGAGCCGGGTCGGCGTCGTGGGTCTGAAGTCCCTCATGACAGGCTTCCAGCAAGCTTATCTCACCGCGCGCATCGATGCGCTCGTCGAGGATGCGACGGGGATGGTCAACCGGATCAAGGCCTACAAGAGCGAGGAGGAGAAGGCGGGCATCGCCGCTGCCTTCGAGCTGGCCGAACGCAGCTTCCTGACGTTCCGGGATCACCTGCGAGTCGGCGCGACGCCGGCCGCCGTCGCTGCCGAGGCCGAGCGGGTGGCGCGGGCAGG
>NZ_BFBX01000126.1:828-4850 GCF_003851045.1 Paenibacillus sp. 598K | reverse complement strand
CGACGCTGACGCCGCTGCGGGGCGACCGTCTGGTCACGGCGTATGTCGAGCTGATCGATGCCAATGGCTACTGGGTGGAGAAGGCGGGTCTATTCGCGCTCGGACAACCCTCCGACAAGGCGATGGCGATCGGCGAGGCTTGCGTGCAGGCGATGGCGGACATCAAGCGCGTGATCCGGCCAGGCATGCGGGTAAGCGAGCTCGGCCAGCTGATCCGCGCGCACGGCGACGGCGTGCAGGCAGTGACGGGCATCTGGCACGGGCATGGCATCGGGATCGATCACGATATCCCGGTTATCGCCGACGAGGGAGACGAAGTATTGGAGCCGGGGATGGTCGTCAGTATTCATCCTAACTTTGCAGATGCCGATGAAGAGGTGGGGGCAAGTATTGCCGATGTGTTTGTCGTCGGAGACGAGGAGGCGCGCGGACTGAGCAAGCTGCCGTATGAGATCGTGCAGCTGTAGATGTCGCCGTATGAGATCGTGCAGTTGTAGCAGACGACGTCGTATGAGGTCGTGCAGTCGTGACGGGCGCTGTCGCATCCAGCAGAGGTGCGTGACGGCCCTGCATTTTATGTACTGAAAGGGGAGCAATCATGAGCAGATTTACACTGGGTATCGATGTGGGCGGGACGTTCACGGACCTGGTAGCCTTCAATACCGAGTCGGGCGAGCAGGTGATCGACAAGGCGTCCTCGACGCCTGCCGATCCGTCGATCGGCGTGCTGAACGGACTGGAGAGTCTCGCCGCCAAGCTATCGCTGAGCCGCAGCGAGCTGCTGGAGCAGACCCGGCTGATCGTCCATGGCACGACGGTGACGACCAACGCGGTGCTGACGGGCAGGGGCGCCAAGACCGGGCTGCTGACGACCGCGGGCTTCCGGGACATCCTCCAGATGCGCCGGGGCGTGCGCAGCAAGGAGCATCTCTTCAACAACAAATATGTCGCGCCTGCGCCGCTCGTCGAGCGGGATCTGCGGATCGGGCTGCGAGAGCGGACGGATGCCGCCGGCCTGCTGCTGAAGCCGGTCGAGGATGGCGAGCTGGAGGCGGCGGCCCGGCTGTTCCGCGAGGAAGGCGTCGAGGCGGTGGCGATCTGTTTTATGCACGCCCACGCCAATCCCGCCAACGAAGAGGCGGCGGCTGCACGGTTGCGCGAGCTGCTGCCTGACGTGTTCGTCACCCACTCGGCGGAGGTGTCACCAATGGTGCGCCTCTACAACCGCGTGAGCACGACGGTGATGAACGCGTATGTCGGGCCGGTGCTCCAGACATACATCGACCGGCTGCTGGGCGCGCTACGCGAGCAGGGCTTCCGCAGCGGCGAGCTGCTGATCATGCAGTCCAACGGCGGGATCACCAGCCCGGACAACGTGGCGACGATCCCGGCGACGACGGTGCTCTCTGGACCGGCCGGAGGCCCGGTGGCAGGCAGCGCCTTTGCCCGCGCTTATGGTCGCGAGGAGGCGATCGTCATCGATATGGGCGGCACCTCGTTCGAGGCGTCGATCATCCGGGGCGGCGAGGTGACGATCCGCAAGGAAGGCGAGATCAACCGCAATCATCTCGCGCTGCCGATGGCGGATATCCACTCGATCGGCTCCGGCGGCGGCAGCATCGCCTGGATCGACGACGGCGGCCTCCTGCGCGTCGGCCCGCAGAGCGCGGGCGCGAGACCGGGACCAGCCTGCTATGGACGCGGCGGCAAGCTGCCGACCTGCTCCGATGCCGATCTGGTGCTCGGCTATCTCGATGGCGACTACTTCCTCGGCGGCGAGATGAGGCTCGATGTCGAGCTGGCAGAGCGCGCGATCCGCGAGCATATCGCCGAGCCGCTCGGCCTGAGCGTCGAGGAGGCCGCCTATGGCATCTACACGATCTCCAACCTCAACATGACCGGCGGCATCAAGGAGATCACGGTGCAGAACGGGCATGATCCGCGCGAATTTCCGATGGTCGTGGCCGGCGGGGCGGCCCCGGTGCATGCGGCGATGATGGCCCGCGAGCTGGGGATGACCGAGATGATCATCCCGAAGTATTCGTCGGTGCTGTGCGCAGTCGGCATGCTGGCCTCGGATCTGCGGCACGACTACGTCAAGAGCTTCCAGCATAGCTGGCGCCACATCGAGCTGCCGCTGATCGAGGCGATGCTCCGCGCGTCGCGTCACGAGGGCTGGCAGGCGCTCGGTCAGGAAGGCGTGACGGTGTCGAAGCGCGAGGTGATCGTTGGCATCGATATGCGCTACAGCGGCCAGCATTACGAGGTGACGATCGAGTTCGACGAAGCGCTCCTGCTGGCAGGCGACAAAGCGCCGATCGAGGAGCTGTTCCATCAGGAGCATGAGCGGTTGTACGGCTTTGACCTGCGCCATCACGAGCTGGAGGTCGTCAATCTGCGCCTCTCGTGCCGGGGCAAGCAGGCGGTGTTCGAGCTGCCGCGCTCGGAGCAAGCGGCAGCTGGCGAGCAGCCGCAGCCGCGCGGCAGCCGACGGATGTACGATCCGGCGCTGCGCCAGTCGGTGGAGACGCCGATCTATGACGGAGAGACGATGAAGGCCGGTACGCAGCTTCAAGGACCGTGCATCGTCGAGCTGATCACGACGACGATTATCGTGCCGACAGGCTTCGAGCTGGCATATGGCAATCATGGCAGCTTCATCATGCGGGATGTCGAGAAAGGGGAGCGAGTATGATGGATCAGATTACGATATCGGTCATCGCCAATCGGCTCAAGGCGATCGGCCGGCAGATGGGCGTCGTCATCGAGCGGAGCGCGCATTCGCCGTTGCTCGTAGAGGGTCGCGACTTCTCCCTCGGCATCTACAGCGCCGCCGGCGCGCTCATCGAGCAGACGGAATATATCCCGATCCTTGGCTATGCGACGGGGCCGGGCGTACAGGCGGTCATCGATTACTTCGGCGACGATGTGCATCCGGGCGACGCCTTCCTGCACAACGACCCGTACACCGGGGGCAATCAACTGTCCGACTGGAAGGTGATCAAGCCGGTCTTCCTGGAGGGCCAGTTGGTCGCCTGGACGGCGATCACGGCTCACCAGGCGGACGTGGGCGGCTCGGTGCCCGGCTCGTACAACCCGTATGCGACCGACCTGTGGCAGGAGGGGCTGCGGATTACGCCGCTGCGCATCTACGAGGGCAACCGCAAGCGTCGCGATGTGTGGGACTTCGTGTTCGGCAACGTCCGCCTGCCGATCGTCGCAGACGATATCCAGGCGATGATCGGCGGTTGCACTGTCGGCGAGCGCGAGCTGATGGCCTTGATCGGCCGTTATACGATCCCGGTATTCGACGAGGCGGTGGAGGAGATCTTCAACTCGACCGAGCGGATGGCCAAGCGGATTATCAGCGAGATTCCGAACGGCGAGTATACGGCGCGCTGGTGGGCCAACGACAACGGCTTTGACCACGAAGCCCGGATGAACATCGACGTCAAGGTCATCGTTGAGGACGAGCAGATGACGGTCGACTTCACCGGCACCCATCCGCAGACGCCGGGGTATGTCAATGCGCCGCTGCCGGTGACGGTCTCCTCGGTGATGATCGCCTTCTTTATGCTGAGCGAGCAGGAGATCGCGCACAACGAGGCGATCAAGCGCTGCATCCGCTTTGTCGTGCCCGAGGGCACCATGTTGAACCCCCGCTATCCGGCGGCCTCCGGCTTCGGCAACCATCTGAGCGACCAGATCGTCTCGGCGGTCATGCTGGCGCTCTCCGAGGCGCTGCCAGGACGGGTCACGGCGGGCTGGAATCCGCTGCTCTGCTCGATCATGAACGGCACCGACCCGCGCAAGGGAACGCCATATGTCGACATTATGATCAATGCGTGCAAGGGCGGCAGCGGCGGCACCGAGGGCGCCGACGGATACGACCATATCGGCCTGATCGCCTCCGGCGGCGCGATCTCGGCGCAGGACCCGGAGATGTTCGAGCTGATCAATCCGTGCTTCCTGCACAAGTTCGAGATGCGCGGCGGGTGCGCGGCAGGCGCGGGCGCTTGGCC
>NZ_BFBX01000126.1:0-683 GCF_003851045.1 Paenibacillus sp. 598K | reverse complement strand
GGGCATGACAGCGCCGGGCGTGCTCGGCGGCGGCGACGGCAGCGTCAACTCGATCCTCCTCGAGTACCCGGACGGCACGCGGACCGAGGCGAACATGAAGGATCTGATCTCCAACATTCCGTATGGCACCGTCTATCGGCAGATGGCTGGCGGCGGGGGCGGTTACGGCGATCCGAAGCAGCGCCCAGCCGAGCTGGTTGCCCGCGAGGTGCGCTACGGCGTCATCTCGCCAAGGTCCGCGGAGCGCGACTATGGCGTCGTGCTGTCCGATCCGGTCAAGGGCATCGTCGACGAGGCCGCGACGGCGGAGCTGCGCAGCCTGGGCTGATAGGGTTGGGGATGCTGGCGATGTGTGAGGATTGGGAAGCTTGCCGCGCGAGGCGCGCCATCCGGCCAAGTGCGGCAATGCGGTGTGGCGGTGGCATCGCCGAGCTGAGTATCGCAGTCGGGGCGGGCTGTTGTCGTCGGTGCGCAGCCCAGACGTTATGGTGGCGGCTTAGGCGACCGGAGCGGTCCTGACTTGTCGCGAAGTTGCGCCTGACCTTGTCTTCACCAATTCTGCGGCTGGCCGCTAGTCTCATTGACCGAGGCAACTACCGGTGCAACTATGGCGTAACTGCAATTATACAGTTAAATGCGACTGAAGCGGCTTTGCGCCGAGGATTAACTGCAATAGTGCAGTT
>NZ_BFBX01000125.1:12163-16054 GCF_003851045.1 Paenibacillus sp. 598K | reverse complement strand
AAGGAATGGGCATAATCATGTATGAGAGATTGCTGGAAAAGCTGAATCAAACGAAGGCGATTCGCTGGTTTCCCAATAAAGGTGCAGAGGAGGCGGCGATCGTCGAGGTGGAGCAGGAGCTAGGCTACGCCTTGCCGCCGTCCTACCGCTGGTGGGCCCGTCATGTGAATAGCGGTTATATGAACGGTGGCAATATCCTCTGCATCGGACCGTCGGAGTATCGCGATCTCAACGACAGCGACTTGCTGTACATTCATCGGCTTAATGTGGAGGATGCGGACTGGCGAGCGCAGTTCCCCCATCGGCTCGATCTGTTCGTGCCGGATGCCGACGAGCTGTTTTTCTTCGACACCTCGAAGGCCGACACCGAGGGAGAATTCCCGGTCATGTGCTACGATCTGATGAATGCCGATATTTACGAATATGCGCCAACCTTCGCCGCCTTCCTGGGGCAGTTGATCGACGAGCGGAGCTGAGGCGAGCCTGCGGTGTGTGTGCAGGGCTTTTCTTGGAGATAAGACGGGCATACTTTGGCAATGACTCTTCGACGGGAAGGAAGGTGCTGGTCGCACATGCAGCACGGACTGTTGTTGAATCGCGTGTTTTCGCGGAACGTATGGCGAGGACTGATCGAGGGCAGTGACCGCGAGGCGTTCGCTGCCGCCATGCAAGCGTGCGTCCCCGAGCGGGCCGACAAGTCCAATCGCCAGCTCGTGGAGGAGATGTACGGCATCCTGAGGAAAAGCTATCGCAATGAATACTTCTATAAAAATACGCTGCTCAACAAGCTCCTGCTCGGCGTACACAAGCCGACGACAACGACAGCCTTGACCGAGCTTGGGATCGGCAAAGCCAAGGCAGACTTCGTGCTCATCAACGGCCGGGCGACCGTCTATGAGATCAAGACCGAGCTGGATAACCTCGAGCGGATGGCGTCGCAGATCGAGCACTATTATCAGGCGTTCAGTCAAGTGTGCATCGTGGCGGGCGAGACGCATCTCGAAGCGATTCGCCGCAGGTGGGCGGGTTCGACTGTAGGCATTATCGTACTAACGAATAAAGACACGTTGCGCGAGCTCCAAAAGCCGCAAGATCATCCGGCGGGGCTCGATGCAGCCGTCATGTTCGGCATGCTTCGCAAGGCGGAGTTCGAGCAGCTGTTGCTCCGCCAGTGCGGCGAACTGCCTGCAGTATCCCAGTTTGATTATTATCGCACCTGCAAGCGGATGCTGACGCAGCTTAACCCGGACGTCTGGCATGCCGATTTCATCCGCGTTTTGAAGCAGCGGCACTCGGTAGAGGTGGAGTTGTACCGCCGCGTACCGTATGCGCTGAAGTTCCTGGCCTATTTCCTAGAGCTGAAACGAGACGATTATGAGCGTATGGAGGCATTTCTGGAGGAGAAGGAGGGCTGGTTATGTACTTCCCCTACTTGAGAGGACGGCAGTTCGAGCTGATCGCGGTGCGCGAGCTGGCGGAGCTGGGCTTGTTAAGCAGACGGATCCTGCCGATTATCGAGCCTGTCCGATTGTCTGCGGCGTTGCTCAAGACGCTGGAGACCTGTCGGGAGCAGGACTATATTCTGGGGCTGGTGCGCAATCCGCAGGTCGGATCGATGATCAAGGAGCTGGCCGATCCCAAAAACGAGCAAGAAGGAGAACGCTTTCGGGAAGCGTTGAGACAAGGAGCGATCATGCCGGTCCTCTGTGCCGAGCCGGAGCTGACGGAACAGCTGAAGTGGCTGGCGCAGGAGGGAATTGGCCAGGAGAGTGTAGCGGTGGTGTGCGTCGCTGTCGATGCGATCGGCGAGATCGATCAGGCATTTGGCGCAGAGAAGCCCCGGTTTGTGTTCATCCCCGATGAAAGCCTGTTCCGAAGAAGGCTGCAGCGCAGCGCCGACAGCGTCATGTTCATGGATCGATTCCCGAAGCGCAGCCGCAATGTCGATTATTTGACGACCCAGGACGAGCACTTCTCCCTGGATCATCTCTATTATAAGGAAGAGGGGTATGTCGGCTTCTCCGATTACTCGATCGCGGGCAGCGAATACTCCGAATCGGGCTTTGCGCCATACGCCATCGCGATTCATATCGTCTATCTGGCCGATGACCAGTCGTTGCGGGTGCGGCATTTTGTATCCGATACCAACGACGATATCCGCGACCCGGCCGGGAAGTTCTCGGAGGCGCTGGAGAAGCTGGTGCAATGGAACGCTGGCCGGACAGCAAAATTGGACACTTATGGGATACGGATGCTGGAGGAGCTCTACAACAGCCGCTCGTACCCTGGACTCGGCACGGTCAAGAAGCTCTGCATCATGCATCACCTGGAGACGATGAGCCGTTTTCTGGAAGGAGATGATGCAAGATGAGATTCTGCAACTATTGCATTATCGACGGCGAGCTGCGGCCGATGATGGACTCGCTGCAGACGGAGGACAGCTGTCCGCTATGCGGCAATAGGCGGGCGCGGATCTACGATACGGACGAGCCAAGCGGGCTGGTAGGCATCGCCGAGACCTTCGAGCGACTGATCGAGATCTATACGCCGCAGTCGCTGCTGCCGCCGGACTTCCCGAGCGAAGAGCGGCGCTTGCTCGTCTCGGAGCTGACGGATCGCTGGCATATCTTCAACCCGCAGCTCTCCTCGACCCATGTGTACAACATCATCCGCACCGTATGCGAGGACAAGTACCGGAGTATGCCGAGCCTGTTCGACGCCCCCGTAGGTATCGCCGAGCTCAATGACCGCGCCTATCTGGAGCATCATTCGCTGCTGCGATCGCACGCCTGGGATGATTTTGTGAACTCGGTCAAACGGCATAACCGCTTCCATACGCATCATATCGCGCTTGATCTGCTCAAGCGTTACTGCTCCTTTATAAGGAAGGTATACAAGAAAGGCACTGTGTTCTATCGCGGCCGCATCTCGGGCGAGGAGGGCTTCCCGCCAGAACAGATGAGCGCGCCGCCGACCGAGCTGGTCACTGCGGGCAGGGCCAACTCGGCAGGGATCCGATGTCTGTATCTGGCCAGCGATGTGGAGACGACCATCCACGAGCTGAGAGCCGGCATCTTCGATTATGTGTCGATCGGCCGCTTCGAGCTGACGGAGGATATCGTCGTCGTCGACCTCAAGGATATCGATCATATCAGCCCGTTCATCGACGGGCTCGACCCTGTCGAGCATGCGATCAACAAGGAGCATCTGAAGCGGATCAACATGGAGATCGGCCGGGCGCTGAGGCGCAGCGACAGTCCGCTCGATTATATCCCGACGCAGTACATAGCCGACTTCATCAAGAGCGTCACGCATGACGGCAAGCCGGAGTACGCCGGCATCGAGTACAACAGCACGCTTAACAAAAACGGCCTCAACCTCGCGATCTTCTACCCCGAGCTGTTCGAGTGCCGAGAGGTCGAGGTGGTCCATATCAACGAGCTCAAGTATACGATCGAGAGATATTGATCGTGCCGGCTTCCGGCCGTGCCCGTTGGTCGTGCCTGTTGGTAAGGGACATATTTGACGCTTAGCGGGCATATACGCGTCATTCTACAATTTAACGGTCAGATTCGACGCTTAGCCGGGAGAAACTTGCGTTCCCCGGCTTTTTGCAGTCTCTAAGACGCAAATCTGACCGTTAGATTGGGGCATCAGCAGCCTTTCGAAAGAAATGTTAGCCTTCGAAAAAAGGTTAAGTCGCTGCTAACAGCGCCAAAATGGAAGCGTTAGCATCCCAATAATGGTAAATGGGCAAAGACAGGCGGAGATGGTACAGTGGAGCAAGAAAAGCAAAGCGCCGTGAATACGTTAAGCTCATCCAAGTAGATGAGCAAATATCAGGCTATTGAAAAAGGCCGAAGAGGCACGGAATCGAATCTGTAGAAGCGA
>NZ_BFBX01000125.1:0-12027 GCF_003851045.1 Paenibacillus sp. 598K | reverse complement strand
ATCCCGTGACCGTAGGCATTGTTTTTCAACAGACTGAAATATGTCTTACTTGGATTTCAAAAAAACAGTCGCGAATCGCGATAAATGAATCGCCGAGACTCCTAAAGGATGGTAAAATTGAGGGACAGGAGGTTGATCCGATGAGGATGAGTTGGTATTACCGTATGATGTTGTCGTATACGCCGATTTTTTTTATTGTCATCTCTTCCGTCATCTTTGTCCTGTTCAGCACCTTGAACCATCAATCGGAGAACCGCTACCTCGAGACCAACAAGGCGATCGTCGGACAAATGATGCAAAACACGGAAGCCAATCTGCAGCTGATCGAGCGCAATGCTGTTAGCGCTCTCATTATTGATCGGGCGCTGCAAAGCTTCTTTGATGATCGCGCGAAGACCGTCTACGACTACTATATGATTCAGAAGAAGCTGATCGAATTAAAGTCGACGTTTCCGTTTGTCAGCTCGATCTATCTCTATGACGAGGCCGGGCAACGGGTGTTGTCCGATTCCAATGCCTATCCGCTGGCAACCTTCGCGGACCGTGGCTTCCTGACCGCTGCATTGGCCGATCCCGCCGGCTCGGGCTGGACCGCGCCGCGCGACTATGCCTTGTCTCCGCATGATCGCAGCCGGCAGAAGGTCGTCTCGATCATCAAGTCCTACCCGTACTCGACGTTGTCCAAGGGCACGATCGTCATCAATATCTATGTCAGCTCGCTCATGGAATACCTCAATCAGTATAACGAGGTTAATCGGGATCGGGTCGGTCTGATGGCGGCGAACGGGCAGATGTTCCAGGGAGAGGGCGTGGAGGCGACGGGCACATCGTTGCGCGCCGTGTCGGAGTATACGGGGTGGACCTATTATGCCGATCGCGTCAATGCGACGGGATATTCGGCGTTGTCGCTGCTATCCAACGTATGGATCATCGTCATCCTGATCATTATCGTGCTGGCCTTGATCTGGTTTACGATTATTACCCATCTTCATTACAAGCCGATCCAGACGCTGGTCGCCAAGGTCAACACCTTCACGGCGATGAAGAGCGAAGCGCTAGGCCTGCGAGCCTCGCGCAACGAGTTCAAGCTGATCGAATCGGCGATCGACCAACTGCTGAAAAAATCGGTTGATTACGACTCGCTGCACGCGGCCGATGCGCAGCATCGCAAGCGGATCCTCGTCGAGGAGCTGCTGGCTGGCCATCGGACGATGAGCGACGAGCAGTGGCGTGAGCAAGCCGAAGCGTTGGGGTTGCCGGCGAGCTACGATCGGCTGGGCGTCATCCTCGTCGAGATCGATCGCTATCCGTCCTTCGCGGGAGCGTACAAGGCGGCCGATCAGCGACTGTTGAAGTACATCGTCGAGAGCGCCCTGCGCGAGCATGCCGATGACAGAGGCATCCAGCATGCCAACATCTGGACCGAGCCGCACCGGATGGCGTTCCTGCTGTTCGTCCAGGAGGCGCATGGCTCTTGCTCGGAGTTGCTGTATGAGCTATGCGAGGCGTATCGGGACTGGATCGGCGATAATCTGCAGCTCACCGTCTCCGTAGGCATCGGCGCCGTATCCGACGAGATGGACACGATCGCCCAGTCGTATCGCAACGCCGAGTGCAATCTGTCCTACAAAGCGGTCTTCGGCACAAGCGCCGTTATCGACAACCGGCTGGCCGCGACCAAGTCGGGCAAGGACGGCTATGCGGCTTACGCGGCGTTGCCCGAGCTCGCCCATCTGCTCCGCAAAGGCGAGCAGCAGTGGCGCGATCGTCTGGCGGATATCGTCCAGGAGCTGCAGCAGCGCCGACTGAGCGTCTCCGACCTCGCCTCGTTGACGTTGGATCTGGGTCATCATCTACAGCAGGATTGCGAGTCGCAGTCGCCGGAGCTTGCCGCGCTCTGGCGCGAGCAGTATCATGGGGTATTCCAGACGCTCGCCGAGGAGATCGAGACGCTCGAGGAGCTGCATCTGGAGCTGGAGTCGGCGCTCGACAAGCTGGCCTCCGAGTACACCAAGGTCCGGGAGAGCGGCAGCAGCCGCTCGGTCGCCTTGCAGATGAAGGCGCGCATCGATCAGGATTATGCCGACCCTGGACTGTCGCTGCAGAGCGTCAGCGAGCCGTTCGGGATGCCGGCCAGTCATGCGAGCGTCCTCTTCAAGAGGGAGACCGGCGAGAAGTTCATCGATTATGTGCTCAAGGTCCGGCTGGACCATGGCCGCCGGATGCTGCTGGACTCGGAGGAGCCGATTCAGTCGATCGCAGAGAAGGTAGGCTACTCGCATGTCCTCTCCTTTCACCGGGCCTTCAAAAAGCTCTTCGGCTTCCCGCCAGGCGAATATCGGGCCATCCATCGCGTACAACGCTAACCTGCTACGATCTGCCGGTCCTTCCGGCAGATTTTTTTTGCGACTAACCGTTCTCCTGCGCCAGGTTAAGCTTATAAAAAAGGTAAACTCACCCGGCTGGGCCAGGAAAAACGGTAGCGTAAGCTCCGAAATTCCTGTCAATGTGCAAGGGCTTTCACAGGTGGTAAAGTAGGCTGTGTCAGACCGGCTGAGCAACAGATGACATATCACCGATAGGAAAGAGGGGAGACGATGGCGATTCCTGCAAGACCACGCACCCGCGGAGCATCACGATGGCAGATGAGGAGTCTGGTCCGAGACTGGCAGCTCTATTCACTGCTTGTGCTCCCTATGATCTACTTTTTAGTCTTCAAATACGGGCCGATGTTCGGCGTCGTTATTGCATTCAAGGACTACAATATTTTTCAGGGCATCCTGGCGAGCCCTTGGGTCGGCTTCGATACGTTCCGCGAGGTTTTCCAGATGGACGGCTTCTACCGGGCGCTGCGCAACACGCTGCTGCTCAATCTGCTCGATCTGCTCATCAGCTTTCCGATGCCGATCATCCTGGCCATCCTGCTCAATGAGCTGCGCGTCAAGTGGTTCAAAAAAGGCGCCCAAATGGTGCTCTACCTGCCGCACTTCATCTCATGGATCATCATCGGCGGCATGGCGATCCAGCTGCTGGCGACCAATACCGGCATCGTTAACAATGTGTTGAAGTCGCTCGGGCTGTCGGCGATCCCGTTCCTGACCGAGCCGCTCTACTGGGTGACGACCTATCTCGGAATCGGCGTCTGGCAAAGCGCAGGCTGGGGCACGATCATCTACCTGGCGGCGCTCACGGGCATCAACCGCGACTTGTACGAGGCGGCCGAGGTGGACGGCGCCAACCGGCTGCGCAAGATGTGGCATATTACGCTGCCCGGCATCAAGCCGACCATCATCATCCTGCTGATCATCAACATCGGACATATGGCCAGCATCGGCTTTGACCGGCCGTTCGTGCTGAGCAATCCGCTCGTCACCAATGTCTCCGAGGTTATCAGCACCTATGTATACAAAATCGGTATCCAGTCGGCGCGGTATACGATCGCCACGGCGATCGGGCTGTTCCAGGCAGTCGTCGGCCTCATCTTCCTGCTGTCGGCCGATTATATCTCCCGCAAGGTCAACGACCAGGGCATCTGGTAAGGAGGGCGCATCAGCTATGGCTAATCAAGTAACCGAAACGTCCCGACCCGACGGTCGCAACCGGATGGTCGATATCGTCATCATCATCGTCATCACGGCGGCAAGTCTGCTCTGTCTGATGCCGATGCTGCATATCCTCGCCCTGTCGATGAGCGGCAACAGCGCCATCATGGCTGGGCGGGTGACGCTGCTGCCGATCGACATCGACTTTACCGCCTACCGGACGGTATTCGGCAATATGCAGATGATCCGTTCGCTTGGCTTCACGATCCTGCTCGTCTCGATCTTCACGGTCATCTCCATGACGATGACGATTATGGCGGCCTATCCGCTGACCAAGAGACATCTGAAGGGCCGCGACGTCTTCCTGTTCATCATCGTCATCACGATGTTTTTTAGCGGCGGCATGATCCCCGAGTACTTGCTGGTGCGCAATCTGCATCTGCTCGACTCGATCTGGGCGCTCATCCTGCCGGGAGCGATCAATGCATTCTACCTGCTCATCATCAAAACCTTCTTCACCTCGATCCCGGTCGAGCTGGAGGAGTCGGCCCGTATCGACGGGGCCAGCCAGTATCGCGTGCTGTTCAGCGTCGTGCTGCCGTTGTCGCTGCCGGTGCTGGCGACGCTCAGCCTGTTCTACGCCGTTGGCCGCTGGAACGGCTTTATGGATGCGCTGCTCTATATTACGAACAGCAATCTGTATCCGCTGCAGCTGCGTCTGTACGAGATGGTCGTCAACAGCCAGGTCAACAGCATGCTGGAGGGGCTGAGCAGCGTCGCCCCTGTGCCTGAGAGCCTGAAGGCCGCCTCGATTATGTTCGCCACGCTGCCGATCCTGCTCGTCTATCCATGGCTGCAGCGCTACTTTGTCTCCGGTATGATGATCGGGGCCGTCAAGGGGTGAACCTCTGGCAGTCCTCTATGCAGTGCAGTATTGGTAGTTACGTCTGGCCGGGGACATCCGGCGGAAGTTGCTATAGAGTGTAAGTCACTACACCATAAGGAGAGGGTCTTATGAAATTCATGACAAGTCGTTGGACGACACGCACGATGTCCGTGCTGCTCGCTGCCGCGATGATCGCGGGCTGCAGCAGCAACAGCGGGGGCGGCGGAGAAAGCGCAGGGGGCACGACCAATACGGGCAACACCGGCAGCAACAAAGAAGAGACAACCAACGCCGGGCCGCCGATCACGCTGCGCGTCGAGCTGTTCGACCGCAACAACACGCCGGCGGGCGCGCCGCCGATCACCGATAACTTCATGACGCAATACGTGCAGAAAAACTTCGGCGAACCAAACAACATCAAGGTCGAGTTCGTCACCGTGCCGCGCACCCAGGAGGTCGAGAAGCTCAACGTGCTGATGGCCGCCAATCAGGCGCCGGACCTCGTCTATACGTATGACAAGCCGACGGTCGAGAAGTATGTGAAGGATGGCGGACTGACCGATCTCGGGCCGCTGATCGAGCAGTACGGGCAGAACCTGAAGCAGGTATTGGGCGAGGAGGTGCTGCAATACGGCGTGTTCGACGGGACGCAGTACGCGATCCCGGCCCGTCGGGTGCTGCTGCCGCAGAGCACGACGATCATCCGCAAGGACTGGCTCGACGAGCTGAGCTTGCCGCTGCCGACGACGACGGAGGAATTCTACAACACGATGAAGGCGTTCAAGGAGAAGAAACCAGGCAAATCCGGCGACAATGTCGTGCCGTACGGCCACATCGATCCGTTCCATCTGGTGCCGCTGCAATACTCCTTCCTCGATTGGAACAACATCTCGGACGAGGACTTCTATGCGATGCCGGACTGGCTGCTGCCAGGCAACAAGGAAGGCTTCCGCTTCATGAACAAGATGTACAATGAAGGGCTGATGGACCCCGACTTCCCGCTGACGATGAACAAGGACCTGACGAAGTTCCAGAAGGATCTGATCAACGGCTGGGTTGGCGCGGGCACGACGAATACGAACGAGCCGGTCTACCAAGGGTATCTGGCAGAGGTATACAAGGCTGATCCGAACGCCGAGCTGGTGGCGATCGATCCGTTCAATACGCCGGATGGCAAGTATCCAAAAGCGCTCTATTCGCCGAACGGTCTCTATATCTTCGTGCCGAAGGCAAGCAAAAACGCCGAAGCGGTCATCAAATACCTCGACTGGATGGCGATGCCGGAAAATATCATCCCCCTGCAAAACGGCATCGAAGGCGAGACGTACGAAATGGTCGACGGCGTGCCGGTCGTGCTCGACAACGATCAGGCGAGACAGACGCTCTACAACTACCCGGACTATGCCGTCATCCTCAACGGCAAGTTCGTCAGCGCTACCGACGAGAGCCTGAACATCGCGGCCAACGCGTCGGAGCCGGATCATAAGGAATTCACGGTCGAGAGCATCGAGAAGGGCTCGAAGGACGGCGTGCTGAAGCCGCGTGTTTCGACGCCGATCGAGGCCGAGATCAAATATGCGACAACGCTCAAGGAAAAGGCCGACGAAATCTTCGTCAAGGTCATCACCGCCAAGCCGGACGACTTTGACCGCATCTACGAGGCCGAGGTGCAGGACTACATGAAGATCGGCGGCCAGGAGGTCATGGACGAGAAGCGCAAGGCGTACCAGGCCGAATATAAGTGATGCACTGCTCGCGCTCTGGCGCCCCTGCTGAGTCAGCTGGTCGGGACAACGCTGCGAGCGCGCACGAAGCCCCCGGAACCGCATATGCGGCCGGGGGCTTTTTGACGTTGGGAGGGAATAGAGGTTGCCTGGTATGCTGTATCAATCGACAACACGATATTGATCGGCGAGTTGTTCCAGGGTGCTGCTTGGAATGCCTTTAAGATATTGATTGAAAAAAGCAACACTGACTTCATTGATAATCCGATGGACGAGTCTGGGGTCTTCTCCTGGATTCGATAATATCGGGGAGAATAGATGGAAGTCCGTAAAACTCATATGGGACGTATGCGGTATCGTCATCGTAAATCCGCCGCCTTGAAGAGCATTTGTGCGCCGATTAACCGTCTCCTCCCAAAGTCCAGTACCAGGCATCGGACTACCGTATAAGGTTCCATCCATATTCATAGCTGCCTTGATACGTGGATCCTTTAGCAGCATCTGAGCAGAGGCCGCTCCGCCGTAAGAGTGTCCGAACATTCCGATTCGGCTCAGATCAAGTCGGCCAGTAAAGAAGCCTTGTTCATCTTTGCTATTTAATTGTTCAAGCTGAAGTGTATTCATCTGCCCGCTCATGATCTATAAAGTGGTATACAGTAGTTCCTACAGAGTAGGGACCACTCGGTTGATGAAAAGAGAACACTGGGAGCAGGGCGGGCATAGCAACCATGACTGATGTAGACAGCATCCATATTAGAGTTAACAGACAGGCTATCACATATCTCTTCTTTCTAGTACGTTGCCGGCTTTTATTTTTTAACAATATAAAAACGGTCAGGATAAGTAGAACTGCATACCCGGGTATCATTTGCCAACGGTATCCCTCTATGAATAACTGGGCAACGGTTACGGCATAAAGAGCGAGCAGGGTATACTTCAAACCGTTTTTATTCGGCCGTGGTCCCCAAATCATAACTATGGCTAATGCACTAATCAAAACCACGACGAGCAATTCTAAAAGTCTCATTAAATCTCTCCTTGATGTTAGTTAACCCTTTCGTCATATCAATATAACGAGGTTAGTACGGAGTGTCAAATAAGGAAGCCAGAGTATATTATGGCGAAAAACACACAAAAAACCGCTGTTCCCTTGAAAGAGAAACAGCGGTTTTGGCAGCTTTGCGACAATCTCACGCGTCTCTGCAGACACCTCGCGCAGCGTATTCGTCGGCGTCGCCAGCCTGCTGTCGTGAGATAGCGCCCTCTGTTTTGGAGCCCCCGGAACCGTATGCGCGGCCGGGGGCTTTTTGGACATTCCAGGAGGGCGCAAACCCAAGCGGGAGTAGGCGTAGGAGCGATATATTTTTCCCTTGTCTTCAGCAAAAAATGGTATAATGGAACGAGGAAAACGAGAGAGGGAGAATGGCATGCTCGGTACAGTAAAGCGCTTCTTTGAAGACAACAATGCCCGCGAGCTTCGGAGACTGGAAGCGACTGCGAATCGGATCGAGGCTATGGCTGCGAATGTGTCGCAGAAGACGGACGAAGCGCTCGCACAGATGACCTCGACGTTCCGCAACAGACTGGCAGCAGGCCAGCCGCTTGACGCGTTATTGCCCGAGGCTTATGCCGTTGTAAGGGAGGCGGCGGATCGGGTGCTCGGTCTGCGGCACTTCCCTGTACAACTGATGGCGGGCGCTGCTCTGTTCCGGGGACAGATCGCCGAGATGCAGACCGGCGAAGGCAAGACGCTGGCCGGTACGTTGCCCGTATACCTTCACGCCTTATCCGGCAAGGGTGTGCATGTAGCCACAGTGAATGATTACTTGGCGTTGCGCGATAGCGAGGAGATGGGGAGGGTGTTCCGCTTCCTGGGACTCTCCGTCGGCTGCATCCAGAAGGGGATGAGCCGCGAGCAGAGACGCGCCGCGTACGCCTGCGATATTACATATGGCACCTCCAGCGAGTTCGGCTTCGACTATCTGCATGATCATCTGGCGCTGTTCGAGCATATGACCGTGCAGCGTGAGCTGCAATACGCCTTGATCGACGAGGTCGACTCGATCCTGATCGATGAGGTGCGGACACCGCTTATCATATCCGGCAAGGCTACGCAGAGTACCGAGCATTACTTCCGGGCCAATCTGTTCGCGGCCTCGCTGCGCGAGGGCACCGGCTTCGTGCTCGAGACCCACCAGCACGCGATCGTGCTCACCGAGGATAGCGTACGGATGGCGGAGGAGTACTTCCAGATCGACAATCTGTTCTCCGAGGAGCATGTGTTGATCAATCATCATATCAATCAGGCGCTGCGGGCCCACCATATGCTGCGTCGGGACGTCGATTATGTCGTCAAGGACGAGGAGATCGTGCTCGTCGACGGGAACACGGGCAGACTGATGGAGGGTCGGCGTTACAGCGATGGCTTGCATCAGGCGATCGAGGCCAAGGAAGGACTGCAGCTCAATAACGAGAGCATGACCCATGCGACCATCACGTTGCAGCACTACTACCGCATGTATCCGAAGATTGCGGGCATGACCGGCACCGCCCGCACG
This sequence comes from Paenibacillus sp. 598K, assembly GCF_003851045.1. Classification (GTDB taxonomy): domain Bacteria; phylum Bacillota; class Bacilli; order Paenibacillales; family Paenibacillaceae; genus Paenibacillus_D. The sequence continues at coordinate 3,317 of NZ_BFBX01000125.1, read as the reverse complement.
GACGCCGACGAGTTCGGCAGAGTGTACGGCCTGACCGTCATCAGCTTCCCTACCCATCGAACATGCGTCCGTCGCGATCTGCCCGATGTGATCTACAAGACCGAAGCGGCCAAGTATGCGGCGGTCACGGACGAGATCGGGCGTCGTCACGCGACAGGTCAGCCGGTGCTCGTCGGCACCGTCTCCATCGAGAGCTCGCAGCGCCTCTCCTGGCTGCTCGCCGAGCGGGGAATCGCGCACCGCGTGCTCAATGCGCATTATCATCGCGAGGAGGCCGAGATCATCAGCGAGGCGGGTCAACGGGGAGCGGTGACGATCGCGACCAATATGGCGGGACGGGGCACCGATATCCGACTGGGAGCGGGCGTGGATGGACTGGGAGGTCTGCATGTCATCGGCACCGAGCGCCATGACAGCCGGCGGATCGATAACCAGCTGCGCGGTCGCTCTGGCCGTCAGGGCGATCCGGGCTCGACGCAGTTCTACCTGTCGATCGAGGATCAACTGATGCAGCACTTCGACTCTGGGGCGATGAAGGCGAAGCTGGAGCAGCAGGGCTACGCCGACGATACGCCGCTCGAGGGACAGCTGATCACGCGCAGCATCGAGTCGGCGCAGCGGATCGTCGAGGGCATCCAGTTCGAAGCGCTCACCAAGGTGATGCAGTATGACGAGGTGCTCGATCGTCACCGCCGGCGCATCTATCGCGATCGCAGAGAGGTGCTGCATAGCGGCCGGACGAGAGAGAGCGTCGAGCGGATGATCGACTCGGTGCTGCAGCAAGCAGTCGAGCGCTATTGCCCCGAGGAGGCGATCCCGGAGCATTGGGAGCTGGACAAGCTGGTCGCTTATGTCGAGCGGCAGGTGCTGGAGGCAGGCGGGGTGACTCGCGATGAGCTGACAGGCCTGTCTAGCGAGGGCCTGTGCGAGGATTTGCGGGCGCGGTCGATCCGGCTCTACGATGCCAAGGAAGCGAAGGTCGGCCGGAGCGTCATGGAGCGGTTCGAGCAGTACGCGTTGCTCCGGATCGTGGACAAGCACTGGCAGGAGCATCTGCGAGATCTGGAGCATCTGCGGCAGGGCATCCATCTGCGCGTGTACTCGGGCAGCGACCCGCTACAGGATTACGAGAGCGAGAGCCATGAGTTGTTCCTGCGCATGGTGTCGATGATCGAGGAAGAGGCTGTGAAGGAGATCGTCAAGATTATTATCGTGGAGAGGAATGTATCCGATGAGCAAGCCCCGCATCCTGATCGGCAGCCCCATCCGGCAGACGCCGGTCATACTCAAGCTGTTTCTTGAATCGCTTCGTTGGCTGGAGGGGGAGGCCTATGTTATCGATTATGTATTTGTGGATGACAATACCGACCCGCTATCTTCAGTTATGCTGCGCCAATTCGCCGCTTCGACGGGTCGGACGAAGCTGCTGACCCATGAGGCGGCTGTAGGATCTTGGAAGGCTGCGCCCGGGGGCGGACATCTATGGCTGGAGGAGACGGTGTGGAAGGTAGCGGCTATGAAGGATCGGATCCTCGCGATGGGTCAAGAGTGCGGGTATACGCATGTGTTCCTCGCCGACTCGGACCTGTTGTTCCATCCGCATACGTTGACCCAGTTGCTCCAGGCCGGACAGGACGTCGTCTCGACGATCTATTGGACGCGCTGGCAGGTGGGCACGACTCCGATGCCGCAGGTGTGGCTGCATGGCGAATATGAGACGTATCCGTTGATCCGCCAGCAGGAGACATCCGAGCACGACCGCAGGCTGGCCAGCCAACGTTTCTTTGCTGAGCTGCGGGTGCCGGGGCTGTACGAGGTGGGCGGCCTCGGCGCTTGTACGCTCATCTCGCGTCAAGCGATCGAGCGGGGCGTCAGCTTCCGGGAGATCCCCAATCTCTCCTATTGGGGAGAGGACCGTCACTTCTGCGTGCGGGCTGCGGCAATCGGCATCAGCCTGTTCGTCGATACGACCTACCCGGCGTATCATATCTACCGGGAGGAGGAGCTCGTCGGCGCAGCCGCCTTCATCGCAGCCAAGGGAGACACACAGCGGCTGCCGGTTGAGTCAGCCGATGCGTATGGGAGAGGCGTCGAGCTTTTGGAGTATGGCTTCGAACTGCTGGCGATGGAAGCGTGGCAGGAGAGCTGGGACAAACGAGAGGGCGACGCGCGGCAACAGGTCCAGCTGCTGTTAGAACTGGACGCCCATTATGGGAGACAAGGGGATATGATGCGGGGCCGATCCTTGCTGCTGGAGGGACTGGCCGAGCTCCCCTACGCCGAGCTTCATTGCCGACTGGGCTCCAAGTGCATGGACAACGGCAATTGGCAGGAGGCAGCCGCCTGGTTCCGCGCTGCGGTCGGGACGCCGCGACCGGACGATTGGGAGCGGTCGATCGATGTTTCTTCATGGACTTGGAAGCCTTATATCCAGCTCTGCGTATGTACACTTCAGTTGGGAGATCCGCAGCGCGCCTTCGAGTACAATGAGCGAGGGCTTATGTTTGAGCCGGACCATCCGACGATGCTGGCCAACCGCGAGGCGTTGCTGGCCATGCTGGCTGAGCAGCGATCCACGACGGCCTGATACTTTATTAGCTTTCTGAAACATGCAAAAGCCCCTTCCCTCCAAGCATAGGAGGAAGGGGCTTTACTATTTTTACGATGTGCTGCTCTTTAGATTAGGACAGTCTGAGGATACTAACTGAAGCGCCGTCGCCTTCCATGAGGTTGACTGAGTTATCCACCCCGAACAGTTGCAGTTGCAAGACATCCCAGGCGTTTAGTTGGATAATAAAACCGTTGTTTAGTGTCGTGCCAGCAGATGTTCCAGTGACAATGCTCTTTTTGATCTCCGTACCATTAAGGATCATCCTGGCGTTGGCGCCGATAAAATTGTCCAGATTGATATTGTATTGGATGAAATAATAACCAGTCTCATAAATGGTAAAGCCGGTCATTGTGTTGTAGCTAACGGATGAGCTCGGGATTTCTTCCGAATACAGCTGGATGTCGGTGCCGCTGGCTGTAACGGAAATGTTAGTCTGAGTATCGACACCGGCGTACGCATAACCACTAATGCCAACGCCTGTTGCACCCGTCGCGCCCGTGACACCGGGATCGCCCATTGCTCCTGTAGCTCCTGTAGCGCCGGTCACGCCAGCGCCCGTCGCACCAGTGGCACCAGTGGCACCAGTAGCGCCAGCCCAGCCGGTAGCGCCCGTGGCACCAGTGGCTCCGGTCACACCGGCGCCCGTCGCACCGGTGGCACCCGTGGCGCCTGTAACGCCAGTCGCGCCCGTAGCCCCCGTAGCCCC
>NZ_BFBX01000124.1 GCF_003851045.1 Paenibacillus sp. 598K | reverse complement strand
GGGTCTGTAAAATGAAACGTGGAACCTTTGAAATGAATCGAAATGGGACATACTAAGTTCCAAGAAGATGATATATTTCGGAGGGGAAACAAATGACAACGGAAAAATTTTGGAGCAAGCAAGCGATACAGGATCTCGTAAAGGAACATCAGTTCCAATCCGTGGATCAGATCCAAGCGACGTTGAAGGACATGTTCAAAGATGTGCTGGAGGCGACCCTGAAAGCTGAGCTGGATACGCAACTTAACTACGCCCCGTATGACCACAACAAGGAAACGAAAAACAGTCGAAACGGGTACGGGAAGAAAACCGTTCATACCGAGTACGGTGATCTGCAGATTCAGGTCCCGCGTGATCGGCTGGGTGAGTTTGAACCCGTCGTCATCAAGAAAAATCAAACCAACGTCACCGGCATCGAGGATCAAATTACGGCCTTGTATGCGAAAGGCGTCAGTACCCGGGACATTCAGGACCACTTGCAGGGTCTATACGGCATTGAAGTCTCGCCGACGCTCATTTCCAATGTCACCAATAAGATTATGCCCGTCATTAAAGAATGGCATAACCGCCCATTGCAGCCGACCTATGCCGTTGTTTTCCTGGATGCGATTCACTTCAAGGTCAAGCAGGACGGCGCCATCGTAAACAAAGCGGCCTACATGGTCATCGGCATCGATCTGGACGGCAACAAGGATGTGCTGGGCATCTGGATCGGCGAGAACGAGTCGGCGAAGTTCTGGCTGAGCGTATTGAATGACTTGAAAAACCGTGGCGTGCAGGACATCTTGCTCATCTGTGTAGACAATCTGACGGGGTTCAGCCAAGCGATTGCGGCTTGTTACCCGAAAACCGATATCCAAAAATGTATCGTCCATCAAATACGCAACTCGGTCCGCTACGTGTCCTACAAGGATCTCAAGCGCGTCACAGCGGATCTCAAGCCGATCTACAAAGCAGCCACGGAGGAGGCCGCTCTGCTGGAGTTAGACCAATTTGAAGCCACGTGGGGAGCGAAGTATCCCCTGATTGTGAAGTCGTGGCGTCAGAACTGGGACGAGCTCTCCACCTTCTTCATGTACCCGCCGGAGCTACGCAAGCTGATCTACACGACCAACATGATTGAGGGCTACCACCGCCAATTGCGCAAGGTCACCAAAGGGAAAAGCATCTTCCCCAATGACGACTCGCTGCTCAAAATGCTGTATCTGGCGACGATGGACGTCGTGCGCAAATGGACAGGACGCGTGCAGAATTGGGGGCAGATCCTCCTGCAGCTCACCGTCTGTTACCCCGACCGCGTGCAGATCCGCTAAAGCAACTTGAGGTGGAGGGGGCGGGTCTGGTAGGCTGATGCCCGGCGCGAGAACGGCCTCAAGGCCTCTCGCCACATCGCGCGTGTACCGGGCCCGCCAGAGGCTCCAGGTCAAGTTGCGGCACCAACGTTACTAGATTCGATTTTCAAAGGTTACACTTTTTACTTGACAGTCTC
>NZ_BFBX01000123.1 GCF_003851045.1 Paenibacillus sp. 598K | reverse complement strand
CCTCACGGACGAGGCACTACGGGTCAGCTCGTACTTCCGCCATCTCGGTGTACAGGAGACTTTCACTCCCTAGTCGGTTGCGCTGCCAAGCGCACGAAAAGCCGCTTCCCAGCTCTGGCGGGAACAGCTCCATATCCTCAGGCTTTTGCAGGATGACCTGCTCGCCGAACCGATCCAGCCAGTCGTCGCTAGCCAGTAGCGCCGTCCTATCGGTTACGAAGTAGCTGATATCATAGTCCTGATATGTGTCCGGCACAATCGCAGCATTGGCGCGCGAGCCTTCCAGCGTGACGAGACGGATCTCCTCCCGCTCCTCGGCGAAGCCGAGCAGCAGCCCCATCATCTCCTCTTTTCCGCGCAAGTGGCGTGCCCCCTTTATCATAGGTACATGCATTCCGCTACCAGACATTCGTTCCTAATGTTTCCTATCCTATGACGGGGCGATGACGCCCTTCTTGAGGATAATATTCGCATACAGCGCGGACTCTCCCGTCGCTACGATCGCATAGGCCTGCTTGGCCCGCTCGTAAAATGCGAAGCGCTCGACCTGCTCGAAGTCGGCCCGCTCCGGCTCATGGCGTCCGACGATCAGACGATACTTGTCCCAGATCGGCGTCTCCACCGTATCGCCCGGTACAACCTGCATCAGCGCTACCGCGCGCTCCGCATACGGATCGAGCGGGAACAGGGTCAGGATCGCCTCCAGCAGCTCTGGGATGCCGTGCCCGTCGGCCCGCACCAGCCGCTGCGCATGACTCGCTGCCGGGAAGTTGCCGTCGCCGAGCACCAGCTCATCGCCGTGCCCCATCTCCATCAGAATTTTCAACAGCTCCGGCGAGATGATCGCCGGGATACCCTTTAACATCGTATCCATACCTCCACATCATCAGTTGATCGTTTGTCCATTCTTATGCCTAGCATATCATGGAAGCGCTCCCCCGCCTATCCCCGATCCTGCTGTCGACCGTCCACTATCTTGCTATGGCGGGCACCTATCCCAGGCACAGCAAGCTCCGCCATCTGGTATCGATGCCGGAGCTTGGCGTCAGTCGCTTGAGCTCGATTAAGTCTGGCCTAGGGCCTATCTCTTAGCTCAATTAAGTCTGACCTTTTGTCTATCTTCTGCCCGCTCGCCTAAGCTTTGCTAACTTCGCGATCCTTGCCTTTGTCCGAGTCGCCGACGATTCGGTTCGTCGCTTCGCGGTCGGCCTGCATCTCCTCGACGGTCTTCGTCTGCAATCTCGCCGCCCCCCGATAATCGCGCGTCGGGATCAGGTCGCCAGCTGCCAGACGCTGCTTGGCCGCAGCGATCGCCTCGCCGTACTGCGGCAGCCACTGCTCCTGCGCCACCAGCATCTCGTCGACCATCTGCCAGATCTCTTTGGGGTTGCAGACCGCGCCTACCAGTGGATCCATCATGAAGGCTTGGCGGAGCAGCTTGTCGTCGCCTTTGACCGCCGCTTCGACGGCCAGTCGCTGCACCGAGATGCTGACATTGCACACCGCAGCCGGTCCGAGCGGCAGATCGCCGACAGTCGGCATCGAGATGCCATTGCCATCGACATAACCCGGCGCTTCGATGATCGCGTCGTCTGGCAGATTGGAGATGACGCCGCCGTTGACGACGTTGAAGTGGCCGCGATAGACTCTGCCCGTCTCCAGCGATTCGATGATGTACGAGCCATGCTCCTGACCGCGCAGCTCCGGCTTGTACTCCATCGCCGGGTCCTTCAGCCAGTTCGGGAAGTCCGTCTCGAACCAGTTGCGGCCTTCGGTACAAACGCGCAGGTAGCCGCCCGTCTCGCCGTTGATCCAGCTGCCCAGATCGATCCATTCCTTGATCTCCTCGGGACGCTTGCGATACCATGGCACATATTCGCTCAGATGGCCGTTAGACTCCGTGCTGTAGTAGCCGAAGCGACGCAGCATGTCGATGCGAACCTTCTCCGTCCGGCTGAAGTTCTCATGACGCTCGAACGCCTCCAGCAGCCCCTCCGTCAAGTCCTTGCCATTGTGGCGGATCTGGACATACCAGGTCTGGTGGTTGATGCCGGCGCAGATGATATCGACATCCTTTTGCTCCAGCCCGTAGACATCTGCGATCTGCTTGTGGCCATGCTGGACGCCGTGACACAGTCCGATCGTACGGACGCCGCCGTATTGGTTGCAGGCCCACGTCATCATCGCCATCGGGTTCGCATAGTTGAGCAACAGCGCGTCCGGCGCTGCCACCTCGCGGATGTCCCGGCAGATGTTGAGCATCTCGGCGATACCTCGCTGACCGTACATGATGCCGCCTGCACAGAGCGTATCGCCGACACATTGGTCCACGCCATACTTGAGCGGGATGTCGATATCGGTCGCGAACGCCTCCAGCCCGCCTACCCGGATCGTGCAGAGGATGTACTTAGCCCCCTTGAGCGCTTCGCGGCGATCCGTCGTCGACTGGATCTGGATGTTCAGACCATTCTCCCGGATATCCCGCTGACACAGCTCCGTGACCATCTCCAGGTTGTGCGCATTAATGTCCGTAAATGCAACCTCGATCTCGCGAAATTCCTCTACGGACAACAGATCGCGCAGGATTCCTCTTGTAAATCCGATGCTTCCCGCACCGATAAAAGCAACTTTAAAAGACATCGTTTCCCCTCCATATCAGCTCATTTGGCTTGATCAGCCGTCTTGAGCCTAGTATAGCAAGGATCGAGCGGAAGCGTTATCAATATCGTCACTTGTTCGTTGTTTCTCTGTCAACTATCGTCACTTGCTGCAGGGTAGTGATAGCTCTCCGCGGCCATCGAACGGCGGTAATCCATCGGCGTCATGCCGGTTATTTTTTTGAATAGCGCATGGAAATACTGCCTGCTGTTCAGGCCGATATAGTCCGAGATCTCGATAATCGGGATATCTGTACGCGCCAGCAACATCTTGGCCTTGTCTATGCGAAGCGAGGTGAGATAGCCGTTCAACGTACGACCCGTCTGCTGACGGAACAACCGCTGCACATACCCGGGATGAAGATTAACGGCGGACGCGACGTCCTTGACCTGGATGTTGCGATCGTAATTGTGATGCAAAAATTCGATGCACTGCCTTGCATACTGCTCCACCTGCAAGTCCGGGAAGCGCTCCGCATCGCCGAGCAGCCGCGCCAGTCGGATGATCAGCTGGGCAAACAAGAGACGGATCAGAGAGGTCGCGTCCTCCTTCGAGCGATCCAGCTCCAGCACCAATCCTTTGAGGATCGCATAGATCTCCTCCTGATCGCTGAGCACCCAGTAGGCCCGGCGGCATGCCGCGAGCGCGGACAGCTCGGCGCCCGTCATCATCGCCAGCGAAGGCCCGCTCTGGGGATCGGGCTTGAAGGCGAACTCGACATTGAGCATCCGGCAGCTATGATCCACCAGCAACCGATGCGGGATATTGGCGTCGATCAGGATAAACTCGCCCCGCCCCAGCGTTAACCGCTCTGTGCGCCCCTCGCTTTGCCTCACCTCTACCTGACATGTGCCCTGGATAATATACATGATCTCCGTGGCGTTATGCCGGTGGAAGGACATCGTATAGGCTTGCCAATGCTTGAAATAATAGGCGTGGATATGTGGCTGAGTATCCTGCTCCAGCAACGCATCATCGTATAAACTGCCCTTCATCACTAGCGCCAGCCTCCATTAGTGTAAACTAAAAAAGATCAGTAAGGGTTGACCCTCCTGATCTCTAGCATGCCTTATTCATCGGTCAGATGCAACCTGATCAACAACTCAATCCTTGGACTGTATCGGCATCTCCCGACTGCTTTGCATCAGCTCGGAGACGGTCACGAAGCGATACCCTCGCTGCTTCAGCTCCGGCAGGATTTGCTTGAGCGCCTCCACCGTCTGCATCGATCCCGGCACATAGTCATGGAACAGGATAATATCGCCATTGCGCGCATGGTTCAGCACCTTGTCCACGATGTATCCCACGCCCGGCTTCCGCCAATCCTTCGTATCCTGATGCCAGGACCAGAGGATCATCGTATAGCCCATCGCACGCACCTTGCGGATCATCGCCTCGTTGTAATATCCGCCAGGGGGGCGGAACAGCGTCGGCTTGTCCAGATTGAGCGCTTGCAGCTGCTCCTCGGTACGGAGGATCTCCTGATTCAGACGGGAAGGATCGCTCGACTTGGTGAAATACGTATGATTAAACGTATGATTGGCGATCTCATGGCCTTCGGCCACTTCGCGCCGGACGAGCTCGGCATATCGCTCGACCCGATTGCCTACGACAAAAAACGTTGCTTTGGCCTCATACGTCTTCAATACATCCAGAATGGCGCCTGTGCTCGGCGGGTACGGACCGTCGTCGAAGGTCAAGGCGATTTTTTTCTCCGCCGTCGGCACCTCCCAGACGATCTCGCCCTTTTTTTCGTAGTAATATCTGTCCTTTTTGACCGGTCCGGCAAAGCCGCACAGGAGCAGCGCCAATAAGAGCAACATCATCCGTCTTCCTGCCACGCCTTCGCCTCCTTAAGCGTAAAAAACAAAATTCGGGGGTCGCCCCCCGAATCGGTAAGAGTATGGCTTAACGGAACGGAGCCGCCACCGCATTGCCGATGTCTCGGATGATCATTCCCACGTCGTGCGTGAATTCCGCAACAGGGTGGCCGTTCATGGCGTTGCCATGCAGCGTTTGTATTTTGCTGTGTAGATTCTTATCCGAAGTCACATGAACATTATAGCCTTCATGCTCTTGTTTGATTTTCCGCTTCACTTCATTTTCCTTTTTGCGCAGCATTGCTTGATCGGACCCGTCCATGTCGAGGCCAACGATAATATCTTGATCATGCACGACCGCAGTGGCTTTAGTGACGCCAGCGACTTTTTGGGCCGAGGCCGCGACATGCTCTGCTTTTTTCATATTGATGTGGTCGTGGTTGTCCATCTCGCCGATCTTGTGGGTCGGATCCTGCGTCATCCCCAGGTCTCGTCCTACATCCTTGCCCATTTCACGCATGTCTTGCTCCGTCCGCATCGTTTGCTGCTTGACGGTGTTGCCGTCATTCGTATCAGGATTCGTTTTGGGTGCGGCGCAGCCTGACAGCAAGGCAACACTGATGCATACAGTCAGCATTGCAGTCGTCCAACTCATCCGTCTGTTCATCGATAGTCAACCTCCCTTTAGTGGTAAGGTTAGGGTGTGCAGACGAAGAGAGGATTATGCAAGTCCAGACAGTGAGCAGAAGTCAGAGATAGGTATGATTTTGGAATGCGGCCGCCTGCCCCCACAGCTTGCCGCTGGCATCGATCAGATTCCAAACGGTCGCTTGCTGGATATAGAAGCGCTTGCCCGTGCTGGAGATACGGATACCCGTATAGTCATCCACATAGCCATAGGTACGGACCTGGCTCAGGAATGCCTCGCGGGCCTCGCGCTCCATCGGTTCGGCGGTCAGACGGGATGGGGTCGACACGAAGGTCTCCCACGTCATCTCCCACAGCTCGCGTGCTCGCCGGTTGCCGTAGTTCAGTACAGGGTCAACCTCCGTCCCATGGGATAGGATGACGAGCGGCGCATCCTCCAGCGCCTGGGCTGGAGATTGTCCCTCTGGCAGCGCCAGCAGATCGCGCCCGGTCAGCCTGCGATAGCTGCCAAGCAACAGGCGGGCATGCTCGTCCACACTGCCTACGCCACGAATTGCATTTGGGATTGTTGTCATTTGGGTGAGCCTCCTCGAGGTGGTAATGAGCCTCGGTTTTTGTTTCTTTTTATTGTAGAGTAACCATTGTTTTTCAATCAAGGAGCATAATAAAAGAGTGCTCACCAATCTGTTAGATCGGGAGCACTCTTCGCAATGAATAACTAGACGAATGGATCAAGCTCAATCGACACTGGTGCGTTTCCGACCGTAATGATGGCATTGATGGCTCCTGATACTTGATCGATGACCGCAATTCGATTGCCAGAATTGAGAGTACTTAAGGTAACATAGAGAAAGTTTGCTGCATACTTGTCAAGGAATGGAGTAGGGAATGAATTAACTGCCATATCTCGTATATCATTTCCCACAGGAATCGTCATCACAACCGTATTGGTTCCCCCGTCTATGACATATACAGCTCCCGCAGCACCGGCTCCGCCAGATGCGAATATCCGATTCGTATTAGGGTTGACTGCGATGCCGATCATTCCTCCTGTGGCTATTGCCACCGTACCTACGACGGTGTCATTAGTTGTATCAATGACACTAACGTTAGGTGTGTTCGGGACATAAGCTCTATGGGTAACCGGATTTACGGCAACGTTCAACGGCTGACCTGCAAGAGGTATGGTTGCAATGACCGAATTTGTAGCCCCATTAATGACGGACACATTGCTAGTTGTTAAGTTGGGAATGTATATCTTGTCTAAGGTCAAGTCTGCGTCGATTTCTAGAGGAGCGCCTCCTACCGAGATGGTTGCGATTACCTCAAATGTTTCCGCGTTAATAACGTTAACGTTATTGGAACCGTTATTCGAGCTGTAAAACCGATTGGTTAAGTAATTGACAACCCCGCCTCTAGGAGAAGATCCGACTGTCACGACTGCCAGCGTTGTATTCGTAATCATGTCAAAAACAGTTACTCTGCCGGGGTTGGTATTATTAACCGCGTATAATCTTTTTCTAATAGGATCGATGGATCCACCCCATGGACTAGGTATGCCTGTGGCATTTGTAATCACAGCGTTGTTGGCCCCATCAATGACTGTTATTGAATTGGAATTGCGGTTTTGTACATAAATACGAGGGGAACCCATGGTTCCAGTTGCGCCTGTTGCGCCTGTCGCTCCCGTGGC
>NZ_BFBX01000122.1:2382-2950 GCF_003851045.1 Paenibacillus sp. 598K | reverse complement strand
AAAGACTGATGCTGTACTAGCCAATCTTTCTGATTAAATACTTTCAAAATCCCACCTCCCCTTTATGAAAATCTTCAAATGCTCTAACTGACTTTGTGGCTCATTAGACTTTATCAATCATAATCCAGTGACTCAAATTTGATTAGCTGTTCTTCAATCCTCTTAAGAACTTCTTTTACTCCTGCTATTAGTTGCCGCAACTCAATATATAAATGTGGATTCTTGTCCCAAAAATCGCCCTTTATCCTTAGAACGCTTACTAAGAGGTCACCTACAAAAAGATCGCCGGAATGAAACGGCTGATTGGAAATCTTTTGTAATGCAACTGGGACTAAATACTCAAGTCCTTCTTGTTGGGAGAGGCATAACCGAAGATCTTCATTCGTGAAATTTGTAATTGGTTTTTTCCTTAGTTGATGAATTTTTTTAACTAAAGCTGACTGGAATTCAGGTTTCGCCCAAATTTCACCATCGAGTTCTTCTAAGGTTTTTCCTTTAAGCTCCATCGAAATTCACATCCAGACAATATTAGTTGGCCAAGCCCATAGACACCTGATCGATCGCTTCC
>NZ_BFBX01000122.1:1045-2266 GCF_003851045.1 Paenibacillus sp. 598K | reverse complement strand
CGATCATAATCAAGGATCCATTAACTAAATTGGTAGTATAAAGGCCGTACGGCTTCCCGGTCTGGCGAAACAAGATTTATCTCCTGGAATAAGGGGAGACAGTCAAGTTCTATTTGAGGGCTAAATAGACACAACACTACTTGAGCAATTCCTCCAACGAAACTGGGAATAATGGTTTTGCCAACTCATACACTGCCTTAGCATATTGTTGAATTTCATATTGCGAATCATGAGCAAGTCTTTGATTAAGGAAGTGGCAAACAGACTGAAGGGAAGCTGTCCAATAATACGCAGTGTACATGCCATAAGCTGAAGGGATAAGCAGACGTGCTTGTTCAGGAGCGATATTATTCTCTAATGCCCACTCGTAATCCTTTAGCCCTTGTTCAATCTGCCGAAGCAGTCTTTGTGTGGCTTCAAGGCCAATTGTATCCGTTACAGGCTCTCCGCTTCCTTGCTTAGAGTTCTCTGGCTTGCTTCTCCAATCCGTTGGGTTAGGCACGTAATTCTCTACATCAATCGTTATGTATCTTCTGGAAGCTTCATTCCAAGCATCCATGGTGTGGTCGCTTCCAACTACGTACTTCCAGTGCTGCCTTGCTACCATAAGGGGGGCGTAAACTTCAAATTGAATCGTAGCATGGCGGAATGGGGACATATGATCTTCCCTTGCTAGAAACTTAATAAGCTTCACATCGTTCGGTGTAAGTTCCTTTGATTCTTTTGCATAGGAAACCCTCGCACTATTTACGACGGACAAATCCCCACCCATATGATCTACAAGTCTGACATATCCTTTATCCAGCACATTTATTTTCATGTAAGGCACCTCTCCTCAAATCATATCTTCTAAAATAGATGCTTCAGTTTATATGTAATTGGCTTCCCAGGCTCCCTATACCTCCATCCCTCATTGATGACTTCTAATATTATCTGTCGCACTTCCTTTGGTTTTACTACTCTCAGATTCATAGTTTCAACTAAAGGGAAGTCGGCCCAATAGTCATTAATATCGGATTCAATACATACCTCGAGTCTTTGCCCGTTAGTCGCTTCATGCTCCACGATTAATGTAACATGCCCGCTCCCCGGTGATATAGCCCATCTAAATTTCTCATTGTTGATCGTTATTGCTCTCGCATCTTTTCTATTAATCGTCATCATCATTCACATCCAAACTAATAGTCGCCCAATCCCAAAAACACCTGATCGATCGCTTCC
>NZ_BFBX01000122.1:517-926 GCF_003851045.1 Paenibacillus sp. 598K | reverse complement strand
CGATCATAATCAAGGATCCAATCGCTAAATTGATGGTACAAGGGCCGCAAGGCTTCTCGGTCTGGCGATACAAGGTCCATCCCCCGGTCATCATAGATATGATAGACGATGCGAGACTGCGGCTCAATGATATAGACCCTGGCATCCAAGCAAAGGCGATTCGGAAGAAATAAACCCATGAGCCCTAATAACTCCTCAATATCAACTTCCGACACCAGGCACTGCACCGCATAATGCATGTTGTAGCCCGACAGCTCCTGCGTATCTTCGTCCAGAACCTCCACGCGCTGCAAAAGCTCGATCTGCTGCTTGTCAAAGTAATGCTGAAATGAAATAACTCTCTCCATATAATCTAAGGAGTCATCAATCGGCTCATAAGTTGCGCCTACGATATAGAGAGGCTGGTCCG
>NZ_BFBX01000122.1:0-390 GCF_003851045.1 Paenibacillus sp. 598K | reverse complement strand
GATATAGAGAGGCTGGTCCGCACGAAATATCGTCATGGAACAAGGCTAGTACTCGCTCCCGAATGACCTGATAATAGGTTGCATCATCTACGTCAAAGTCAGGTGGCCCAAGCTCAAAACGAATGCCAAACGGATGATTGTAAAAAAAGGGGTTTTCGAAAACAATGTCTTGGAGATGCTCAGCAATATAGCGTTGAACCGTCATCATCGTCCTAGCCCACCTTTTCCCAATGATATGACTCGATATAACCAGGTCTATGCAAGGTTCATCGGTCGACTAGGGTCGATGATGGAGTCGTCAATTTCCTCAATATAGGCATCGAAGGCTTCCAAGCCCTCCCGCAAGATGAGGGACGCTTCCTGCGCCGTAATCGGCACCGCCCAGAGCAC
>NZ_BFBX01000121.1 GCF_003851045.1 Paenibacillus sp. 598K | reverse complement strand
TCTCCAAGTCTGAATTTCTCCAACCCCTGATTTTATGGGCTTTCGTAATTCAGGATGAATACACCAATGTTGTATGAAACCCAGTAGAAGATCAATACAATTCAAAAGGAGAGGTAAACGTGATGATAAAATTTATTAGCCATGTTCAAGTACCAGCTAACAATTTAGATCATTCTATTGAATGGTATGTAAAATTCTTGGGAGGGACGCTTGCGGCTAATTTTGGCGACTTTGCAATTATCGATTTACACGAAGGGCCAAACATAAACCTATGGAAGACTGATGATAAAACCACAAGCACCTTTACAGTGAATGGGAAACCGTTCCCAACGATAGGGATAGAAGTGGAGGACATAGAGCAAGTCATACATTCCATTAAAGATTCCGGATCTGACTATGAAGGAGATGGACATCCAGTGTATGACGAAGAAGGAAGAAAGTTTTTTCGTTTCTTCGATCCAACTGGAAATATGATTGCTGTACATGAAGAGCCTAAACGATAACCTAATTACGACATGCGGGCACCCTGTATGAAAAAGTGGGGAAACCAGCAGATTGTCACCTTTGGCATAATTGCCCCTCCCTCGGGAGGGGTTCTTCATTGTTATTTGACGCGCCGGCGAGTTTCGACCCCTATCATTCTATTGCACGCTTACTATTGCACTCTTATGGAACATAATGGTATCGTTATTATGGGATTGGAATTTTATTGCATCCTATTTGCAAGCGCTTTAAAAGTGGGTTTATCATCTTACGACATAGCTTCGGGACTTCGCAAGAACATATGAATTCGCAAGAACATATGAAGGAGGCGTTCGAGCAATGACGAGGCAGATGATTAAGAAAGGGATGATCCTGTTTGTACTGTGCCTCTTAACGGGTACGATCTTCCCCCCGGTAAAAGGGTATGCGGCAACCGTCTATGTGACAGATAACGGATCGCGGATCGAGGTCAACACCGGTGCAGGACTGGTCTATGTGGTGAATAAGGCAAATGGCGATATCATCTCTGCCAAAATGAACGGCACGGAGCTGACCAGCAACCGGGCATCCCATATCGGCTCCGGACTCGGATCAGCGAACGTGACGTGGAACAAATCCCCCTCAGGCTCCACTGTATTAATCACCGTATCGACAAGCACATTAACCCACTATTACTCCTCGCGCGGCGGTGAAAACATCATCTACATGGCGACCCATATTACAGCACAGCCGTCCATCGGGGAGCTGAGGTATATTTTCCGCGGCAATGGCAGCGTGCTGACCGGCGTGCCTGTGAACTCCAATATTCGGGCGAATACAGGGGCCATCGAGAGTCAAGACGTATTCGGTTATGCTAACGGACATACACGCTCGAAATACTATGGTAACAACCAGGCCAAGGATCTAACCGTCGAGGGCGTAACAGGCAGCGGCGTCGGCGTGTTTATGGCTTACGGCAACCGGGAAAAAAGCTCGGGCGGACCGTTTTTCCGGGATATCCAGTTCCAGAGCGGTACAGATACGGAAGTGTATAACTATATGAACTCGGGCCATGCACAAACCGAGGCCTTCCGCATGGGACTGCATGGGCCGTATGCGCTAATCTTCACCACGGGAAATACGCCAGGCGTACCGAATTTTGACTGGATGTCCGGACTGAATCTTCAAGGCTGGGTGTCGAGTCGGGGCAACGTTGTGCTGAATGGGCTGTCGGGCATGAACGCTTCCTATCCGTATACGATCGGCTTCGCCAATGCCAACGCTCAGTATTGGACAAACGCAACGTCTAGCGGCTCGGCGGTCAAGCACGGGATGATCCCTGGTAGCTATACCATGACCGTATACAAAGGGGAGTTGGCCGTCTATACGGAGTCTGTTAACGTCACTGCGGGTCAGACCACGACACTGAACACACGTACGATCAATGCCGATCCGAGTGCGGCATCCGCCATCTGGCGCATCGGCGATTGGGATGGCACGCCACGGGAGCTGCTGAGCGGTCAGACGATACCTATCCGTCACCCCTCCGACAGCCGTAACCCAAGCTGGGGTCCCGTGGCTTACGCCGTCGGGAGTGCGACCAATCGCTTCCCTGCGCTGCAGCTCCGCGGGGAGAACTCGCCGACCACGATTACCTTCAACCTCAATGCGAGCCAGGCTTCAGCTTCTCACGTGCTCAACATTGGCATCACAACAGCCTACAACAATGGCAGGCCGAGCGTTACCGTGAACGGTCAACCACTGACCAACCCCTCGGCCTCCTCGCAGCCGAGTACACGCAGCTTCACAATTGGCACGTACCGGGGGAACAATGCTACGTTCAGTTGGACGATCCCGGCCTCTCGCTTCGTGAACGGCACGAACACGATTACGATCTCGCCCATTAGCGGCAGCAGCGATCTCAACAATTGGCTCAGTGCAGGCTGGGTTTACGACACGGTAGAGCTATTAAATTAAGGTATGCGCAGGAGGGGCTTCTGCTGGAAGACCGGCGGAGCCCTGCTTTTTTTATAATTGAGCTGAATCCAGTTTGCGCTTATGCAGGACGAACAAGAATAGTACAGATAAAATCGTACCGTATAGCAGGGAAGCTCCAATTGCCGAGAGCTTATGATACATCGTCGCAGTCTCATAATTTAAGAAAACTTGAACGGTACGATGTAGCGGCGGCAGCAATACGACTGCTTTTTTGATTCCATCCGGCAATAGATTCTCAATCCCCTGTGCAGCAATGGCAACGACCACGAGGACGCTCAGCAGAATAAAGGAAACGACGCGTGCACGAACAAACTTGGAGCCAAACCAACATGCGATTGCAACGCCTAGCCACGATGAAGCGACATGATACAGAAAAGACAGGCTTAACTCCTCGAGACTGGGATTTCTATCGAACCTTTGCAATACGGCGGGGTACAAGACGGCAACTAGAGCTAGCGGCAACGAATATAACCAACTGTATAATAACTTGGCAAGATACAGCTTCCGGATACTGCCGCTGTGCAGCATCGTGACAGCTTCCTGGTTCGGTGTTTCGATGTCAATCACCATATAGCAAAGCGCTGCTGAAACGATAAACAAAAATACAGTGGAAAATGCGTAACTGTCCATAACTGGATTCGGAACGACACTATAAACAAATACGATCCCAAGTATAAAGACGACTGTAGGCGGCCCGTATCGGTAGGAGCGCATGAAACAAGTATGTAAAAATGACAGCAAGGCTAACATAGGTGCGATTCCTTTCTTTGCAAGCTGATGATCTCTACATCACGTTGCAGACACTCCATTAAAAATAATCGAACATCCTTCTCCGCGAGAGTAAACCGAATGAATCCGGCATCCTCGCGCTTCCAGGTCATATCCGTAAACACGCTCGTCAGATAGGCTAACGTTTCCTCGGTTAATATACATTCCACCTCATAAATGAATAGCGATTCACTTGAAGCGCGCTCGACATTGTCTGCACTTAATTTTCCCTGACGGATCCAATAGGTCTGGCTCTCCAATTGACTGGCTAACAATGGATCATGTACAGCGGCCAGTATGGCTGTCCCATCGGCTTTGATTTGTTGCAGGGAATCGAGCAAATGCCCAGTTGATTCCTTATCCAGTCCAGAAAAGGGTTCATCCAAAACAAGCAAATCAGGCTTGTTCATCGTCGCTTGCATGAGATTGACCTTTTGGAGCATCCCTTTGGAGAAGTGGGTCATCTTCAACCAGCGCGTCAGCTTTCAATTTGTCACCTCATTATTATCTTTGAGAGCTCCTGTTGGAGCTGAAGCTGTCCTTTGGATTGGCTTGATGTGAGCAAGTGGATCTCCGCCATGCGGTGCTGCCGAGCCTGCCGCAGCACAATCGTATGCTGCTTGCCAAGCGCGAATACGCACTGCTGCCCCTCTCTAGTGCATTCGGTCCCAGTGAAAATAAGCTTGTACCTCTCCATCCAGGGCTCGAGCTCGGGCACATCTATGACAAGCCTTTCGATACCGAGCGAGCCATTGGTATGGGTTACTTCTTGCTCTGAACAGGGGATCTCCGGATCATACGCACTCATTAGGAAAGGCAGACGCGGTTCCATAGGAACGGCCATCCACCAGCTTTGCTTTCGTCCATCCGGCAAGGTTTTGCTCTTGTGGATCGTTTTGCCGAGCTTGGCGCCAGCCTGAACGACGCTCTCTACATTCGCGTGAGCCTGCTCTGGCTGAAGGCTGTCCAACGCAAAATCATTTAAGCCTTCCTCATGCTCCAAATAATAGAGAAAACGAGTGACCATCGCAGGGTGGAGGGGACGGAGCAACCGGAATACCGTTCGAATCAACCCGTCGGGGAGACGGATGGGCTTGGGGTTAAACAGCTCAAGGAAGGAGCCGTCCCGAAAATAGATGAGTGCATTATGCGCTTTGGCCGTGTCTGTCCGATAGGTGACAGTGAACCCAAGCTTCTCAAAATGATCCACGGCCTGTTTAAGCTGCCTGGATTTGATCAACACATGTCCTATGGCGAATCGGTTCATATCATGCTCTGCCTCCTCTAGTCAATTGCCCTCTAAAACTGTACGCCAGCCCGCATATAAGAAAGGAATCAAAAGCTTCATATAGTCCAGCGCTTCCTCGCGGCGCATGTGCGAGGTGACGATCTCCAGCACCTGCTTAAAGCTTTGCTTCACGAGCAGCGCCAGATAACGAGGCTCGGGGCGATGCGCCAGCAGCTTCATGTCTACCATTTTTGCAAAGTAGGCTTGCGTGGAGGCGAGATCGGACTCGATGAGAGAATCGATATAATGCTCCCAAGAAGAGCCGGCGGAACGATTGATTAATAGATCAAACGCCTCGTATCTGCTGTAAATGAAGTCTACCACGGCAAGCATGCCTTCGCTGGACGCTACGAAATCCTCGATCCGGTTATTGTTCTCCAGCATCGTCAACTGGTGGCGCGCTAAAGCGTCGAAATGCTGTTTGATCTCCTCGGCAGCAGGCCCGACCAAAGCGGAAAACAGCGCATTTTTGTCAGGGAAATAACGATAGATCGCGCCTGTCGTCAGTCCCGCCTTGTGGGCAATCGTACGCATATTCGCTTCGGCGAAGCCATGCCGGGTAAACTCGGCTTTGGCATAATCGAGCAGATTTTTTTTGGTCTTTTCTGCTTTGCTTTCAGTCATCGCACGTACCTCCGAAATAAAATAACAATGTTATTTTATCATAGGCGGTTTGATTTGGCTATAGTCTCCCTAAGCGAGACATGATAAAGGTCGGATTTTTTGCTATCATTCCTCGTCTTTTTGTTAAATCCTAATCGATGTTCCAGGTGTACTCTGATAAGGTGATGTTATTATCTTGCTTGCATACTGTAAAATAAATAGGAGCATGTATATGTATCGGGGGAGTGAATCACGTGTGGCTAATATAAAAATTAGCGATATTCCTATTTTCACTAAAATTATTGTCACCTTCATGATTATCGTTTTACCGTTGTTTACACTTAGCCTTGTGCTAAATGAACTCGGCAAGCAAGAGGTGAAAAGGCAAATATCGCATTCTATCTCCACCACGACGCATTATTATTTCGCCAATCTGGAGAAGGAGCTGGAGCGGGTTATCCGGGCACAGCAAACGTTTGTGAATGATGAAAACTTGTTGAAGCTAAGTAGCGCCAATTCCATTTTGTCCGCGTACCAGCGGACCAAAACGATTAATGATCTGACGGACAAGCTGGTTGCCCTTAAAGACTCAAGCAGCTATATCAAGGATATCACGGTGTACATCGATTCGATGGGGGGCGTCGTGTCTACTTCAGACCAGATGGAGCGACCGGGTATCAAGGACGAGATGGAGGCCATAGCGCGCGCTACTTATACCAATGGAGTACCCATAACCGCGTGGGATGATCGGCTGCATCTGAATGTCATGCATCCCGCCTTTTTATTGAACAAGGAGGCCGATTGGAAGACGCCGGCGTTTATTCACAATATTGAGCTGTCGCAAGAGGCTTTGGCAGACGCATTGGAGTCTCTCCCTCAAGAAGGGGGGGCCGTGCTGTTCAACTCGTTCTGGAGCCTTTCGAATCAGCAATATCCGGAGGCGCTTGAAGCGGTGAAGAGGTATGCAGAACAGCGCGAAGGGCAGTTGCTTTCGACGGAGCAAGTGAAGGTTGGCAAAGAAAATTATATGGTTGTCGTTGATTCTTCCGCTTTTCTCGATGCCACGCTCGTATTCTATTTTCCCGAGAATTTGTTAGTAGGCCAGCTTAAAACGTACGGTACCTGGTTCTGGCTGCTTGTAGGCAGCACCCTGATTATCGTGGTTCTTTTCTCGTACGGGATTTATCTTTTGATTCAACGCCCTTTGCAAATGCTCATTCGTCGGTTCAGAAGCGTGGAGGAAGGGAATTTAAATGCGATTCAGATGCCCTTGCGCGCGGATGAGTTCGGATACTTGTTTAATCGCTTCGACCATGCAGTCAAGCGGTTGCGGACGTTAATCGATGAGCTTTACGTGCAGAAGATTCGACTTCAGCAATCGGAGCTCAAGCAATTGCAGATGCAGATTACGCCGCATTTTCTATACAACAGCTTTTATATTTTGCATCGGCTGATCAAGCACGGCGACAATCAAACAGCCGAATTGGTATCCAGAAACTTGGGGGATTATTTTCAGTTCATTACGAGAAACGGCTTGGAAGAAGTTGCGCTTCAGGATGAAGTGAATCACGTTCGTTCCTATGTCGAGATTCAAAATGTGCGTTTCTCCAATCGAATTGAAGTCGCGTTTGGCGACTTGCCTCCGGATTGTGAAGAGATAAAGGTGCCGCGCCTAATCCTGCAGCCGCTAGTCGAGAACGCTTACGAACACGGGCTTGGCGAGACGATTGCGGGCGGTTATTTGCAAATCTGGTTCCGGCATGAGGCTGGACAACTGTCGGTTATGGTTCAGGATAATGGAGCTGGCATGGCAGAGTCGGAATACCTGCTGCTATCTCGCCAGTTGGATGGCTCGGAAGAAGGAGAAACGATCGGGCTCGTGAATATCCAGCGCCGCTTGAAGTTGCGGTATGGCGATCTCGGTGGGCTGGAAGTGTTGCCTGGCGAAGAGAAGGGGCTAACCGTCCGTATTTATATTCCGGTCGGCCCCGAACACAAAGGAGTCTAACATGTATCGTATACTGATCGTTGATGATGAGCCATTTATTGTGAACAACATTTATCAATTGCTAGCCGAAGGGTCGCAGAGGGAGTTGGAAGCCTACCGCGCCTACAACGTTTTTGAGGCACTTGACTGCTTGGCCCATAATCGAATCGATGTTGTCATTTCAGATATTCGCATGCCCGGCATGAGCGGCATGGAATTGTATGAACGAATTTTGCACAACTGGCCTATGTGTAAGGTTATCTTTCTTACGGGGTTTAACGAATTTGATTATGCCCGCAAAGCGATTCGGATGGGAGGCGTAATCGACTATGTGCTCAAAAATGAAGATGACGATGTGCTGCTCGCTGCGGTTGAGAAAGCCTTTGCCGAATTAGACAAGGTCGAGGAACTGATGAATCAGGAACTGCAGGCTAAAGCGAAGCTGCAGCGGGCAATTCCGGCGTTGCAAAAAAGCACCTTGCTGGAGATGGTAGCGGAGCAGGCGCCTTCTCCCCAAGCGCGCGCGCGGAAGTTTGTCGAAGCCGATATTCCGATATTGCCGGACAAGCCTGTTTTGCTAGTTATAGGAAGCATGGAGAGCTGGAGAGAAGGAATGAGCGAATCGGAGCGATTGCTGCTTCTCTACGCCTGCCAAAATATTGCCGCCGAATATTTAATACCGACCTGCGTCCAACTGTCCTTCACTCTGGAAGGCTATAAGATCCTATGGTTTATTCAGCCTAGAGCATTGGCGGCAGGAGCAGCGGAAGATGATCTGGAGCAGCGCGAGTGGCAGCACTTGAAAACAAGAGTCTATTCGATTATGGAAACCGTCCAGCAAACCTGTACCAATCTATTAAAGCATCCCGTATCTTTTGTCATCGCGCGCGAGCCTTACGAGTGGGAACAAATCGGTAACCGAATGAAACTATTAACGGATGTACTGGACAGGTTGGCAGGAAATGGCCAGGAGATGTTAATTCAGGATTCGGACCAACCGTCTTCTACCTACGAGCCACCCGAGGGGGAGCATGCCGAGCAGCTCATCCTGTTTATACAGCATTATATTACGACCCATCTGGCCGAGGATGTAAGCTTAACCGCGCTGGCCGCCCTGGTCCATCATAGTCCGACCTATCTGTCCCGCTTGTACAGGCGAACGACTGGCGTGATGTTGTCGGACTATATAACGCAAGAACGGATGAAGAAGGCGAGGGTGCTATTGGAGGAAACGGGGATGAAGATTCAGGAGGTTGCCGCTATAGCTGGTTATGAAGGAGCGTCCCAATTCAATCGTTCGTTCAAGCGCCTCAACCAGATGACCCCTCAAGAGTATCGAGAGCGCTCCATCTTGGAGAGGGAATACAAGAGGGCAACAAACGTAAAGAAAGACAAGGATCGTCGATAGAACGGGGAAGGGACGTATTCTATAATTGGAGATGTAAGCAGACAGGAACAGGGGGCTGGGATATGAAAGGCAAAACGGCAAGGTTGTTGCTGCGATCCACTTTAGTTAGCGCGCTCGTGTTGACCGCGGCCTGCACCAATCAAGGCAATGTGAACAGTACGAAAACAGTGGACACCGGAGCTGCGGGAAACGGCGGTGCGGGAGAAGTCGCAAATGTCGATCCGCTTGGCAAAATCGATCCTCCGATTGAAGTGACGGCCATCCGAACAGTTAATTCCAATTTGAAGTTCGAAAACGGCGAAACCATCGACAATAATGCATGGACAAAGCTGTATGAAGAGGAGTTTGGCATTAAAATCAACTATTTGTGGGTATCCGATCCGTCCCAGTACGATCAAAAATTCAACATCGCAATGGCTTCCAACAAGCTGGCGGATATTATGCCGGTAAACGGCATTCAATTCAATCAATTGGTGGAGGCCGGGCAGCTGGAGGATCTGACCGAAGTCTTGGAAAATTACGGGACGCCAAAAATGAAAGAGCTTCTTATGAAAGACGGCGGACTCGGTATAGCATCGGCGACCTTCGACGGGAAGCTGCTGGGGCTGCCGGTTAATCCCGGCTCATTCGACACGGCGCCGCTCCTCTGGGTACGCACGGATTGGCTGGAGCAGGTTGGATTGCCTGAACCGAAAACGATGGAGGATGTGTTTAACATCGCGGAAGCGTTTGTTACGCAGGATCCCGATGGCAATGGAAAAAACGATACGCATGGACTCGGAGCGGCCAAAGATTTCTATGGGCTGGAGCCAGGACTTGAAGGCTTCTTTAACGGCTATCATGCCTACCCGAAAAGCTGGGTGGAGGATGTATCCGGACAGCTTGTCTATGGCAGCATTCAACCGGAAATGAAGCAAGCGCTTGCCAAGCTGCAAGACATGTACGCGAGTGGCTATATCGACCGCGAGTTCGGCGTGAAGGATAAAGAAAAATTCATTCAAACCGTAAATGCAGGGAAATTAGGCCTGTTCTACGGCGCCGACTGGTCGCCGTTGTTATTCCTCGATGGCAAGGAGCTCGATCCTGAGATGGACTGGAAACCGTTTCACTTGCCTTCCATCGATGCAACTGCGGCACAGCCGCAAACGCAATACAATATTAATCAGTACTATGTCGTGCGTAAGGGCATGAAGCATCCCGAAGCGGTGGTGAAGCTTCTCAACGCGGCTAGCCACGAATGGGATCGAGAGAAGTACCCGCTAACGGATATGAATATGAATGGCGATGTGGAAAAATGGCAGTACGCGCTGCTGCAAGCGGCGAATCCCATTCAAAATGTGGAGAGCTACGAAGATGTTTCGCAGGCCTTGGAGAAGCAAGATGAGTCGCTGCTTAATTTGACAAGCAACCCGGGGCAGGCTAATTTTTACAAGGGTATTAATGCGTTCAACAAGGGCGATTTAAGCGGTTGGGGCTTTACGAGATTTTTTGATGCGATCACTGTACTGTACGACTACCATACGAAGGATCAATTTAAGATGACGAGCTTTATTTCCGGTCCCACTGAGACCATGGTGGAGAAGGAAGCGACCTTGTTGAAGATGGAGCTGGAAACCTTTACGAAAATTGTGATGGGCGAATCCTCTATCGATGCCTTCGATGAATTTGTCGTCAATTGGAAAAGCCTTGGCGGGGATACGATTACTGAGGAAGTTGCCAAGTGGAAGGCCAGCAAGTAAGGACGGATGCTCGCAGTCCGTCATATCTAATCAAGGGGCAGACGTACTTGTCTGCTTCCCTGAGAATCATACGCTAGGAGATGAAGCGATTGTCTATCATGACGGTAACTGGGAGGGTGGCCAAGAATGCTCTCGGGTGGGTGCTGCCCCATGAGCATGCTTTCATAGATCTGAGGCCATTGGTGCCAAAGCCCGTCGGCATCGCCCAGCAGAAGCTGGCCGGGCAACAGGTGGAGCTGCGCAACTTGGGAAAGCTGATGCGCAATCCATATGCCGTGCTGGATAATGCGGTTCTTGATGAAGAGGATGTCATACGCGATGAGCTATTGAAGTTTAAGCAAGCGGGCGGGAAAACCTTCGTCGACCTTACCTTGCGCGATATCGGGAGAGATCCGGTATTATTGGCTGGCTTGGCCAGGGAATTGGATATGTACATTATCGCAGGCTGCGGCTATTATGTACGGGGATCGCATCCGCCGGATATGGACGATCGGACGGTCCAGAGCATAACGGAAGAACTGCTGCGGGAGATTACCGTGGGAATAGACGGAACGTCCATTAAAGCAGGCGTCATCGGAGAAATCGGCACGAGCGAAATCATCTATCCGAATGAACGAAAAACGCTTATTGCCGCCGCTCTTGCCCAGAAGGAAACAGGACTCGGCTTGCATGTGCATACCGATCTATATACGGAGAATGGCTATGAGATTGTGGATCTATTAACTAAGCACGGCGCTGCGCCCGAGAAAATATGCATTAATCATGTCGATGTCGATATTCGAATGCCCTATATCAAAGATTTGCTGAACCTTGGCGTGTATGTGGAATTTGATAACTTTGGCAAGGAGTTCTATGCGGACAAACGGGATCGAAGCGTGCTTCGCGGCTTATTCGCCCGGGATATTGACCGGGTCAAGGCGATCAAGCAAATGATCGATTGGGGTTTCCTGTCGCAAATCCTTGTTTCAACCGACGTGTGCCTGAAAACCTGCTTACATCGTTACGGGGGATGGGGCTTCGACCATATGTTGACCAATATTATTCCGATGATGGAGGATGAAGGCATTACACCCCAGCAGATCGAAGCGCTGATGTGCCATAACCCCGCACAATTTATGGATAATGGAGAGTCGTAAAGGAGTTAAAGAGTAAGAGTTAATTGCGCGAGCAAGCAAGCTGAAATGCATGAAGGAGGATGGGACTCATGACAGTCATTCCACAAGAAGAATACGCACAAAGAGCCGAAAAGCTGAGGGCACTCATGCGCGAGCAAGGCTTGCAGGCCTGCATCATTTATGGAGATGAGTACAGGAAGGAAAACCTGCGTTACATTGGCAACTACTGGCCGCTATTTGAGCGCGGGGCAGCGATCGTGCCTCTGGAGGGCGAGCCGTTTATTATCGCGGCTCCCGAGGGAGAAATGTTCTGCCGCGAGATGAGCGCTTGGCCGGATGTGCGGCTGCTGCCTGAATTCAACTGTGTCACGGTGCCCGACCAGATCGAATACCCGCATGCGAATTATACCAGTCTAGCCGCGATCTGCAAGGAACTGCAAGCAGGCACCGCACTGAGCAGGCTCGGCATCGTCGGACTCGATGCGATCCCGGTCCCTCTCATGCAGGCGATTGAGCGGGGCTTCAGCGGGATTGAAATCGTGGATGCCTCAGACTTATTGTTTCGTCTGCGGATGGCCAAATCGCCTCATGAGGTGGGCTGCCTGCAAGAGGCGGCGCGTATTGCCGATGCCGGCTACCGCCTGATGATCGAGCAGGTGCGGCCGGGCATGACCGAACTGGAGCTTGCTGCGCTCGCCTACGGAGAATGTACTCGCCAGGGGGCGGAGAGCATCCCGTTCTGCTTGTTGACCAGCGGCGAACGCGTGAACACGATTATCGGTCGGGCATCGCGCAAGGTGATTGAAGACGGGGATATGATCATGGCCGCCATCGCGGTCCAGGTCGAGGGTTATGTCGCTACGCTCAACTTCCCGTTCGTCGCCGGCACGATCAGCGAGGAACAGAAGGCCTTTATCGATATTCTTGTCGCAGCGGAGGATAGAGCCTTGTCCAAGATCAAGGCCGGCGAGAAGCAAGGTGCGGTCGTCCGGGCCGTTAAGGATTACTTCAGGGAACAAGGGGTGACGCCATATGATCTGTATCCTCCGATGCACGGCTGCGGACTTGCAGAAGCGGAATCGCCGTATCCGGACGAGCATGCCGAGGCACGATTCGAAGCCGGGATGACTGTTAACACGGACGTTAGCCTGTTCGGGCATCCTCATGGCTCCAACCGTATTGAGGAAAGTCTCCTCGTGACGGAGGATGGCTATGAATCGATGTCGCCGCTGGTCAGGCATCTGAGCAAAACATGGAAAGAACAGCGGATCATCTCGACTATCGGCATGATGGGATATTCGGAAGCATGAACATGCAGAGATTGAGGCAGCAGATGCCACTTCATCTGATGCTGGTCCCCGGCATTCTTGTATTGCTTGTGTTCTGCTACTATCCAATGGCAGGGATTGTCATCGCCTTTCAAAAGTTTATTCCAATCAGAGGGCTGTTCGGATCGGATTGGATCGGATTAGGCAACTTCCGCTATGTCCTGAAGATGCCTGATATTTGGCAGGTTCTCTATAATACCGTCTTTATTGCATCCATGAAAATCGTATTGGGCATGATTGTCCCGATTATCATTGCCATTCTGCTAAATGAATTGAAAAACATGTTTATCAAACGCGGAGTCCAGACCTTGATTTATTTGCCGCATTTTATGTCCTGGGTCATACTCGGCGGGATACTGGTGGATGTTTTATCTCCTTCCGAGGGGGTTGTGAACCAGCTGATGCAGGTACTGGGATTGGACACGGTCTTTTTTCTGGGTAGCAACCAATGGTTTCCTTCCGTTCTGATTGTTTCGGATGTATGGAAGGAGTTTGGCTTCAGCACCATCGTCTTTCTCGCGGCGATTACCGGGATTAATCCTGCCTTATACGAAGCGGCTATTGTTGATGGAGCGAGCCATATGCGCCAAATGTGGCATGTCACGCTTCCTGGCATGATCCCGATTATTGTCCTTATGGCAACGTTAAGCCTGGGCAATGTGCTGAATGCGGGATTTGATCAAGTGTTCAATCTGTATAGTCCGAGCGTCTATCAAAGCGGGGATATCCTCGACACCCTGATCTATCGGATCGGGCTGCTGGATGCCCAGTTCGGGGTGGCTACGGCAATCGGCTTGTTCAAATCGGTCGTATCGTTTTTCTTGATTGCGTTGTCTTATTTCCTGGCGTACCGTCTCGTAAACTATAGAATTTTTTGATGAAGGGAAGAAATGCGATGCTGCACCATGCTTCCTTCGGCAGAAAGGCGTTCGTTGTGGGAAACTATATTTTCCTCATCTCGCTTTCTTTGCTATGCCTACTCCCTTTGTTACAAGTGTTATCCATTTCGTTCAGCTCTAGCTCGGCGGCATCTGCCGGCCAGGTCCAGCTGCTGCCGGTTGATTTCACGTTGTCCTCCTACGCATACATTATGCAAAAAAAGGAGTTCGTTGCATCCTTCCTGGTGACGCTGCAGCGATTCGGACTTGGCTTCCTGATCAGTATGAGCTTGGCCATTTTGTCCGCTTACCCGTTGTCCAAGGAGCAAAAGGATTTAAAGGGACGCAGCGTCTATGCCTGGTTTTTCGTATTCACGATTTTATTTAGCGGCGGATTGATTCCTACGTATATGGTAGTCAGTCAAACCGGGCTGATCGATACGATCTGGGCGTTGGTTATTCCAAGCGGAGTGTCCGTATTTAATGTGATCTTGCTGCTCAATTTTTTTCGAGGGCTGCCCAAAGAAGTGGAAGAATCGGCGTTTATGGATGGGGCTGGGCATTGGACGGTATTGTGCCGAATGATCCTGCCGATGTCTATGCCGGTACTGGCAACCGTCGCGCTGTTTACGATGGTATTTCATTGGAACAGCTGGTTTGACGGACTTATCTATATGAACTTTCCCCAAAATTATCCCTTGTCGACGTATCTGCAGTTAATGGTAATTAACAGCAATCCGATGAAGACCGACCCCAATCATTTGAGCGGCATTCTGGAAATATCCGAGCGAACAACCCGTGCTGCCCAAATTTTCCTCGGCGCTTTGCCGATCTTGCTCGTGTATCCGTTTCTTCAGCGGTTCTTCGTCAAAGGCATCGTACTTGGCAGCGTGAAAGGATGAGAAGGATGGACGAGTTGAGTGCAAGCAACAAGGAGAACGGCGGTGCGGCTCCCGTGCCTTATGAGCGCTGGATATGGATCGAGCTCATCGGCTTCGATAAGGAGCAGCCGGATTATGCCGTGCAGGCGTATCTGGACAGGACGGGATTTACACCGGACAGTGTCTCTCTGTTGTTGTATACGCCTGATTTTGTACACGGGCACAAGGGGATGGCGTCGGAGTGGCGGCTGCCGATGGAGATGTGCTCTTATGGCGCGCGTCCTTACAGCAAGGATCGGGCCCGGCAGCCATGGACCAATTATGAACTGCGCAGTCTCGTAGCCGAGCTGCAGAAGCATGGGATCGAGGTATATTGCGCCTTCTTTGATATTTTTCAGTTTGACGGCGAAGACGGCAGCGAGGAGTTGACCAAAAGCGCATGGTGCGAGGCTCATCCCGAGCTGTATGAAATGCGCAAGACAGGGGAGCCGTTCCCGGGCATTAATCCGCTGCGACGGATGAAGGACGGCAGCTACTATGAGGACCTGTTTGTTCCTGAGTTAATACAAGTGCTGGAAGACTATCGATTCGATGGCTATCATGGCGCAGACGGTTATACCAGCCCCAGGCTGAGCCTGGCAGAAACCGATTATTCGGATGATATGGTCGGGCAATTTTGTCAATGGAGCGGTGAGGCGCTGCCCGGCGAGTTGCCGATGGCTTGCGACAGCGACCCTGACGCCATGGAACGGCGCGCAGACTGGATCTGGAGCAACAGAAGGTTACCATGGATTGCGTTCCATAGCGACAGGTGGGCGCAGCTCTGGCACAAAATTATGGCAGGGATACGTCGAGTCGGGAAAAAGGCGTATGTCAATACGGCTTGGACCAGAGAGCCGTTCGAAGCGCTCTATCGTTATGGCGTCGATTATAAAAAACTGGCAGACACGGGCATAGACGGATTTATCGTCGAGACCGTGGGCGCTTCGCTGTCGGCGGGGGCGGGAGAAACCGAATATGAACCTGGCACCGAGTTTATGGCGATGCTGCTGATGATAAAGGCTTATGTGCCGAATACCAAGTTGATTTGTCTGAATGCCCTGGCGGACACCCACGAGCAGTGGGATGCGATCAACCATGCGCCAACCGTGCTGGAGCGGGATATCCACACGCTAACGAACATGTATATCATCGAGAAGGGCGAACCGACACGATGCGCGGCAGGCTTCATGGCTTGCCTTGGGGATGGCATTAGCAAGGAGGATTGGAAGTGGATTACTGCCCGCTGGAATTTGGGATTCGCAGCTCGGCCGCAGTATATCGTGGGAGCCGCGCTGGTCTGGTCGGACGCGATGCTGCAAGCTTCCTTGCAGGAATATGCAGAGCTGCGGACATGGCCTGCGCATAAGTATGCCCATGAGCTCCTCTCTCGCGGAGCGCCGGTTCATTCAGCCATCCGCATCGAGAGTGTCCCGGCCTTCGAGGGTCCGATTCTCGTGACGAACTTGCATCTGTTGTCTGAAGGCGAACTGCAAAGCGTACTTGCTTACCGAGGCGGAGTAGCTATCCTAATCGGTTGCTTGACGGAGCGTGTCGCTACGGCGTTGAGGCAATGGGATATTCATCAAGGGCATAATGTTGGACAGCAAATATGCGTTATTCGCGCTGATGCTGCGGGTACCGACAGCTTTCACTTTATGGAAGAACATCATGCGGAAGCGCAGGGCTGGACAACGGGACCTGCTCCGCTCGTCGATGCGATTCCCTGGATCAAGAGCCTGAGCTTCCGTCCGGTAGCCGAATCCTTCCTGGCCCGGGCTGCGGCCGAAATAAATACCGTCGTTCAAGCGCCCAAAGTGTGCAAAAATGAAGCTTTTATTGGCGTTGCCGCTCTTGAGCTGACGGACGACTGCCAACGGCTTCTGCTAACCAATACGCATATCAATTATAAATCCGCCCATGTAGATATGGGTAAGCCTATTCAGCGGATCGAAGTCGTGACGGAATTTCCCGGCGTTCCGGTTAAGCCTCATGGATCCGCATTTCGACTGTATGTGCCGGGTAGAGGGGCGGTTATTGTAGATGTGCACCTATAGAACAACAAGTCTAGTGAAAACGCATCTATACTAAGGAGCGGATACGATGAACGGGAAAAAGCGCAATCGTTGGATTTCTATCGTTATTATGGCTTGCATGATGATGCTATTGCTGCCGCCTCCACAGACTGGAGCGGCAAGCAAAGCGTTGGAAGCCGCCCAAGTTGGACAGCAAACCTCCGATCTCACGCACCATTGGGCCAAGGAGGTTATGGAGTCATGGATTGAAAGCGCTTTACTGAATGGTTATGAAGATCAAACCTATCGTCCCGACGGTCCGGTTACACGAGCCGAATTCTCTGCGTTTATCAATCGGGTCTTTGCTTTTCCAGACGGATCCCGCCAAGGCCATGAATTTTCCGATGTAGCGGAGCATGCCTGGTATGCGCGGGATGTGGCCTCCTTGGCCGCTTTTGGAATCGTCCAAGGGATGGGCAGCGGCAAATTCTCGCCTGGCAACGAGATTTCTCGACAGGACGCTGCGGTTATGATGGCCCGGGCCTTTCGTGTAAGCGAAGAAGGTCAAGGCTCTATAACCTTCGAGGATCGCGATAGCGTCGCCGAATATGCCGCTGCGGCGGTGGCTGCTTTGCAAGCGCATCAATATGTGCAGGGCAACGGCGCCAATCGGTTTCAGCCGCGCAAGAGCATCACTCGAGCCGAAGTCGTGCAAATGATTCAGAATGCTATGGGAACGTTGATTCATCAGCCTGGGAGCTATTCGTCCGATGTGGCCGGGAATGTGGTCATTAATCGGAAAGACGTAAAATTAAGTCGGATGACCATTGCAGGGGATTTGTATATTACGCCAGGCGTCAATGACGGAGAGGTGTGGCTTGAAGACGTTACGGTGTTGGGTTCCACGTTCATACTTGGCGGGGGAGAGCCTGGCGTCACATTGTTGAATTCGAATTTTTCGGGGCCGGTAACGATCGACAAATGGAATGGGAAAATCAACCTCCATGTAGGTGAGGGGACCGCGATCCGTGAACTGCAAATCGATGCTGGCGCAGAGATCGAGCTCTCGACATCGGCGACGATTGGCAAGCTGATCCTGCATGCTCCGGCAAATGTCGTTGGAGACGGAACGATAGAATCAGCCATCTTCCTGGCTAGCGGAGCAACCTTGGAAACATGGCCGGTTCAAGTTGAATTTGCCGCGGATCGTGAAGCAACGATTGCAGGCGAGCTTGTTAGCGGCGATACCCGTCATAAACCATCCGTCGTCTCCAATTCCGGCAACAGCAACAGTAACAGCAACAGCAGCTGGAACGGAGGCGGCACACCTCCGGTTTCTGTCCCAACCACGCTCCCGCCAATCGTCAGCGAAGGGGCAGCGAATGCGGATATTTTGATCGGTGCGCAAGCAGATGACATGTTGCTCTACGCGGCGCAGGAGCTGCAGGAGACGATCAAGCTGGTGAGCGGGGCCGAGCTCCCGATCTTCAAACGGGATCTGTCGGCGACAGTAAGCGTCTTGTTCGCCAATCGCGAGTTAACGTTGTCCAAAAGCGGTCACTATCCTCTTGAATTGCATATCGTCAATAACCAGGCCAGCTCGGCAACGATTGCCTTGACGCCCTCTGGCAGCAACGCCATCCCTGTTAACATGCCGACCCAGGTAAGCTTGGGCTCCTACGAACGGAAGATTATTCGAGGCTCGTTCGAAATTACGGCCGGGTTGGCCGACGGCAGCTATGACGTCGAGCTGCAAGCAAGCATGGGAGGCACGGAAATCCATACTGCCGAGCTAGCGCTCCAGTATGCATCGAACCTGTTGGTGAACCCAGGGTTCGAGCAATTAAGCGGCACGCTGCCGTCAGGCTGGCACTCGCCGGCTGGCGCCAGAGATGACTCGGAGGCGAAGGCCGGTGCACACTCGCTGCGGATCGATCTGGGGGACAATCCATACATGTATGCCCGAAGCGAGCAGGAGCTGCACCTGACTCCGGGCAAAGCCTATAAGCTGACCGCTTGGGTGAAGGGGACAGGCGCTGGAACGATGAATATGGAAATGCACGAGCGTCACGCCAGCGGCGGCAGCAATCCGGTAACCGCCCGGGCCGAAATCGCTTTGACGTCGGAATGGACGTTGGTGGAGCTGGACTATGCGCCCGATGCGGCTGCGCAATATAATTTCAATAACATTTATTTCTTCATGTCCGGCACAGATTCGATGTGGATCGATGAGGTCAGACTGATCGAACTGAATACCGCTCAGGGAACCGCTCCGGAGATTACGACCTTCTCCTCGGGCAATGCCGGCGGCAAAGCGGAGATCGTGCTCGCCACGCAGGCGACCGAGCCGCAGCTTACGAGCTCGTACGCGGATGATTACAATTTTATTGCCGGCTCCGACGGTTTCGCCGTTCGCGCCTCAGGCAATCGTATATTCATCCTTGGCGATGATTCGCGAGGCGTATTGAACGGCGTGTACGATTTTCTCGAAGAGAACGCGGATGTTCTATGGACGCGCTCCGTCGATATCGGGACGTTGTATGAGCCTCAATCGACCATTGCGGCAAGCAAAGTGAATTATAGAGAGAAATCTCCGTTCCTGCTGCGAGGCTGGCATACGACCGGTTCGGGAAAATATGGGGAGTTCCATTCGGATCTCGATACGGAGAAGATGCTCGCCCGCAACAAACTGAATGTCAAGCTGGCGGAAATGGGCAATGTGCAGTATTGGAATCGTCATAACAGCGTCGGCATTACGCCGCTCCTGCTGGGTCATAATCTGGATTCCTGGCTGCCGAACGACAAATATTTTGCCACGCATCCCGAGTACTATAACGAGATTAATGGTCAATATGTCCCTGTGTCGAATGATTCCCAAATTAATTTCTATCACCCTGATGTTCCCGGCGTCGTCGCCAGCGAGATTCGAGCGCTGCTCGCCGTCCAGCCGTTGGAATACGTTGGCGTAGGGATTATGGATAATCAAATCTTTGTCCAGGGAGAGCTTAGCAGTTTGCCGTTTACGACGCCTGACGGACTTGTTGTCCTGCCGGAGGACCCGGCCTATAAATCAACGGTATTCTTCACGTTTCTCAATAAAGTGGCAGCCGAGCTGAAGCTGACGCATCCGAATGTGAAAATAACGACCTTCGCTTATTTCTTCACGGATACCCCGCCCAAGGTGGAGCTGGAGGACAATATTGTAATCGTAATGGCGCCTGCAGCGGAGGATGCGAGGGAACCGTTCAACACACCGGATCAAAGCAACCCTAACTACGGCTATAGGCTAAAGCTGGAGGCTTGGGCGGACGCAACGGATAATATTCTGATGTATAACTACTATGGCTGCTGCGCTACCCAAGTATACGAACGTCCCATTGCCGACAAAGTGCAAGCCGATATGCAATATTATCGCGATCTGGGTATTATGGGCGTGATGCCCGAGGGTCAAGTCGACAACGGGGATGTATGGGGAATTAACGCTTTGCAATACTGGCTTATCCATCAATTGTACTGGAATCCCGATGCCGATCTTGAAGCGTTGACCGACAAGTTTTTGACCAAGGCATATGGTGCGGCTGCCGAAGCAATGGGAACTTATTATAATCTGATCAAACAAGGCTACAACTACGACCAGCAATCCGTCAACGTCTATTCGCGCGAGAGCCAATACATCGGACGTTACGTCATTCAGGCCGGTATAGCGGATGCCGCGCAGGCTGCTTTGGACGAGGCGTGGAGCTTGGCGGATGCGGAAGAGAAGCAGCGAATTGCCCCGATCAAGTCGACCTTCGAGACGATGGTGTTCACCGTTGGACAGCTGCCGAATCTGTCTGCGAAAGCCATCAAAACCTCCTCCAGCCAAGCGGAGATTATGAACGCAACCGATCTTCAATCCGGGCCTTGGGTGGACGCGGTAGCGATGAGCGACTTTAGGGAGATGGGCACGAAGCTGCAGGTGGCTGAAGAAACCCGTGTATACCTGTTATGGGACGATGATAACCTGTACGTCGGCTATGAAAATATGGACGATGATCTCGCAAGCATGGTGGTCAGCGAAAGCGCGCCGGGAGAATGGTGGAGCAGCGGCGCGGATGACTCCGTAGAAACCTATGTGACCGGCAATCGGGAAGGAACGTATTATGGCTTTTTCTCCAACCCGCTAGGCGTGAAATTCGAGTATAAATCCTTCCAGGATCCAACCTATAATGGCGAGTGGTACGCCAAGGGCCAAGTAGGCACAGACCGCTGGAATGCGATTCAAGTCATTCCGTTCGCGAGCATCGGCGTCGACCCGGCGCAAACCAGCACGTTATACGGCTTCTTCTTCCGCAACTTCCATGGCAAGGAGCGGTTTATCACCTGGGGCGGGGGAATGGTCTGGAATCCGGGGGATTTCTACCCGATCCATCTGGAGCAGCCTGCCAATCAGGCGAATCTGGTAGACAATCCGGGCTTTGAACGGGGCAATGAAGGCAGCTTCGCGGACGGTTGGCTGTCAACGTCGGCAGCATGGGATCATGACGAATATTACAGCGGTCAATACTCGCTCAGGCTGGACTTGAACGGCGCCCCGTATGTATTTGCTCGCGCAGACCAGAATATCGAGCTGGAGGCCGGAAAGCAATACAAGCTTGGCGCACGAGTTAAGGGAGCGTCGACAGGCTCGATCAGCATGTCCATCTATGGCGTTGCCCAAGGAGGCGCTACGACGATGGTAGCGAATGTGGATGCTGCCGCAAATCATCAGTGGCAGTCGATCGAGCTGGAGTATGAGCCTGTGGACAATACAACGTATGAACACTATTGGGTCTATATTTTTATGTCCGGAACCGACAAGCTCTGGATTGATGATGCGGCGCTTGTGGAACTGACAGCAACGCCGGAAACGCCTGAGGCTGGCAATTTGCTGAATAATCCCGGATTCGAAACAGCTACGCCAAACAGCTTCCCGGATAGTTGGTTCTCGCCGACGGGAGTATGGGACCATGAGGTAGCACACAGCGGCGGGCGATCTCTGAGGATTGAGCGGCAAGGAGGCGAATATGCCTTGGCGCGGTCGTTGCAGGACTACCTGCTCGAACCCGGCAAGCGCTACAAGCTTAGCGCCTGGGTCAAGGGACTGACAGCAGGGACAGCCAGCGTTGCGATCCACGAGATGCTGGCTGGCGGGGGCAACAATCCGGTCACTGCCAATGCCGACATCACACTGGATGGCGAGTGGCAGCTGCTGGAGCTGGAATATTCGGCAGACACAAATGCCGATTACGATCATCAGTGGATCTATTTCTTCATGTCCGCTACGGATGCGATGTGGCTGGATGATGTGTCAGTCGTCGAGTTGCCGAACTCAGAAGGATAGGTCGAGCGACCTGGTGCTGGAAGGAAGAGCATAGCTCTCCATCGATCTATGGTGTACGGGACATGATCCAGCAAGAGAAGCCGGAGGAAACGAACCAGGCGATGTTGAGATGGCTGAAGGCAGCAGGAGGCTATCCAGTCGTAAACGTGCATCAAGGTTTGGTAGAGCCCTAGCAAGACAGCTTAGAGGATGGCGCAGCCGCTCCGGTAAGGTTGGAGCGGCTGTAGTCGTTGGATGGTCTCGATTTCCTTTCCCAATAGCGTTAAGGGATGAGTCTTATGGTAGACTAGCTGTAGCGATTGGTAGGGTTGGAGGAGGGCAAGATGGAACCAGACATCAATGGTTTGCTGCTGCATGAGTTTAAAAGGAATCGGCTCTTGCTCGTGGCCATTGGCCACGAAACACGCCAAACGATTTTAATTGCGTTGGCTCAGCATGCGCAAAGCACCGGCATGCGGGTTGGGGAGCTTGGACAGTACACCCATTTGTCTCGTCCTGCTCTCTCCCATCACCTTAAGGTGCTAAGAGAAGCGGGAATGGTCAGCGTACAACGCAAGGGAACGAAAAACTTCTATCGTCTGGATGCCAAAAGCAAGATCCAGGATCTGCAAACGTTGATAAGTCGGTTTGTGTCCTTATGCGAATGAAAAGGAGAATGAATGTGTATGCGGCCATTCATCAAGGCATCAAACGGAGTGGACATCCCGCAACTGGGATTTGGCGTTTACAAAATCAAACCGGGGAAGAACGGAGCTTTTGAACAGACGATCAGAGCGGCGATTGAAGCGGGGTATCGCCATTTTGATACCGCGCGTATCTATGGAAATGAAGAGGCATTGGGGCGAGCAATTGCAAATAGCGGGATTCCGCGGGAAGATTTTTTTATCACCTCCAAAGCGTGGACGACGGATTTGGGCTACGAGCAGACGCAGAGGGCCTTTGAGCACACCTGTAAAAAAATGAATACCAGTTATCTTGATATGTATTTGCTTCATTTTGCAGGGCCTCATTATGTTAAGGCTTGGAAAGCGCTGGAGCTACTGTATGCGCAGGGGAAAATAAAAGTCATCGGCGTAGCCAATTTTGAGATCGAGCATTTCGAGCATTTGAAGACGCATGCGACAATCCTGCCGATAATTAATCAGGTGGAGACGCATCCTTTTTTTCAGCAACAGTCATTGCGCGAGTATATGATCCGTCATCAGATTTTGCATGAAGCATGGGGACCTTTGGGGCAAGGAAATGCCTCTTTGTTTAATAATGAGGAGCTAAAAGCCATTGCAGAGCGTCATAATAAGACAGTGGGGCAAGTTATTTTGCGCTGGCATATAAATCGTCAGACCATTGTCATTCCAAAATCATCGAGTCCGTTGCGAATCAGGGAGAATATACAGGCATTGGATTTTACGCTGAGTGATGCGGACATGATGCGGATTGCGAAGCTGGATACAGGCAAGCGATATGCTGTTCATCCAACAGGGTACCAGGTGAACCCGCTCTATGTGAAGCTGAGCAAAATCTTTTTGAAGGCCTGATGGAGGTTAAGAGGCAGACTGGAAACGCTGAGTAATCAGGCGGTTTTCGGTCTGTTTGCCGTTGGTAGGGAATATGAACATTAATTTACCCGGGTAATATTGACTCCTTGTTTTTACCCGGGTATAATCATCTTGTGTTCAGAGGAGGAATGGAGCATGAGTACGAATCATACCAGCATGAGCTGCACAGCTTTTTTGGATACAAGAAGAGTCGCGACGGGCTCATTGCAGCAGGTTATTACAGGCGTGAAGGCTGCATTGGATGATCGCGAGCAGCTACAGCTGCTAATTTTTGACGATGGAACAGGCAAGCCGATCGATGTCGATCTGCGCGGCAAGACGGAGGAGGCACTGGCGCGACTGGGGGAGCCTCTTGGCAGCTCGTCCGATACGGCGGATACGGTGGCTACTGAAACGAACGAAGCATCGCCTCGGCGGGCAGGACGACCGAAGCTGGGCGTCGTATCCGGCGAGGTGACGTTACTGCCGCGTCATTGGGAATGGCTGAAAAGTCAGCCGGGGGGAGCTTCGGTAACGTTGCGCAAGCTTATCGATGAGGCTCGTCGCGCCGGAGGAGCACAGAGCAAGGTGCAAGCGTCGCAAGAGGCTACGTATTGCTTCATGACCGCTATGGCCGGGGATTTTCCGCGATACGAGGAAGCGCTCCGGTTGCTGTATGCCGGCGATTCCGAACGCTTCTATGCTAGCATCGCAGACTGGGCCCCGGATATTACAAGCTACATTCAACAATTGGCTGTTGAGGCATTCCCCGAACGGGGATCAGGAGGGGAGGGTGTATGAACATGAACATTTTAAGCGTCAACGACGTAGAGCTGGCGTATGACAGCTTTGGCAGCGAACAAGACGAGGCCGTCGTTTTAATCGCAGGGCTTGGGACGCAGATGATTCGGTGGACGACTTCGTTTTGCCGGATGCTGGCTGACCGAGGGTTCCGCGTCATCCGCTTTGACAATCGCGATGTTGGAGGCTCGACGCATTATCGCCATGTCCAGACGCTGGATTTTGAGGCCTTGGCGACGACGCTGATGTCTGGTCGACGTCCGGACATTCCTTATACGCTCGATGACATGGCTGACGACGTGATCGGCTTGCTCGATGCGTTGTCCATCGATCGAGCGCATATCGTCGGGCGGTCGATGGGCGGAATGATCGCGCAGCTTGTAGCGAGTGCGTACCCTGGGCGTGTGCTGTCGCTCACCTCGATCATGTCCAGCTCCGGCAATCCCGCGCTCCCGCCTGCTTCCCCGGAGGTGATGGCGATGATGACGGCGCCGGCGTCGAACCCGTTTGAGGATGAAGCTGGATATCTGGCGCATAGTCTGGCTTTTGCGAAGCGGATCGCGGGTACGGGATATCCATTCAAAGAGGAGAGCTACAAGGCGCTCATACGGGAGGAGCTCCAGCGAGCTTACGACCCCGGCAGCGTGGGACGGCAGATCGCGGCTATCGCTGTCTCGGGCGATCGTCGTCCGCGACTGGCGACGATCCAAGTCCCGGCTCTGGTGATCCATGGGATGGATGATCCGTTGTTTGTACCGGCGTGCGGCGAGGACACGGCTGCTTCGATACCGGACGCCGAGCTGCTGCTGATCGACGAGATGGGGCATGACCTGCCGCCTGAGCTGTATGCCGTCGTCGTGGATGGGATCGAGCGAACGGCGCGTCGCGCTGATTGAACGGCCACCCATCAGTCGGGCTGGCTGGCCGCTTCCCACATCCGGTTGTCACGGCGCACGAGCGTAGGCGGCTGGCCGAACCGGGCTTTGAACACGCGGCTAAAGTGGTACAGGCTCGGGAATCCACAAGATTCCGCGACCTCGGCAACGGAAAGTGTGGTCGTGCACAGCTTGCGATAGGCCTCCGTGAGCCGCGTCTGCTGAATATAGTGCATCGGCGTCTGCCGGAAGGTGCGCTGGAACAGCGTGAACAGTGCCGAGCGGGAATAATGGCACTGGGCCAGCAATTGTGCGATATCCAGCGGCTCATGCAGATGGCTGTGAATGTAGCCGAGTAGCGGCTTGAGCTCATCAAGCTGCGCGATCCGGGCATGGAAGGAATCGCTCGGACGCGCATCCTCGAGCAGCATGCCGAGCACCCGATAGGCCAGCTCATTGACGTAGGCCCAGGAAGCGATAGACGCAGCCTGGGTCATCGCTTCGTCTGTCCCGTGCCGCGCCTTGTGATCCAGCAATTGCTGGATCGCTGCCCCGAATCTTCCCCCTGCTACAGCATCTCCGCGCAGCGGCAATTCGTACAGATCCAGCAGATCTGACGCTCCCCAGTAGGAGTACCGGCAATGCAGGAAGCGCAGCTTCATCGTTGCGCTCCCTTTGCGCGCATAATGCCCGATCTCCAGCGGGATGCCTGCAGGCATGATGAATACTTCCCCGTCCGAGGCGGTGACTCTGCCCAGCGGCGACTGTACGGTATAGGTTCCCTCCACGGCCTGGGCGATAATGCAGAACGGTACGGTCTTGCAATGAATCCAGCCATCCTCCGCCTCTCCCGAGCCGGCGTCCAGATGCTCCAGCCGAATCGGCGAATCCGGCAAATCTCCCCAATTACCTGCCATGTCAGTCCTCCTCTGCAAGGCTTCCGTTGCTACGAATCAACAAGCTTACTATAGCATAACGACGGGGCTGGCTGCATGCGCTCTGGACGCACAGACAAAAAATCCAGACTAGCAGCCATTGGTTATATACGCTCTCTTCTGTACAATGGGGACAGCAGCAGAGGCTGTAAGACGGATGAAAGCGAGGGATGCGAAACATGCAGCCCAAGAAGAAAAAAATGGTGTTGGTCGCCGGGGAGCCTAGCCACGGCCCAGGCGAGCATGAATATGAGAAGACAGTAAGACTGTTGAAGGCGATGCTCGACCAGTCGCCGTTGTCGGCACAGATGGAAGTCGTAGTCGTGCTGAACGGCTGGCCGGAGGACACGGAGGTGCTGGAGCAGGCGGATGCGGTCCTGTTCACGACGGACGGCAGGGATGCCCATCTGTTCCGGGATGTGCCGTTTGTCGCTTCGCCAGAGCGCCAACAATTGATGGCGCGGCTGATGGCGCGAGGCTGCGGGCTGATCCTGCTGCATTTCTCGACCTTTTATACCCGGGCGGAGGGCGCGTACATCCTCGACTGGGCAGGGGGCTACTTTGAATGGGAGGACGAGCAGGGCGAGCGCAATTGGTATTCGCGTATCGTCGGGGACGGCAGCGTGCTGGCGTTGGACGACGCAGCCCATCCCGTCACGCGGGGCGTCGAGCCGCAGATCGCGCTGCAGGATGAGATCTACTACAATCTGCGGCTCGTGCCGGACGACCCTCGGCGCACCCCGATCTGGAGAGTGCCGGAGCTGGCAGGGGATGGAGATATGGCGAACCTGGTCGGCTGGACGCTGAATCGGCAGGATGGCGGACGGACGTTCGTAACAACGGCTGGTCATCGCTATAATCTGTTCGAGGACGATTCCTTCCGCAAGCTGCACCTCAATGCACTTGTCTGGGCAGCAGGACTGGAGGTTCCTGCCGGAGGCGTGCCGAGTCGCTATTATGCCGATGACCTGGTGGAGCAGCTGCTGGATGCGCCGGAGGCGGACAGCTCGTCAGCAGCGCGCACCGTGCATGCTCTGCTCATCTCCGGCAACCAGCAGCATCGATGGCATAACTGGGAGCAGACGGAGCCGCTCATCCGCGAGGCGCTGCATGAAGATGCGGGCATCGCCGTCACCAGTGTCACCTCGATCGAGGCGCTGGCCGAGTGGGATCTGTCCTCCTTCGATACGATTATCCTGAACTATTGCAACTGGCAGGACCCTGCCGGGATCAGCGAGCCGGCCAGGGCGGCGCTTCTCGCGTACCTGCAACGGGGCGGCGGGCTGGTCGTGCTGCACTTTGCCAATGGCGCGTTCCACTTCTCGCTGCCTGAGGCGGGCGCATCGGATTGGCCGGAGTATCGCCGCATCGTGCCACGCGTCTGGGACCATCACGATGACAGCGCTCATGATCCATACGGAACGTTTACGGTGGAGATGGTGGACCGCGAGCATCCGATCACAGCAGGGATACCGGCCTTCGAAATTACGGATGAGCTGTACTATGACCAGCGCGGCGACCAGGAGGTCCATGTGTTGTATGAGGCCCAATCCGTCGTAACTGGGCGCATGGAGCCGCTGGCCTGGACCAGCAGCTATAGCGGGGCGCCTGTTGTCCAGACCTTGCTCGGCCATGACGCTGCTGCTTACGAGTCGCCTGAAGTGCGGGAGATGCTGCGTAGATCGGTCAGATGGGTAGCGAATGCCTAACAATTGGAGGGAGAATGAAATGGACAACACAGTGAAAACAGTGCAGCAGGAAGATCGCGCCGTCATGTTCCTCGGCAATCGGCAGGCGGGGCTGGTGCCGATCGCCCGGCCTGACAAAGCGGCAGTCGGGCATCTGCTCGGCACGACGGTTCATACGCTCATCAGTCCGGGTACGGAGCTGATGACAGGCTTTATGGAAGCGCTGGACACGCCGCGCGGCACAGGCTATGCGTCGGTATTCCGGGTGGAGGCCGTCGGGGAGGGTGCATCGGAGGATTGGCAGGTGGGAGATCTCGCCCTATGCATGGGCCATCATCAGAGCTTCCAGCATATCGCCGCTGTGCATGCCGTCAAGCTGCCTGCCGGACTGCCCACGCATATCGCCGTGCTGGCCAGGCTGCTCAATATTAGCATGACGACGCTGGAGACGACGACGGCGAAGCCGGGCGATCGCGTGATTGTGATGGGGGCCGGCCCGGTGGGCCTCTTGGCGGCGCATCTGTTCCAACACTGCGGCTACAAGGTGCTGGTGTGCGATCCGGACGAGGGACGAAGCGCTGCTGCGGGCCGCTCCGGCATTCGCCATACGGCTACAGCGTTGCCGGAGGGCGACGGGGAGTGGCAGGGCAAGACCGCGCTCGTGCTGGAATGCTCGGGGCATGAAGCGGCTGCGATCGCCAGCTGCGCCTTCATCCGCCCGAGAGGAGAGGTGGTGCTGATCGGCGTGCCGTGGCGGCGGCGCAGCGACCAGTATGCGCATGAGCTGCTCTCGCTGATCTTCCATCGTTATGCGGTGCTGCGCAGCGGCTGGGAGTGGGAGGTGCCGATGACGGAAGGCCACTTCCAGCCGTACAGCATCATGGGCAATCTGGCGCGCGGGCTGGACTGGCTGGCTGAGGGGCTGATCGATGCGGAAGGGAGCGGGCTGCTGCGGACATTCAAGCCGGAAGAGGCGAATGAAGCCTATAACGGGCTCGCAGATCAGCGCTTCGCGGAGCCGTTCGTCGTGTTCGACTGGCGTAATTCGTAGCGAGCGCCTAGATCCATCGCCGTTTAACGGGCGAGCGTTAGAATCGCGGACGGGCCTGCCAACGAAGCGGAACAGTTTTAGAAGACTATAAAAAGTACAATTTGAGTGCAGTTTGCCTAGGCGAACTGCGCTTTTTTTTTGCACTTATATCCCCTATCAGTACAATCCAATATAAACCTTTTATGGTATGATGGGAGGGTCGGTTAAGAGGCTTGCTAAGGGGGAAATGAGATGAAGAAACGATTCATGATTACATTAGTTGCTATGCTACTCATGTTAGCAACTGCGGGAGCTGCGTCTGCGGAGCAGTCAAAACCAATCCAGGTGTGGTTAGATGGCAAGGAACTTGCGTTTGAGGTGGAGCCGCTTGTACAGAATAATGTCACCTATGTAGAATTCCGAAGCTTGCTCACGGCGCTTGATTACGCGATTACCTACGATGCGGCAAAGAAACAAATTCGCGGCGTTTCGGGAGATGGCGAACATACGATTGAGATGACGAGCGGTTCAAGCAATACATTGGTTAACGGTCAACTTGTTAAAGGTCAAATTCAGCCTTTGATTTGGAAGGGGCGAACCCTGATTCCACTCCGGTTTGTGGGCGAAGCGACTGGGCTCAATGTGGAGTGGGATGGCTCCTCGCGGATGATTACCTTGACCACCCCGTGGCCTAACGCAAAGGATTACGCGCAGCTGAATTCCTTCCTGGAGCAGTTGGGAACGGCACAATCAAGCGGTAACGATAGCGATATCCGGGCACTACTCAGCCCTAATGGACTTGACAACGGTGCAACGTATTCGGCGTTGATGGGTCATGTGGGACAAGTCGAAATTGAATCGACCTATCAGTTTACTAATATTTTGTACATGACAGCCACAGAGACTTTGATCTCGGCCACCAATGAATCCAGGAAGGTCAGCGGCGGCTTCTTCCTTAATCGCAATTCGAACCTGGTTCTCGAGCTTTCCCGAGCTAGTAAAGGAGACGAATGGAAGCTTGATCGGTTGAAAATATTGACTGTAAACTATACAAATATTGAAGCTTTGCGGGCAGCAACGCCAACCGTACCGGCTGAGGAGAAAGCGAAAATCATTGGCATATTGGA
This sequence comes from Paenibacillus sp. 598K, assembly GCF_003851045.1. Taxonomy (GTDB): domain Bacteria; phylum Bacillota; class Bacilli; order Paenibacillales; family Paenibacillaceae; genus Paenibacillus_D. The sequence continues at coordinate 6,858 of NZ_BFBX01000121.1, read as the reverse complement.
GGAGCAAATCGCAGCCAGCAATGCCGAGGACGTCAAACGGTATGAAGCCACCTTTGCCCCGGACACACCTGGACTAAAAGAAGCCATGACCTTATCCCAAGCCCTATTTGAACAGTTTGATCTTCGTTTTGAATTGGCCGATGTTCAAATCATTTACTATGACGGCTCAGAAGCCTATATTCATTTCACTCAAACCACGACCAAGCTGAAGGGTCCAAGCTTCATAGACAACCAGTTCGAAGGTATCGCCAAAGTCATCAAGCTGGACAATGGGACATGGCGTGTCACGAACGAAATGCTGGTTTTGGATATCGATGAAGTTTAACATGGGTTAAAAACGCCACTCTCCACCTGCTGACATAGCTTGTCCAGGGCGGAGATGCTGCGGATCTGCAAGCGATTCATGCGATCCAATTGGCCTCGAACTTGTGCCAAAAACGCTTCTATCGACGCATGGTCCGCGAAATCGAAGGCGGCGTAGGTTTCTTGCATCGTCTGGAAAAAATGCTTCAACCGATGGGTACGGACCGAAAGCTTAATCGCATTCAAGGTCAAAATCTGGCGCATATGTGCATCGGTATAAATGCGATAGCCATTAAGGCTGTTCCGCTCCGGGATGATCAAACCCGCCTTTTCCCAATAGCGAATGGTCGTGACGGGAATCCCTGTTGCAACGCTTATCTCTCCAATACTCATCCTGCTCGTGGAGTCGGGCTGCCAAGTCTTGTCGAGCAGGATATCCGCGGTTTTATAATACGTCTGCCGCTCTTGCCAGAGATCGGCTTGGGCCTGGTTCGCCTTCCATAGCGCAGCGTCGATTCGTCCGGCCTGCACCTCCTGCAGCACAGCAGCGATGAAGGTCAGGTCAAAAGCCGACAGCATCGCCCGGACGCAAATGAAATACGCCACATGTCTGCTGTCATAGTATCTGTATCCCGAAGAAGAGCGAGGAACCGGAGGCGCCAAGCCGCGTTCCTCATAGCCTCTTAGCGTCGTGGTGCCGACCCCCAAGCGTCTTGCCAGATCAATGGGACGAATGTTCATGTGATGGCCTCCGTTTCCGAATGCACAACATTATACTATAGGTATAAGGTTTGTGCGAACCTAGCCTTGTCATCACAGCAAGAAGGCATGAAGAAGCTTACTCGTTGCACCTATGTTGTACCATGAAGGTATACAGGATAGGAGGTCATAGCGAATGACGCGAACATTTACGACAGAGGAGTTGAGCGAGTCGCTCCCCCCGATCACTTCATTGATCGGCAAATGCGAGAAAGCACAAGCCAAGTTAACGGAAGGCACCGCACAGCATTCGCTGCTCAGAAACCGAATCAAGGCGCTTCGCGTGGCAGAGGCGCTAATCCTGCAGGCCTTGGAACCATCGAAGGCACAAGAGCCGGATGAGCGGCAGGAGCAGCCCAATGATTGACGCGAATCGACAACTAAAAGGCGTGCTAGCCGCAGGCCGACGTCATAGCGTCGGTCTTCGACCGGATGGCACCGTGGTGGTTGCGGGCGATCACACCTTCGGTCTAAGTAAGCTGACAAGCTGGCGCGACATACAGGCGATTGCGGTCGGTAATGTGCACCTGGCCTCGAACACAGGCAATGCGCATACGATCGGTCTCAAAAGAGACGGCACAGTGGTGGCTGTGGGATGGAATAAAGATGGCCAATGCGAGGTCGGCGAGTGGCGCAATATTGTCGCGATAGCAGCGGGTTGGCGTCGTTCTGTTGGCGTGAGGTCGGACGGCAGAGTACTAGCTGCAGGGCGCAACCATGAAGGGCAATGCCTGGTCCAGGACTGGGAGGATATCGTGGACGTGGCGGCGGGAGACTGGCATACTGTCGGGGTTAACTCCTACGGGAAGGTAAGCTCCGCAGGCAACAATCGATACGGCCAGGGCGATGTAGGTCAGTGGCGCGAGATTGTGGCGGTAGGGGCGGGGTATCTGCACACGGTCGGCCTTCGCTCCGATGGCAGGGTCGTTGCTGTTGGTCGCAGGCAGGAAGGTCAGTGCGAGGTCGGCGACTGGCGCGGTATGGTGAGGATAGCGGCAGGAAGCAATCACACGGTCGGTCTCAGAGCTGATGGCACAGTGGCGGCTGTCGGGCGGAATGATCATGGCCAATGCCAGGTTAGCGACTGGCAAGATATTGTAGCGGTAGCGGCGGGCTGCGCTCACACCCTCGGCCTGCAATCCGATGGCAGGGTCGTTGCAACCGGCAGGAATCAGGAAGGGCAGTGCGAGGTGGGCGATTGGAGGCTCTGAATCGTCGATATTGTCATCAGTAATTTATCCACCCCTTCTATTGAAAGAGCCTGACTCGGTATAAGCCCTGTCAGGCTACTCTCAATGCTTAACTTGTTGTCTATACTTGAGCTGAATCCAGTTTGCGTTTGTGAAGGAGGAACAAGAATAGTGCAGTGAGGATCGCCCCGTATACTAGGGAAAAGCCAATCACCGATACTTTTTCGAAAAGTGTAGCGAGCTCAAAATTCACGAAAACATGTATGGTATGATTTAGTGGCGGCAGCAACAGAGCTGCTTTTTTGATCCCATCGGGCAATAGATTCTCAATCCCCTGTGCAGCAATTGCAATGACCACGAGGACACTCAGCAGGATAAAAGAAACGATGCGTGAACGGATAACCTTAGAACCGAACCAACATGCGAGTGCAACTCCTAACCAAGAGGAAGCGACATGATAGAGAAAAGACATGCTTAATTCTTCGATACTAGGATTTCGATCAAACCTCTGCAATACGGCTGGGTACAGCACTGCATACAGAGCTAGTGGAAAGGTGAAAAGCCAACTATATAATAACTTAGCAAAATAAAGCTTGATTATACTCCCGCTGTGGAGCATCGTGACAGATTCCTGGTTCGGTGTTTCAATGTCAATAACCATATAGCACAGCGCTGTTGAAATGATAAACAAAAATACGGTGGAAAACGCGTAACTGTCCATCACAGGGTTGGGCACGACACTATAAACAAAAACGATACCAAGTAAAAAGACAACTGTAGGCGGCCCGTATCGGTAGGAACGCATGAAACAAGTATGCAAAAATGACAATAAGGCTATCATACGTGCGATTCCTTTCTTAGCAAGCTGATGATTTCCCCGCCACTATGTAGACACTCTATTAAAAATTCGCGATAATCCTTCCCCGCGAGAGTAAACCGAATGAATCCCGTGTCCTCACTCTGCCAAGTCATATCCGTAAATAAGCTCGTCAGACGGGTTAACGTTTCCTCGGTTACTATACATTCCAGCTCATAAAAGAATAGCGAGCCACTTGAAGTGCTTTCGACACTCTCCTCACTTAATTTTCCCTGACGGATCCAATAGGTCTGACTCTCCAATTGACTGGCTAACAACGGATCATGGACGGCAGCCAGTATCGCAGTCCCACCTGCTTTTATTTCTTGCAAGGAATCAAGCAAATGTCCAACTGATTCCTTATCCAGTCCAGAGAACGGCTCATCCAAAACTAGCAAATCGGGCCTTTTTATTGTCGCCTGCATGAGATTGACCTTTTGGAGCATACCTTTGGAGAATTGTGTCATCTTCAAGCTTGCGCTTTGTTCCAGGTTGAAAAAAGTGTGAAGTTCCTTAATACGTTCTTGGAGAACCTTCTTGGGCACATTCGATATGCTTCCCATACGAGTCAAGTATTCGGTAGAGGTCATCCTTAATTGGGATAGCCGGTCCGGGGTATAGCCTATCACTAATTTCGTATGCCCCAAAATCCGTTGTCCTGAAGTAATTGGAATCAAGCCGCTCACAATACGAAGTAGCGTGCTTTTTCCAGATCCATTGCTTCCTCTGATGATGAGACAATCCCCTTGATGAATGGTAAGCGAAATACCATTTAACACTTTGCGTTTACCGTACTCTTTAGTCACCTTATTTAAAGTGACCAGTGCGTTAGCTTTCAATTTGCCACCTCATAATTATCCTTGAGTCTAGAATTCCGGAGTGTAACTAAGTAAATATACCACAAAAATGCAGGTGAGAGGGGAGAATTGGGAGTTATGGCAATACAACTCTGATTAACAGCCCGCTATACTTAATATACTTGAACCCAATGTATCCGAAGCGTACGGCGGATACCTTTACGAGCCATGGAGGTCAATGAGATGGACGCCTTCTTGTCCACGTTTCATCCGCGGCAAGGGCACTGGGCGTGCCGATCTATCGCTTGCTGGGCGGCAAGGTCAGGGTCCATGTGAATCTATATGCTAATGGCTGGTTTGCTGGCGCGAAGCAGCCGGAGGCTTTTGAGGAGAAGGCCAATACGGAGCTGCTGCGGAGCACGCTGGGGCAGGGAAAGATCGATCAGCTATCCGACTCCATTCCGCATCGAGTCTAGACGTTACGCCTCCCCCTACGTAATTGTTATGTTTAGACGATCGTAATGAATTGACGTGTATTGCAGATCGTCTTATAATGGTCGTAGCAACTATCGTCGTGACGAGTATGGAGGGGGCTAACCTTGGAATTAGAAAAATATATTGGCGTTAATGTCCAGCGCGCGGCGCTTAAGCTGAATAACTACTATCAAAAGGTAGCCAGTCCGTTTGACATCACCGTAGACCAGTGGGAAATACTAGTCGTACTGTGGGAAACAGAAGGGATCACTCAAAAAGAGCTTGCTGAAAGGCTGCACAAGGACCAAACGAATGTTGCGCGAATGTTATTTAAGCTGGAAAAGAAAGACTTCATTTATCGTGTGGTGCATGAAACGGATCGAAGGTCTTTGCGTGTCTATCTGACCTCTAAAGGACGAGAGATGGAAGATGACATTATCGCCCCGTCCATGGAAGCCTATTATAAGACCATCCAGGGATTGTCTGATGAGGAGGTGGAGTTATTTAGAAGAATTCTTACGGTCATGTACAATAACGTAAAGGATCTATAGAATGAGGGAAAGACCACCTATTATTTCATTGAACCATATACTTGCTGCAGCAAGTATAGTCAGGTTCATTAAATTTTGATTTAAAGGAGACTTGCAAGATGGGACGATCCCGATCTGAAGAAGGGATATTCGACACGAAGTATAGAGCATTGACCATTGGGATTGTCCTGGCTGTAACTACGGTTGCCTTTGAAGGTCTAGCAGTAGTTACCATTGCTCCAAGCCTGGCCCAAAAATTAAACGGGCTCCCTTTGTATGGTTGGATTTTCAGTGCCTTTCTTTTGGCACAAATCCTTGGAACGATGATCATAGGGGCACGAATCAACAAAAATGGTGTATTTGCATCGTTTAGCCTAGCCACCCTGTTTTTTGTGATCGGTATCGTGCTTGCAGCTACTGCTGTGAATATGAGTACGTTAATCATAGGAAGGGTATTTCAAGGCTTTGGCGGTGGAGGTATCATTACTTGTGTATATTTCAGTATCACTGTAGGTTATCCGGATGAGCTGAGAACGAGAATCCTGGCTTTGTTTTCCGGTGCGTATATTTTACCTGCACTTATTGGTCCTTATCTTGCTGGACTTATCACGGAGCATTTATCTTGGAGAATTGTTTTTTGGCTCGTACTCCCCTTGATTGGTCTTGCTGTGATGCTGACGCTCCCTACTTTTCGCAAATTTAAAGTTAGTGCGAACAATTCGTCCCATACTAACCGAAAAGAAGGACTTGCAGTACTACTGACCCTTGGCACGGGCATGTTGCTGGCTGGGCTAGGTTTTATCACGGATTGGAAAGGAATGGTACTTGCGGTAGCAGGATTGCTGATCATGATTCATCCATTACGCAAGTTACTGCCTCAGGGCACTTTACTTGCTACAAGAGGTTTGCCGGCGACGATTGCTTCGAGAGGATTGTTTGTTGCATGTTATAATGCGACCGAGAGTTATGTTGTCCTGGCTTTGACAGATGTGAAAAAGCTTCCTGCCGATATGGCGGGATTAATTGTAGCGGCAGGTGCACTAAGCTGGTCTGCGGCTGCGTGGCTTCAGTCCGTTTTTGATACCAAAGATCAAGGAACAGGTCGAAAGAAACGGGTAACCATTGGAATTGGATTTATGATCATTGGCGTTGTTACGGTCATTCTTGCTGTTGGAGTCTCCGAGGGAGGGATTGTACTTGCTGTGATTTCGCAGATTTTCACTGGATTCGGCATCGGCTTGGCACATCCTACGACAGGAGCCATTGCACTCCAGCACACGAAATCAGGCGAAGAAGGAGAAATATCCTCAAGCCTGCAATTTACAGATGCATTTAGTCCGGGGGTAAGCATTGGCATCGGCGGCGCCCTCATTGCTGTTAGCCAATCCTTAAATTTGGGGCTGTTAACGGGGATTCTACTGGCCTTGTCTCTTCAATTACTATTCGTTCTCTCTAGCTTTGTCATTTCCTTTCGCATCAAGCAGACAAATGCCTCGGAGGGGTAACCCAATTGTCTAAGACGATCTAGCGTGATCGAGACGGACAAGGAAAACGGGCTGCATCCGTACGCCTATCTCAAGCATCTCTTTGAACAACTGCCGCAGCTCGACGGTCCACTGGACGCCAAGACGCTTGAGCCCTTCCTTGGTCGGCTACACTGCCAGCGGCGTGCCGATTGAAGAAATCCTCACCCCAGCTTACCTCATGTCGCTCCCGCCGTTAGGTGGGGGCTATTTGACACTCACTCTGGGCGATGTCCTGGTAGAAACGAAGTGGTATCGGTAAAAAGGGTTTTGACCTTCTGATGGAGAATAAAGGCAAATAAGGAAGATCTTCAAAACGTAGTTGAAGCCCAAAAGGAGAGATGAATTTATGAAAAAATTTATCAGCCATGTTCAAGTACCAGTTAACAATTTAGATCTTTCTATTGAACCTGAATTACGAAAGTG
>NZ_BFBX01000120.1:28189-30875 GCF_003851045.1 Paenibacillus sp. 598K | reverse complement strand
CATTCCTTGCTGGTATTGCTTATGGTTTGGATCGACGCGATCCATTTGTTCAGTTTTCAAAGAACTTGATTGTCTGTCACGTTTGCGGTGACAAGATCATATGTTACCAGCTTTCAAACCAGATGTCAACAGTTTGTTTTATCTTTTTTCTTTTGCTGCGATTTCTCGTAGAAAGAGAAGGTTTAAAAGCGACATCTAGTAATTTACCACAGCCCAAAGAAGATATCAAGTCCCTTCGTCATATTTTTTGCCAGCACCCGCAAAATCGTCGGCATTCGAACTTCTATCGACAGCAAAACGCAGCGACCGACGTCGCTGCGCTATATAGAAAGAAAAGACTATTGGTTGAGCATGGCAATGAATTGATCCTCGTCCTCAATGACCGTTACGCCCAGGTCTCTGGCTTTGACAAGCTTGCTGCCCGCGCTCTCGCCGGCGATCACGAAGTCGGTTTTTTTGGACACGCTGCCCGACACCTTGGCCCCGAGCGTCTCGAGTCGCTTGGCCGCCTCATCTCGCGTCATCTGCTGCAGCGTCCCTGTCAATACGACAGTTTTGCCGGAGAATATACTGTCTTCTCTCGCTTCGACCCGCTGCTCAGCCTCTGCCTTGACGCCAAGCCGGCGCATCCGCTCGATGCTTTCCCGAATGACAGGATCGGCGAAAAACGTGACGATGCTCTCGGCGACAATCGCCCCGATATCCGGCAACTCCACAAGTTCCTCCGCTGTGGCCGACATGATCGCATCGAGCTGCCGGTAATGATCCGCTAGCATGCGTGTCGTTGCCTTGCCCGTATTGGGAATGCCAAGCGCGTACAGGAATGATGCCAGCTCCCGCTCCTTGGAGGTTTCGATCGCCGCCAGCAGCTTGTTTGCCTTCTTCTCTCCGAATCGCTCCAGCCCGATCAGATCGTCAAAGCTCAGCTCGTACAGATCGGCTGGGTCCCGCACCTCTCGCTCGGCATAGAGCTGCTCTGCCGTCATAATGCTGAAGGTGTCGATATCCATCGCGTCCCGCGAAGCGAAATGAGTGATCCGGCCCACCGTCTGCGGACGGCATGCGAGCTTGTTGTTGCAGAACAGATGCGCGCCCCGCTCCTCCAGAGGCGTCCCGCAGGAAGGACAAGTGTCCGGAAACGGAATCTCTTCGCCGATCTCCTCATCTGCCTTGCCCAGTATTTCCGGGATGACATCATTGGAGCGACGAATGAAGACGCGCGTGCCGAGCGCATGCTTCAGATTTTTGCGTTCGATGTCGCCTCGATTGTTCAACGTGCAGTTTTGTACCGTGACGCCTGCAAGCTCGACCGGTTGCACCCGGGCCACCGGCGTAATCTTGCCCGTCCGGCCTACCTCCCAGTTGACCGATTCGAGGATGGTCGTCGTCTCCTCCGCCTCGAACTTGTATGCGATCGCCCAGCGCGGGAATTTGTCCGTATAGCCCAGCGCATCCCGGGTCCGGACATCCGTCACCTTGACCACGGCCCCGTCGATCAGAAAATCCAGCTCTGCCCGATTAAGCGCCAGTTGCTCCAGCTCCGCCTGCACTTCATGGATATCAGAGAAGTAGACGAGGTAAGGATTGACCTTGAACTGGTTGTTGCGCAGGAACTGGACCATCTCCTGATGGCTCCCGAAGCTGACGCCATCCGCGTAGCCGACATGATAAAAAAACGCGCTCAGCTTGCGCTCCGCGGTTGCGCGCGGGTTCAAGTTGCGCAAGGCGCCGGCGGCGGCATTGCGGGCATTTTTGAGCGGCTCGGCCGCAGTCTGATTGTACGCCTCGAGCACCGAAAGATGCATGATCCCCTCGCCTTGCACCTCGATCGTGCCATTGTCAAAAGGAATGCGCAGCGGGATCGAACGGATCGTCTTCACCTGAGCGAGGATGCCTTCGCCGACCGTACCGTTGCCCCGAGTCGCAGCCTGCACCAGCTCCCCGTCCCGGTACGTCAGATTCAGCGTCAGTCCGTCAAACTTAAGCTCGACCACATAGGTCGGATCAGGCAATGGCTCCTCGTCCGGATGCTTGGCATTATAGTCCGCAACAGCCTTGCGGACGCGCTGATTCCAGGCCTCGAGACTCTCGATGTTCTGCGCCTTGTCGAGGCTCCACAGTCTCGCCAGATGACGATGCGGCTCAAATCCGGCCAGCAGCTCGCCGCCGACCCGGGTAGTTGGAGAATGCGGCAAAACGACGCTATGCTCCGTTTCAAGCGCCGTTAATTCATCATAGAGGGCATTGTATTCCTGATCGCTGATGATCGGGTTGTCCAACGTATAATAGTGATAATTGTACTGATTCAACAGCGTTATCAGCTCTTCCATCCGGTGCAGCACAGCTTCCATAAGGATCGTCCTCTCGGGTCATAATGGATAATTACAACTTGGTAACGGGAGCAAAGGCGGCCAGCAGCCGTTTCACGCCAACGGGGGCAGGGAAAGCGATCTGCAGCTCCATGTCGTTGCCCTCGCCCTTGACGGATACGATCGTGCCGGTGCCCCACTTGCCGTGCGACACCTTGTCGCCGACGCTGAAGCTGCCGCCTGCCGCACTGGCCGCACCGCCGCTCACCGCCGCTCCCCCGGTCGTCACACGCACAGAGCCGCCGCTTGGCGCGGCGCTCGCTCCGCCGAAGCCGGGACGACTGCCCGTCGTCGCAGGCGCGCCCGCGCGAGGCCCC
>NZ_BFBX01000120.1:27533-28174 GCF_003851045.1 Paenibacillus sp. 598K | reverse complement strand
CGCCGGACTCCGATAGCCGAAGCCAGTGGCGCTATCGCTGCCATAGCTGCGCCTTGCGCCGAAGCCGCGCCCAATCGCGCTGCCGCCTGCTGCCTTCAGCTCCTCCGGCACTTCCTCCAAGAAGCGTGAGGGCGCATTGGCATTGGTCCGGCCAAACAAGGTGCGCATCCGCGCGCAAGTGAGGTAAAGCTGCCGCTCCGCGCGCGTGATGCCGACATAGGCGAGACGGCGCTCCTCCTCCAGCTCCTCGTTGTCCGAGAACGCCCGGCTATGCGGAAATACGCCCTCCTCCATGCCGATGATAAAGACGGCAGGAAACTCGAGTCCCTTGGCGCTATGCATCGTCATCAGCACGACATTGTCGGCTGCCGCCTGCTCGTCCTCTGCCTTGTCCATCGTATCAATGTCTGCGATCAGCGCCAGATCGGTCAGGAAGGCGACCAGCGTCTTGTCCTCGTTGCGATTTTCGAATTCCATCGTCACCGACAGGAACTCGTCGATATTTTCCAGCCGGGCTTTCGATTCCAACGTGTTCTCGCGCTGCAGCTCGAGCTTGTACTCGGACAGCTCCAGCATCTTCTCCGTTAGCTCCGTGACCGAGAGATAATCGACCATGCGCGTCAAGTCGTCGATCATCTGCT
>NZ_BFBX01000120.1:0-27448 GCF_003851045.1 Paenibacillus sp. 598K | reverse complement strand
AAGTCGTCGATCATCTGCTTGAACTCGGCCAGCGCCGTCCGCGCCCGCCCGCTCACATCAAGCCAGTCCAACTGGTCGAGCAGCGCAAAGATCGAGATGCCGCGAGCGCCCGCTTCGGCAGCCAGCTTGCCCATCGTCGTGTCGCCGATGCCGCGCTTGGGCACATTGACGATCCTTAGGAGCGAGATGTCGTCGTCCGGGTTGGAGATCAGTCTCAGATAAGCGAGCAGATCCTTGATTTCTTTGCGGTCGTAGAACTTAATGCCCCCTACGATTTGGTACGGAATCTCCGACTTGATGAGGATTTCCTCGATGACCCGAGACTGCGCATTGGTACGATAAAGGATGGCATGATCGGCGAACTTGCGCCCCGCCCGTTTATTCTTTTGGATCTCCGAGGTGACGAAATAACCCTCGTCATGCTCCGAGTCTCCGACGTAGACGGTGATGGGGTCGCCTTCGCCCCGATCAGTCCACAGCTTCTTCGGCTTGCGGCCGGTATTTTGATTGATGACGGCGTTGGCCGCATTGAGGATCGTCGAGGTGGAGCGGTAGTTCTGCTCGAGCAGGATCGTCCGCGCCTCCGGGTAGTCCTCCTCGAAATTCAGGATGTTGGTGATGTCCGCCCCGCGCCACCGGTAGATGGACTGATCGCTGTCGCCGACGACGCACAGGTTGTGATGCTTGTCTGCCAGCATATTGCAGAGCATATATTGTGCCCGGTTCGTATCCTGGTATTCGTCGACATGGATATAGCGGAATTTATTCTGATAAAACTCCAGCACCTCCGGCACTTCCGTAAACAACTGGATCGTCTTCATAATCAGATCGTCGAAGTCGAGCGAGTTGTTCGCTTTGAGCCGTTTCTGATAGGCGCTGTATACATTGGCCACGAGCTGCTCGTAATAATCGCCGACCTTCTGCTCGTAGCGTTCAGGCGAAATCAGTTCGTTTTTGGCGCTGCTGATGACAGCCTGGATGCCCTTGGGCTCGAACTTCTTGGTGTCGATGTTCTGATCCTTCATGACGCCTCGTATGACAGACAGCTGATCGCTCGAGTCGAGGATGGAGAAGCTAGAGTTGTAGCCGATCCGGTCGATATCCTTGCGCAGCAGGCGGACGCACATTGAGTGGAAGGTCGATACCCACACGTCGCCCCCCATCGCTCCGATCAACGCTGATACCCGATCCTGCATCTCGCGCGCCGCTTTATTGGTGAAGGTAATGGCCAGGATGCTCCATGGCGCGATGCGGCGCTTCTCGATCAGATAAGCGATCCGATGAGTCAGCACGCGCGTCTTGCCGCTGCCCGCTCCCGCCATGATCAATAGAGGTCCGTCGGTGGCGATGACCGCCTCTCGCTGACGCTCATTCAGCTTGCTGACCGCCTGGTCGATATCCATTGGTTTGTACATCAATCCGTGCTCCTTTGTTCGCGTATGTTCGCCTATGTCCAGTCTAGCGGCCCGCCCCCAAGGTGTCAATGTTCCGCGGTGCCCATCTTTATCCGCAGAGCCGCATGTTAAAATGGCCCATCGCCAAGCGATGAGCCACGGCAGCCGCCGTCCCGGGACGGCCTATATAGTAGACAGTTGCATGACAGGAAACGCTTATATCGGGGCAATGGCGCTCTGCCTCACTGCCTCCACGGTCGTCAACGCGGCCTCGATGTCATCGTAGACGATATTGCCCACAATGACGGTATGCGCCGCCGCAGCAGCCTCGGCCGCCTGTGTCGCATCCACGATACCGCCGCCGTAGAACAATCTCGCCTGCGTGAGCAGCTCCGCCGCTTGCGACACCAGCCGCATATCCCCGAATCGCCCGCTGTATTCCATATAGACAATAGGCAGCCGCATCAATCGATCGGCCAACCGCACATGCGCCAGCACCGCTGCGGTGTCCAGCTCGCACGACGCGCCGGTCAGACGGGCGACTTCGGCCTCCGCATTCAAAATGATATACCCCTCCGCCGCAGTGCTCTCCCAAGGGATATAAGAGCCGTACGCCTGCAGTCCCTCCACCTGCTTGCCGGTCAGCCATTCCGTGCGCTCCGTATTGAGCACCATCGGGATCAGATACAGGTCAAAGCCCGGCACCGCCGCCTCCAGATCCGACACCTCGAGGGCGCAAGGCAGCTCATACCTGCGGATGCGAGCTAGGAGATCGACGACATTCTCGAACGTCACGCCGCTCGACCCCCCGACCATGACCGCGTCTGTCCCCGACATGCAGATTCGCTCCAGGGACGCGTCATCGATCTCCCGCTCCGGGTCAAGCTTGAATACATGCCGCCATTCCTCATATCGCTCAGTATACATACTCATTCCTCCGCCAGGGGTTCATTTTTCTTCAGTCTAGTAGAGCCCGGAGGGCCTGTCAATTTGACACGCTTGTTTCAAGCTACCGATACAGGTGGTATACATTCATATATAGAAGGTAAGAGTATCTCCACCCAAAGGAGGACCTATCATGATTGTCAATGACAAGCAACGGTATTACGTCTCCGTGTCCGGCGGCGCCATCGAAACCGAGCCTTCCAAAAGCGAGCAGCTGACGATCGAAGCGACCGCAGAGGAGCTCGCCGAGCTGCAAGCGATCCTTGAGCAAGGACAGCGCGAGGACGAGACGACTGCTTTGCGCACGCCGATTCCTTACAAATCTGCGGACCACGACGAGGCCCAGAATCAATTCACCGAACAGTTAATCGATGTATACCGAGCCGTCTATCGCGTCGGCACTCAGGAGACCCGCACGCATATCCGCGGGATGAATATCCTCGAGGAGCTGAAGGACACCGACTACAATCATCCCGGGTATGAGGATAAATAAGCTTTTGACTCGAAGATCCAATTGGATTAAATTTCCACAAAAAACCTCCTGATCCCAATGTGGAGATCAAGAGGTTTTTTGCATATTTTCAACTTAACTCATCCTTCGAGGACGCTTCCCGAAGCGCCGCGATTCGTTCTTTGACGGCTTGCTCCTCCGGGTAGATCATCATATATTCCGTGAGCCCGACCATACGAAACAGCTTTTGATAATGCTCGGATACACCATACGCAAAGGTATGATATTTCCCCTTCTTTCCCGCTCTCGCTAGGCGGATGAGCAGCGCCATGCCCGCACTATTAATATAGTTGATATCCTGCAAATTCAACACCAGGCAGAGCCGACCGCCCTGCAGCCCCTCTTCCCAAGGGTGATGCCCGAGCAGTACCGCCTCCGCCGGCTTGTTCAGCTCCCCTTGCAGGTCAAGCAGGACCGCATCCTCTGTATAACGGATATCCATCGAAAACGGATGTTCCATAATCCTCACTCCTTTTCCCAGGAGCGTTCAGCTTTGCGCAGAAAGAACAACTCCACATAGAATCCATCCTTGTCCCGTCCCGTCTCCCAATAATCCGTTAGCCCGTCGATCAGCATCAGCCCCCACCCTCGCGGATCTTCCTGCTGGCTGCGATCGGTATTGTAAAGCTCACGGCGCTTGGCTTCGGCGGCATCAAAGCCCGCCCCTTGGTCGTACACGCGGCAGACGATCAGATGAGTGCCGATCTGCAGCTTGACTCGTATTTGCCTCGACTCGTTTAACCGATTGCCGTGCTCGGCCGCGTTGATGACGGCCTCTGCCACCGCGCTTTTCATATCCTCCAGCCTGCTCGTCTGCGGCCAGTGCTCGCCGATCAGCCGCTCCATCTCCTGCAGCACCTGACGTTCGCTGCCATGCGCGGCCGGGATCAGCCACTGGCAGATCAACTGACCGCCGCCGGCCAGGGTTACATTAGCTGCCGTAGCGGGCATCCCCTCAGGCGACTGCATCTCCAGCACCACGATCGTCCGGTCATCCTGCCCCAACCCGCTCGCAAACGCCTCCATCTTTTTCAACATTCCCTCCACCAGCTGAGCGAGCGGGACGCCCGGCTCCCAGCCGGCCAGCTCGCTCTCGAACCGATCGAAGCCATACAACTCGCCTTGCCGGTCTCTCAGCTCAACCATCCCGTCTGTAATAAGTACAAACCGATCCCCGGGCTTTAGCTCCAGCTGCACATCGGTGTAGCGCCCCTCTGGATCAAAGCCGATCGGCAGCGATGAGCCCTCGATCTGTATCGGACGCTCTCCGGCGGTAATAAAGTAAGGCGAGAGATGGCCGGCGCTGGCATACGTAATCGTCCCTTGCAGCGTGTCCACCAGACCGATGCCAAGCGAGACGTAGCTCTCGCCGCCCAGCGCTTCGCATAGCTGCCGGTTAATGCGCTGCAGCACCTCGCTGCTGCTGCCTCCCCGCTTGATCTCGGAGCGGAAAAGGACGATCGCTGCGGACATGACGAGCGCCGCCGGCATCCCCTTGCCCGAGACATCGCCGATCGCGATCGCCGTCCGCGTCTCATCCAGCCGCACGACATCGCATAGATCACCGCCGACCTCGCGCTCGGAGCGGCTCCAGGAGAAGATGCGGCATGCGCCGGCGATGATATCTCCGGGCGGCAGCAGCTGTTGCTGGATGTTGTAGGCCAGCTCCAGTTCCTTTTCCAGCTCCTCGTATTCATGGCCAACCTTCTCGCGCAGCTCGTTAAACGCCATCGCCAGCTCGCCAGCTTCGTCCCGCGAGATAACCGGTATTTTGTCCATCAACGGTCCACGCTCTCTATGACCGCCCACCAGCTCGCGGATGCTGCGGATCATCGCGCTCAGATCGCGGCGGAACTCCAAGGCGATCATCGAGAGCGCAGTGATGCCGAACAGGAAGTAGAAGAGGAAGGAAACGGCAAAGGCGGTGGAATTGACCCCTTGGCCCCGGTGATCGGAAGCGATCACAAACTGCAGCAAGTTCATCATCGCCACCAGAAAGGTTCCGGCATACGCAATAATTAACGGTCCGATGATGGATCCACCGCCTCCCAGCTGCAACGGCTCCAACCGCAGGATAAAGGAGCGCAGCACCCGGCGGAGCAACAAATACAGCACGACCGACACCGTAAGCCCTAGTCCGCTCTCGCCCAGGGTCAACTGAAGCTTCTCCAGCACAGCCTCCTGACGCCAGTCGCTCCAGCCGCCATGCTCGCGAGCCAACTGCCCGGCCCGCACGCCCAACGATGATAGCGTCGTCAATAAGGTCAAGCCGACCAGCAGCTCATAAGGCAAGGTCAGCAATCTTGCGGCGAGCCGCTCATTGAACAACACGGGCGACATGCCGGGAGATAGCTGCTGTGGCGATCGAAGTCGCCACCACGTATAGCCATTGAGGAGCAGCCAGAGCGCCAGCATGACGCTGGCCGTCCCGAGCCCTGACATTCTCTGCTCTACTACGCCCAGATGGCCGAGCCAATAGAGCTCCAGATACCGCAGCCCTACGGCAAACAGCATCGCTCCAGCATACACCGGCACCAACTTGCGCAGAAGCTCCCCGCACACCTCGCTCCTCACGGCCATATCAAACGCCGGGTTTCCTCGAGCGGCGCGGTTCCAAACTCCTCCTCGCACACTCGCTCCAACCGCCGGTACCAGCTGATCGCTTCGGCTTCATGACCAAGCCCCTTCCAGAACTGGATCATCGCCTGATAAGCTTCCTCGTGGTCCGGGCGCAGATCGATCCACTGATTGAGCCACTGCTCGGCGCGCGCTTTATCCGACGTCTCGCTGTAATACTCGATCAGCCGTCGGACCATCAGCGTCTGACGTTCGAGCAGCTGCGAGCGACAACGCTCCAGCCAGTCGGCGTAAGGCATATCCGCTCCCAGCGGACCATAGAGCTGCACAGCGTCGAGATAGAGCTTCACCGCTGCTTCTCGATCGTCCGCCCACAGCTGATCGCCGACTTGGCTTAATGTATAATATTGCTCAATGTCGATGTAGCCGATAAACGCCTCATCGATACCGATCATACCGCCCCGCGCGTAGACCGCGCCCTCCCAGCCCCAGGTTTTCAACCGATGCCTGAGCTCGTGCAACGATACATACAGGTGATTGGCTAGCTTGGCCGCCTCGCCTTCGCCGAACACCTGCTCCAAGATATGCTCGCGCAAAGCCCGATGCCCAGGCTGGAGGAGCAGATAGACGAGCAGTTCTCTTGCTTTGCGCCGTTTCCATTTCAGCTCGATCAGCTCGGCTGCGCCGGCCGAGAGCTTCAGACCGGAGAACAGCTGTATCCGCATCGTCGGACTGGCGGCGAGCGGTCCAGCTTGCTCTGCCGAAGATACCTTGGCCTCCGCCGACCGTTCCTGGACAGCGGGCAGCCAGCCTGGCCTCTGCTCGCGAAGCGCTTGCGCGAGCTGGTCCGCCGTACGCTGCGCCGCCGGCGAAGCGATCGCCTCCGCCAGCATCGCCGCTCGTCGCAGCCAAGCTGCAGCCGCTCCGGCATCATCGGCGGCGATGATCGCGTCCAGCTCGCTTGGCATCGTGAACAGCTGCACTTCTACATCATGCTCCAGCATCTCGGTCCTGACTAAGGCACGGTTCGGTGTGCGCATCGCCTGTACCAGAATCCAGACGCGCTCGGGCAGCCCCAGATCGTCGATCGGCGCACCAGGCTCGCTGCGCAGCAGCGTGTAAATCTGGCCGCAGACGGGATATAAGGTTGCCCACTGCCGCAGCAGCTCCAGCCATCGCTCCCATTCAGGCTGCCCGAGCAGGTTGTCGTCATAGATCCAGCGGTCCAGCAACAGTCCGGCATACCATATATAATCGCCGGATTCTGCAAATCGGGCCGCCGCTTCAAGATAGTAGCGCTCGGACCGTCCCCATCGCTCTCGCGTCGCGCCCCGACCGGTCGAGCCGCTGCCGCGCGCCAATGCCCACAGGACAAAACCGCTGCATTGGCCTGGCGTCCGCTCATATTCCTCCGTCAAAAAATCGATCATCGTCCGGGCTTCCGGCGTGCCGCCGATCTGGGTATACAACAAAGCAAGCAGCCCCATCATGGATAGCATCTCCCGCTCATTAGCCTGAGCCGCATATCCCTTGACTGCCAACGACAGCTGCTCGGCCGCCTCCCGCGTGCGACCGTCAAGCATCAGTCTGACGCAATCCATGCGCAACAGAAGCGGCGAAGTCCGCCGCAACGATGCCGGCAATGCGGCGTAGTCTTCATGCTTCGGCAGCTTGCCGGCCAAATATTGCTGCTCCAGCTTCAGTACAAGGTCGCTCCAATTGGATGAAGTCGATGATTCGTTCTGTTTGCTCATTGGATGATACCTCTTGATCGTTTATTTTGATGCGCAAGTTGACAGCCATCCCGCCCTTTTCCTGACTCTCTTTGTATATCGGTAAGTATAAGCTTCTCTTTCAGTCTTGCGGATTCCTCCTTTTGACACTACTAGGCGTCAATTCCGGGACTGCCAGCGATGCAAACAAGCCGTACCGGGTTCGGCACGGCTTGCATTGGGAGGCCTGCGCCTCGTTATTTGACCAGTTGGCCGCGCGTCACGCCGAGCTGATTGGTCGCCTTCAGCTTGCGCCACACCTGCGTGCCGCTGATCCGTCCGCGGAGCGCGTCATGGTACAGGCTGAGCACCTCGGCGACCTTCTCAGCCGACTCCTCCAGGAACTCGATGCGGAAGGAACGGACGCCAAGCTCAAGGAAGTGTTGAAGATATTCTGCGCCCGACTGCTCGACCGCATTGTACACGGTATTGCGACAGCCTTCGTCGACGCGCACCGGATGCGACATCCCGATCCGATCCTGCAGCGATACGGCATGCTCCTCGCATGGGCGACCGCAGTTGGTAAAGTCCGTGCCCTCGCTCAAAAAGGTGCAGTACACGCAATGCTCGGTATGGAACATCGGCAAATGCTGATGCAGCACAACCTCGACCCGCGACGTATCGGCATGGCCCAGCAAATCGACCATCTGCTGGATGTTCAGGTCATACGAAGGCGTGATCCGCTCGCAGCCAGCCTCGAGGAACAGATCCGCCGACTTGTGATTGGCGATGTTCAGCGAGAAGTCGCCGATCAGACGCGGGAACGACTCGCCCCGGCCGTCACGCTCGGCCTCCGCTCTGGCCCGCATGTAAAAGTAGAGCGCGCCGGTGTTGCGGACCAGGATGGCGTCGGGCTGCAGCTTCAGAATATTATTGTGGTAGCCGTTCTCGCCGGGCATATGAATACGCGGCGTTGCCAGCGCAATCCGACTGCCCGCTTGACGCGCAGCGGCGATCGCGGCAGGGAATTGCTTAATAAACTCGAAGTCGGCGTAGATCATCTCGATCCCTGCCTCCGCAGCCGCCTCCACCTGCTCGACGCTGCGGCAAAGCGCAGTCAGAGCCGGAGTCTCAAGCGCATGGACCGGCTGACGCAAAGGCGGCGTATGGACGACAGTAACCGGCAGTCGGGTATAGACCGGCGGCTTGGGCCGCTCGCCCGACAGCTGCTCGACAGCCACGCGGCGCATCCGGTTCAGCTCGCGGATCGGCAGGATGACGTCCTCGCCCAGATGCAGCTCCAGCTGCTCCAGCTGGTACAGCGTGCCGCCCAGACGGCCGAGCTGCTCCCGCAGCACCTCTTCGTCGAGCGGCCGCTTGCGGGCCGCCTCCAGCTCCAGCTCGCTCGCCACCTCGACGATCGTCCCTTTCTCTACATCCGTCCACCAGCTGCGCAGCGGTCCGCCCACTGTACCGCTGACGCGCACATGCAGCGGGAATACCCGATACGGCTTCTCCGTCTCGAATGTCTGCCGCAGCCGCTTGTCCAACGCAGGATCGTTAGTCTTCCAGATTCGGTCGCCCGGCTTGACTCGGCCCAGATCGATATCGTTGCGGCCCGGCACGAGCTCGAGCACCGTCCCCTCCTGCGCCTCGCCCTCCAGCTTGACGCCTTGGCGCCGCAGATCGTAGACGCGGCCGCCCTCTTCCTTCTTGGTCGGATCTCCAGCGTCGAAGACGATGCCGTCGCCCCGCTTGAGCGGCGCCTCGATCCGGCAGATGACCGCATCGCGCAGCACGCGCTCGACACGGCCGAGATAGACGCCGCGACTCTTCGGGAAGGTGCCGTCGACGAGCAGCTTGTTGTTAGTGCCGCCCAGGAAGCCGTGCGTAAAGCCGCGCGAGAAGCTCTGCTGCAGCTCCCGCAGCTCCTCCGTCGACGGCTTCGCGCGATCGCCTGCAAAGTAGCGGTCGATCGCCGCCCGGTATTTGCTGACGACGTTGGCGACATACTCAGGCGTCTTCAACCGGCCTTCGATCTTGAAGGAGGTGACGCCCGCCTCGATCAGCTCCGGCACGATATCCAGCGCGGCCAGATCCTTGGGCGAGAGCAGATACGTAACGTCGCCCATCGGCTTGTGCTCCCCATCGACCATCAGGTCGTACGGCAGACGGCAGGCCTGGGCGCACTCGCCCCGGTTGGCCGAGCGGCCGCCCCACATCTCGGAGGTCAGACACTGCCCCGAGTAGGAGACGCAGAGCGCGCCATGCACGAATACCTCCATCGGCAGCTTCGCCTGCTCGCCGATCTGGCGGATCTGCTTGAGGTTATTCTCCCGTCCGAGCACGACCCGCTCCATATCGAAGGGCTTGGTGAACTCGACCGCCTCCGGCGAGGTGATCGTCATCTGGGTGGAGCCGTGGATCGGGAAGTCCGGCGACAGCTCCCGGATCATCCGCACGAGACCGAGGTCCTGGACGATGACCGCGTCGACCCCGGCTTCGATACAGGCTTCGATCAGCTGACGGGCCTCCGCCAGCTCATCCTCGAACACCAATATGTTGAAGGTCAGGAAGCCCTTGACCCCATAGCTGTGCAAAAAAGCCATGATCTCTCCGAGCTCGTCGCTGCGGAAGTTGTTGGCGCGCGCCCGGGCGTTGAACTTCTCCACCCCGAAAAATACGGCGTCGGCGCCATTGGCCACCGCTGCGCGCATGCAATCCCAATCTCCCGCCGGGGCGAGCAACTCGATGTCTTGCCTTGTTAAGCTGTTCATGGTTATCCTCCAAGCCTGTCTTCTTCTCTTCATTCTAACAAACCCGCGTACGCGAATCTACAAGCAGATGATGCAAGACGATACGAAGCCTTAAAGTACGTGTTCAAAAAGGTCAGTGTTCAGCACCGAGAAGATTGGAGGCAGGGTGAAATCTCATTTCAATCCTTGTCTGGGACATGGTATAATACGGGGTGAACGCGCTTTCCACAACCATCCAATACAGGAGGTATCTGATTCAATGAAGTTAGGTGTATTCGCGGTATTATTCGCCCAGAAATCATTGGAAGAGGCCCTGGACTACATCAAAGGGCAAGGCCTGGACGCCGTCGAGATCGGCACAGGCGGCTACCCTGGCAACGCACACTGCAACCCGAGCGAGCTGCTCGCTGACGAGAGCAAGCTGAACGCCTTCAAAGAAGCGGTCGAATCCCGCGGCCTGATCATCAGCGCGCTGAGCTGCCACGGCAACCCGCTGCATCCGCAAAAAGCGATCGCCAGCGAGCATGACACGGTGATCCGTCAGACAATCGAGCTCGCCGGCAAGCTGGGCGTACCTGTCGTCAACACATTCTCCGGCTGCCCTGGCGACCATGAGGACGCCAAGTATCCGAACTGGCCGGTCGCGCCATGGCCCAACGACTTCCAGGAGATCCTCGACTGGCAGTGGGAGAACAAGGTTATCCCTTACTGGACCGAGATCGGCAAGCTGGCTACCGAGCATAATGTGAAGATCGGCCTCGAGCTGCACGGCGGATTCTCGGTACATACGCCAGCGACGCTGCTCCGTCTGCGCGCAGCGGCCGGCGAAGCGATCGGCGCCAACCTCGACCCGAGCCATCTGTGGTGGCAGGGGATCGATCCGGTGCAAGCGATCCGCATCCTCGGCAAGGAAGGCGCGATCCATCACTTCCACGCCAAGGACACGGTCATCGATCCAGTCAACGTCAACAGCCACGGCGTCACGGACATGCAGTCCTATACGCAGATGCTCGACCGCGCCTGGCAGTTCCGCTCGGTCGGCTTTGGCCACGACAACAAAACCTGGGCCGACATCATTAGCGCCCTGCGTCTGGTCGGCTACGACTATGTCGTCAGCATCGAGCATGAGGACGGCCTGATGTCCGTTGAGGAAGGCTTCTCCAAAGCGGTGCAAAACCTCCAGCAGGTGCTGATCCGCGAGCCGCTCGGCGAAATGTGGTGGGTGTAGGCTCTCACGCTTGCCCACACTCTTCCTTATCGTCAAACGGCGGCGTCAGGGACTATCCCTGCGCCGCCATTTTCTATCTCTTCGAACTCTTCTCTCCTATAGCTCCCAGCTCTCGCCCTCGGTCCGCTCGCCCAAATGTCGTCCCGGTCGATCCGGCCAGCCGGCCAACTGCTCGCCCGTCTCCAGCTCCAGCACCGGCCGTGCTGCCCCCGAGTCGCTCCAGAGATGGACGCTCTCCGACGCCTGGAGGACAATCGATACCTCCGTGCCCTCGTAGTCGCACACCAGCCGCAGCAGCGGCCGCCGCTCTAGCTTAACCCTGCCTACTGCGATCTGCCGCTCGCCTCGCGGACTGACGACGGTGAGCGGCATGCCTGGCCGTAGCTCCGACAGGTAGATCGTCCGCTCGCCTTGGCGGACATACTGATGGATTGCGCCGCAGTTGACGCGGAACGGCCGGGGCGGGTAGGTCGCCGAGGCCCTGGTCTCCGCGAGCACCAGCGCATAGCCGTGCCCGGTGCTGCCGACGAGCACGCCCTCGTCATCTGCCAGCACATCGACCAGGTCGAGACAGACGCGCAGCCCTTCGCCGATCGGCTCGATCGTCCGGACCGTCATCGGCATCATCCGGCTTTCTCCGGTTTTCTCGTTTCGTTTGCTCATGTCGCACCTCCACCCTGTAGCTTTCCTTGCCTTGATTCCCAAAAAAAATACACCTCCGATGCCGGACGCTCTCTCGTCCTGGCCGCCACAGAGATGTATCGATGGAGCGACTGCCATGTTAGCCGCTTACCAAATCGTGAAAATCATAATCGCGTCAATCGTCAAAAACAACAGCAACGAAACGCCAGCGAAGCCGATTGCGAACCAGTTTTTCCGGGGACGATGCATCAGCAAACGAACGAAGCCAATAAAAATAAGCACCGTGAATGCGAGCATAAACACGTCAAACGGGTCGAAGCCGGATGTCGCTACTGTTGCTGTTCCTTCTTCAGCCAAAAACATGAAAGGCCCTCCTTTTAATCGCACGTAACCTATATTAATCTATGTTATCCGTTCAGAACGTCAGTTGCAAGTGTGAAATGGCAGGTGTAACAACTTTGTCACCATTTGTCCATATCCTTGTCGCTGACGCCAGAACGATACTATGCTATGGCCAAGGCCGCCAAAATTAGCATGTCCCGCCAGAGCGTCATTTATGAACCGTAAACGCAAGCAACTCCCCCTGAGTCAGACGAGAAACGTCCGGTCAGGAGGAGAACCCCATCTGTTAAGATAACGCTGCTCGAAGTCCGAGCCGCGAGGTCTGAGCCTTGAAGGGATGAGGCGCGCAGCTCCCAGCGCGCGCAGGTGGTCATCCGACCGCCGTTATGCCGCGCTCAAGCCTGGCCGCCGTTACTCCGCTGCCGAGCTCGCCGCCACGCCGGCTATCTCGCGCTCGCGCTCCTCGGTTCGTCTACGATCCCGCTCCAGCACAGGCTTCAAATACTTGCCCGTATAAGAGCCGTCCACCTCGGTGACCGCCTCCGGCGTGCCGGTGGCGACGATCATCCCGCCGCCGCTGCCGCCCTCGGGGCCAAGATCGACAAGATAATCCGCCGTCTTGATGACATCGAGATTATGCTCGATGACGAGCACCGACTCGCCCGCATCCACCAGGCGGTGGAGGACGATCAGCAGCCGGTCGATATCATCGACATGCAGTCCAGTCGTCGGCTCGTCGAGGATGTAGAGCGTCTTGCCGGTGCTGCGACGGTACAACTCCGAGGCAAGCTTGACGCGCTGCGCCTCGCCGCCGGAGAGCGTCGTCGCCGGTTGGCCCAGCTTCATATAGCCGAGGCCGACATCGAACAGCGATTGCATCTTGCGGTGGATACGCGGGATGTTCTTGAAAAACTCGACCGCGTCCTCGATCGTCAGCTCCAGCACATCGGCAATGCTGAGCGACTTGTACTTGACCTCTAGCGTCTCTCGGTTGTAGCGCTTGCCCTTGCACACCTCGCAAGGCACGTATACATCCGGCAGGAAGTGCATCTCGATCTTGATGATGCCGTCGCCGCGACAAGCCTCGCAGCGGCCGCCCTTGACGTTGAAGCTGAAGCGTCCCTTCTTGTAGCCCCGCACCTTGGACTCGTTGGTCGCGGCGAAGACGTCCCGGATATCGTCGAATACGCCGGTATAGGTCGCCGGGTTGGAGCGCGGCGTCCGGCCGATCGGCGACTGGTCGATGTCGATAACCTTGTCCAGATGCTCGAGCCCGAGGAATTCCTTGTACTGGCCGGGCCGCACCTTGGCCTTGTTCAGATCGCGGGCCAGCGTCTTGTACAGGATTTCGTTGATCAATGTCGACTTGCCCGAGCCAGAGACGCCGGTGACGGCGGTGAAGACCCCGAGCGGGAGCTTGACGTTCAGGTTGCGCAGATTGTTCTCCCGCGCGCCCTTGATCTCCAGCCAGCGCTCATCGGTCGGACGTCGCTGCAGCGGTACCGGGATGAACTTGCGGCCGCTCAGATATTGACCGGTCAGCGACTGCTCGTCCTCCATCACCTCCTGAGGTGTCCCTTGGGCGACGACTTGACCGCCGTGGATGCCCGCTCCCGGACCGATGTCGATAATATAGTCGCACGCCATCATCGTATCCTCGTCGTGCTCGACGACGATCAGCGTGTTGCCGAGGTCGCGCATATGCTCCAGCGTCCGGATCAGCCGGTCGTTGTCCCGCTGGTGCAGGCCGATGCTCGGCTCGTCGAGGATGTAGAGCACGCCCATCAGACTCGAGCCGATCTGCGTCGCCAGCCGGATCCGCTGCGCCTCGCCGCCGGAGAGCGTACCGGCCGCCCGACTCATCGTGAGGTACTCCAGACCGACATTGACGAGGAAGCCGAGACGGCTATGGATCTCCTTGAAGATCAGGTTGGCGATCGTCTTATCCTTTTCGCTCAGCTCCAGACCCTGGAAGAACCGCTGCGCGTCGCCAATCGACAGCGAGGTGACATAGGCAACATTACGTCCGCCGACCGTGACGGCGAGCGACTCCTTGCGTAGACGGTCGCCCTTGCAGGTGCCGCATGGCTTGGCGCTCATGTAGCCTTCGATATACTCGCGGATGCCGTCGGATGCGGTGTCCCGATAGCGTCGCTCCAGGTTATGGACGATGCCCTCGAACGGTACGTACGCTTCCTTGGAGTGGCCGAAGTCGTTTTCGTAACGGAACTTGACCCGTTCCCCGCCCGTTCCGTAGAGCAGCTTCTTCATCTGATCGGCGCTCAACTCCCGCACCGGCTTGTCCATCGCGATGTCGTAATGCTTGCAGACGGACTTCAGAAACTGCGGGTAATAGTTGGAGGTGCTGCCTGCCCACGCTTCAAAGGCGCCGTCCTCGATCGATTTGGTCGTATTGGGAACCAACAGCTCCGGGTCGACGATCATCTTGGCGCCCAGACCGTCGCAGTCCGGACATGCGCCGAACGGACTGTTGAAGGAGAACATCCGCGGCGACAGCTCATCGATGCTGAAGCCGCACTCCGGGCAAGCCAGGCTAGAGCTGAACAGCAGCTCCTCCTGATCGATTACATCAACGATGACCTTGCCCTCGGCGATCTTGAGCGCCGTCTCGAGGGAGTCGGCCAGACGGGTCTGGACATCGTCCTTGACGACGATCCGGTCGACGACCAGCTCGATCGTGTGCTTCTTATTCTTCTCGAGCACGATCTCCTCGCTCAGATCGCGCAGCTCGCCGTCGACCCGCACCCGAACGAACCCTTGCTTGTGCACGTCGGCCAGCAGCTTCGTGTGCTCGCCCTTGCGGCCGCTGATGAGCGGCGCCAGGATCTGCAGACGCGTCCGCTCGGGATACTCCATGATGCGGTCGACCATCTGCTCGACTGTCTGCGAGGTGATCTCGATGCCGTGCGTCGGGCAGTGCGGCTTGCCGATGCGCGCGTACAGCAGACGCAGGTAATCGTAGATCTCCGTCACCGTGCCTACCGTCGAGCGCGGATTGCGGCTCGTCGTCTTCTGGTCGATGGAGATCGCCGGCGACAGCCCTTCGATCGAGTCGACGTCCGGCTTTTCCATCTGACCGAGGAACTGGCGCGCATAAGCCGACAGCGACTCGACATAACGCCGCTGCCCTTCCGCATAGATCGTATCGAAGGCCAGCGACGATTTGCCGGAGCCGCTCAGCCCCGTCAGGACGACGAATTTGTCCCTTGGGATGACGACATCCACATTTTTAAGATTATGGGCGCGGGCGCCCTTGATTTCTATACGATCGATACCCAAACGTATTCCCTCCCTATTCCTGTGCGACCCTTGCGATGCTGGCTGCCGCTACGCCTCGGCCTTCAGCTCGAGCAGCGCGTCGCGCAGCTCGGCGGCCCGCTCGAACTGCAGATTTTTGGCGGCGGTCTTCATCTCGTCCTCCAGTCGCTGGATGACCGCCTGACGGTCGCGCTTGGAGAGCTTGCCGACCTTGTCGCCGGTCAGATACTCCGCCTTCTGCTCGGCGACCTTGGTCGCTTCGATCACTTCGGCGACCCGCTTGCGGATCGTCGTCGGCGTGATGCCATGCTCCTCGTTGTAAGCAATCTGGATCGCGCGTCGCCGCTCGGTCTCGCTGATCGCCTTGTCCATCGAGTCGGTCACCTTGTCGCCGTACAGGATGACCCGGCCTTCGCTATTGCGCGCCGCCCGGCCGATCGTCTGGATGAGCGAGCGCTCCGAGCGCAAGAAGCCTTCCTTGTCGGCGTCGAGGATCGCTACCAGCGACACCTCCGGCAGATCGAGCCCCTCCCGCAGCAGGTTGATGCCGACGAGGACGTGGAAGGTGCCGAGCCGCAGATCGCGCAGGATCGCCATACGCTCCAGCGTCTTGATGTCCGAGTGCAGGTATCTCACCTTGATGCCAACTTCCTTGAGGTAGTCGGTCAGATCCTCGGACATCTTCTTGGTGAGCGTCGTTACGAGCACACGCTCGTCCTTGGCGATGCGATCGCGGATCTCGCCGAGCAGATCGTCGATCTGGCCCTTGGTCGGCCGCAGCTCGATGATCGGGTCGAGTAGCCCCGTCGGCCGGATGATCTGTTGTACCATCTCGGGGCTATGCTCCAGCTCATAAGGTCCCGGCGTCGCCGAGACGTAGATGAGCTGCTTGCTCTTCTGCTCGAACTCCTCGAAGCGGAGCGGCCGGTTGTCCATCGCCGACGGCAGACGGAAGCCATGATCGACGAGCACCTCCTTGCGAGCGCGGTCGCCGTTGTACATCGCCCGGATCTGCGGCAGCGTCACATGCGACTCGTCGATGACGATCAGCATATCGTCCGGGAAGTAGTCCATCAGCGTATACGGTGTAGCACCGCGCTCCCGGAACGTCAGCGGACCAGAGTAGTTCTCGATGCCGGAGCAGAATCCCATCTCCTGCATCATCTCGAGATCGTAGCGCGTCCGCTGCTCCAGACGCTGGGCTTCGAGCAGCTTGTTCTGACTGCGCAGCTCCTCCAGCCGCTCCTCGAGCTCGCGCTCGATGTTGACGATCGCCCGCTTCATCGTCTCCTCGCGGGTGACGAAGTGGGAGGCCGGGAAGATCGCCGCATGATCCCGCAGACCAAGGATCTCGCCGGTCAACACGTCGATCTCGGTGATCCGCTCGATCTCGTCGCCGAACAGCTCGACACGGATCGCCCGCTCGTTGTTCTCGACAGGGAAGATCTCGACGACATCGCCGCGCACGCGGAACGTGCCGCGGACGAAGTTGATATCATTGCGCTGGTACTGGATGTCCACCAGCTTGTGCAGGATCTCGTTGCGCGAGCGCTCCATCCCTACCCGCAGCGAGAGGACGAGGTCCTTGTACTCCAGCGGCGAGCCGAGACCGTAGATGCACGAGACGCTAGCGACGATGATGACATCGCGGCGCTCGAAGAGCGAGCTTGTCGCCGAGTGGCGCAGCTTGTCGATCTCGTCATTGATGCTGGAGTCCTTCTCGATATAGGTGTCCGAGGATGGGATATACGCTTCCGGCTGGTAGTAATCGTAGTAGCTGACGAAGTAAGATACCGCATTGTTGGGGAAAAATTGCTGAAACTCGCTGCACAGCTGCGCCGCCAGCGTCTTGTTGTGAGCGATGACGAGCGTCGGCCGGTTCAACTGGGCGATCGTGTTGGCGATCGTGTACGTCTTGCCTGTCCCGGTAGCGCCGAGCAGCGTCTGATGCCGCTTGCCCGCCTGGACGCCCTCTACCAGCTGCCGGATCGCCTCCGGCTGATCGCCCTGCGGCGTATAATCCGAGAGCAGCTCGAACGTCTTGGACTTGGTCTCCATTTGACTCATGGCCTTCTCCTCTCCCTGCTGTCTATCTCCATATTATCTATCTCTCTATTGTGCCCCCGAAGCATGCTCGGCAGACGATAGTTTCATAAGAATATGTGTTCCCATAGTATTATACATCGTTTAGAAACAGCTGGCAATGACTGCCGCATGTCTAATAGTTGGGTATCGCACATCATTCTGCCTTCTCCTCCCCTTCTACCCGCAGCCTGCCAAGTCCAAACGGCTGATCTGGATTGCCGCTGGCTATGAGGTCCGAAATAACTGAACGTATCGCCTATCAAAAAAACATCCGGTTCAGCAGCCAAATGCCGCCAAACCGGATGTTGATCTTCTTGAAGCGCATGATCGGAGCCGAGGTTACTGTGGCTTACTGCCGACGATGTACGCCTACCGACTCCAGCACATGGCCGATGATGCGGAAGGGCACCTCGGCCGTCTTGACGACGCCGTTGGCATACTCCACATCAAAGTGGACGCGATGCAAGCCCTTGGGCAGACCCGAATCAAACGAGCCCCAGCGCTCGTCGTACAGCTCGGCCGCGTAGCGCCGTTCGCCATTGGAGGCGAGCACGGTCGACACCAACAGTCGGCCGCCATCCGCTCCCCGCACATCCAGCGTCGCTGTCACTCGGCGGACAGGAGCCGGCGACGTCTCTGCCTGGACGACGAGGATCTCGCCCGCATAGAAATCCTTTGGCGCAGCCGCCGTCTCATGGCCGGCCTGAATATGCTTGTCCAGCCAGTCCGGCATATGATGGAGCTCGGCGGACAGGCCGAGCGGCAGCACCGTGATGGCTTTCGTCGCCTCGGCTTGCGCCTTGCCGTCGGATACGGTCAGCGTCACGCGGTAATCGCCGGGGACTGTGGTTGACAGCGTCGGTTCCGCTACCGCGAAAGTCGTAATGGTACCGCCCGGCTGTATCACGCGCCACTGATACGTAAGTGGATCGCCGTCCGGGTCCGACGAGCGGTCGAGCAGCCGCAACGTGTCGCCCTCATATACCGGCTTCGGCGACCAGTCGAAGTCCGCCGTCGGCGGCTGGTTCGTCTCGATGTAGAAGAATCGAGGCGTGCCCCACTCGCTCCAGTCATAGCCGTCGTAGACGCGCGCCTGCACATACAAGTTCACACGCTCCGGCAGTAGATCGCCTGGCGTCCAGGACTTGCTCGCAGACGCCTTCACATCCGAGTCGCGCTCCAGGACGCCGCCATAGCGGTAGACACGCAACTGGTAGCGCGCCTGCGGATCGCCATCGGCGTCCGTATACGTCCAGGTGAAGGTCGGCGTCGCCGTCGTCACCTTCGTCGGCTTGGCCTGATCCTGGCTGAGCGTCGTCATCAAGCTGACCGTCGGCGGTCGGTTGACGATCTGCACCGTGCGGATGGCCTGATCGGTCTGGCCCAGGCTATCCTCGACAACCTGACGGATCTGGAACGTCCCCATGCTGCTGAACGTTTTGTTCCAAGACGTCCGCACCGTGCTCTGCAGCGTCTCATAGCCGCCATCGGTCAGGTTGCGGATGTAGTACCAGTGGGGCAAGTTCTGACGTCCGCCGTCCTCCTTGTCGCTGGCGGTCGAGTTGATCCGGATCGCTACGCCGCGATAACTGGTCCCGGGCGTTGCGGTGAATCCGGCGACCGGCGGCTCGTTGTCGCTCGGCAGCTGCGTGATATTGATCGTCCGCTCCAGGAACGGCGACCAGGCGTCGTATTCGTCCTTGACCGCCATCCCGACCGTATACAGGCCGCGCTCCTCCGGTATGACCAGCTTCTGATCGATCGTCAGCCCCGATGGCGTCTTGTAGTAGAATTTCTTCTCCAGAATCCCCTTGGTGAGCTGGTAGTCGATGCCGGTGTCCTCCCGCGAGTAGTTGGTCGCGGACAGCCAACGGTCCTTGTCATGGCTGCGGTCGGTCCAGCGCACCGTGTAGTCGGGCGCGAGCGCGATGTCGTAATCGACAGTCGGCGCGCGGTGAACGATCAAGGTCCGGGACGGCGTATTCGACGTCTGCCTGTAGATGGCGAAGGTGTCGTCCGGGTAGCGGTGATCCGGATGCGGATCGTCCGTCGTATTGTACGTCACCTGGTAGACGCCAACCTTGTCCATCGCCTCGACAGGCGCCGTGTACGTCTTCTCATGGTGCGTCGAGCGTCCCGACTTGCCGTCGCCAGCGTCGAGGAACTTGTTTGGCTCGGTCTGCGCATACGTCCATTCCGTCAGCTCGCGTATCGTTGGATCGTTCTCGGAATCGTTGTAGGTGGTAGAGTAGATCATCGACTCGCCAACGATCGCGATGCCATCCAGCTTGGAGCTGGCGCTAAGCGCCGACAAGTCCGAGTAGGCCATGTTCAGGAACTCCGCTCGTAGCGCTCCAGAATACGGGCCGAAGAATCCCTTCTCGTATTCGCTATCATTCACGTCGATGAGCGGTACGCCATTCACGTAGACCAGGATGTTTCCATCGAGAACCTGGATCTTGAACTTATGCAGGGTGTGGCCAAAGGCATAAGGTTTCTCCTCCATAATGATACGGTTGCCGTTGCGAATTTTCACCAAACGAAGCGTATCTATATTGGATTCGACCCGATACATATTGCGTTCATCCTCGGCGTTGAAAGCAAACCCGGCATAACGCGTCGATAAGTACCCTTCTGGATTGAGTCGCAAGCTGTAGTTAATCGTAACAGCTTGGAATTCCTGATTATTGAGCAGAACTTGCTCCGCGACAAGCCGTTTCGGATCGGGTTTTAAGTTTCTAAGTATCCACTGTTTGACAGCTGTAGTGGTACTGTCCGGGCGTTCTTTATACATGAACCTTAACAGAATATTACCTTCCTGGTTGTATTGGAATGAATATTCCCCGGTATAGGATGGCATGTAATTGGTAAGATCAAGAACCAGCTCGGGTACACCCGTCTCGATTGGAAATCGTTTGACCGCAATGCTGGTGGATGTTTTATCAATGTAGTACATGTACCCGGCACCATCGACCGCTCCGGCATTGTTGCCTCCTGGCGTATAGTAGACATTGGGCACACTGTACTTTTGCGTAAACTTGCCATCACTGCCCCAATGATAACCGTACATGTTCGTGCCTGCTTTGTCTCCGTTGAGGTCAAAAAGGATCAGATGGTCACGAACTGGCGGAAATTTATAGAAGCGATTCTCAATCGTGTCCACCAAGGCACCGGTTTTCGTACTGTATACATTTATGGCCGAACCGGCTTCCGATCGCGTCTGAAGTGCAAAATCTCCTGAGCTTGATGGTGAGTAGTTATAGCTGAGATAGGAACCGTATGTCCCACTTGTATAGTACCCGTATGGGATATTAGGGACTGTAATTTTTGTATTCTTCGAGACATCGTAAATCGTATACTTGGCATTATATTCATTACTAAATGTATGATGTCTCAATGTCGCGTCCACTTTATTAAAGGAAGCAATATCACGGTAACTTCCATTTAATGGCCTCGTGATAGCAGCCCCTTTTGGTGATGACCATTCATACGTAGACAGGGTTGTTGCTCCCTCAGAAGGACTGGCCATATATCCCCACGGGGTATTGTATGGATGGTACGGACTAGGGTAAGGCGTACTTGAATAGTAATTATAGAAAAAATTCGGTACTGCAACCTCTTTTCGTACCAGTTCGTCAAATGTAAACCTGGTTGTGATTGGATAATTAAAAAAACCCACCGTTTCGTTCTCTTGATTTATCCCCGTGATCATGTAGTCTATTGTCGTATACCAGGATTGCGATGCAGTTTCTCGATAGTATAGCCTTTTCGGCGTTTCGCCATTTTCACGAATAGTGGTATAGTATTGTGAGCTATAGCCATCCTGTCCTGGCGTATAGCCTTCATAAAGAAAGTAGTCTTTATTCTGATATCTGAGGTGAAAATATTTCGAGGATTCCCCATTGCTATAGTGATAATCATTGTGTGGGAATTCCAAGACATTCAGGCCTTCCTTTGTCGGTCCAATATAATGATATTGAAGATGCTGATCGTTAAACTGAACGTACGGACTATGCCCCAACGCTTTCGTTTGTGGATTGGCTCCCCAGCTCTTGGGCTTCTGGCCCAACGAATCGTAATTCTTCCAATTGTTTGAGCTCACTATATCGGCAGCTCGCAGCGGAATCGACGTGATGACCGCTGGCTCTATACTCTCCGACGAAATGTCGAACGAGACGAGCGGTTTGTCGTTAATGACGTTCAGATAAAAATCCTTGGTCGCTTCCAGTCCCCAATCCTCTTTTGCAAAGACGGTGAACTTGTAGCGGCCAACCTTCAGATTCTTGAGCTCGAAGCTCCGATCCGCTCCGATCTTGACCTCTACCAACTGCTCGTCCTTGAAGTTCCCGTTGTTGTTGGAATCATAGGCATAATGCACGCGCTCTTCGACGATCTCATCGCCATCGGTCGTGTACGACACCAGCTTGAACGTCTGGTTGCCCCGGATCGAGGGGGTCTGGTAATCCAGAGCCGGTACCGGCGGTTGATCCTCCAGAACGGTCAGCTCATGGACGGCCGGCTCCAGCGATTGCAGGCCGGCGCTGTCAAAGACGTGCAGTGTAATGCGTTCCTTGCCCGGCGTATCATACTTAGTCTTCAGGTTCGTCCATAGGTCGCGCGAATGGTTAATCGTCCGACCTGGCATGTAGGTGATACTGTTCTTCGACGACAGCGGCTCCTTCAGCGGCCGGCCCTCGATTACAGTCTGGGAGCCTGTAATAATCGGCACCGGTTCTTGTCTAACAACGTGAATCGTTGTCGATCGCGTTGCCGAAGCACCGAAATCGTCGGTCATCGTAGCACTTATAGTATGATACCCTAAGGTATCCATAGAGATAGAATGATAGCCATTCGTATACGATTGATGCTGGTATTTGACTGGAATCGTCTTCAACCAGGCACTCGTCGTTCCTACAAAATCAAACCCGTTGAAGGTAAAGTTATCTCCGTCTGGATCATGCGGTGTCGGAACGGTCGGATCCTCGATATAGATCAAATCCAGCGTGCTTCCTTGAACAACTGTCGTCAGCGGTTCGGTCGGCTGGAATGGATAAACGAACCCGATCTCGAAGTCCGGTGGTCGGTTGTCCCGGATACTGGTGACGACCAGCGGCTTCGGACCGATCCATTCGGATGTGCCGCAGCTCGCCGTGATCTTCATGCTCACCATGTGCGTCCCGACGCCAAGGACGGAAGGATAGTTGTTTTTGTTGAAGTTCGAGACGTTCGTTGAGCCTTGTACCTGATGCGAGGTCCAGGTTTGGCCATTGCGCTCGATCTTGTACTGATGCGACGTATACGTGCAGCCGTTCATGACGAAATTTTTGGGACGGAACGAGAATTCCTCCCGGTACTCAATTGTCCCTGGCACAACGTCGAAGTCGCCTGAGAACTCCTTCGGCCCCTGGCCGGCCGCGACCTCATAGAAGAAGGTGACGTAGGCTTTCGGGCGCGCCTTGTCCAGCGAGACAGAGATTGACGTTCCGGAAGCGACGGTATCGCTAAAACCAGTGTATCCGATGTTCCGGCCCTTCTGTGTGCCGTAGCTCGCCGCAGGTCGTATCGTATCGCTGTAATCCAGATCGACGATCGTAACCGTTCGCGCCTTCTCCTGGTAGGTGCCGTTCGGTCCCTCACGAACCATATGTCGCACGTTAACTTCGCCCTGTGTTAAGGTTGGCGTATTGCGACTATAGTAGAGGTAGACGTAATGCTGAGTGTAGCTGCCATTATAGGCAATATCATGACGATTGCCGGGTATTATTGACCCACCGGCAGGCGGCGAGCCATTCGTCGTTTCTTTGTAGCCTTGGTACGTATAACTGGAGTTCGTCGGTACAGGGACAGGATACGATTTGTCCTTTTCCATCTCCTTCACTACGTCCGGGAAGATCGACGACAACGACTGCCCATCCGTAGAGAAGTGACGGATCGTCAGATTCCCTTTCGGATCGGGTAGCTCAACGGTCCCCTGGAAGGTGACGGTGACTGGGAAGGGATAGATCATGCTTGGGTTGGAGCCGCATACATCACCAGCGTATCCGCGTACACCTTTACCAGACCAACCTGAAATAATGACTTCATCATTGAGAATGTATGGATTGCCATCGATTGCAGGATCAGCATTATCAGCCATTCTAACAGAAATCGGCTTTCCGTTACGAACTTCGGATGCACTATACATGTTCCCATCCGCACCATCCCAGTTTCCAGTTGTGGGAGTTGATATGGCTGCCTTCGTTCGACTATTCGTCAGTTTAGGCTCTCCCCCAGCATCGTTAGCAAATACTCGCCCTTGTAAGGTACTCTCTGTACTCCAAGTTTTATCAACATGTTGGCACCAATAATATCCGGGATTATA
The DNA here is from genome assembly GCF_003851045.1 of Paenibacillus sp. 598K. Classification (GTDB taxonomy): domain Bacteria; phylum Bacillota; class Bacilli; order Paenibacillales; family Paenibacillaceae; genus Paenibacillus_D. Next base: position 3,616 of record NZ_BFBX01000120.1, on the reverse strand, counting down.
AGTACGAGTTGTCGTAACTGTAACTTTTTCTGCGGCTTCACCATTTGAAATAAACAACTCATTAAAACCAGAGAAAAAAATGCACAAGACTAAAAAACAAATAATTAACCGTTTGTTTTCCATAAGCTAGTTCCTTTTCTTATCAGGATTAAACAGCAATTCAACATTTCCAAGATTAGAATCAATTGAATCTATATACACACGGAATTTGTCATCGCTGTAAGACCCGTAGAGAGATAATTCAACTTGAACATCTTTAACCAAAGTAAAATGCTGCTTCATCCATTCATTAATTAGGCCATATTTTTGGAAGGGCTCATCATGAGTAATATTTGCACTAGGATTCAAGGCAAGACTTTGCATAATCATCATACGATCGCCATTTTTCTTTGGACTGAACTTAACAGATGCAACGACATACCCTCTTTTATTATTTTTTAATCGATCTTCAAGAAGATTTCTGTCCCATAGATATTTTTTTTCGTAAAGACTGACAACGTTACCTTCAAGCGGCAGCACATATACTCTTTTCACAGTTACATCATAGGCTGGATGTTTAAGTGTAATGTCAGTGGTTTTAAGATTCACTTCCGGCACCAACCTAGACACCGCCGCAGCATTCATTCCCGTCTCCGCGACTTCCTTCAACTCACGAAGGTACTGGAACGACTCTGGAGTTTTGCTGCGGTTATCATGATAGTTCTTCAGCATAACAACAGCCTCAGCCCGGGTCGCATTCTTGTTGAGGCCAAACGAGGCATCCGGATAGCCGTTCATCGTACGCGCGCCGAAGGCCAGACCGATAAAGGGTAAATCCTTATCTTTCATTTCACGGTAGTCCACGAAAGGCAGATCGCCATTGTATAGCCCTTTGAAGGCATCCAGGTATGCCTTATACTTCGTGTCCAGAGACAAGGCACGAGCGATCATACGGGACATTTCCAAGCGTGTGATGTTCTTGTTTGGCTGGAACGTAGAACCAAAGTCTTCCTTGGCAATGATGCCCTGAGCTACCGCTGTTTGAATTGCATCAGAAGCCCAATGCTTCTGAATGTCCGTAAACGCCCCCGAGCTGCCGGCCTGAACGCCGGCAATTCGCACCAGGACCGCCGTAAACTCAGCACGGGTGATCGTTCCGTTCGGGATAAACCTGCCGTCCGGATAACCGCCGACGTAGCCCTTCTGAGCTGCAAAATCGATGGCATCTTTGGCCCAATGATTATTTGGCACATCCTTAAATGGCGTCGCAGAAAAAACAGTGCTCGACTTCGCTGGCAGAAAAGAAATGAGCAGTGTGATTGCAATTAACGTAGCCATAATTTTCTTCATTCTAATTCCCCCTATTTTGAAATAATAAATTGAGCAAGACTTAGCCTGAGGTCGACCGTTCTTGTGCGAATACGTATGTATAGAATTAGAAAACTTATCTTCTCTTCCCATTATCGGAATTTACGTGCGGTGAATTTACGCAGGACGAGTTTTCGGAAGGAGATGCGACTACAAAAACAAAAAAAGCACCCTCAACAGCCATTAGGCTGTCAGAAGGGTGCTTCCCGTCCGAGCTAACTATAATCCACAGTATACTATAAGCATCTGACGCTTGGCAATTGTAACCTTTAACTAAAATCGGCTGCAAAGCCAACGTGCATGGGAAGGAAGGGGCACAGGAGCATCGACATTGCGGCAGCACGAGCAAAGTAAGGGAACAAAGGTGCACTGGAGCTGCGAAACTGCGTGCGGTACCCCTCCGGCAAGCCCTGGAGCCAACAAGGAACATGACACAAAAAGAAAAAGCCCCCAACCCGTAAGGGCGAGAGCTTGTTTCTGAAAGGAATACTACAGTTTTACAACGTTCTCAGCTTGTGGTCCGCGGTTGCCTTGAACAACGTTGAACTCAACGCGTTGGCCTTCGTCAAGGGTTTTGAAGCCTTCGCCAGTGATTGCGGAGAAGTGAACGAATACGTCGCTTCCACCTTCAACCTCGATAAAACCAAAGCCTTTTTCTGCGTTGAACCATTTAACTGTACCTTGTTGCATAGTTATTACCTCCAAATGTTTATTAACATGTTCATTTTTTGCCGATACAACAAAAATTCACATATTGAAAAAGGTATCATCGTAAAATGTTAACCCTTTTCAATATGCGAATCGGTGTTACACTTTTATCAACTGAACCCATATTACCATATTCCCAACCGAATTGCAAACATGGTTTTTATAAAATTTGATATTTCTGTAGAAAACCCTATCTTCTGTCCATACGCTTGTCCGAGTGCCGATCACCCTTTGAATCAACGTTTAGTCTTGCCTCACCTATATATTAACCACATGCGCCAATTCTAAACAGCTTCCGCACATTTTTTTTGGACGAATGGCGAGCAGACTGCCTAGTACAGCATCAGTCTTTAAATTGTGGGTATAGGCGCTTCAGCTTTATCCGAGCGTCAGTCGTCGTGAACTGCCAATCTACACCTTTCTGTCTTTGATTGCGTGAAGATTCCCAGGCCGATAGTTCGGTGCTCAACTTCGCCATGGAAGGGACGCGTCGACCTAAGCATTGACGCGTCATGACGCTAAGTTCAATTTCGGCGATATTGAGCCAGCTGCCATGTTTGGGCGTGTAATGAATCTCTAGCCGCTTCGCTAAGCGGAGGGCCGTAGCAGGATCAAAAGCCTGATAAAGCGAAGCGATGGAATGCGTATTTAAATTGTCCATGACGAGTTTGATTTTGGGAACCTGAGGATAGTGAACATCCAGCAACGTTTTCACCTGCTCGGCCCACTCGATTCGAGTACGCCGGCTCTGCACATCGACATGCCTCCAGCCTGCCAGGGGCTCCGTGAAGATGAAAATACTGCACGTCCCGTTCCGCTCGTATTCACTGTCTTCCCGCAGGGGCTTAGCAGCTTTCATGGGAATGGGCTCCCGAACTTCATCCAGAAGTTGAAACGGCTTTTCGTCCATGCAAATGACGGGACAATTCGGATCGTAAGGTTCGTGATACACTTCCAGCACGTCTTCCATCGCGGCTACAAACGCCGCGTTCTGCTCGGGCGGGATGCACCAGCATTTTTTGAGGTGAGGCTTAAGTTCGCTTTTTTTAAAATGCGGTCGACCGTATCGTAGGAGAGGCTGTCGATATACTGAAGTTCTACCGCTTTGTCGGCTAGCAAACGAAGTGTCCAGCGACTTCTCCCTGCCGGAGGTTCACTGCAGCTCAACGCAAGGATTCGTGCTTCTAATTCGCCCGTTACTTTAGGCGGGTTAGGCGGTGTCAGTCGCTTCTTTCGTTCAATCGTCTTTTGCAAACCTTCTTCCACGAACCGCTTCCGTACAAGATGTACCGTGTTTGTATGAATCTCAAGTCGCTGGGCAATCTCCTTATCTCTCAGCTTTCCTTCGCTACGATTTTCATCTGCCCACAGGAGAATTTGTGCACGCCGAATGGAGCGTGCGGTTGCTTTGCCTTTGGAACACAGACGTTGTAACGTCTGTTGTTCCTCTGGGGTTAATCGAATGGGATAGGATTGATTTTTCATAGTTGGCATCCTCTTTTTCTCCAACTATATCACATTACCCAAATTTTAACTCTTTTAATTCTGATGCTGTACTAGA
>NZ_BFBX01000119.1:5251-28602 GCF_003851045.1 Paenibacillus sp. 598K | reverse complement strand
TTTATAATATTAATTTATTTTTATTGGTATTATTTCAGTTATAATTTCATTTTCGATCCTATATTTCAAAGCATTATTTGATATGCAAACACTGAATGACAATCCTGGTGTCATAAACAATATAATATTAACTATCAATTGATTCGCGTTATCTTTATGTAAAGAAAGCATGTGACAATTGATCCCTTGTTCCTTTTCCATGCTATGTGTAATGAAACTAGATAATAATCTGACTTTCCCATAGGTGTAATCAAAGTTACCTTTGCTTGCATTAAATAAAATCATTCTAATTTGTTGTGCTATTTCGTCATTATAAAACAATTCACCAAATTTATGGTAGCCATATTCATATGCTATCTTTAAGGCAGCCAAATAATATTTATTCAAATCAACTGTCATATCGTATCTTATCTTGGGATAATGCACACTTTCCTCTCTTATAATGTTCTCACGCTCTATATATTGATCAATTTGAACATCAGAAAAGCCCTGACGAATTAATTTCTTCCTTAGCATCGTAAGCGCTAATTCACGTGATGGTGCTGTGATTTTCACTTTTGTACCTACTTGTTCCAACCTTGGTAGAGACCTTGGAACAAAATCATCGTTCACATGAACAACATTTCCTTCTTCATCACGCCCTTTTTTAAATGGATTGGGTACTTCGCCACTTTGTCCTTTTAAGCCAAGAAACTGCCTAATGATTTGAGTGAACATATGATTAACTAAATAGCTATCAACATTTGCCCCAAGCCCACTGTTACATTCTTTACAGACACAATAAATTTTTAATGATTCGTTCCCCAGTGACTTGGGAATAATATGCTCCTCTGTCCCCTTTTTAACTATCCCACAAATAATACATAAAGACTCGTCATTCACTTCGAATCATCCCCATTGATTTATTAGGTCTTATTTCAACTGTTCTGTTACTTGCTGCTTTTCTCGCTCAATTAACTGGTGAAAATACTTTTTGGGGTGTGTCCCAAAATCCGGTCTTAATCTTTTGCTCCCTTGATTATTATTTATTACCTCAAAAATTCTTTGAGAATCTTTCTTCGAAAATACAGTTTCAATTAATGCCCCAACACCACCAGCAGCGTAAGTATTTATAAAAATCATTTTCAATTGAGTATCGTTTGTTGCAAACATAAAGATATCTTCCATTCTATCTTCGTAATAATGAAAGTTACTCCAATTCGAGAGGTAGTTTAGATCCCATGCTTGATTTCTGCATCCTTCTAAAATCTTTTGAATGTCATTGCTGCCTGAGTTTTTGGGTGCTCTAACTCCCAATTGATTTGTAAAAAGCATAGTGACGTAAGCAATAGTACTTTCGCAAATCAGCAGATATTTATAATTCCAGTGCAAAAAATCCAAAATCTTTTCAACTGGAGATAGATCTCGTCTCCTACACAACCATACAACATGAAGCATCTCTGCAATGTGCATTAGTAAATGCTCATCATCTTCATTGTATTCAATTTTTGTAATAACAGGGTCTACAGGCAAAGAACACTCTGGTATGCTATTTAAAGTCCCTTCAGCTAAATGCAACCATATCAAGCTTGGATAATAATCAAAAAGGTTGTTAAATTCACGTAATTCTCTTTTAGGTTCTACAGAGTCATTAATTTTTGTAGCATATTCTTTTAATGCGAGACCCGCACTTGCTGAGAAGTTATTTATAATCATCCAAGTCATTAACAATGCAACTGTTCTCATTTCTTCTTCATCTTTAAGGCATCCATCACGAGAGAGCCTTAACAAGCTACTCAGTAAGTTTCTATCCAGCAAAACAGTAATTTTCTTAGTATTTTTCAGCGTCAATAATGATGTATAATCAATATTCCCTTTGGGAGAATACTTCGGATGAAAAACCATTTGCAGTTCACTTAGACTCTCCCAAATAAAACTGTACTCTTCACCCTCCATTACCAAAAAGTTCATTCTCATCACCTATTTTCAGTTGATCTGATAATGATTGAATTATACTTTGTTGTTCTCTAGGAGATGGTGTTTGGCTACTTAAAATTTATTATTCCTCTCTCCACAATTTATTGACCTTCATTGCGTCATGTATTAGGTCAATTTTACTATGAGGCGACAATTTTATCTACTAGATCTTTCCACCCAAGAAGGCCTTCTCCATAGAATTCCGTAAATATTCGAAAATAGCACCTGAACTATGGCATTAATGAGTTCGTTAATACTCGTCATTGAATAACCCTTTATCAAGGGTTACTAATAATGTATATTGTCTAAAGGATGACAGCCTAAATTGTCCTAATTTAGACGGTAATGGTCCGAGGTTTTTTCTGCGCATAACACTTAGTCATCTGATTCGTATATCTTAGCTGATAAATTTCAAGTTATGCGAAACGAAGCGAGAAAAGCGAAGTAGTGTAATGGAGAAAAGCCTTATGACACAAGGGATTAAGACATTTTTGAAGGGTTACTATGGCTTGCATAATATTGTGTTATTCAAAGTCAGTACTTCATTAAACCCCTACCAAATTTCCCGATATTCTAACCATCCTCTATGTTTGTAAAATTCCGTTAAGGCCTCATTATAATTCTTCTTTTTTAATCTCCACGTTTTTTTAAAGGTATGATTCAATAAATCATTACCGAATAGCTCTTTTATTTCCTCACAATCAGCGAGAACATACTCTTCCGTATTAGCTGTTTCCCACAGTTCATAGCAGGCCTCTTTATCATTCCTCAACGGTTTTAAGGGTTCAAGGCCCATGAATAGTCTTTCTTCCTCTGATTTCCACCAAACTGAATTAGAGCCCCAATAAAATTCTTTGGCCCAGAATTCGGGGAATTCGTGATAGGCGATATCATCTTCATTTACAAAGGACGTATGTCCCCATCTTGAATTAATCAATTGAATACCTTCAGCCTGAGTTAAAGGAAACCTTGAAATGAGTTCGACTAATACTGAGCGACAAAAATGAAAACCAAAGGAATCGGTTTCAAATATCCATGGTTTTTGCATCAGTAACTCCTAACTACCCCAGAAGTCTTCTTGCCTCGGGTATGATTATACACTCATCCTGTATCTCCGATATCACTCCCCCTCAATATGACAGCATTGCCGAGGAGTTCTTTGCAGTTTTACTCGATTATACCAGAATTGTGTATGATTTTGGCATTTAGTTTCCCCGACTCTTTTCCACCATCTTGTTCCATAAAAAACACCCCACACGAACACTATTGGTTCGATGCGAGGCGCTTGATATTACATAAGTCTTGAACTCTACTGATGCCGATGCAGCTACTGCTGTCCCGCACGAACACGGATGACGCCGAGCTCGTTGCTGTTGATCGCGAAGGCGTTGCCGCCTTGGCCGACCGTTGCTCGGGCGCTCTGTCTGGCCCGAAAACGCGTGTTGCTACTATCCGAACCGACGATGTTGGTCTGGCGGCTATGCTTGCCGCGCTTCTTGGCCTTTGCCATCTGCCTCGATCCTTCCCCGCTGGATTGGTGACACCGCTTGGCTCGTTACTTCCGCTTCGACTTGAAGAGCTGCACATTAACCGCGTTGCTCGCCAGCGCATTGCCCACCTGGGTGCGCGCAGCAGCTAACTGCTGAATTTTGATGACGATGTACAAGTTCTTGCCCGCCTTGTACTTGTAAGTCCGGATCCGTGAACGTCGGATACCGCTCCCTCCTTTGCATCAGGTTGTCATACAAAATATGTCAGCAAGCAACACTCCGTCTCGGCAGATTGCCTTCGGCAACTGCGGATTCCTGACGTCATCCGACGATGGTGACTCATTCCCCCCCACTCACCGCCCCCGCCAATCCAGATCCACAGATGCCCTGCGGCGCGAGGATTCCATCATCGCAGCGATGATGACATCGACGTAGAAACCATCGGTATGGTTGGGTGCCCCGGGCTTTCGCTGAGTTAAACAATCGTGGAAGTACTGCATTTCCACATGGAACGGATCGATGGCGTCATAGCGATATTCGGTCGATGTGCCAGTCTCATTGTCATAGTGGACGAGCAGGGCGGGACGGTGCTCCGACGCGTCCCATTTCACTGTGTAGACCTGTATCCGCCCCTTCGTCCCATTCACCTCCAGGGATTCATCCCAGCCGTCGCGTTCGTGGCCGATCTTATCGAGCGGATGAATGGCCGTCTCATAGCTGGCTACCAATCCATCGGCGTATTCGAACAGCGCCGTTGCTTTGCGATCGATCTGCGAGCCGGGGATAAAATCCACGTTGGCATACAAGCTCTCCGGCCTGCCTAACAGATGCAAGGTCATATCGATCATATGGCTGCCTGCGCATTTAACCACCGCACCGCCGTAGCCGTCTAGCACCCACTGGTGTTCCGAACCGTCCGTATGCTCATAGTACTGCCCCTCCCACCTCTGGTAGGCTCGCACCTGAGCGCTGAACAGTCGGCCCAATCGGGGCAACAACGCCTTCGCTTGCTGTACCGCCGGATAAAAACGCTTCATATAGGAATTGAAAAACAACTGCCCCGAAGCTTCTGCGGCTCGCATGATCTCCTCTGCTTCATCTGCATCATTCGCCATCGTCTTCTCGCAGATCACGTCCTTGCCCGCTGCCAGCGCCGCCAGACAGATCTCCCGGTGAAACTTGGCGCTCGTCAGGACGCTCACAACCGTCACCTGCGGATTCGCGATAAGCTCTCGATAATCGGCGGAGTAGGCCGCGCCAAATGCCTCGATATACGGTCTGGCCGCCGATTCATGGATATCCGAGATGTGAATAATATCGGCTCCTGCTCTTCGCAAGCCTTCGAAATGAAACCTCGAGATGTTGCCGCAACCAATGATGCCATATTGGGGTTTCACGCCAACCCCCTCCTCCCTCTGCTTACCCCTTGCTGTCCAGCCGCCTGAACTACTTATTCACCATTACCATCTTGATCGTCGATTCCTTGTCCGTCCGCAGCAAGTTCATCGCCTCGGGAAACTGCTCCAGACGGAAGGTATGACTGATCAGCGATGGCCCGTCGATGACTCCCGCTCGCAACAGCTCCACCCCTCTTGGAAAATACAGCGCGGGCGAAGCATGCGAGGCTCGAAGCTGGAGCTTCTTGAAATGAAAGGCATTGGCGTCAAAGGTAATACTCGCCCCTGCTCCGTACTCGATCCCGAGAAAGGCTGCAATGCCGCCCACCTTCAGCGTATCCAGCGATGGCGGAATCGTCGCAGGCGGAGCGGTGACCAGCACCCGATCGACGCCGCCATCAGCATAGGGATACTGCTCCAGACTCACTTGATCCGTATAAATGATCTCGTCTGCTCCCCACTGCCTGGCCAGCTCGATGCGTCGATTCGAATGCGACCTGGCAGCGGCATAGACTTTTCTCGCCCCCATCGCTTTTGCCAGCCGCAGCGCCATCAGTCCGATCGGACCCAAGCCTACGATCAGCACATCATCATTTAGCTTGAGATCGGCTGTGTACACCAGGTCCAGCGCAACACCGAGCGGCTCCAGCAAGGCCGCCTGCTCGAACGACAGCCCGCTATACGGAACGACGCATGCCATCGGTGCGATGATGTATTCTGCGAATCCCATCGCGTCTTTCAGCCAAAATGTCGGGCCTTTGTTGCAGAGATCGGAGCGGCCGTTACGGCATTTGTCGCACGTACGACAGCTCGTTCCCGTCTCCAGCGCGACGGTATCCCCGATATTGGTGTGCATGACGCGGCTGCCCACTTGCTCCACGATCCCTGCAATCTCGTGCCCGACAGGCTCCCAGTCGGTTGCGCCTACAGCGGCGCTGGTCAAGTCCGTCCCGCAGATTCCGCATGCTTTTACTTGGATGAGCACCTCATCCGCTGCCAATTCCCGCAGCTCCACGTCACGCAGCTCGACCTCAAAAGGGGCCTTTATATACGCAGCCTTGATGGTTGTCTTCATGGTTGCCCCACTCCTGAGGGTTCCTCGTCCTCGTCCTCGTCCGGCTCCTCATACGGATGCAAGGTCAAGACTGCCGATCCAGTGGAAGTAATGCCAAAGTATCCTTCGTCGGTGATATAACCGTTCGTATCCACATAGTCAAAGATGGTTGTGCCGTCAATTTTGACTATGAGATGAACGCCATCCTCGACATCAAGCGCTCCAAATTGCACGGCATGCTCTGTACCGGATGTCACCACGTTGTTAGGCACAGACATCGTGCCGACCGGGAATGCTCCCGTTGGCCCGAAACGCTGCAATTCAAACGCACCTTCCTTGACAATGAATAAATAGCCTGTTGTGGTCCAGGGCGCTGCAGATATACTTTGCGACCGAAGCGAAAACCCTTGCCACATATCGTCTGTGAAATCGAACTCCGCCTTGAAGCCCCAGATCGCATAATTGGGCACTTTCAAGTTGTAGCCTGCATATCCATTGCCGGATGGAGCGAACCTCAATCCGCCATCAGGCGTCGTGGAGAAATAGTTGGGATCGCCGGCTATCCAGTTGGAACGATTGGCCAATAGCTGCCCCAGATCGACCAGCCCCTGCACCTGCTGCTTCTTGAAATCGATGATGCTCTGCACAAGCGCGGCAAGGGCGGTATCGATATCGTTTTGTGTTGCAGCCGTGTTGGAGGCAACCGCGTTTGCGCTGGCAATAGCCAGTTGGAACGCCGTTAATGCTTGTGCAGGGAACTGGCCGGGATCGGAGCCTTCCACCGAGGCGGCATACAAGTTTGCGGCTTCCGTAGCTTTGGTCACAAGCTCATAAGTTTCGGTCACCTCGTTCATGGCAGTCGTGAAGCGAGCCGTTCCCGAAGCATTCATTTTGCTATCCGGATATAACGCCGAGTCGCTGATCGCCTGGACTTGCCAGTAATAATCCTTAGCCCCGTATTCCAGATCGTCAAGCATCAAGTAATGATCAGACGCTTCTCCCTCATATACGATGTCGGTAAACGCGCTGTCCTCGGCTACCGTAACCTTATAGCGGTTGGCGCCGATTGCGGGCTCCCATATGAGCGTCAGGCCATGCGCTGGAATCTCAACTGCAAGCTGCTGCGGATAGATAAGCTTGAAATCCGCAATCTCCGGGTATGACGTGCGGTTGGCGTTGAGCTGCAGCCCAATCTCGCTGTACACAGGCGCGGTAAAGCCAGCAATCCCGAAATTGCTCACAGGATTAAAGTTGTTGTTCGCCGCATCTTCGAACAAGCCTGCATCGGTCACCGTCACGTTATTGGCGAACGTACCGGTAGGTAGCGCCGTAGCCGGGACGACAACATCGTTTACGTTAAACAGGACATTGCGAGTAAAGCTATTATATTTCGGCTTATACGGCTCGTCGGCAAGCAGGTTGGCCAGTGTCGGGAATCGCGAGGTCCAGAGCTCGCTAGTTACCGGCATGGCTAGAAGTCTCGTATATAACGTGCCATTCGGCGGTTGAACGAACGGGCTGGCCGCCCCCCCGCTTAAGTTGAGCAGCCGGATGGAGTGCTTCGAATTGGCGACGATGTTGCTGTCGACCACGTTATCCCTTCCGCCATGGATAAAGACGGATGAGGAATTATGGAAGAAAATATTGCTCGTCACCTGAAAGCCGCTCAACTGATCATCCAAGTAAACGACATGACCGCCTGCGCCATCCAAGCCGGTTATATCATGCAGCAGGTTATTGCGGATCACATTGCCCTGGTTCGTATAGTCGCGTCCGCCATAGATTGCGCCGGCGTCGGTGGACTCCTTCACAACCGCATAGATTTCATTGTTTTCAATGATATGATCGTTACCGCTAATCGCAATGGCTTGATGAGGCGCTTCATGCAACACATTGTTCTGAACGACTACGCCTACTCCGGCAACGGAGACCGCCGCGGCGCCTGTTTTGCTCACCGTGCTGAAGCGCGTAAATACGTTGTTGCGAATACGGATATTAGCCGGGGCCAGTGTCGGCCGATAGCCGACATTCGTCGTGATGACGACGCCTTTGCCGATATTGACGAAGTCGGAATCTGCAATGTCTACATTCATAGAGCCGTCGATGACGACGGCAGTCCCGCCGATATTACGGAACGTGCTGGCCGCGATCGCGATCGAATCGGCGCCTGCCATTTCGATAGCCCGATGATTCGTCTCCTCGAAGCCCAGACCAGCCAACCGGATATGGCTCACATCCGTCATCTTGACTAGCGCCGTATTCAGGATGGACAACCGGATCTCGCTCTGCGCAAGGTCATAAGGCGCGTACAGATACAGGATGCCGCTCGTTCTGTCGACGAACCATTCCCCGGGCATATCGATTTCTTCGAGCAGGTTGAACACATAATACCGTTTGCCTTCGGCAACCCCGTACGGCGTTGTCTGTTCGACGGCGATCGTCTTCGCGGTGGTGTCCACGGCGCTAACCCGCATCGAATCGATGTACCAGTCCCAGAACCAGTAGCCCTCCACCCACAGTTGATCGGCTTGTTCCCAAGCATTCGGCTGCTGTTCATTGTATTGCCATACTGCTCCTGACCCGCTCGCGCCGGTAGCCGAGACAGAGCCGGTCTTGGCGAATCCCTGATTCGGCCATCTGGCGATCGTCTGCTTCGTCCCGTCAATATAGAGCGCCGCGCTATCCGGAAGCGATCTGGCGTTGGCGTTGGAGCGTTGTATCGTACCAAGGTCGTTACTTGTGAAGCCCAGCGCATACATGTCCGCCTGAACGATGTTGCCGGCATATCCGTCCTTAAATCTGCTGATCACTGACGCATCTGTCACCGGCGAGAAGGCGGAGGAAGGAATCGCCTTCGATCCCGACAGCTTGACGCTCTGCCCCGGATAGGATCGGTATGTGATGGGCGCATGGGCCCTTCCCGAATCGGAGGCATCGAGAGCAAACGTACTGCTGCGGATGTATTGTCCGCCCATCATGTAGACAGTGATGCCGCCCAGCGGAATGCCCGTATCGCTTTTCCTCTGTCTTACCGCATCCCTTGCCTTTTCAAGCGTAAGGAATGGCGCGTCATACGTTCCGTCATTCGTATCGCTTCCTTGCGGGGATACATAGACGCCGAACGTGCCTTCGATATCGGTCAGCAGGTCCTCATCCCCGACCGTGAACAGATTCGCCTGATCGCTGACCGCGTACAGCGTGCCATTGTTCCATACATATTTATTTTTCTCGGCGGCTACCGCCTGGATAGAGACATAGTCGCGTCCCTGGATCGTCTCGGCTGGTACAGAGGTGGCCCCCAGCTTGGCTGTCACGAAGTCCTTCGGAAGCCACACTTCTCCGTTCTGTACGACCGGCATCACGGTATCGTCCTCGGCATTCAGCTTGGTCCTGGCTCCATCCGCATAGACATCGGAGGAATACAGGGACAGCAGTATGCCCTGAGGCAATCTTGCCTGCAAGTCCGGCAGATGATCGACTTTGCTTTGCGCATTTTTCGTGAAAATGGTGTGAAAACGCGCAGCGGTCGTCGTGTTATACGCCTCCATGATTAGATCGTCCACCGTCACTTTGCCTGCGACATTGAACATGATGCCTTGCAACGAACCTGCCGGATTGGCAACGCTCTGATTCGTCAGGACCGTATTGTTGCCATCATCGTCTCCGATGTAGATATCTTGTGTGTCGTTGACCAGATCGATGAGCAGACCGACATGGTACTCGCGTCCGCTCTGCAGCTCGGCAACAGCCGTTGCGGTACTGCCATTCATCGCCTCCAGCTCGCCTGAGCCGGTCAACCTCAGCAGGGGGATGGTATTCCCGGTATTCGTGGATTCGACAAGCCCAGGGAAAGCTTCGCTTGTCCCCGATATGTCATTGACCTTCAACTTATAGCGGATGATCACCTTGGTAGCGGAATATGGATCAGCCAGCGTCTTCTTGACATACAATCCACTCGAACCGCCGCTGGCTGATTCGATGTTGAGCGCCTGATTATGCACTTCCGCTTTGTAACCGGCTCCCAGCCCGTTGGCGTTCGTCGCCCAGCCATCGGCGTTCGTCGGCACCTCCCACCCATTCGTATAGACGAAATGCTCCTCCAGTCGATTCGTATCCAGCTTCGGAACAGTAAACGTCCAATCGGCCAATGCTCCAGCAAATATAGCTCCACCGAGATCCAAGCCCGAGCTGTCCGATACGTTAAAGCCCCCCACGGCAAGCTTCAACGACGTAACCGTATTGGGCGGCAGATCGTAATACCCCGCTACGCCAACTCCTACCTTGCCGCTCGTATACGTTGTGTCGGTTGCCGAAAGGATCGCGTCATCATCTACAAATACCTGGATTGCCCCGCTCTGCACCGTGATCTTGTACGCATTTGTTTTGTTTTGCACATGCTTCAGGTTGCTTAGGCTCGCTGTCTGACCAAGAGTGGCTCGGGCTCCATTTTTCATCCTGTAAAGACTGGCTACGCCGGTGCCGCCATGCACGGAGATATAATAAAAGTTCTGGGAATCCTGATAACCAAAATAAATCTCATGATGCGCCCAATTCGGAAACGCGGGATTCGTAATCGGCTTCAAATCCATCTCCAGCACCATGTCCGATAACGAAAAGGTTGCAGGCGCGATGCCCCTCGTGTTGGTCGTGCCATTCGTATGCAAGATCAACCAATCGGCATTGTTTTCATCCGTCGTTTTGTACCAGGTGCTGCTGTCTGCCGCATCGGCGGTCTCTGCATACGGTAACAGGAAGGATGGGAATATCAAAGACAGGGCCAACAAGATTCCGAGAACTTTGCTCTTCACTGTGCTTTCGCCTCCTTTTATAGTAGAAGCTCCGTCCATTTGCCGCTGGACGCCTTGCACGGGAAGCTCGCTCGATGGGATGAGAGCGTGACGATCGAGTCGGCATCCGTTCGTACCATGATTATTTTCTCATTGCCTGTCTGCCGTATCCTCACATGGACCTCCGTCGGAAATAGGACTGACGCTGTTCCCCCCAGAGTGCGGTAGGGGTAGCAAACCTCCTTTAGCAATTGGGTGTGCTCCTCATAGGTGAATCCCGGCTGCCTGGCGATATAAAGCTTGTGTATGCCGTCCTCGCCCTTCTTCAATTGGTCGAAAGGCAACTGTCGGTTGCTCTGCCCTTCTTGCGCCACGACGATATATTTGCCTCTATGCGGCTGCTCCTCGTATGCCTCCGGGTACGCAGATAGATCCCCTCTTATGCTCAGATAATGCCCCTGCTCGTCTTCTCCTGTACCGATCAATGCCGGGTTGGCCCAGCGATGCAGCTCCAGCTTGAGACCGTCCATGGACAAACAGGTGCCCGAATAAAAATCGACCTCCGTTTCTTTTTCCGTCTCGGCAATCACCTTTTCTTTGATGATCAGGAACGAACCATCCATCGATAGGTCGTCAATAGCAATGGGGCCGCTAGCTTCACTTTTACGATAAATGACCTGGATGACCGTATGTTCCGCCGTGATTCGAACGCCTTCGCCATCGCTTGCTGCGATGCCGTCTATTCGCTCGCAGCGCTGAACGAACGGTTCCGTCTGGAACGGCTCCCACAAAGCGACGAATGTGCTGTCCAACTCGTTGCCGTCTCTCCGAACAATCACTTTGGGCATCACATTAGCGCTCCAATGGGCCAGCGCTTCCTCGTGATGGGACAACTCGCGGAAATAGCGATGCCTTGGCGCATCGCACAACATGACCTCCCCGTCTGTCGGGGCGACCCAATGCAGTCGGACGCCGGGTTTGGGATCAGCCGATGCCGCCCTGGCTCCCGCTCCCGCACAGGATTCGCCATCAGGAAAGGCCGGGGTCATCGTTATCTGCCAAGGCGTGTCATCCCGATACGCCTTCACATTTCTGAATGCGCCGTAATAGTGACTTTTCCCGCCGGCCTCATCCCACGGAAGGAGACTGTCGCCTGCTCCTGGATGGAACGGAGTCCCGTCGTCATCCAGGTTGTCCATATGCTTGTAAGGCTGCAACGTCATGGCTGCCCTCTGGGTGTAATCGGCACATCCATTCGCCATCCACTCGTGACGCTGCCCTCCCGCTACCTCGAATATATCCAGGAACAGGTTCTGTCCCTTTGAGATGGGGACGCCTACCACGGCTCGCCGATACTTGTGAACATCGGGATACGGGATATGAGGCGCTTCCGCCTGCATCACCATCGTGCGTCCATGTGGCGCATGCCAGTGAAGGAGGTTCCCGCGCTCAGGACTGAAGCTTTGATTGCATCCGTCTACCACAACCAGATTATGGGCGGTTGCCGTATAGATGTATCCGCCCAGATGGGAATAGCCGATATCCGACACCAGCTCATCCCCATACGCCCATAAGGTGAAGTTCAACATATCCTCGTGCGTATGATTGCAGTGGCCGGAGTAATGCAGATGCGCTTCGGCGCAATCCTCGTTTTCGCCTGACCCGATAACCGCATGACCAAAGTCGGGCAGCAGGAGAGGATCGGCGACATCGCGGCGATTAAGGCTGGGGACAGGCGTCACCGTGCTCCTCCGAACACGATGGTATTGACTATACTGACTTTCGGCCCACGTATCATGGATGGTCATCGCAGAGCCGTCCGGGTAGAACATCCTGTGCTTGCTCAGATACATAATATTCCGATAGCCAGGCAATGCTTGCTCAGCGTCGAAGCCTTCGATGCGACGATGATCAAGCTCCGACGTATAGCCCTCAGGGTCAGAATAGCCCTGTATAGGACGGATCGCCGCATCGATATCTCCGGCAATATCGTGTAGATACGATACGCTCTCCGGGAACATGCCGTCTGCCATAAACAGGTAGGCAAAAGCGCCTTTCGCTTTCTCGATGACATAGTGAATGAGCTCCGGACAGCCGATGGAAAGGGCGGCTACGACAAACCCTTCCAGCTGCAGTCCGATCGTGTTATGGAAGTATCGCCAAATGTCGGTGCGATAGTAAGCGTCGTACCTTAAAGACATCCGAATAATATGCAAAATACCATCGACGACAGCTTCTCTGGCGTGATCGAATCCCAGGTCGCGCAGACGATCCCAAATGATCGGGTTCTTCAGATGTTCAAAAATGGCAGTCATTTTCTTCAATTGCGCCCCGGTTGCCGGAGTCTGCCAGTCATAATGGTCAGCAATCCATGCAAACCATCGTTCATATCCGTCCGGCGGAAAGAAGCCTTTGATATGATAGTTCCAATCCGGTTTGCCATAGATCGGCCAATGCGGAAGGCTCTGCGCCAGCTTTAGCACAATGACCGCTGCCCTGATTCCGGCTTCCGTATTGCCTGTCGTATGGTAATGCTCGGCGAGAATGAGCGCCGCCTCCTGGAGGCGCTCCATCCGAACAGTGACCATAAATTGATCCCAATAAATTTTTTCAAACTGAGGATCGTAATACAGGCTTAGATCCTCTTCATCCGGTCCCGGATATTTGGGAGCAAACATGAATATATCCTCGATCGTTTTGGTCCATGGCCGTTTGTGGTACGGATAGATCCATTTTTTGCCCGAGGGCGCAATAACCTCGTCATACCCCGAGATCGGATATTCCTCTTCGTAATAGAAGGGTTGCCCGGTTGTTCGATCGATCAGTTCATCCGGTTTCCGGGGGTCCCATTCATAATGATGGGCGCACTTATCCAGCCCTCTCCGGTCTGGCACAAGCTCATAGATTCGCTCGGGCGACAATTCCAGGTAGGGCAAAATATGAGACGGCAATTCATATCTTTCCGACGGGAGTCCGCCAATCTCGCGCTCATACTCCGAATGCGCTTTCAACCCGTTAATCCATTGCGGATATGGAGGCCCCTGTACGACAGGATGGTCCGGGAAGCCTCCGATTTGTGTCCTAATATTTCGAATGAGAACCTCCCCGGTTCCGAATAGCTTCAACACATATTCGAGTCGGAGCGCATGTGCTTTCACGAATGCTTCAAGATACATGGTCTGCCAGGTATCGTTGACTAGCATTCTGCATAGATCCTGCTCATAATGCATGTCATATTGCCTGTTTCTGACCTTCACCGTTTGAAAGGGGCGTTCATCTTCCTTGTAGGCCCGGAAGCATTCCGAATGGACCGTGACGCCGGGCGTCCCCATGATCTCCAAACAGATGCCTAGTACCTCTTCCTTCCACGTACCCAGGTCGATTGCCGGCAGCATCCATTCCGTTTCCTTCTCGACATTCACCCTGAACACTTCCGTACTCATGTCGTACAAACCACCTTTTAGATAACTATGTTAAGGATATTTTCCGGCCTGGCTTCTCCTTCATTCATGTCGAATGGCAACCTGAACACATCGCCTGCCTTGTTGCAAAAGTATAGTCTGGATTCGCTCCGCGCCCTTGTCGCGCCGTCTGCCCAGAATGCATAGAAGTCTGGATGGGCTTGGACGGGTCGCCGAATATACGTATGGTTATAGCGACTGCCAGTTGTCATTTGCCGCTGCATCGTCCACGTCTTCCCGTCATCGCAGCTCTCCCATATCGCCGCTTCACCGCCTGGATTCCATGGCTCCGGTCCGTCTTCCGTCGTACCGATGATTCGCCAGATCCCGCCTTCCTCCAGATACAGGGAACCGAAATCATAATTGTTGCCGCTTTCCGTTACCTTGCTGAGCCGCCATTCGCTTCCCGTCCACCGTGCGACCCGCCACACTCTTGGGCCGTATTCCGGCCCGTTCCTCCAGTTGCGACTAGTTAAATACAAAATAACGGGCCGCCCATGCTCGTCATATTGCAAATCTTTGATATACACTTTAAGCCCCTCGGCTTCGTAATTGTAGACGAGTGCCGGGTTATGAACTTCAGTAAGCGGAACGGATAGTGCAGTCCCGTCGACAGTACGCCAACTCTTCCCCATATCCAGCGATTCCATATAATACAAATTGGTGCGTTCGTCCAGCCCGCCTTCTACCGGATGATAGTCGAAAACCGACCCTAGCTTGCCGTGAGTCAATTGAGTGGTTTGGTAATGCCCTTGTCCGTAAAACACCAAGTCGAGCGGCTCTAACCAACTACGTCCGTCCTTGCTCGAAGACATACGCAAGCCTCGTCGCCCCTGCTCGTAGTTCGTATGCATAAAAATAAAGCCTGTTCCGGGTACATAATGCACCTGGGGATAAGCGAACATATTTTCCGAGACGGTCTCAAATCTCTCAATACTGTACGGCTCCGTGCTGCGATGGATAAACGAGCGGGTTGTCCATGCCCCGTGGGAAGGAGAAAAAATCCAGATATAACCCTCAGCGTCAACGCTGATAACCGGGTTGTCATGGGCATCTCCATTGTATTTATCCAAAACGATAGTCGGTCTCGGCACAAGACCCGTCTTATGATCGTAATAGGACACCATGTGATAAATCATTTCAGGGGAAAAATCCCAGTGCTCCTCAGATACGATCGGTTCAACGGCCGCTCCGCCCCAGCAAAAAAACGTCTTCTCCACTTCCGGACAATAGACCGCCAATGGAAGATGCTTGCAACTGTACGTGCCCAATCCACCGCTGTACTTAAAGCCGTATACCGAATCAAAAGGAGCTTGCTGGTGCCAGCACCCTCTATAGCCGGTCGCTTTCGTACTGAACACGGATTGTTCTGCCGGAGGCGGCATTACCTTGCCAGACGAAGAATACTCGCCGTATTTTTTTCCGGGAACGATTCCATCTTCAATCTTGTATTTCAATTCCATGATTATTCGACCTCCGATAAGCTAAATCTTCAAAGGTATGACCATATTCCATGTATTGGATGCCGTTGTAAAATCTCCAGAGCCGTCTGCCGCCGCAAAAAACATATGGGTCGGATGATTCTCCTCGAACAAAACAAAAGGCCTTTCCAAACTCCCCATCATTTGCTCTGTTCCATCCTCCCACACAATTCTGCGTGAATATGATTTTTGCCCTTCAACCGCTTCCCATTTCACCCCATCCTCCGATCTTGCGAAAATCCCGCCGCGTTGCTCGCCGCATAGGTTGCCCGTCATATCTTTGGCGATCATTTCATACCCGCCCGGCACACGATAAATAAACGGATCTTCCAAATTGAATGTATCGGAAGGAAAAATCGACTCATTCGTTACTGCCTCATAAGGTCCCATATAGCAACTTGCACGGGCCACTCCAAAAAACATGGCTTCTCCATGCAAATAAGTGGAATAGGGTTTGGATTTGTAGGTTCTCGTTTTATAAATGAGCAATACTGACCCATCCTCATGTATGCATGGCGCCGGATTAGAAGTGAAGAAGTTGTCAAATTGGCTTGGCCTTGGCTGCAAGATCGGATGATCCAACCTCTGCCATGGTCCAAACACACTTTTTGACACGGCGATTCCAATTCGCTTATTGGAACGCGCAACGATAACTCTTGGATCGGAAAGCTCCAATGGCGTGTCAGGCAATGCATCCGTAAATGGATGCGTAGAGCCCATATAGTATAAAATGTAAGTGCCCTGATGTTTGACGATTTGCGGATTATGAGTGCTTCTTCCGTCCCAATATTCTGCTCCTCTGGACGGTAAAACAACTTCCTCGAATCGATACGGTCCTTCGGGAGAATCGGAAACCGCACGTACGACCTCGGACGCAACCAACCAGCCGGGGTGCATAGGGAGTCCCTTTGGCCACCTTGAAGCAAACATATGATAACGATTGTCGTCGCCTTTTATGACAGAACCACACCAAACCCAATAGCCTTCCATTTTAAATCCGCCATTTCTTGGCGCTGGCAATCGTTTTTCAAATCGCATGACCGAGCACCTCCTTACCAGTTATTCAGGCATGATTACTGTTTTGTCTTAAGCCATTCGTCCAGTTGTCTCTGGGCTTCAGCAATAACCTTATCTTCACCGGCTGCTTTACGCTTCTCCTTCATCGCTTCCATCGTCTGGTCGATATCAGCCATGCCATTTTTCAGAATGGGCAAGAATTCCGCTGTTACCGCACTCAACTGGGCGATTTCATTTTGCACGCTCTCCGTGTTGAAGGTAAAGCCGGTCGTCGGGTCCGCCTGTGCAGAATCGTTTAGCTCTTTCGTTTGCTCCCATACATCATCTGTTTGACCGGGAATCACGTAGCTGTTGAATTCATTGCCGAGTATCCAGCCGGATAAGGAATAAGCATCTGCTTTCGGTTCGATGCGATTGTCCGAAACCTTTGTATAATCTTGACCTTCAATACCGAATTTGAGCAAATTGAACAGTTCCTTATCCGTATGGAGTAAGTTGATCAGCATCATGGCACGCTCCTGATTTTTGGAGGTCGTGCTGATCGCGTTCATTGTCGTTTGACCTGCTGCTTTCGGTAATCGTGGAGAGTTGGTTGGGGCAATGACAATGTCGAAACCATAGTTCGCCTTAAACTCGGCTTCAGCCCCGGGTTTAATCGTGTAGTACCTGCTGAAAATCTTCTCTGCTTTAATTAACGAAACTTCATCCTTCAATGTAGCTACGTCTTGCGGGAAGTATCCTTTCTGGTACCAGTCCCTCATAATTTTAAATCGATCCGTTAACGTATAATTCAAGTAATACACTTGCCACGTATTCGGATCAATCGATAAATCCGTCCCATCTACTGGCGAACTAGAGTTCGAATAAGCCGTGGGAATTCCCTCGCGAAGAGGAGAAACATCCGGTTCGCCGGCCTTTATCTTCTCGTAGGCAGCCCCCCAATCCTCTAACGATTTGAATTGGGTCGCATCAATCTGGTATTTGTCGAGGAGATCCTTTTTGAACCAAATTCCGGGAGCGGTAGCCATGATCTGATTGTTCGGAATCCCATAGATTTTCCCGTTCACTCTGACTCCATCCCAAACCTCTTGCCTCATACTGTTCTTCAAGTCGGGATATTGGGCGAGCAAATCATCTACTGGGACATATGCCCCTCTGGTTGCGTTGCTAACGTACGGATTCGCCCAGTTTGAAGTAAAGGCAATATCGTATTCTTCTCCCGACGACATGACAAGCTGCATCTTGTTGTTGTAATCGCCGGGATTAACAAATTTAAAGTCGACTGTGGCGTTGATTTTGCTTTGAATCATTTCGTTTGCTTTCTGAATGACCGATGCGGCATTATTCGGCTCCGGAGCACGAAGGTACCACACCAACTTTACCGGCTCCAGCTCCGTTGGCTGCTCCGTCTGACTACTTGGACTGTCGGAATTTTCGGAGCTGCTGCTTTGAGTTGAAGTCGAAGCCTCCTGGTTGCTTGAACAGCCTGCAAGAGCCAATCCCACTACCATGCAAATCGTCAACATCATCGTCATCCATACACGCTTGGAACGTTCCACTTACATAAAACCTCCCCAGATATGAGTAGTTGTAAGACCTATCCTTTAACGGATCCAACGGTCAACCCTTTGGCAAAATACTTCTGAAAAAACGGAAAGATAAATAGCATCGGGCCGATCGCCAGGATACACATGGCCATCCTTGTACTTTCCGACGGAATGGCTGCCAGTTGTCCGGCATCGACGCTTATGCCATCCTGCATGTTCTTGAGAATTTCCTGAATATTGTTCATCATGATCTGGAGCAAATACTGCAACGGATACAACTCCGGCTTATCGACAAACAACAACGCCTGTAGCCAGGAGTTCCAATAAGCAAGCAGTTGCAGGATACCTACCGTCGCCAAAACCGGGGTGGATAACGGCATGATGATCGTCAAATAAATACGCCATTCGCTTGCTCCATCGATCGTGGCGGATTCCACAAGCGATCCCGGAAGCTGTTGAAAAAACGTACGCATGAGAAATATATACCATACGCTCCCGAGAAGGGGAAGAATAAGCGCCGCATACGTATTTTGCAATTGCAGCACTTTCGTCATCAAGATGTAATAGGGAACAAGTCCGCCGCTAAATAACATCGTGAAAAATAAGTAAAAGGTGATGATTCTTCGGTATTTGAAATCCGATCGGGACAACGCATAAGCACACATGGAGATCATGAGCACAGAAAGAAAAGAACCAACAAACGATATGATGATCGTAACCTTGTATGCGCCCAGGATGACAAAGGGGTTATCCAGAATAAATCGATACGCTTGAAAGTCCCAATTTTTAGGGATCAAGCGATACCCATACTTCGCGATATCCAATTCGTTAGACAGCGATATGGAGATAAGCGACCAGAGCGGCACGATAAAAAAAATCGCCATGGAGATAAAAAATACATTCAGCACAATCTGGGACCAACGAATTTTAAAGCCGCGTACCATCGTACTCTCCTTCTCCCTCTGATTAAAATAAAGATCGATCCGGGTTTATTTTTCTGACAACCGCATTTACAGTGATGATGAGTATAAATCCGAGGACAGATTTCGTCAGATCCGCTGCACTGGACATGCCGATATTGCCAAGCTCCATGAGTGCCCGGAACACATACGTATCGATAACGTCTGTCGTAGCAAACAGGGTCGGCGAATTCATCGGCAACTGGTAGAACAAGCCGAAATCTGCGCTAAAAATATGGCCGATAGCCAAAATAACAAGGATTGTCATCAATGGATACAAAAAGGGCAACGAAATGTTCGTAATAATTTTCCACCTGCTGGCGCCATCCATCTTGGCGGCTTCGTAATACGTAGGATCGACACTCAGCAAGGCAGCGTAATACATAATCGCATTCATGCCGATCGTCTTCCACAAGCTGGCGATCGGAAAAATATAAATCCAGGCCGTTGTGTTATTGTACCAGTCGATAGCTTCCAGGCCTAAGCTTCCGAACCATTGATTGAGCATACCTGATCTCGGATTGAGGAACGCATACACCATATATGCCACAACAACCCAGGATAGAAAGTGCGGAAAAAACATGACAGATTGGTACGCCTTCAGCAATTTTTTACTTGTCAATTCATACAACATCAAAGCGATGGCTACCGATGCGAGCAATGTACTGACGATGAACAGCGCATTGTAACCGAGTGTGTTGCGTACGATTCGGACAAGGTCGGGTGAGGTAAACAGAAACTTGAAATTACTGAGTCCTACCCATTCGCTTCCTAAGATGCCTTTATCGAACTGATACCGCTTAAAAGCGACCATCGCGCCGAACATCGGCGTATAACTGAAGATAAAGGTATAGATCACCATCGGAAGCGTTAATGCCAGCAGAAACTTGTTTTTTCTAAATTGTTTTAAGAACTGTCTTTTGCGGTTAATTGCCATCTCATCTCCTGTCTGCTTAATTTGGGTGTACTGCGCTTGCTGCGACCTAATCGTAACGCTTTCAACGAGCCTCGATAAAGAGGCAAACGCTGCGAATGAGTAGAAAATGAGGTTTAAAATCTGCGAATTAGTTCAAGAGCGCGGTTTTCCATTCCACAAACCGTCTCCATCCTCTATAATAATGGGATCAACGAGGAGGTAAGGGAGAGAATCTTCATGAGACGAGCACTATCTTTCAAGCATCCGATTTATTTTAATCACCTGCTCATCAAGATTACCTTCCTGATTGCGCTCACCGTGCTTGCGCTCTCTTTCATCCTGAACTACAGCTTTAAGAACTACAGCATCGGCTTATTGAACACGGCAAATGAGAAGTTAATGAACCAGATCCTGCAAAATGCGTTGGACACCAACAACTATGCCAAAAGCTTCGCTTCGTCCATGTTCAATAATCCGGATGCGGCCAGCTTGATGTACGGTCAAGACATCCCCATGATCGATATGTTGAGAAATATGAAAAACATCGGGATGACCTTGGACAGCACGCCATTCATGCATTCGGCTTATCTCTATAACGGCCGCTCGGATACGTACTATTTGATCGGACCCGATACCGGCGTTCGAACAAGCCAACAATTTCAAGATGTTGAAATCGCTCACATGATCGCGAACTCTGGGATGATGATGCCCCTTAACCCGATCCCCAGAAAAATCGCCTTCTCGGAGATGAATCCGGAAAAAAAGGAAGAAGTGTTCTCCTACATTTTGTCAGAGTACTTTCCAAACTCAAAAAAAGTGAAAAATGCGCTCATCATCAATCTTCGAATGAACTGGATTTTTAACACATTGTCTTCTTTTCAGGAAACAAATTCGTTGCGTGGAAGCAATATTTTACTACTTGACCATGAGGGGAAGGTCATTACGAGCTCCAATTCGGGGGAAAACCTGTTCGAGGCGGAATTATCCGCTGAGCCCTTCGTCTCCGAAATATTGGCCTCCCGTCAAACATCAGGATACATGATCGCGGATTATCAAAACCAAGCCTCCGTAATCACTTATGCCACCTACGACTCGGCTCCATGGACGCTGGTTAATATTACGCCTTATGAGTACATTGCTGAAAGTATCGGCAAAGTGAAGCGTACGACGATATCGATTAGTGTAATTATGATGATCATCTGCACCTTCTCGGCTTTTCTGCTGGCAAGGAATTTGTATGCTCCCATACGCAATCTGCGCTTTATGGCCCAGCAGCTGGACCATTTGCAGAGCGATAAACCGGATGATCATAATGAGTTCACATATATTGCCCGATCTCTTCAGTCCGCTTCGCACAAGTTGACTTCGCTAGAGTCTTTTCGCAAATCGAACTTGTTTCTGCTGAAGCAAAACTATTTACGAGATATCTTATTGAATAACAGCTCTGCCAAAATTTACGACGAATCTCTCCTTAAAGATCAAGGGATTGTCCTCAATCCGAAGAGCAACATCGTGGTTGTATTGTTTAAAATAGACCGTTACTCTGATTTCCAAGCACAGTATAGCTCGAGGGATCAATCCCTTATACGATATGCGCTGCATAATATTATTCACGAAGTGCTGCTCCCTTCCTTCGCTTGCGAGACATGGGATGATGGCAATGATATGATCGTAGCGATTCTAAATGTAGAGTTAAGCAATGGTGAACTGCGACAGTCGCTCGATTATCTCGATTCCTTAAAAACACTCGTGCCAGAAATTCAACATGTCTATGAAACCTACTTCAAGACAAGCCTTTCCGTCTTTGTAAGCCATTCGGGCGAAAGCTTGCGGGAAGGGAGACGACTGTTCGCGGAGGCCGTCGAGTTGTCCAAATACCGCATGACCTTCGGGCACGGTAGCGTTCTGTTCCAGCAGGAGATGGATATCGCCTCCTTGTCCGACTATAATATCGACCATGCTTTGACCACACAATTTCTGGACATGTTGAAAAAAGGCCGTCTCGATGAAGCTTCTACGTTATTTAACAGCCTGATGAAGAGCTTAGCGAATTCCAGCTACAACAACATCATGTTTACCTTGGCGCATTTGTCGTCTTCCATTTTTAATGCTATCAACCTGATGGAGAAGAACGGGACCGTGCGATTCGCCCTCGATTTCGTTTCATTTGATAACCGAATCAAAAATATGGAGACGCTTGAGCAGATCAAGGATGAATTTTCGAAGCTGATCGAGTCCATCGTGTTGAAAATGGAGCAAAGCCGGAATGAGAAATCGGAGCTGATTGCAATAAACGCGATGAAATACATTGAGGCCCATTATACGGACCCTTCGCTCACCAGCAATCAGGTAGCCGATCAATTTCATATCACGCCGGCTTATTTGGGAAGATTGTTCCGAGAGCATGCATCCCGCTCCATTGCGGATTATATTTCGGACTATCGACTGATCAAGGCATCCGAGCTATTAAAAGAATCGACTTATAACATCGATGAAATCATCGATAAAATCGGCTGGGAAAACAAAAAGTACTTCTTCACTTTGTTTAAGAAACGGTTTGGCAGCACGCCGACAGAATACCGGCTCAAATCGAGAGTGGACGAGATGTCAAAAACGAATGAGGTCTGACTGCTACGCTACAACAGAGCCATGAAGATGGAATAGCATATCCTCAAAAAAGCGGCGACCTCTCTCCGGTCCAATACCGGGAAGCGGTCGCCGCTTAACTGATGCTCTCTTGTTAACGTCTGCTCGACGAGGTGATGGCCGCGCTATCCGCGATACGCTCCAGCTTGCGCTCCCCATACAGCCCTTCGGGCAGCGCCCCAGGCAGATGGATGTAGCCGATATAGCAGTCGCACCTCTCCATCCGGCACAGACGCGGGGCGGATAGTCGCTCCAGCCCGTCGCGGTATAGATGGCCGATCACCTGGCGGTCCTTGTAGCAGCGCTTCACCCGGCCGTCGCCCTGGACGTAGAATACATCTACGCCCGCCTGGCAAGGACGGCCCTTGCTCTCGTAATCATGCGTGTTGTAGCCAAACAGCGGATCGATCCCGCTCAGCCACTCCAGCTCCTCCAGCGTATAGTAATCCGGCCTGTCCTTGTACGCATTAACCCACATATACACCTGCGGCGGCAGCATCTGCCGCATCGAAGCGATCGCGTCGAACGCCTCGCGCACGCCTACCGTGCCGACGCTGAATTCGACGCCTCGCTCCAGCAGCTCCCGGCACCGCTTCAAGAATGCCTGCTCCGGCACCTGGCCGGGGTGATAGGTCGCCCA
>NZ_BFBX01000119.1:1077-4995 GCF_003851045.1 Paenibacillus sp. 598K | reverse complement strand
CCGGACCTCCGGGGAGATGAATGAGCTAGTAGCCTCGAGTTCGGTTTAGTCGATCGGGGCTACACGACCTGCTTCGACGCGATATCTTTCAATCGGTATGCACCACTGGGGCTGTAGCTTGAAGGCTATCAGGAGAGATTCAGTATGTATTCAGGGGGAGGGCTGAGCTGGAGGTGGACGGTACCGTTTCTCGACTCAGCGACGAGGGGATAGCCTAGACCAATACAATCGCAAAACAAACAAAAACACCCCGCATCGAAAATTTCTTTCGTTGCGAGGCGCTTATTATTACTATAGGTACCTGCTCATGCCATTATTGCTATCCGACCCGCACGCGGATTAAGCCAAGCTTGTTGCTGTTAGTCCGAAGACGGTGCCACCTTGGGCTGGTACGAA
Organism: Paenibacillus sp. 598K; assembly: GCF_003851045.1. Taxonomy (GTDB): domain Bacteria; phylum Bacillota; class Bacilli; order Paenibacillales; family Paenibacillaceae; genus Paenibacillus_D. The sequence continues at coordinate 4,599 of NZ_BFBX01000119.1, read as the reverse complement.
AAGCTGCTGCTGATCGTTAGTGCAATTCCAGCGTATTCCCATTAAGAGTGTAAGCTTGCTTCTCCGTAAGTCCATCCTTTACAAGGGAAACGGTGATACCGGACTGTCCATCCATAGATTGGTATTGGGTTGTTACTCTTTGTATGTCTATATTTTGGCTATTGGCAAAATTTTGAAAGGCTTCAGTAAGGTTACTAATCTCAAACCCGCTCCCATGAAAACGAATTAACGAAACAGCTTGAGGGCTTAAGCCTTTCCCGGGGAACTGGACTAGAATTCCATCAGAGTCGCTAGTAGCTACTCGCCCTGGGACGCGCAAAACACTCCACTGCCGACTTGAGGAATTGAATACTAAAATTTGCGTCTCGTATTCTGCACCAATCGCAGACACGAGGTGAAGCCGGTCTTGCCCTGAATCAAACTGCAATGCTAGGTTTTGATTTTTCACTTCATCAATTGTACCAGCAGACAAGTCATTTAACACAAATGTCTGGTTACCATAAGTAAACATACCATTAATAACGGGACTCCCGCCCAATTCGACCTCATACAGTTCTAAGACGAGTTCGGATTGATTAATTCTGCCTAAGCTCAAGATCCCTTTTTTCTCCCACTTAGAAGGAAGTGTTTGGACTTGTTCAACCCGCTCCAGTCCAACCGGCTGAAAGTTCAACATCAAACGATCCGGAAAAGCAAGACTGTTTTCTGAACTTACAGTAACTCGGCGACTTTGCTGATTCCATTCCACTCTAGCCCCAGTCGCTTCAGAAATGATACGCACAGGAACCATAGTTCTTCCTTTAATCACTTGTGGCGGGACATCCGTAGCAATGGGATTACCGTTGATTACAATTTTTTCATCAGTTGGATTAGGGGCGTTACTCACTTCACTTCGGTTAGTCAAATATACCGTTCTCGTCTCTTGATTCCAATTTACGGTATAACCTAATGCTTGCGAAATCTCCCTTACGGGAACCAATGCACGTCCATTCTGGACTACCGGCGGAACTAGCATAGGGATGGTTTTTCCGTTAACGACAACTTCCACAGCAATTGTGCTGCTTGCTAAAGAACTCCCAATCAAAGAAGTACTCAAAGCCGTTGTAAGCAGTAACGCGGCGAATTTTTTCATCATAATTTAAGTCCCACCTTCCTAAACTTTTTATACTGTATTTAGACGTTTAAAAACGAATTATGTTGCAAAACAAGGAAAAGTGGCTTGTTTTTCTCAAGCCACTTTTCCTTCAACATTCTAACTTGATCCCAATGCAGACGGACTCGTCCAATTAACGCTGTTTCTGGCATTAGTATTGAATAAACGTGATCCATATAAACTTGTAGAATAACCTGTATCTGCCGTTAACCAGTGACGATACTCAACCGTGTTGCTGCCAACAACAGAACTATACGTATAAAACGGTAAAGGTACAGGTAACAAGCTACTACTCCCATTTAAAGGAGCATATCTCCACGATCCGGTATGTCCCTGAGCTTGGTCTGCGTTCCATTTGTAACATGCCCACGTATTACTGGGATTGGAGGTGTTATAGCAAGTCCGGCTGACCAATCCCCCTCCTCTTGCAACGGTAGTATCTTTCGACAAGCTAATAATATCATTTGATGTAGAGTAAATGGCATTATAGTTATTTTCGCAGTTTACTGCGTTAGAGCCACACGCGTACCACTGAGACCATGCAGCGCGACGTTTTTCTACTGCAGTTCCACTCGCAGAGCGATAACGGCTGGCAATTGAAGCTGCTACTACTTGTGAAGCTGTATTTGTCAATACTCGATTATGAAACGCAAGACTTGAACCTAGGCCTGCCGAATCTATTTGAAAAACCCCAATCCCCGTATTCCAAAACGCACGAGCATACGGGCCAGTAGGGCTTGTGTTTTGAAATGGATACAATCGGGAATGGCCTGTATCCGCTCTGCCTACAGTCATTGGGGAAGGGGTCAGTGTTCGGTCATTTCCTGTAACTTCCGGCCAGGTAACCGAAAGCATAATGGCGGCCAAGTGATTGGCAGTTAGTCCAGTGTTATTATTATTATTTCCGGCTGCTGTTATTACGTCGTCTGTCGGCACGCTACCGAACCTTGCAGTTTGCATAATTGATAACTTGTCTTGCGGAGCAATATCTAATACGGGAGGTGCATTATCTTCTACAAAAATCTCTTCTTCTTCCACATATCCTATTGTACCATTTAGCCATAATGAATACGTATATTCGTTAAGAGTTGTAGCAACGCCTTGGCTAACAAAAATGTCCTCAAACGAACCTGAACCCTTAATCGGAATACCGTCTTTAAAAAACTCATTGAGTGAGGTTTTTTCAATCCAAACCACTCTTCCTTCTAAATCCAGCCATGCAGCATATAACTCAGCTTTAATTAGACTGTCTCCAAGGTTTGCAAAAGAAGTCCCCACCTGATAGTCTATAGTGCTGCGCTCTACACCTTTATAAGTATCCAGTCCATAAGGAATTTCATAGTCAACGTAAATCACACCCTCCCTTGAAATCGCATTCATTTCTTCTGTTACTGTCGCATTCCATTTGACTTCTGCTACCAATGAACTGTCCGTAACTGAAGTTAGTATGAACGGCGCTGGCTCACCTGGACGTATGTTTTTCACAGGAGTATTAGCAGAAACCGTCTCCAAAACAACCCCCTCATCTGAAATTAACTCCACAGACAAAATAACTTCTCCAACAATAGTTTTTGTTTCGTTCCTCAAAAGCCCCATTGCTTCCCAATAACCTATCTCAGTTACAGTCAATGAATTCTCAAGTACAGAGATTCCTTCTCCCGTCACATAATTAGTGTAATTAGGACCAACGAAACCCACCATAGAGCGCTGAATGCTATCATCTGCTTCGCTTTTAACAATGCTCTGCTGCAGCAAATCATCTTGACTCAAATCCAATTCAGGTTTGAAATCCTCTGGATTAATATTACTATAGATCTCCCACACTTCTGGCATCTTTGGCCGTTCAATTTTAATTTTTTCTGTATCTGTGGATGAGGTTAAAGGGTTGATGAAAGAAACATTAATAATTGATTGATTATCCGATGTGTCCGATTTTAAAGGCTCCGCGCTAACAAATGAAGAAAACAACAATGTGGCAGATAAAAAAATGATAGAGGATACTTTAAATAATTTCATTCACACTTCATCTCCCATTTTTAATTTTAATTGACTTTATTTCATCATCTGGCTCGTATATCACCAGAGCAAACAGAGCACCCCCTCGTCACATAGTGGCTACTCTTTTCTTTTCCCATCACAAGGATCTATATGTTTCTCTTAGCTGATTAATAGTAATGAAAAGAGAAAAGGGAGGAAAACTCAAAACAAATCTGATAGAATAGACATCCTCCTTTTATTGCCTAAGCTTTCTTACGCCACCCACCGAAGATGACTGAATGAATTTCATTTTGAGCGTAGGACTCAATTATACCATAATTACGAATGAATTTGGTTTTTATTTTAATCTTTCAAAAATAGCGAAATAGTGA
>NZ_BFBX01000119.1:624-1050 GCF_003851045.1 Paenibacillus sp. 598K | reverse complement strand
GCGAAATAGTGATCATTAAAAACAAAAATAGAATCTACTTCTAATTACTTAATCTGTTTTTTTAAAACTGATTTTCCGAAACAATTAATTTGATCATTATCCAAAAATAGAAAACGCCCCGCACCGAACACCCCTTCGTTCGATGCGAGGCGATTGATAATGCTATAAGACTTGAATTCTACTGATTTCAATGTCGCCACTGCTGACCCGCGCGGATGTGGATGACGCCAAGTTCGTTGCAGTTGATCGCGAAGACGTTGCCGCCTTAGCCGATCGTTGCTCAGGCGCTCTATCTGGCACAAAAACCCGTGTTGCTGCTGTCCGAACCGATCCTTCCCTGCTGGATTAGTGACACCGCTTGGCTCGTCAGCGCATTGCCCACCTGGATGCGCAGCGGCTAGCTGCCGAATTTTGATGACGATGTAC
>NZ_BFBX01000119.1:0-531 GCF_003851045.1 Paenibacillus sp. 598K | reverse complement strand
TCCGTGAACGTCGGATACCGATCCCTCCTTTGCATCAGGGTGCCATGCAAAATATGTAAGAAAGCACCACTCCGTTCGGCAGATTGCCGTGAGCAACTGCGGATTCTTGAAGCCAATCGGCGATTAACTGCCTCGCATAGCGCTAAACACAGAGCAATTAACGAAAAGGACGAGAGAATATAGCCATCAAAAGCCATGCAAAAGCAAAAGCGTTTGATCTTATGCATATTGCAATTGGAGAGTTGCTCATTGCTTTTACAATCACGAAGGTCAATAAGGTTGTGATTATATCGCTGGGGGACATATCTCATCGTAGTTGTTTTAACGTTTTAACCATCTATTTTGCAGCGAAAGTTAACCGTTCCATCTAAATGAGAGGAGCGATTAGCGTATACAATTCCCTGGTCCAAAACCAACTAAAAAAGCGCCTTGCATCGAACAATTTTCCGTTCGAGCGTAACGCTTTTCCTTTATTGCAACAACAAGTTCAACGACCCACTTTCTCAACCCCATCCGCGATACGCTCCAGCT
>NZ_BFBX01000118.1 GCF_003851045.1 Paenibacillus sp. 598K | reverse complement strand
GCGCCAGCGCCTTCACATCGTCGGGGATCAGATAGCCCCGCCCGTCCATATAGGCGCTAGCCTGCGCCGCCCGCAGCCAGTCGCGTGTGGCGCGCGGACTCGCGCCCAGACGCAGCTCTGCCGCAGCGCGGGTCGCGCGCACGATCTCTACCATATAAGCGACCAGCGCCGGATGCGCATGCACCTGCAGCACCTCCTGCTGCATCGCTGACCACTCCTGCGGCAGCAGCAGCGATCGCAGCGTCTCGGCGCGACGGTGGCCGCTCCCCTCTGTCAGCATGCGGATCTCCTCGGACGCCTCCGGGTAGCCGACCGACAGCCGCATCATGAAGCGGTCCAGCTGCGCCAGCGGCAGCGGATACGTGCCTTCATGGGCAGCCGGGTTCTGCGTCGCGATGAGCGCGAACGGCTCCGGCAGCCTGCGCGTCTCGCCATCCACCGTCACGGCGCGCTCCTCCATCGCCTCCAGCAGCGCCGACTGGGTGCGCGGCGCCGCACGATTGAGCTCGTCCGCCAGCACCAGATGCGCCATCAGCGGCCCTTCGCGATAGACAAACTCGCCCTTGCGGGCATCCCAGATCGAGCTTCCCGTCACATCGGCCGGCATCAGATCCGGCGTGAACTGGATGCGGCTGAACGAGCCGCCGATCAGCCTCGCCAGCGCCTGCGCCAGCAACGTCTTGCCGACGCCTGGCACATCCTCCAGCAGCAAGTGGCCGCCAGCCAGCAGCGCAATGATCGCTCCCCGCACCGTCTCCTCCTTGCCCAGCAGCACCGCGCCCAGCCGCGCCTCCAGACGCTTCACGCGCATCGACGCCTCCTGCGGCCAGGCGGTCGTCGTCCTCTCGCTCTCCGGCTCCGATTCCCATGCATAGGACATCCTCGTCATCCGTTATCCCTCCTGATATAGACCTTCTAGCATCTAGTCTGCACAGATTGAGAGATTCTTAGACGAGCGCGCATGCCAAATAAGCGCAGTCCCCCAAGCTCCGCACTCTTCGGAGACTTTAAGGTACTGCGCCTATTGGGTACTACGCTTGCTGTGCATCATTGTTTATATTATGTAACAAATGCCTTACCGGCCCGGCTATCAGCGGCTACAGCTCCTCGCGGATAAAGGCCAGCGCTTCCTCGACATGGTTTTTGACGCGTACCTTGCGCCATTCCTTGACGAGCACGCCGTCCTTGTCGATGATGAAGGTCGAGCGCTCGATGCCCATGTACTCCTTGCCGTACATCTTCTTCAGCTGCCAGACGCCATATAGCTCCGATACCTGATGCTCCTCATCGGCCAACAGCACAAAAGGCAGCTCGTACTTGGCGATGAACTTGTCGTGACGCGCCGCCGGATCGGTGCTTAAGCCCAAAATAACTGCCCCCGCATCGGCGTATTCGGCGCTGCGATCGCGGAAGTCGCATGCCTGCGTCGTGCAGGTCGCCGTCATATCCTTCGGATAAAAATACAAGACGACATGCTTGCCGCGATAGTCCGACAGCTTCACGCGCTGGCCGCCGCTGGCCGCCAGTTCAAAGTCCGGGGCCGGTTGTCCTATTGCTATGGTCATCTCCGTTCTCCTCCTGCTCTCGTGTTGATTCCTATAAAACATAGCAAAGTTAACCGGCAATTTCAAACCGGGCGCCGCCCCCTCCAATCGGGTTAATCCGCTCGATATGAAGATGAAACGGGCTGCAGCGGGCGGTAGGCGACTTACGATCCTGCTCCTCTATACCGGCTGACGCCGTGATTCCAGATCGTCAGGCCGATCGCCAGGAAGACCACGCCGACGAGCGGCGTCAGCATCGCCATCGTCCCCTCGCTGCCCGTGCGATCCAGGAAGTGAGAGGCCGGATAGACGCCGACAAAGGCGAACGGCAGCACCCAGGTGAGGATGAAGCGGATCGGCTTGCTGAAGATGCCGACCGGGTAACGACCGTAGTTCTGAATATTATACATGAGCGGCAGGATGCCGGTCGGCGAGTCCGAGTAGAAGGCAATCGCCGTCAGCGCGATATATAAGCCCGCATAGATCATCACCGAGCTAAGCACGAGGCCGGTCATGATCAGCAGATCGAGCGGCGAGAACGGGAGCCCAAGCTGCGACCATGTGATGCCGACGATGAGCGCGCCGATACCCGAGCCGATCAGCGATGGCGGGTCCATATTCTCCAGGACGATCTGTACGAGGTTATGCGCCGGACGCGTCAGCACCCGGTCCATCTCGCCCTTGACGATATATCGGTCGCTGAAGCTCCACAGATTAAAGAACGTATTGAAAATCCCGTACGGGATCATAAAGTACCCGTAGACGAACACAACCTCAGCCTGCGACCAGCCGCCGAGCGACTCGGTATGCTGGAAGACGACGAGGATGAAGATCAGGTTAAGCCCCTGGAACAGCAGATCGCTCAGCACCTCGATCCAGAAGTCGGCGCGGTACGTCAGACGCGTCTTGGCGTAGTTCTTCATATATTCCCAGAATAGTCCCATCACGAACATAAGCTAGCCCCCCTGTACGAACAGCCGCGTGCGCGCCGCCCGCCAGACTGCCCAGATCGGCAGCGCCAGCAGGACGCACCACAGCACCTGCAGACCGAACACGCCGCCCGCCTCGCCGATCGGCGTCCGGCCGGTGAAGACCGAGCTCGGCAGATAGGTGATCGCCTGGAACGGCAGCCACCGCATGATGCCCTCCAGCCAGCCCGGGAAAAAGCTCATCGGGATGATGACGCCGGAGAACAGATCGACGAGCACCCGCTTCATCCGGATCAGACCGGTGTTATTCTCGATGAAGAAGGCGCACAGCCCGGTCAGCATGTTGATCTGCGTGTTAATAAGGAAGCTGAAAAACAGCATGAGCGCGTACCAGCCCCAGACGAGCGGATCGGTCGGAAGCGTCACCGGGAAGATGAGGCAGACGACGACCATCCCCGGCACCATGAACAGCAGCAGGCGGAACAGGCCCTCGCCAAGCCCCTGCATCAGCTTCACCATCAGGTACGAGTAAGGCCGGATGAACTGGATCGCCACACTGCCGTCGCGGATCTCGTCGGCGATCTCGCGATCGAGGTTATTGAAGTAAAAGGCGCGCGCCATCCACGACACGGCGATGTAGGTCGTCATCTGGTTGATCGTAAAGCCGCCGAGCACCTGCTGGCTGCCGTAGATCGCCTGCCACAGGAAATAATACGCGCCGATATTAATGGCGTAAATAATAATGCCGCTGTAATAATTGACCCGATACGCGAGCATCATCAGGAACCGGATGCGAATAATATCAACATAGGCAGGATTCATGCGTGACTCTTCTCCGTCTGGTAGATCTCGCGGACGATCTCGTCGGTGTTCGTCTCGAAGATCTGGATATCGCGGATATCGCCTACGCTGACGACGCGGGCCAGCGCCTCCGAGACGTTGACGGCGACCGGCAGCCACATGACCGCAGTCACCTCGTTGACCAGCTTCCAGTGGACGCCGCCCAGTCCCGCCGTCAGCTGCTCGAGCGCGGGGAGCGCCACCTGCGAGCCGAACTGGAACTGGATCTCGCGTCCCTTGCTCCACTTGGTCTTCAGGTCGCTCAGATTGCCATCGTAAATAATACTGCCGTCATCGAGCATGATGACGCGCGAGCAGAGCGCCTCGATATCCTGCAGATCATGCGTCGTCAGCAGGATCGTCGTGCCGTGCTCGCGATTCATCTCCTTGAGGAAGTCGCGGATCTCGGTCTTGACGAGGATGTCGAGGCCGATCGTCGGCTCGTCGAGGAACAGGATCGACGGGTTGTGCAGCAGCGCCGCAACCAGCTCGCAGCGCATCCGCTGGCCGAGACTGAGCTTGCGCACGGGACGATGGAGCAGATCGGCCAGCTTGAGTCGCTCCACCAGCTCGCCAAGGCGGCGGCGATAGTCGGCCTCCGGCACCTTGTATACCTTGCGCAGCAGCTGGAACGACTCGATGACGCCGATATCCCACCAGAGCTGGCTGCGTTGGCCGAAGACGACGCCGATGCCCTTGACGAACGCCTCGCGCTCCTTATGCGGGATGTGGCCATTGACATTAAGCCTGCCCGAGGTCGGCACGAGGATGCCGGTGAGCATTTTGATCGTTGTCGATTTGCCCGCTCCATTCTCGCCGATATAGCCGCAGATTTCGCCGCGCGGGATTTGGAAGCTGATGCCCTTCACCGCCGTCACATCGGTATATTGCCGTTTGAACAGGTCCTTCATCGCTCCGGCCAGACCTTCGCGGTTTTTCTGGACGCGGAATTGCTTCTTGAGTTGTTCTACATCGATCGCTATGTTGGCTGACACGGTTGTCCGCTAGCTCCTTTCGCTCGACATTTCCCGGGAAATTGTGAGCGTTCCTTAAGTCTTTCGAAAAAACTTGATAAATCACCAGTCGACAATTTATAATTTAATGATATGTAATCATACATGATTTCTGTCCTGTCGTAAATAACCGCCCCGACGCTTCAAGCGATTACGGACGGGAGGTTCGGGGTACTTAGAGATATAGCCTCAGCGCCTTTATTGAACCTCTTTCAACGTTGCATCGTTTTTTAGATGTACGAGGGCGCTTTTCCGCACCCCATAATAACCTGAAACCTGACATTTATTATTTAAAATCATTGTCGAAGGGATGAATAGACGCGAATGGACAGCAGAGTCAAAAAAAGAAAAAGACCTTGGAAATACGCCTTGTATGGCGTGCTCGTCGCTCTCGGCCTGGTAGGCGCGTATGCCGGATATCAAGCCTATGGCGTGTACAACGCGCTCGATAACTTCCAAAAGGATGAGACGGAGTCGCGCTTCGAAAATATCCCCGTCGAGCCGGTCAACCTGCCGCCCAAATGGGAAGGCAAGGAGCGCGTGAACATCCTGCTGCTCGGCGGCGACGCGCGCGACTCGGAAGTGAACGGCATCGCCCGCAGCGACTCGATGCTCGTCGTCTCTGTCGATCCGCTCACCAAGAAGGCGCATCTGTTCTCGATCCTGAGAGACACCTACGTCAACATCCCGGGGCATGGCAAAGGCCGGATCAACACCGCAATCACGACTGGCGGTCCGAATCTCGCGATGCAGACGGCTGGCGACCTGCTCGGACTCGACATCCAGTATTATGTGTACGCCGAGTTCGAAGGATTCAAGTCGCTGATCGACGCGATGGGCGGCATCGAGTTCGAGGTCGAGAAAAATATGAAATATACGGACAATGCCGACGGCAATCGGTACGACATCGACCTGAAAAAAGGACTGCAAGTGCTCGATGGCGACAAGGCGCTCCAGTACGTGCGCTTCCGTCACGACGCGATGTCCGACTTTACCCGTACCGAGCGCCAACGCAACTTCATGAAGGCGGTAGCCCAGGAGATGCAGTCGACCTGGAATCTGATCCGCATGAAGGAGATCCTCGAGAGCGTCCAGCCGTACATCGAGACGAACCTGACGGTCAGCGACATGCTCAAGCTCGGCCAGCTCGGTCTGGGCCTCCACATGGCCGGCTCCGCTCAGGTGCCTCCGATGGAGCTCATCAGCGAGGAGCGGGTCGGTACAGCCTCCGTGCTGATGGCGCGCAGCGAAGACCGCCTCCTGGACTACGTCAAGGAAGTGCTCGCCGGAGACGAGACGTTGACTCCTGCGCCGGATACGGACAATGCCGATGGCACGGATGCCCGCGGCGGCTCCGTCAAGGCCGAGACCGAAGGCGCCGATACCGGCCAATAACCGGAGCGTCGCGTGATTGGGCACCATCCTAACCATTTCAAAAAACCAAGTCGTTCGGGTTTCCCCTTGCGACTTGGTTTTTTTTGATGGCAGCTTAAGGCGTCTCCTCGCCATAAGCTCCGAATTCGCTGACGCTGAACCAGTAATGACCAGCCGAATTGCCATGACCGACCAGCCTCAGATAGCGCGCAGTAACGCTCTGCGGCAGGGCGTAGTACTCCGGCTCGCCCGTCAAGCCGCTGCTCTCTCCCCGGTAAATCTCGGTGAAATTCACTCCATCGGCAGAGGCTTCCAGATGGAAGTAGCTGACGCGCTCGGCTCCCCGGAACAATCCCATGTCAAAGCCGCTGACCGCTCTGGCCTGACCCAGGTCGAAGTCGACATAGACGCCGTCTCCATTCTGGGTCCAGTACGTGCTCTCCACCTCGTCAAGCGCGGCGGAGGGCAGATTGTCAGGATTGCCAGGATTGACGTCATGGACGACTGACAAGGGAAGCCGCGCGACATCGTATACCTCCGCTGCTACCTCGATCGTATAGACCGCCTGCTGTGTTCCTCTCGATACGGTAATGGTCGCCTCGCCGGGGAACGACGTCGGCAGCTCCATGTCCACGGTCATGTCCGGACCTGCAGGAATCGCCAGCACATCCACCGTGTCCGGCTTGCGCAGATTGCGCGGATAATCGTCCAGGTCGAAGGTATAGCTATACAACCCGGCCGTAAGGCCTGCAAGAGGAGCGCCGTTAATGAGGACGCCGCTCAGTCCCGGGGCCGACGATACGCTGCCTGGAGCCGACGTGACCTGCATCGTATCCAGGTCGAGCGTATACGTCACGTCATCCGTTGTGAAGGCGAATGTCCTGCCGGATTGTACGGCGTTAACCTTGGCAGGCGCTTCCCCCGCAGCCGACCAGGATAGTGCCGTTGCCGTGAGCAGGCTCTCTCCCGTCTTCCTGGTGACGGCAGCCTTGCGCTGGCCTGTTGAACCTCCGATATTGGTCACCACCGTCAGCGTCTCTACGTCCAAGCTGCTCGCCCCCGGGGTGAGATTATCGATGAGCAGATTCGATCGGGCGGAGCGAGCGAGCACTGCGTCGCCGAGCGATGTCAGGTTCTGCGTCTCAGGGAACCAGCGCAGCTCCAGATTGGACGACTGCTCGGCCTCGATATCGTCGACGACAAGCAGGATATCCTCCTCCTTGAGATACAGCATATGACGGTCGAACTTGCTCAAGCCGACGCTATCGGGATACGCCTCGGCGCTCGCGCCCACGAAATAGTCATACGACGCCGAGCTCTCCACCTTGGTCATCTCCGGGAAGGCATACGACAGCTCGATATCCCTGTTGCTATTGAACCAGGCTCCATTCTCGCCCATTTGCCCTACGCCATCTACGAGCAGCGTATTATGATTGCCGGTCTTCTTGAAGGCATATCCGTCGTCGCGCAGCAGCACCTCGTTATTGCCGAATAACACGAAAGCGTTGGCATCCGGGTGCATATGCCCGCTGCCGAAGTCAGGCCGCGTGGGATAAGCTTGCGTATACGTAGTCGCATGCTTGCCCAGGAACGGGCCGGATCGGAAGTACAGCGCGCTTGCATCGTCGTCCCAGCCGCTGCGGGCAAAAACCAGTCCAAAATCCTCAAAATGATGCAAGGTCGGCAAGGGCTCCGGAGCCTCGGACGGCGCAGCCGGATCGTAGTACAACAGATTTTCCCACACCGTATTGACCGTATCCCAGGTCAAGCCCTCCGCCAGCATCGCATCGGCAAGCCCGATCAGCTCCGGCCTCTCATAGCGAGCGGCCAGCTGGTAGAGCGAATTGGTCGGCCCGCCAAAATCATAGCCGAGCGCGTCTCCAAGGTTGACGCTCGTCCGGCGAAGCTCCCAGCCCCCCTTCGGATAGGCGGCATACAGTCGATAGGTTCCCGTATTCTCCAGCCAATCCGAAGCAAACACATCGATGCCGAAGAACGTCTCCGCCAGCTCGCCGTAGCGCAGCAGCACGCTCACGCCGTAGCTCCAGTAGCCCACGCCTTCCTGGCTCGCGCCATCAGGTCCATACAGGGTGAACGTATGGGCAAAGAACTGTTGGGCATTTTCAAACCAGCCTACAATCTCCGCGTCATCGGCGCTGTCCTCGCCATAGATGGCCAGTCCTGCGGTTACCATTCCCAATAGATTAATCCAGCCATGGTTTTGCAGGTATTCCCATGTCCAGGTCTTCTGATTGTTCTCATACACGTAGTTCAGATACGCCGCGCGCTCGAACAGCTTGTCATACATGGCGGCCTTCAAGGCGCCGTCCAGATCGTCATACAGCCAGTCATACATCACGCCCATACCGAACAGGATATGCCCGGCGGCAAGATCATTATTGGCTGCCCCGAACTTGGAGAGGCTAAGCGCAAGCTCGGCCCACTCCACGGCCGCATCGAGGTAATCCGTATCGCCGGTCACCTTGTACATGAACGAAAACGCGGCCAGATTATCGCCGATATGCCGTTGGTTCTCGTCAGGAGCAGTGTCTCCTGCCTCCACATAGAGCGGAGCCGCCATAGCCGTCTGGACGATCTGCTCCGCTTGCGCATACAGCTCCTCGAACTGCGGAGTCGCTATCCTCGCGGACAATGCGCTCCATTCATTCTCCTGCACGAACAGTCTGGAGTGGGTATCGACATAACTGTTCAAGAGCGTCATCATCGTGGACGTATCGGTCAGATAAGCCGACACATCCGGCTTCTCCGGCGGCTCGGGGCGATCGCTCTCCAGCGGCACCTCAATCGGCGCCGCATCGCCCGGCTCGCCGCTGATCTGCTCGATGCGCGTGATGCCTGCTCCCTTGTAGGTTCCATAACCTACCGTACCCAGATTCGGGACGGTCAACGGAATGTCCGGGACGACGACATAGCTTCCATGCAGCCTAGCCAGGCTATCCACAGCCCCGCGGTAGCTGCCGAGCGCGTCCGAGCGGAGGAACACATCCGCCTGATCTGTATTCGTATTATAATGCACCCATAGCTCTACCCAGGTGCCGGCAGGGAAGCGATAGCCCGGCAGAGGCTCGCTATAGAGGACATTGGTAGCGGTTTCAAAACGCACCGTATTGGAGGACGATACGACCATCCGCAAGCCTCCGGAGAACTGGGGCGCGCCGGCGGGCATCAGCTCCAGGGTGGCGTGCTGGACAATTTGCAGCTTGGCGTAGATCGTCGCCTCGCCGGCCATCGGATCGAAGCGGTAGATGCCGTACGGCCCGGAATCGCCGCCGTAGTCCTCTACCTTCAGGTAGGCCGTACTGCCTGCGCCCGGGTGATCTATCGTAAAGGAGCCGAGATGACTGCCCTGAATCTCCCAGCCCTCTGGCGACGCTCCGTCCGACTGCAGCCCAAACGCCGTGTCAAAGGGATCACCTGGGAGATCGAAGGCTCCGACGCGTCCCGCCAGTCCCTGGAGCGCGGCCAGCCAGTACGTGCCGCCGCCCGTATAGGCGCCATATCCAACAGTCCCGAAATTGCTGACGGTCAGGGGAATATCCCGGATCGCGATCGTATCGCCATAGCGGTACGTATGAGCGCCCAAAGCGCCGCTGTACGTCTCCAAAGCGGTGGACTTGATGAATAGCTCCGCCGTCCCTTCATCCGTATCAAAGCACAGCCACAGCTCCGCCCACGTTCCCGCAGGCATCTGGTAGCTCCCCAGAGGCATCTCGTAAATATCGCCCGCCTCCGACTCCACCGTCAGGATGCCTGCCGAGGAGACAGACAGCCTCACACCCGTCGTATACGTCGTCGCTCCGGCCGCCATGAACTCGATGCCCCCGTCATGACCGAGCTGGAGCTTGGCATACAGCGTCTCCTTGCCAGTAAGCGGCGTGAAGGGATAGATGCCATAAGGGCCGTCATTGCCGCCATAGTCTTCCACTCGCAGACGATTGACGCCATCGAGCGGTTGAATGGAGAAGCTGCCCCTATCGGTGCGATAGAGCGACCAGCCGCTCGGCGCGCTTCCCGTCGTCTGAGCGGCAAAGTCGGCATCGAACAACACCGTGCCCGCCTCGACAGGAATGACGATCGGCGCCACAAGTCCGGTCATCCCCTTCATGAAGGCAATCAGCGTCGTCCCTGCTCCCTTGTAGGTTCCATAGCCGATCGTGCCGATGTTGGCAATCGTGAGCGGAATATCCTCGATGATCAGATAATCGTCCACTATTCGGCTGTGAGCGCCCATAGCGCCCGCATAGCCGAGGAAAGCCGGAGACCGAAGGAACAGCGTCGCCGTATCGGCATCGGTGTCAAAGGTCAGCCACAGCTCCAGCCAGGTTCCCGATTGTAGCCGATATCCCGGCAGCGGGTCGGCATAGACATTATTTTTGGCGGATTCGACAGACAGTGTATTGGCCGAGGACAGATTCAGACGGATGCCCGTATTGTATCCCGTAACGCCTGCGGGCATGAACTCGATCGCCGATTGATGAACGGCCTGAAACTTCGCATGGATCGTGTTGGCGCCCGTCATCGGCGCAAAAGCATACAGACCGTAAGGGCCCGAATCGCCGCCGTAATCCTCTACCGCGAGATAATGTTCATCCGCTTGCTCAGTTACTGTGAAGCTGCCGAGAGTCGTGCGCGAGAGTGTCCAGCCGCTCGGCGCCGCGCCGACAGTCTGCGCTTCGAAGCCGGTATCGAACAACAGGGTCGAAGCATGTGCGGGAAGGATGCCGATGTTCAGCATCATGGCCGCAATTAGCATCCTTGAAATCCAACGTCGGATCATGTTCGTGTCCTCCCTATTTGATTGTCGAGCGAGCGTATCGCTCCTTCGTCACCTCGTAGCGCAGCGGCTCTCCCTGGATGAAGCGTTCGATATCATCGACGATCAGCGTCGAGATCCGGTTCGTCCAGTAGTCCGAATAACCGCCGCAGTGCGGGGTCGCAATGACATGCTCATACGTCGTCCATTCGCTGCCCGGAGGCAGCGGCTCTTCCTCATACACATCCAGCGCCGCATAGATGCGGCCTGACTTCACCTGCTCTCGCAGCGCCTCCTCCCGAACAAGCGGGCCGCGAGCCGTATTGACCAGCAACGCCCCTTCCTTCATGCGAGAGAGCTCGGCGGCGCCGAGCATCCCCCGCGTCTGCTCCGTCAGCGTGTCATGCAAGGAGACGACATCGCTCTGCTGCAACAACTCCGCGAGGCCGCACAGCTCGATGCCCAGTCGGGCGGCCTCCTCCGCCGTACAGTAGGGGGAGTGCATGAGGACTCGGCACGAGAAGGGAGCGAGCAAGCGGATGACCTCGCGTGAGATCTCGCCATAGCCGATCAGGCCGACAGTGCTGCCGTGGAGCCCAGGCGGCTTGACCTGCTGCAGCTCGCTCCAGACGCCCATCCGGGCTTTCGACATCTGCTCCTTGATCCGCCATGCTCCGGCAAGCATCAGCATCACGGCGCATTCGGCGGTAGAGCGCGCCAACGCTACGTTGGCATGGACGACCCTGACTCCCCTCTCGAAGATGCAGCCGTCCGTGTAGGGGACGACCGTCCCCGCCGCGTGCGCGAATAGTCGCAACGCATCCGCAGCTTCCAGCACCTCTTCGGTCAGCCTCGGAGAGCCCCAGCTTGTGACGACGATGTCCTGACCGCTGATCTGATCGCGGAGCAGCCCCCCCGCCTCCAGGAAGGATACCTCGCATAAGCCTTGCAATCGTTGCAGTACCTCCGGCCTGAAAAGAAACTGCCGGGTCTGTTCATCCGTTACCGCTATGAGCGCCTTCATTGCGCCACCTCCTTGCCCGCTGTCCGATAGATCGCCGCCTGCGTTATGCTGTTCCACCGATTCAGCGAATTGCCGTGACAGACAAGCTTGACATAACGAGCCTCAGTCTCTTCAATGGCATAATATTCCGGTTGTGTCGTCGTCCCGCTGCTCCTCATCATCGACGCAATGCTTTCATAGCGCTCGCCGTCAACCGACCGTTCCAAATGAAAGACGGCTTGCCGGATATCTCCTTTAAGCCAGCCGATATCGATGCCGCAGATGCGCTGCGAGACGCCGAGATCGAAGATCAGATAGGGTCCGTCGCCTTCGGCGGCCCAGTACGTATGCGGGTCCTCATCCAACACCACTGCCGGCAGACTGGTCGACGCATCGCCGCCCGCAGACACCGTGCAAATCCCGACCCGAACTACATTCGGTTGCGATCCTGCGAGCGCAAGCGTATACTCCCGAACCGACGAGCCGTCTGGCGCTGTGACACGCCAGCGATAGTCGCCATAGTTACCCTCCGGCTGCGCCGCTTCGACCGCTGCCGCGACATGAGAGGGGATCGCCCACACCTCCGCCCGTCTGATTGGGGGACGCACCACCTTGACATCCTGATCCGTATCGTAGCTATACACCAGCTTATCCGGCTCAAAGTCGGTCAGCATCCGATGATTGACGAGGATGCCGCTCAGCGAAGCCTGACTGCCGAGCAACGCAGCAGACCGCTTCGACCTTTCGCTGCTCACCGATTGCGAGACGATATCCAGCGTCAGCCGCTTCTCTCCGACGGTCAGCTCATATCGGCTGCCATGCTGCCTCACCTCTACATAAGCAGGCAGTTCCGGCGCTTCGCTCCAGGAGAACGCTACGACGCTTTGCCACACGCCGCCCTGCCGATGCATCCTCCTCAGTACCTGCCTCGGCTGCCGGTCGTTATCGATATTGACCGGGATCTCGATGGCCTCGTAACGATCCTCCGTTCCTTCCTGCCCCAGAGGATGGATAAAGAGCAACGATTTTTTCCCAGCGGCCAACCGGCCTCCCTCTACCGCCAACCATGTCTGCGCCTCCGGGAAAAATCGCAGCTCCAGCTCGCTGCCCGCCTTGGCCTCGATCTCGTCGACGACCAGCAGCACATCGGGCTTCACAAATAACAGGTGCCGATGGTAGCGAAGCAAGCCCAGCTCCGCAGCGTAGGATGGCGCGCCGTCTCCGACCAGGTAATCATACTCGCTCGTGGACACGGCCTTCAGTATAGAGGGCCTCGCCTGAAGCTTGAGCAGCTCCTCGCCATGGAACCACATCTGATCGCCGCCTGTTTGCCCCTTGCCATCGACCAGCAGCGTATTGTGGGCTGCGGTCGTCTTGTACGCATACCCGTCATCCCGCAGCAGATATTCGCCTGCCCCGTACAATGTAAAGTGATTGGTATCCTGATGGACATGACCTCCCCCCCAATCGCAAAACGGCGCTTGATCATTGGTTTCGACCGCTTGATGGCCGAGGAACGGACCGCATTTGAAAACGACCAGGCTCTCGTCGCCCGACCAGGAGGAACGAGCGGAGACGATATCCATATCGTCGAAATGCTTCATTGTGGGCAGCCCCGCCGGCGGTGTCGCCTGCACGCGCCAATCGTACCAGAGCACGCTTAACCAACCGTTTTTCCGACTTCCGATTCTTTGGGAGCGCGCCTGCTCCGACAGCCACTGGGCATGGCCGAGCTTGTATTCCGCCGCCAGCTTCTCCATGATATACGTAATGCCATCGATGTCGCTTCGGGATGAATCGGCAAGATCGACGATGTTCTCCGAGGCGGTGCAATGCGCAAGCGGCAAGCCCAGATACAAGCGATAATCGGCCGTATGCCGAAACCAGGGCGTATCATACCAGTCGATGCCAAGCGTCGTACGAGCCACATCCATAAAGCGCATCATCCAACTGATGCCATAGCCCCAATACATCACCCCTTCATGGCTTGCGCCATCATCTCCGAGCGCGGACATCACCTCCCTGTATTTCCTGACCGACAGCTCTACCCACGCCAGCGCCTCCGGCACCTCGTCGTAGAGCGCCAGACCCGCGGTTCCCAGACCACACACGCCGATCCACATATGATTCTGAAGATTCCATGCCGCCCAGTAGCTGCCGCCTCTCGCACCGTCGTACATCTCTCGCCCATACTTGATCAGGGTCGCTCTGACGATCTCTCTCGTATCGGGTCGCATCGCCGAGTAGCACCAGTCATAGAATACCGCCAAGCCGAACAATTGCTGGCCCATGGCCAGATCCGGCTCGAATCGCCCCCAGGAAGGATAGCTGCAGCAGGTCAACGCCCATTGCTCGGCTCCGTCGCAATAGCGAGGATCGCCGCTGATGACGAAGGCAAAGGCCAGATTGGCGATATGGTCGCCCACATCGCGCTGCCATAGCTCATGGATATCTGCATCCGGGTCGTATCCAGGAGGCCCCGCCTGCATCAGATAATCGACCTGCTGCTGCAACTGCTCCCAGCGCTCCGCCAACTCGTCCGTCAGTTGCCGACGTCTGTTCGCCAGCCCTTCCCGATCAAACATCAGACGAGGATGCACGCCCGCCAGCGCCCCCAGTCGCTCCGCTGCGCGGATCGTCTCCGAGAAGGAGCGGATCGCCTGCTCCGCCTCATATCCTTTGCCTTGCAGCTCCGGCCGCCACCGGCTCTCCCACTCCAGGGAGAGGAACCCGTCGTAGCCTTGATCCCGCAAGAGACGCAGCACCTCCTGGAAAGAGACACTGCCTTCCCCTATGCGGGTATAACGCCAGCGTTTGTAGAAGGGGTCGTCGAACGGCACGCCGTCCTTGAGATGAACATGGACGCAGAGCGGACCAAGATAGCCGAGCGTCTCCGCCAGCCCTTCCCTGTGCTCCAGCGAATGCAGCACGTCCCAGATGACCTTGCAGTTGGTATGTCCCAATCGATCGACGATCCATCGCATCATCTTCCCGGTCGAAAACTCACTATGCATCTCCAGCCAAATATCCAGTCCAGCCCGAGCAGCTCGCTCGCACATCCAATCGAGCGTCTGCACAAGCGCTTCCTCTCGAATCGCCTCGGCAGGCTGCTCCAGATGATCGGACATATTGCCGAGAAACACCCGGATCGCCTGCGCGCTGTAGTCTCGAGCCATCCGGATGCACGCCTCCAGCTCCTCCTCCAGACGTCGACGTTCATCGGGCTTGCCGAGCAGACAGATCGAGCTGCCGATATTCACGACCGTCAACCCGGCAGCCTTCAGCTTCTCATAGACGGTCTCGCGTTGCCGCGGCGGGTCCTCCAGTCGCGAGCCCTCGATGCTGTCTACGCGAAGCTCCACACCCTCCATCCCGTAGCGCAGGGCAATGACGATCAACTCATCGACTGTCCACCTATCCAGTGAAAGCGTATTGATTGCCAATCTCATACCAGACCTCCGTCAAGCTTTATTTCGCGGCTTTCAATCGTGCGTAGGCCGTATTATAAATGTCCATCATTTCGTCCAGTCCCAGGCTTTTAAGCTCTTTGACAAACTGATCGTAAGAGCCTTCCACCTCTTCCGCGCCCAACACCCATTTGGTCATTTTTTCAGAGACATACGTTTGGATCGCCGAATACAGCTCGCGGTTGCGCCCCACCTCATCGTCGTTGAACGGCAATTGCGGGAAGCCGTCAGCATAGCTGACCTCCTCCATGACCCGTTGCAGCTTGTCATAGGCGTTCGGCTCAAGCAAGCCCTTCCAATAATCCATCGTGACGAACCCGCCGATCTGCTGCGCTCCGCCGATGCTGTCCATCATTTCATTGAGCGCCTTCTCGGGATTGTTCGCAAAGCTGTCCTTGAACGTTGGCTTGCCATCGACCAAATCGTAGGAGAGGCCTTCCACGCCCATCGAGTTCAGCAGCTTGCCTTGCTCGCTGTACCAAAAATCAAAATACTTCATCGTTTCTTCCGGATGCTCGTTGTCGCTTGACATTCCCCATACTTCCGTATTGGTAAACGAGGAACGAGTAAGGTCGACCCGATTGCCGTTCACATCCTTGGGATGTGTCAGCATTTGCAGATTGAAGCCCGGAATTTGCGATTCCAGTCTGCGATTGAAGGTCGAGGTGCTGCCTGGAGCGTCCCAGATCGCAATCCCCTGATTGTTGCCCAGCAACGTCTCGCGCGGGTTCGTCCGCGTAAACAGCTCCTGATCGATCAGACCTTCCTTGTACCATTTGGCGAGCTCGCTCATGCCCGTTTTGAACTCCGGATCATAGAAGCTGCTCTTGATGGTGTCGTCTGCATCGACATAATAGTAGTAGTTGCTCTGCCCCTTGACGCCGAACAGGGTCAACAGCGCACGCACCGTATTCATACCGGATCTGGCGAAGATGCCCACCTCATCCTTTTGCCCGTTCCCGTTAGGATCCATATTTTGAATGGTTTTGATCGCGTTGTAAAATTCGTCGACGGTTTGCGGCGCCTCGAGATTCGCCATCTCCAGCCAGTCCTGCCGGATAAACCACGTGCTGTTAACGTATTGCTCCTGCACATTCGGGATAAAATAGATCTTTCCGTCCGAAGCTCGCCATTTGTCTTTCTCCTCCGGATTCTCCTCCAGGTACTTCCTGATGTTCGGAGCGTATTGTTCGATCAGCTCCTCCAGCGGCTGGAACGCACCCATCAATGCAAATTCGTTAATCGCATTTACCTTATTGGCCACGATATCCGGCAACGGCCGCACAGCCATGGTCGTATTAAACGATATGCTGCGGTCGCTTTGCGCCTGGGCGACCACGCCCTTCAAGGTTACATTGGTGAACTCAGCCGCCTTCTGGTAGACCTGCCAATCATCCTTGAACGGTCCGTTGTAGTAGTGATAATAGATACTCAGCTCCAACGGCTCTTTGCTGGCAAGCAGCGACTCCTCGGCCTTCGTCTCGCTCGACCCGGCGGACGACGTTGCGGTCGATTCGGTCGGCGGCGTTGTGCCCGCAGCCTCCGATCCCCCATTCTCTGTCTGCGACTGACAGCCTGCCAGCACGCCCGCGAGCAAACAGCTCACCATCAACATTTGCCATCCTTTTTTGATCTTCATAAAAACGTAACCCTCCCTCAAAATTGTGTATGTTTTCTTGAAGCTATGACAAACGATAGCGTCACCCTTTAACCGCGCCAATCATAACCCCTTTGACAAAATAGCGTTGCACAAAAGGATAAATCATCAACATCGGCAGCGTAGCGACGACAATCGTAGCATAAATGAACGTTTCGGAGTTGATCGCTCCGAAATCCCCGACCATCCCGACCTGATCCGTCAGATTCATCTGTACGACCAGCTTTTGCAACAACACCTGCAGCATAATCTTGTCATCGTCGCGCAGCAGGATCATGGCCCAGAAATAAGAATTCCAGCGTCCTACGGCGTAATACAAGGCTATCGTTGCAATTGCGGGAAGCGACAACGGAATATAGATGCGCATCATAATAATAAAATCGTTGGCGCCGTCTATTTTAGCCGATTCCTCCAGCGCATCGGGGACCGATTGGAAGTAAGTGCGAAGCAAAATGACATAAAATGCACTGACGGCAAAACCAAAGATTAGCCCGGATATCGAATTTTCCATGCCATACGTTTTCATCATCAGATAAAAAGGAATCATCGGCGTCTTGAACCACATCGTAAACGCAATCATAAAGGTGAAGATGACTTTGCCTCGAAATCGCTTGCGCGAAAGCGGGTAAGCGGCGCAAATCGTTAACAGCACGTTGACAGCTGTACCGGCAGCTAACAAGATGAGCGAATTGCGATAGGCAAGCCAAAAGCTGCTGTCCGAGATGAGCCGCTCATAAGCGCTAAAATTGAAGCCCTGCGGCAATAGCCATACCGCTCCTCTCTCTACAGCGCTTACATCGCTGATCGAGACCGAGAGAATATAGACGAAAGGATACAGCGTCACGATGCCAACGAGCGACAAGGCCAGATAATTAAACAAGCTGAATATGCGTTCGCCAAATGAATTTTTCATGATGCCTCCCTACCAGATGCCGGTATCCGTCAATTTTTTGCTCAGCTTGTTGGCTGCAAACACGAGGACCAGCGCGACCACGCTATCGAAGAGATCGACTGCGGTTGCAAGACCGTAATCGGCGCCTTGAAAGGCTTGCCTGTAAACATAGGAGCTGATGACATCCGCCGTTTCATAGGTCGAAGGCTGATACATCAAAATAATCATCTCATATCCGACATTGAGCAACTGGCCGATGCGCAAAATGAGCATAATGACAATCGTCGGCATAATGCCCGGCAGCGTAACATGCCATAATTGCTTCCACTTGTTGGCGCCATCGATCCTGGCGGCCTCATACAGCTCGGAATCGACGCCGCTTAGCGCCGCAATATAGATGATCGAGGCAAACCCTGCGCCTGCCCATATGTTAACGCTTGTAAAAATCGTCCTGAAATATTCGGGCAAAATCAGAAAGTAAATTTTTTCTCCTCCGAACAAGGCGATGATTTTATTGACCAATCCATGACTCGGAGACAAAAAGTTGACGGCGATGCCTGCAATCACGACTGAGGATACAAAGTGCGGCAAATACGATACTGTCTGGATCAGCTTTTTGAATCGCAGCTTCCGAACCTCATTTAACAGCAAGGCAAGGATGATCGGAATCGGAAATCCGAATAACAAGCCGTATAAGCTGATCGCAAACGTGTTCTCCAGCGTTCGCCAAAAGTAAGGACCGCTAAAAAACTTGATGAATTGATCGAACCCTACCCATGGACTATCTACGATGCCGGTAAAGAGGTTGTACTTCTTGAAAGCAACCTGGATGCCATATAAGGGCACGTACTGAAACATAATATAAAACAATAATACCGGGGAAAAAATAAGGTAAAGATATCTGTCCTTCCACACATCCTTCTGAAGCTGCGACCATGCCTGATATCGGGCTTTTGCTGCAGGCTTCATCGCGCCTGTATCCGTTCTCATTTGTTACCCTCCCAAACCTTCATCCATCGCGCTGGCTTAAGAACGACTGCCCCGTGATGAACGATTAATCTGCGACTATCGTAAAGCCGCGGCGCCCGGGTCGTAAATCTGCATTTCTTTCAGTCATGCGCCGTTTTTCGGTTTGGGGACCCATATGCCTTTCTTTGGATGTATTCATTTTTTTGGTCGAGCGATGTCTTCCACTTTTTATATTGCGGGGATGAAGACAGGTCTTTATAATGAGGTTACTAAAAACGCTTACATTTATCTGGGGGAATCGCGATTTGAAGAAAGCCGCCTTTTACAAAAAAATATTTCAGGCGTATTTTGTCCTATTTATTGTGTTTGCCGCAGCCATCTCGGTAACGATCTTCTACAAAGGGAATCAGATCAATCAGCATACCATGAAGGCCAAGCAGCATCTCGTCCTCGATCAGATCAGCCGCAATATCGACAATAGTCTGCTGCTAGGCTTCGAAACGATGGCTCAGCTATCCACGAATCTGGAAATGATGAAGTTTATGAGACTCCCGACCACCGACAGCTACAATATTGCCAAGGTTCGGGAGGAGCTCGCCAAAACACATGCGATATCAGCGCGCTTGGGCTTGTCTATCGCCTTGTTAAAGCTGGCGGACAATACGGTCGTTACGCACGAGGGCGTACTATCGATTGACCGTTTCTTCGAACAGCTCGGGGCCCCGGAAATCGACACGCCCTTTTTTTATGATTCTTTTGCCAGACAGGGCAGCGCGCTGGCCTACTTCACCTTCAATATCGATTCCCCTGCGCAAGGAAAAAAGCTGCTGTTAGCCAAAAAACATGTCAGCTTCAAAAATGCCGACGCCGTGGAGCTGTATATTCTGGACAAGCCACTGCTGTTGTCCCTCGATCTGTACCCAAGCGAAGCCGTTACGATTCTCAACAACGAGCAGATCATCGCCATCGACTCGGTCAAGGCAACAAGCACGATCGAGAGCTTGTTGACCGAGGAGCTCCGCAGCAAGCTGCTGAGCGCCGGCAACGACACCCAGACTGACCGAAAATATGAATATATGTACCGTAAATCAAGTGTACTCGACTGGTATTATGTATCGGTAACGCCGAAAAGCTTTTTTATAAAATCGATGCAGCAGTTGCTCTTGCAGGCCGGGATACTGTGCGTCTCCTTGTTGTTGCTCGGCTATCTGATTATCTCCAAAATGTCGACTTACCTGTACAGGCCTGTCAGGAACATTCTCGGTCATCTCGGACAATACGAACCGTTTCAGGAAAAAGACGAGTTTCTGTATATCCAGAATACGTTGACAACGGTCCATGAAACGAACCGCGAGCTGTCCGAGATTATACAGAAGAACAAGCTTCCGCAAAAGGAACGCTTCCTGAAGCAGCTTTTATTCGGCCTGGTGTCCGAGCATGAAATGAAGGAGCAGCTCCGCCAAAATGGGCTGCATATTTTGGAGGAGACCGTACGGCTGGTCATTATTCAAATCGATGCGTACGACCAGCTTCAGGAAGAGCTGCACACGAATGCGCTTGTCCTGATTGACGCGATGATATCCAAGCACATCAACGCGCACTTGCAAGATAATTTTGATTATATCTTCCTTCAGATCTCCAAAAACCAGTTTGTGTTCGTCACAAAGGATGAAGATCGACTCAAGCTAACGCAGTTAATCAATGAGCTGATTGCCGAGATCGAGTCCCATATTGCGGTCAGTCTGATCGCTGTGATCGGCGAGCCCTGCGAGCAGCCTGCCGACTTGGCCAGCAGCTTCTCTGGCACGCTGAACGTGCTAGAGAAGCGATTTGCCATCGATGAAAAAAAGGTCATCCATGCCGAGACGATCCATTCGCGCCATCAGGAGGCTTATTTTTATCCGATTCAGCTCGAGCATGATTTGATCCATACGATGATTCGCGGCCAGGTCTCGGAGGCGGATATGATCGTCCAACGTATCGTGCAAGAAAATCTGGTGAAGCGAACGCTCAGTCTGGAAACCCACTCGCAGCTTGTTTTCGCGCTAAGCGCTACGATTAATCGCGTGCTGGACATGACAAACAAGCCCATCGAATATTTTTTTGACGAAGGGACGCTTATTTACAGCGAGCTCAAAAAAAGCGACAACAAAAAGCAGTTTGAAGACAAGATCGTTTATCTTTTTCATACGATTGCGACGTCCTTCAAAAAGCAATCCGACACCTTGGAGCATTCCATCCTCCAGCAAATGAACGCCTACATCGTCAACAACTATCATACCGATTTTTCGCTTGCCGATCTTGCCGAGCATCTGGGCTTTTCGACCGCGTACACGAGTACGCTCTTCAAGAGCATCCTCGGCGAGAACTTCAAGGATTACCTGAATATGTATCGCATCAAGAGAGCCAAGCAACTGCTGGCCGAGGAGCAACTGAAAATTAGCGATGTCGCTGCGCGAGTAGGCTATACCAATGTCAATTCCTTCATCCGCATGTTCAAGCGCTATGAAGCCATCTCGCCGGGGCAATATGCGAAAAACGTCGTTCAGGAGGACCAGCACCATACGCCACAGTAGCCGAGCGCTCTTCAAGCAAGAACGGTCCGGCTGCAGCTCCGCAGCGCGCGCCGCGCAGGAGTAGGAGGATTGTAGAGGAACGTGCTTTTTTGTTACGATAGACACGTATGCATGGCAAACGTTTCACGGCCTAAATGACTTATGGAGGTTACCACTCATGGCATCAAATCAAGATCGGCCGCGCTCCGAGCAGCTCTATGCGGAAGCGCTGGAGCATATCGTCGGCGGCGTCAACAGCCCCTCCCGTTCGTTCAAGGCGGTCGGCGGCGGCGCCCCCGTCTTCATGAAGCGGGCCGCAGGCGCGCACTTCTGGGACGTCGACGATCATCGCTACATCGATTATCTGGCCGCCTACGGCCCGATCATCACCGGCCACGCCCATCCGCATGTGACGGAGGCGATCGTCGCCGCCGCTCAGGCCGGCACGCTCTACGGCACGCCGACCGAGCTGGAGATCCGGCTCGCCCGCATGCTCAAGGAAGCGATCCCGTCGATGGACAAGGTGCGCTTCGTCAACTCCGGCACCGAGGCGGTCATGACGACGATCCGGGTCGCTCGCGCCTATACCGGCCGCAGCAAGATCATCAAGTTCGCCGGCTGCTACCACGGCCACTCCGACCTCGTGCTGGTCGCCGCAGGCTCCGGCCCCTCAACGCTCGGCATCCCCGACAGCGCTGGCGTGCCCGGCAGCATCGCCCAGGAGATCATCACTGTGCCGTTCAACGACCCGGCGGCGCTGGAGGAGGCGCTCGCCGTCTGGGGCCCCCAGGTCGCCGCTGTGATGATCGAGCCGATCGTCGGCAACTTCGGCATGGTGATGCCGCGTCCCGGCTATCTGGAGACGCTCTGCCGCCTCACGCGGGCAGCAGGCGCGCTCGTCATCTACGACGAGGTGATCAGCGCCTTCCGTTTCCACTACGGCGCAGCCCAGACGTACAGCGTCTTCCCTGACCCGGAGGCGATCCGCCCCGATCTGACCGCGCTTGGCAAGATCATCGGCGGCGGTCTGCCGATCGGCGCTTATGGCGGACGCCGGGAGATTATGGAGAAGGTAGCGCCGCTTGGTCCGGCTTATCAGGCCGGTACGATGGCAGGCAATCCCGCCTCGATCTCCGCAGGCATCGCTTGTCTGGAGGTGCTGCAGGAGGCGGGCGTATACGAACGTATGGAGCATCTGACGATCCGGCTGACCGAGGGGTTGGCGCAGATCGCGGCACGTCATGGCGTGCCGGTGACGATCAACCGGATTCGCGGCTCGTTCTCGATGCATTTCTGCGATCATCCCGTCACTGACTACGAGGAGGCGCAGGCGACGGACGGCGAGCTGTTCGGCCGCTACTTCCGCGTCATGCTCGACCGCGGCGTCTGTCTGGCCCCCTCCAAGTACGAGGCCTGGTTCCTGACGACCGCTCACACCGACGAGGATATCGATCAGACGCTGGAGGCGGCAGAGGCGGCGTTCGCTTCGCTAGCGCTGTAGCTGCGATCGCCGGGGCTGGGGCTTCGCTGGCGTTGCAACCTCGCTGGCGCTATAGCCTCGCCTACCGGTGACGATGCCGCTCAGCTCCCGCCCCAGCCAGCTGGCGCTACGCCATCCGGAAAACCGAATAAACGCGGACAAGCGTTGCGAGAGCCCAGCTCTCGCAACGCTATTTGTGCAGCTGGCGGGAGCGCCCGAGGCTCCTGCTCCTGCCGCTGCCGATCAATCCAGCTTGAATGTCGATACCGAATGCTGCAGATCCTCGGCGAGCTGCGCGAGCGACTGCGCGGTGGCTGCCGTCTCCTCGCTGCTCGCAGCCGCCTCCTCCGTGACCGACGAGATGTTCTCGACCGCTGTCAGGACCGTCGAGGACTGGGCCGCCTGCTCCTCGCTCGCAGCCGCGATCTCCGCCACCTTTTGCCCGGATTCATCGACCCTGTTGGCGATGCTGCGGAACGAATCGCCCGTCTTCTCCGAGAGCAGCGTGCTCTCCTGGACGGCGAGGACGCTCTGACGGGTGTTCTCCTGCATGCCTTTGATGATGCCTGCGATCTGCTTGGTCGCCTCGCCGCTGCGCTCGGCCAGCTTGCGCACCTCATCGGCTACGACTGCAAAGCCTCTGCCCTGCTCGCCGGCGCGCGCCGCCTCGATCGCTGCATTAAGCGCCAGCAGGTTGGTCTGGTCGGCGATATCCTCGATGACCTCGATGATCTCGCCGATCCGCAGGGAGTCGCCTTCGAGCTTGCGCATCTGCCCGTTGACCTGTTGCATGCTATCGACCGAGGAACGGATGACCTCGCTGCCTTCGCGGGCCAGCGTCATCGTCGATTCGGCGATCTCCGAAGCCTGCTCGGTATTTTGCGCGACCGAGTGAATCGCCGACGACAGCTCCACGAACAGCTCGTTGATCGTCTGCGCCGCATTGGCCTGATTGGCGCTGCCGCTGGCAACCTCCTGCGTGCTGGCCGATATCTGCTCAGCGGCAGCGGAGACGCTCTGGGCGGAGCTGAGGATGCCGCCGATGATCTGGCGCAGGTTGGCTACCATGGTATCGATCGACATCGCCAGCTGACCGATCTCGTCCTTCGTGCGGATGCCGATCGTCTGACGCAGGTCGCCTTGAGCCACCTGATTGACGAGTACGGCAACCTTGCCGAGCGGCACCGAGATGATGCGGGAGATGATCGTGCCAAGGGCGATGCAGAGGATCACAGCAGCGACGAGGATGCCGATCGTTATGTTTCGGGAGGAATTATACAATTGCTCGCCTTCCTCCTTGGCCTGGATCGCTTCCTTCATATTGACATCGACGGTCTTGTCGATGATAGTCACCAGCGTCTGTCCATATCTTGCCAGGTCGCCGTTGATTAGCGATATCAGCCCCTCCTCTTGACCTGTCAGAGCATATTGAAGCGACTGCTTGTAGATTTCATTATAAATCCGCCAGTTTTCGTCGAATCCCGACATCGCCTCGATTAGCGCTTCGCTTTGCTTGGTTGTTCTGAAGGTCGCAATGTTGGCATCCACGCCGCTTTTCAGCGCCTCGGCCCGTCCCTCCAGCTCTCTTACAGCCTCGTTGCTCTCAGCTAACGCCACATCCCGGATCAACACGCGCATCTCCAAATACTTGCCTCGCGCTTCCAGCACCTCCTGTACAGGGACCAGATTATCCTCATACATCGTATCCAGACTTCCGTTCAATTTGCCCATCGTGGAGACCCCAAACAGCCCGACGAAGGAAAGCAGCACAGCGATGATCAAAAAAGCCGATGTCAATTTAACGCTCGTGCGCAAATTCATAAACCAATTCATACCTCAAGTCCTCCCAAGGCCTCTGGATGCCTGCATAGTCATTGTTAGCGATTGATCATCTTCATAATGCCGCCTGTCTCCAGGATGAGCGCGACCTTGCCGTCGCCGAGGATCGTCGCGCCCGAGATGCCCTCGACCTTGCCGATATAGGAGCCTAGCGAACGAACGACGATCTCCTGATTGCCGACCAGCTCATCCACGCCGAGCGCGATCCGCTTTTCCGCGCGCCCGATGATGACGATCGGACGGAACCGCCTGTCCGTGCCCGTCTCCTCGTATCCGAAGTAACGATGGATATGGACGACCGGGATGACCTGGTCGCGCAAGGTCAGCACCGGCACGCCGCGCACCGTCTTGACCGCCGCCTGCTCGATCCGCACGATCTCCGCGACATTGCTCATCGGCACGATGAATGTCCGGCCGCCGATGATGATGACGAGTCCGGTCGTGATCGCCAGCGTCAGCGGCAACCGGATCTTGAAGCGCGTGCCTCGCCCCGGCTCCGTGTCGATATCGATCAGACCATTCATCCGTTCGATATCGTTGCGGACGATATCCATGCCGACGCCTCGGCCGGATACGTCGCTCACTCGCGAGGCAGTGGACAGACCCGGGTGGAAGATCAATTGGACAGCGTCGCGCTCCGACAGCTGCGCTGCCTCCGCCTCGCTCAGCAATCCGCGATCGACCGCCTTCTGTCGCAGCTTGTCCGTCTGGATGCCGGCGCCATCATCCTCGATGACCAGGCTCACCTGATCATCCTCATGCGCGGCAGCGATCCGCAGCGTCCCTCGCGCTGGCTTGCCGGCGGCCAGACGCTCCTCGGGCCGCTCCAGCCCGTGGTCGATCGCATTGCGCACCAGATGGATGAGCGGATCGCCGATCTCTTCGATCAGGTTGCGGTCCAGCTCCGTGTCCTTGCCCTCCAGCACCAGCTCCACTTCCTTGTCCAACGAGAGGGAAAGGTCGCGCACCAGACGAGGGAAGCGGTTGAACAACTGCTCCAGGGGTAGCATCCGCACCTTCATGACGCTCTCCTGCAGTTCGCCTACCGTGCGCGTCAGATGATCCGAGAGCTGCGAGAAGTCTTCGAAGGCCTCGTCCGGTCCAAATCGTTGGCGCAGCAGCTTGCCGGCCTGCTGGATGCGAGTCTGATCGATGACCAGCTCGCCGACCAGATTCATCATCCGCTCCAGCCGTTCTACATTGACGCGGATCGACGTCTGCTTCGTCCGGTCCGGGCGCGGCTCCGAGGGAGCAAATGCGGGCAACGCCTCTGCCTCTTCCTCGACCAACACAGGCTCCGGCCGACTCCGCAGCTGCTCGATCGCGATCTCCTCCAGCCTCGCCTCTTCGACATCCATCAGCGCTGCCGCGATATCGACAAGCTCCGTGTCCGACAGCGAGCTGGAGACGAGCCAACGCGCCGTATCGGCTGTCTCCTCCGGCGTTGCCGTGTCGTCCAGCTCGCGCCAGACCAGGCCGGGCAGCTCCTCCAGCTCGCGCTCGATAATCTGGAATCTGACATATCGCATCTCGCATCGGGCCGACAAGCGCACGGTCAACCACCGCAGCGGCCTCTCGGCATCTGTCAGCCGCTCGAAGGTCTGATAGACGTCGCTTGGCAGCAGCGGCAACGTCTTCTGCACCCTTGGAACAGGCGCTTCGGCAGAACTGCGAAGGCCGCGGATCAGCTCGTCCATATTCGAATGCTCGGCATCGTTTTGCACGATCTCGCTCTGCAGCTGGCGCAGGCCATCCAACCCTTTGAAAAACACGCCGATCAGCGCTTCGGTGACGAGCAGCTCTCGGCTCCGCAGCCGCTCCAGCACATGCTCCATCTCATGGGTGAGCTCCTTCAGCCTGACGTAGCCCATCGCCGCCGAGGAGCCCTTAAGCGTATGCGCGGCACGGAACAAGCGCCCGATCCCCGCCTCGGTCCCGCCCTCTCGCTCCAGCGTCAGCAGCTCCTCCTCGATCATCTGGAGCTGCTCGTTTAACTCTTCCAGGAAGATGTCGCGAAATTCTGACAAATCAATCATGACACGCCCACCTTCAGTTCTGTATAAGCACTTCGTCCAATTTGAGTATGCCGACCAATCCATCTGAAGTAATGCCGATTCCCACAAAATACGAGCCGCTAATGCCGCCCACCCGCTCCGGCGGAGGTTGAATATCCGAGAATAAAGCAACCTGGTTGACATGATCGACGATCAGGCCGACCGCATCGTTGGCATGCGCCACGACGACGATCCGCGTCGCCTTGGTCGGCGGCGCCTCCTCCAGCGCGAACAAGCTGCGCAGACTGATCACCGGCACGATTTTGCCCCGCAGATTAATAACGCCCCGCACATAATAATGGCAGTTTGGAACATCCGTAATCTCCTGAAGCTTGATAATCTCATGCACATCGGCTATCCGTATCGCGTAGCATTCCTCTCCTACGCCGAACTCTACATATTGCTCCGTCATTGAAGCCAACATTGATCTGTCCTCCTCTCTCTTCTCTGTCATGATCTATTCAGGCAGCCCGTGAGAAACGCTACCATGCCATCCAGCGGCACGACATGCTCCGCCCCGCCCGCTTCGACGGCGGCTCGGGGCATGCCATAGATGACGCAGCTCTCGCGAGCCTCGGCGACTGTCGTAACCTTGGCGCTCCTGCGGGCTCGCACCATCTCCTCCACGCCATCCTTGCCCATCCCCGTCAGCAGGACCAGATGGCGACTCAGCTCCTCTAGCGGCGTCAGCGAGGCGAACAGCTCGTCGACCGAAGGCCGATGTCCGCTGCGCTCCGCCCCTTGGCTTAATCCGATCCGATAGCCGTCGCCCTCGCGCTGCACCGTCATATGATGGTCGCCCGGCGCGAGGTAGACGCGACCGTTGCGCAGCGGCTCCCCGTCGACCGCTTCGGCTACTGGCATCGGGGAGAGCTTGTGGAGCCTCGCAGCGAGCGAGGTCGTGAATAACGCCGGCATATGCTGGACGATCAGCACCGGACACGGCCATCCCTCCTCCAGCCCCGAGAGTAGCGACGTCAACGCCTGCGGGCCGCCCGTCGAGGTTCCGATCGCCACGATTTGCCGCACTTCGCTCCCCCAATCTGCCTCAGCGACGCCTGAACGTACGCTCCCGGCCGGTCGCTCCCGCAGCCGTACGGGAGGCTTCAGCTTTACGGCAGCTGCCGCGTAGAGCTTGTCATTGAGCTCCGACATGATGCGATGGATGTTAAGGGCAAAGGTCGACGTCGGCTTATGTACAAAGTCGATCGCTCCGATCTGGAGCGACTCCATCGTCTCCGTTGCTCCGTTGCTGGTGAGCGAGCTGAGCATAATGACCGGCACCGGGCGCACGCGCATGATCGTCCGCAACGCCTCAAGGCCGTTCATCTTCGGCATCTCGATATCGAGACTCACGACGTCCGGCCTCAGTGTCTGGACTCGCTCGATCGCTTCCAGCCCGTTGGCAGCCGTACCGACTACCTCGAGCCTCGGATCGGCGTCGATATATTTGATCAGGAAACTTCTCATAAAGGTCGAATCATCGACGACAAGAACTCTGACTGCCATTGCTCAGGCTTCCTCTCTACTTGTTGAAATTCCGAAACTCCTGTTGTACGCGAAGGAATACATCGACAATATGGCCATCAAACTGCGTCCCGCTATGCTTTAGGAGCTCCTCTCTCGCTTGATCGGGCGTGATCGCCTGGCTATAGGGCCGATTAGAGGTCATGCTGTCGTAAGCGTCCAGCACCGCGCAGATCCGGGCATAGAGCGGAATCTCCTCGCCTCGCAGCTTGTCCGGGTAGCCGTTGCCGTCCCATCGTTCGTGATGATGCCTGACGAGCTTGATAATGGCAGGATCGAATTTCGGCTGGAGCTCCAGCAGCTCTGCCCCGAGCTCCGGATGCAACTTCATGATGACCCACTGCTCGGCCGTCAACGGATTGCGTTGGTACAGGATCTCCCGCGTGATCATCACTTTACCCAGATCATGGACGAAGCAGCCTCTCATCAGTCTGTCGGTCTCTGACTTGCTAAATTGCAGCGCCATCGCCATTTTTTCCGCCAGCAACGCTACCCGACTGCAATGCTCGTAGGTTTCAGGCGTTTTCTGCTTCAACAGCCCCATCCAGCTTCCCACACCCAATAGATCGCCAAAACGATGAACGATCGGCTTTTTGAACATAAGCATCGTTACCACAAGCATCCTCCTTGCACCAGTTCCATCATCTTCCACTATTCCTCCCTACAAAGAATGACCTTTTTGGTCGATATAGTGGAATGGCGTACAATAATAGTTGTGCGACAT
>NZ_BFBX01000117.1:41832-42536 GCF_003851045.1 Paenibacillus sp. 598K | reverse complement strand
CATTTGCATTTGTTTACCTAATTCCACTTGTTTTCGCCGAAAATAAACGCACTTTTGCACTTTTGCATCCTATTGCTATCCTGCCCGGTACGAATCGTCGCCTCGCTCTCGCCTTCTGTTGCTTTGAAGCCAAAACGCCCGGACACAGGTTATCCTGTACTCCGGGCGTCTTTTGGCGTTGAGCATGAATGATCCGAATCGGGAATGAGCACTGCCTACTGGGCGGCAGCAGAATCCCCGATGCGTTAGTGGGGGCACGAGCGACCGCAAGAGCAATCGCAAAAACGACCTGATGGCAGCAAGCTTAGGTTAGAGGGAACCCTAGATCTCTTACTTGGCATTTAGTAAGGCTGCCAGCGCAATCGCCTGGCCTCGATGAAGCGCTCGTTGACGTAAGGCCAATTGACGACCTTCCACCAGTCCTGGATATAGTCGGCGCGTTTATTCTGGTGCTTCAGGTAATAGGCATGCTCCCAGACGTCGAGCGGCAGCAGCGGGATGACATCCCATTGCGACAGATTCTGATGCTTCTCGGCCTGGAGGATCTCTAGCCGCCCGCTGCGCGGACTCCAGACGAGGATCGTCCAGCCGCCGCCCTCGACCTTCTCCGCTGCCTGACTGAATTGCTGCTGGAACGCCTCGAAGCTCCCGAAGTCGCGGGTCAGTTGGGCTGCCAGCGGTTCCGGCGGCATGCCGCCCCCTAG
>NZ_BFBX01000117.1:41294-41710 GCF_003851045.1 Paenibacillus sp. 598K | reverse complement strand
GGCGGCATGCCGCCCCCTAGCGGCGACATCGTCATCCAGAACAGCGTATGCAGGTAGTGACCGGCGCCGTTAAAGGCGAGCTCGCGCTCCCAATGCTTGACGAGCGCGAAGTCACCGCTGCGTCTCGATTTTTCCAGCTCCGTCTCGGCCTTGTTCAAGCCGTCGACATAGCTCTTATGATGGATGTCGTGATGGATGCGCATCGTCTTCTCGTCAATATGCGGCTCGAGCGCATTGTAAGCATAGGGCAGGGGAGGCAGCGTATGCCCGCCGATCGGCACTGGGCTGGGTGCCGCCTCGTCTGCTCCGCTGTTCGACGGCTGTTGATCGGCGCGAGATTTGCTTTTGGCGTTTTTTTGCCCGCCGCCTTTGCTTTGGCTTTTGGCGCCGATCTTCGCCTCCGCTGTGCGGCTGCC
>NZ_BFBX01000117.1:32493-41202 GCF_003851045.1 Paenibacillus sp. 598K | reverse complement strand
GCTGTGCGGCTGCCGCTACGGCTGTCCGGACGAGGGCTCCGCTCGGCGACGCCTACCTTGACGACCGGCTGGCCTTTTTGGCGGCTGCTCTTCCGATCCGCATGGGCGGCGGCTGGGCCGGATGCATCGTCAGTTTCCGGCTCGACTTGAGTGCGATCAACCGTCACAGAGTCGTCAGTGTCCAGGTCGCTTGCTGCGGAGATGTTGGCTTCGCCCTGCAGGGACTCCTGCTCGTCTGCTGTGCCGGGATCGCCCGCGAGCTCCGCTGCGTCCAGACTATCCGCATTCTCCTCATCCGAATAACTCGCATGCGCGTCAGCCGCGTCTTCCTCTACAGACGCATAGGACAGCGTAGCGGCTGCGGCTTCCTCGTAGGGCGTGGCGATATCCTCCTCCTGGTGAGCCGGGCGGTGGCTAGCCGCGCCGCCGCTCCCGGCTGAGCGCTGCTGCGCGACCTCGGCCTGGGCCTCGCGGATGTAGCGGCGCAGCCGCTCTGCCGTCTCCGGCTGCGCCGCTGCCGGGCTACGCTCGAGGATGGCGGCCAGCTGGCGCGACCATTCCTCGCTCTGCTTGAGCGACTGGGCGAGCAGCCAGGAGGTGCGGGCATCGAGTGCCGTATCGCTGGCGGGTCGGGTCTGCTGCTGCCCGGATTGCTGCCAATCCGCCGCATACCGGCTTGTCAGACGCAGGATGGGGCCCCACTCCTGCAATACGCCAGCCAGCGGCGGCTCCAGTCCGGGCAGCGATTGCAGCAGCCAGGCCGTCTGCTCCTCCTCGCGTCGTTTCCATCGTTCGATCTCCTCCAACCGCTTCTGGGATGGGCTCCGCTCCTGTAGTTGGACCACGCAGATAACCTCCTTGCAAGGAATAAGCTGTCTCTACTTATTGTATTCCTCACTCTGCCTGACCTATGATTATGCCGGCGATACATGAAGTTTCTTTATTTTGTACACGATATCTTTAGTTTCCCTTCTTTTTGCAAATGTTTTCATGCGATATCTTTAGGATGCAAAAGCAAAAGGGTTACCAAACAAGGGGAGGTAATGAAGAACAATGGCGAACAAAAAGAAATGGTCGATGGCGATGTCGCTGCTGCTGGCCGGCTCGCTGGCGCTGACCGCATGTGGCAACAGCAACTCGGGTAGTCAGACAGGAACTGGCGGCGAAGGCGGCAATAGCTCCGGCGAAAAACCGGTCGAGCTGATCTGGTACACCATCGGCACGCCGCAAAAGGACCTGGCCAAGGTAAATGAAGAAATCAACAAATACACGCTTGAAAAAATTAATGCGACCGTGAAAATGAATATGCTCGACTGGGGCGAATACTCGCAAAAGCTGCAAGTGATGACTGCATCCGGTGAGCCGATGGACATCATGTTTACCGCTTCCTGGGCATTTGATTATGTACAAAACGCGCGCAAAGGCGCCTTCAAGCCGATCGACGAGCTGCTGCAAAGCCATGGCAAGGGCATCGTCGAAGCGCTCGACCCGGCGTTCCTCGAAGGCTCCAAGGTTGACGGCGTCAACTATGGCATCCCGGCCAATAAGGAGCTGCCGGCCCAAGAGGTATGGCGCTTCAACAAGCAGCTGCTCGACAAGTACAACCTGGATATTAGCCAGGTCAACTCGCTGGAAAGTCTGGAGCCGCTGCTCAAGACGATCAAGGAAAACGAGCCGAACATTACGCCGCTGGCAATCGCCAAGGACTTCGTGCCGCTGGCCGGCTATGACTATCTGATCGAGAAAATGCCGATGGCAATCAAGCTTGATTCGACAGATTTCAAGGTCGTCAATATCCTCGAGACGCCTGAGATGAAAAAAGAGCTGCAAACGATGCGCAAATACTATCAGGCGGGCTACATCCCGACTGAGGTGGCGACGCTCGACACGATGCAGGACGCGCTTAATGCCGGCACCTGGTTTACCGACCGCGCGGCAACGCAGCCATTCGCAGACAATCTGTGGTCCGCTAGCCTGGGCTACCCGATCGTCTCGACGCCAGCGAGCGAGCCTGTCATCTACAACTGGTCCGTTATGGGCTCGATGCAAGCGATCTCCGCCAACTCCAAGCATCCGGAGAAGGCGATGGAGTTCCTGAACCTGCTCAACACCGATCCGGTGCTGCGCAACATGGTCGACTCCGGCATCGAGGACGTACACTTCAAGAAAATCGGCGACAACGTCGCAGAAAATCTGCCGGAGTCCAAAAACTACGACATGCCAACATTCTCGCTTGGCAACGTCATGCTGACCTACCTCAATCCGGAGGATCCGGAGAACAAGTGGGAAGAATTCCGCAAGTTCAACGAGTCGGGCAAGCCATCGCCGATCCTCGGCTTCAACTTCGACACCTCCAAGGTGACGACAGAGATCGCGTCGCTGCAAAACGTCAAGGAGGAGTTCTGGTCCGCGATTATGACCGGTACCGTCGATCCTGAGCAGTATACAGCGAAGGCGATCGAGAAGTTCAAAGCGGCCGGTCTGGACCGCGTCATGGAAGAGGCGCAGCGTCAGCTGGACGAGTGGAAAGCCTCCAAGCAGTAAGCAGCAACACAAGGCAGGGCAGGCGAATGCGGATTAGCGTGTTCGCCTGCTCGCTATTCTCGGCCTGCCCGGCAGGCTGCGAACGAAGGTGAGGAGAAACGAAATGAAAATCGGACAGTTCTTCAAGGATCTATACCGCAACAAGGCGATGCTGATGTTCGTTTTGCCCGCCACGATCTGGTTCATCTGCTTTTCGTACCTGCCGATGGCTGGCGTCGTCATTGCCTTCAAGCAATACCGCTATTCCCCCGACGGCTTCCTGGCGAGCATTATTAACAGCGCCTGGGTCGGATGGGATAACTTTAAGTTTTTGTTCAGCACGCAGGATGCGTACATCATTACACGCAACACGGTGCTCTACAATGCCGTCTTTATCATCCTCGGTTTGATTATGTCGGTGGCGATGGCGATTATTTTGTCGGAGATCGTCAACAAACGGCTGGCCAAGTTTTTTCAGACCGGGATGTTCCTGCCCCACTTCCTGTCCTGGGTTATCGTCGGCTACTTCGTTTTCAGCTTCCTGAGCTATGACAAAGGCGTCGTCAATCAGTTCTTCGGCTATATGGGCTGGGACTTGCGGCAATGGTACAACGATCCGACCTACTGGCCGCTCATCCTCGTGCTGGTCAATGTGTGGAAAGGGGTCGGCTACAGCAGCGTCGTCTACCTGGCTGCAATCATGGGCATCGACAAGTCGCTCTATGAAGCGGCGATGATCGATGGCGCCAACAAATGGCAGCAAATCCGCCGCATCACGATTCCGATGCTGGTGCCGCTCATGACGATCCTGACGCTGCTGGCGATCGGCAAAATTTTCTATGCGGATTTCGGGCTGTTCTACCAGGTGCCGCGTGACTCGGGCACACTCTACTCGGTGACGAACGTCATCGATACGTACGTATACCGGGGCTTGAAGCTGACGGGCGAGATCGGCATGAGCACCGCAGCCGGCCTTTATCAGTCCGTGGTCGGATTCGTGCTCGTGATTACGTCCAACTATGTT
Organism: Paenibacillus sp. 598K; assembly: GCF_003851045.1. Taxonomy (GTDB): domain Bacteria; phylum Bacillota; class Bacilli; order Paenibacillales; family Paenibacillaceae; genus Paenibacillus_D. The sequence continues at coordinate 37,655 of NZ_BFBX01000117.1, read as the reverse complement.
GTGCGGAAATTCAATAAGGACAATGCGTTGTTTTAAAGTTGTCGTTCATCCAACGCATTGAGAGAGGGGTAAGAAGATGGCCGGACTGAAACGCAAGAGTCGTAATTTTTCGCAGCTGAATCCGGTGGCCAATGCAGGGGCGATACTTGCAGCCGGGATATTCGCATTTTTGTGCGTGTTTCCCTTCCTGTTCGTCGTCATTATCTCGTTCAGCGACGAGATGGCGCTCTCCAAAAACGGCTACCGGATCATCCCGGAGCAGTGGAGCCTCAAGGCCTACAAGTATGTGTTCCAGAGCGGCGACCAGCTGCTGCAATCGTATGGCGTGACGATCCTCGTCACGGTGATCGGCACGATCCTCAGCCTGGTGCTGATCGCATTGTTCAGCTACGCGATCTCCAGACGGAGCTTCAAATATCGTAATTTCTTCGCGTTCTTCGCTTTTTTCACGATGCTGTTCAACGGCGGTCTCGTGCCGACGTACATCGTCGTGACGCAATTGCTTGGCCTGAAGGATTCGATGTGGGCGCTGATCCTGCCGCTGACGGTCAACGCCTTCTACATTATGATCATGCGGACGTTCTTCTCGATCTCGGTGCCGGAGTCGATCATCGAGGCGGGCAAGATCGACGGCGCGAGCGAGCTCGGCATCTTCACCAGACTGGTGCTGCCGCTGTCGCTGCCCGGTCTGGCGACGATCGGCCTGTTCAGCACATTAGGCTATTGGAACGACTGGTTTAATGCGCTGCTCTATATCGACAATCCGAATCTGGTGCCGCTGCAGGCGATGCTGATGCGGATCGAGAACAGCATGCAGTTTATCCTGCAGAACTCCAACAACCCGTCGGTCAATGTCGGCTTGCTGTCATCGCTGCCGCAGGAGAGCTCGCGGATGGCGATGGTCGTGCTGGCGACTGGCCCGATCGTGCTGGCGTATCCATTCTTCCAGCGCTACTTTGTGCAAGGTCTGACGATCGGCGCGGTCAAGGAGTAGGACGGAGCGGGCAAGATCGGCTTCGAGAGAGAGTAGACGTCTTGACTTTGGATAAGGAGCGGTTGCCTGCTGGCGGCGTCAGCTCCTTATCTGGCGTTGGGGGCATTTGTGCATATAGTGCATAATAATGCAGTCAATGTCGCGAAAGTGAAGTAGTTTCATGATATAGACTGCGTTATACTACCATTGACTGTTTTTCATAACTGCCAATAGCAACCAATATTCGTAACGGAGGATTATGAACTCATGAAACAATTCAGATTGCCGGCCATCGAGATGCCGGAGTTGAGCCTGCCGAAAGCAGTCCAGGACGTATTGGCCGAAGCGGAGCAAAAGCTGTCGAATAGACCGCGGCTGCTCCAGCAGTTCCGCAACTGCTACCCGAATACGCTGGAGACGACGACCAAGCGGATGGAGGACGGCACGACCTTCATCATCACCGGCGATATCCCGGCGATGTGGCTGCGCGATTCGGTCGAGCAGGTGATGCATTATGTGCCGCTGGCCAAAGAGGACGCCGAGCTGCGCAGCCTGCTGCGCGGTCTGATCCGCCGTCATGCGATGTATATCGCCATCGATCCATACGCCAATGCCTTCAACGAGTCGGCGAGCGACTGGCACTGGAATACCGAGGACCAGACCGAGATGTCGCCTTGGGTATGGGAGCGCAAGTTCGAGCTGGACTCGATCTGCTTCTCGATGAAGCTTGCTTATCGGTACTGGAAGGAGACAGGCGCGGCGGACGTCTTCGATGCTTCGTTCAAGGAGGCAATGAAGGCGACATACGACCTGTGGCGGACAGAGCAATACCACGAGGAGCGCTCGCCGTACCGCTTCGTGCGGGACAACGGCATCCCCGAGGATACGCTGCAGCGCGGCGGTCTGGGCATGCCGGTCAACTATACGGGCATGATCTGGTCGGGCTTCCGGCCGAGCGACGACGCGTGCGACTACCATTACAATATCCCGTCCAATATGCTGGCTGCCGTCACGCTCAGCCAAATGCAGGAGATCGCGCAGTGGGTGTATCGGGACGAGCAGTTGCGCAAGCAGCTGGCGCAGCTGGAGCAGGAGGTGCGTCGCGGCATCGAGCTGTACGGTGTCTATCGCCATCCCGAGTTCGGCGAGATCTATGCGTACGAGACTGACGGCTACGGCAACCACTGCCTGATGGACGACGCCGGCACGCCGGGTCTGATGTCGATCCCGTATATCGGCTATGCCGGACTCGACGACGAGCGCTGCCGCAATACGCGGGCCTTCGCGCTGAGCAAAGCCAATCCGTTCTATTATGAAGGAACCGCTGCGCGCGGCATCGGCAGCCCGCATACGCCGCCGGGCTATATCTGGCATATGGCCCTCTCGATGCAGGGGCTGACGGCCACCGACCCGCAGGAGAAGCTGGCGATGATCGCGATGCTCGAGTCGACCGACGGGGGCACCGGCTACATGCACGAAGGCTTCGACGCCAACGAGCCGTCGACGTATACGCGCGACTGGTTCGCCTGGTCGAACAGTCTGTTCGCACAGCTCGTCTACCAGGCGATGAAGGAGGACCTGCTCTAATGACGAAGACGATCATCCTCTACGATCCGTCATTCCCTGCGGCGGCGCTGCCGGTCGATCTGGCCGACGGGCTGACGGCTGTCGGTCAGGTGACGACGGCGGTCGATCTGGCCGCTGCGCTGGACACGCAGACTGGCGGCAGCTTCGTCAATCTGCATGCGCCGTACTTCCCCAAGACGGCCTGGCCTGCGATCGTCCGCTTCCTGGAGCGGGGCGGCGGACTGGTCAGCGTCGGACCTGAGCCGTTCCGCCGGCCAGTCGTCGCGTTCGATGGCGTCTGGACGGCGGAGGCGGAGCAGACGGCGTATCACCGAGAGCTGCGCATCCATGAGATGCTGCCGGTCGACAGCGCGCCAGTCCGTACGCTGACGGCGCTCGACGAGCGGCCGCTGCTGGCGGAAGCGGCAGCGCTGCTGGATATCGCGCCGACCTGGAATATGGTGCCGCATGTGACCAAGAGCAGCGATCTGCCGCATCAGATGGGCTCGGCCGGTCCGATGGACGCGCGGCTCTATCCGCTGCTCAAGGGCGTCTCTGACGAGGGCCGCGAGGTGGCGGCGCCGGTCGTGCTCTGGGACAATAGCGGCGGCGCCTTCGCGGGCAGTCGCTGGCTGTTCGTCAACCAGGCGCCGGGCGAGCGCTTCTGGCAAGACGGCGGTCTGGCGCAGCTCGGCCGCTGGGCGGACTACTGCGCGCTCGGCGTCGCCGAGCTGTGGCTGAAGCCGGGCTATGCCTGCTACGAGCCGGGCGAGCGGCCGATGCTGACGCTCCAGTACCAGCACATGGGCCCGCATGCCGAGCCGGTGACGTGGACCGCCGAGCTGACACTCACGGCAGACGGAGCGGACGAGCCTGACTGGACGCATACCGTCTCGCTGACGGTAGACGGCGAGTACCGCAGCGAGCGGCTATTCGTGCCGATCGAGCTGGCAGCCGGCTACTACCATCTGGAGGGCCGTATGACCAGCTCGCGGGGCGAGTATCGGCTGTTGCGCCAGGGCATCTGGGGGATGGACCGCGAGCTGCTGGCCCAGGGCGAGCCGATCTCGGCAGGACGGGACTACTTTGTCCAGGACGGCCGCCCGATGCCGGTCGTCGGCATGACGTATATGACCTCCGATGTGGCGCGCAAGTTCCTGTTCCTGCCCAACGCGGCCGTATGGGATCGCGACATGGCGCAGATGGCGGGCGCGGGCATCAACTGGATTCGCACCGGCGTCTGGACGGCTTATCGCAATATTATGCAGGTGGACGGTCATGCCTCCGAGGAGGTGCTGCGGGCGATCGACGCGTTTATCTTGACGGCGAAGCGGCATCACCTGCAGCTGACGTTTACCTTCTTCTCGTTTACGCCGGAGACATGGGAGGGGGTCAACCCGTACCTCGATCCGCGCAGCGTAGCAGCGCAGAAGCGGTTCATCCGGGCGATCGTCTCGCGTCACCGCGACTCCAAGCATGTGGACTGGGATTTGATCAACGAGCCGTCGATGTTTGATCCGGCCCGCATCTTCTCGAACGGACCGCGCACCTGCGGCGACCGCTACGAGCAGGAGGCTTACAGCGGCTGGTTGCAGGAGCGGCACGGCGACATCCGCACGCTCCAGGAGCGGTGGAATATGACGCCGCAGCAGCTCCCGAACTTCGCAGCCGCGCAGCCGCCGGAGCCGGAGGAGATCAACTTCGACGTCCAGGACATGCATCAGGGCAAGCGCGGCACGCGCATCCTCGATTACACGCTGTTCTCGATGGACATGCACAACCGCTGGGCTCGCGAGCTGACGGCGGCGATCAAGGAGCTGTGCGCGGACCATCTGGTCACGGTCGGTCAGGACGAGGCGCTCGGCGCGCAACGGCCGTCGCCGCTGTTCTACGGGGAGGCGGTCGACTATACGACGGTACATTCGTGGTGGCTCAACGACCAGCTGCTGTGGGACGGCATTTTCGCCAAGACGCTGCATCGACCGAATCTGGTGCAAGAGACCGGCATCATGTACGTCGAGACGCCGGACGGCCGGGCCAAGCGGACCGAGGCCGAGCTGCGCTCGATGCTCGAGCGCAAGTACGCCTACGCCTTCGCCGCTGGCGGAGCGGGCGCGGTGCAGTGGATCTGGAACACCAACTACTATATGGACAATGCCAACGAGTCACATATCGGCGCACTGCGCGCCGACGGCACGGAGAAGCCGGAGGCCGACGTCTCCTACCGCTTCGGCTCGTTCATGCGCGAGATCCGCGACCTGCTCGTCGGACGGGAGCTGGAGGAGGTAGCGGTCGTCTATCCATACTCCAATGACTTCTCCAATCGTCCGCTCGCCTTCGAGGCGACGACGCGGCTGACGCGCGTGCTGGCCTATGAGCTGAACACGCCGTTCCGCGCTGTCAGCGAGTACGGACTGGCCGACCTGGAGGAGGCGCCGCCCAAGCTGATCGTGGTGCCAAGTCCGCACAACTTCGACAGCGCCGCCTTCGAGCGGCTGATCGATTACGTGCGTCGCAGCGGCGCGGTGCTGCTCTGGACAGGTCCGCTCAGCCTGGACGCCTACTGGCGCGCCGACGAGTCGCGGCTGGCAGGCGAGCTGGGGCCGCAGCAGACGGTTAACGT
>NZ_BFBX01000117.1:28654-32386 GCF_003851045.1 Paenibacillus sp. 598K | reverse complement strand
GCGGGCTGCAGCCGGTCTCGTACAGCAAGCGCCGGATCGCCGAGACGGCGAAGGCGGTGCCTGCCGTTGCGGGGGCGAATAGCGCAGCCGACGCGAGCGGCGATTCGGGCGCATCCGCGGGGGCCGGTACGACCGGTGTCGGCGCGACTGCCGGGGTCAGTGGCAATGGTGCATATGCTGTATCCGCAGCGAGCGGTCCGGCGACCGTCACCGAGCTGGAGCTTGGCGCGGGACGTCTCCTCTGGTGCCCGCTGCCGCTGGAGCTTAATGATCGCAGCGAGCCGATGCTGGCGCTCTATCGCCAGGCATTGGCAGCAGCAGACGTGCAGCCGGAGCTGGAATGGCTGGCGGGCGGCTCGCTGCCTGGCGTGTATGGCCGCCGACTGGCGTACGCGCAGGGCGCGCTCTATGTGTTCGTCTCGGAGTATGCCTGCGATGCGCAGATCGCAGTCCGCGATCCGCGCACGGGCCGGACGTATCGGTTCGAGCTGGCCCGCGAGCGATCGGTGCTGTTCGCCACTGGTGCGGACGGCGAGCTGCTGGCCGTCTATCGTCCGGACGAGGTGACGGTCGAGGCAGAGTAAGAGGTAGGAGGCTCGACACACAGTAGAGCGCGATACAGAGGTTCAGTAATCCACTAGAGAGAGGAAGGATACGATGCATCGCATCCACCGATTCATCCGCGAGCTGGAGGCCGGACAATATGCCGAGACCCAGCCGCTCGGCCCGTGGCGGGCCCGTCGCTCGATCTACGAAGGCCCCGGCGATTACCGTTATATCGACGCCGAGGAGGTCGAGGTCGCGACAGGAGACTGGCTGATCGACACCGGCATGACGATCCGTATGGAGCAGACGATCGAGCTGCCGACCTCATGGCGCGGCGAGGCTGTTGGTCTGCTCGTGCAGACCGGCGCGCCCGGCGTCGCGACGATGCACGAGGGGTTGGTCACCCTGGACGGCGTGCCGCATCACGGACTGGACCGCAACCGCGACTTCGCCTCGCTGCCGAAGGACCAGTCGAGCTGGCAGGTGTCGATCGAGCTGTACAACCCGATCGCCCAGTCGATCGACGCGCTTAATCATCAGAACGCGCCAGCCGAGTACGATCCCGCGCCGCTCCAGCTGCTGGGCAGCGCGCTGGTCCGGGTCAATGTGCCGCTGCAACGGCTGCTGTTCACGGTCAAGGTATACGCCGAGGCGGCGGCGCTGCTGCCGGAGGGCGATCTGAACCGCTCGGATATCGCGGCCGCGCTGCATCGCACGGAGACGGACTATCGGGCGCTGTCGTCCGATCAGATCCGCAGCGGCGAGGGGCTGGCTGAGCTGGAGCAGCGGCTCCAGGAGTCACTCCGCCATACTGGCGCAGCCAGTCGCGGTCTCATCCACCTCGTCGGGCAGTCTCATATCGACCTGGCATGGCTGTGGCCGGCCAAGGAGACGATCCGCAAGTGCAGCCGCACCTTCTCGACGATGAGCACGCTGCTCGACGAGTACCCGGCGTTTACGTACGCCCAGAGCCAGCCGCAGACGTATGCTTACGTCAAGGAGCATTATCCGGCGCTCTATGAGCGGGTCAAGACGCATATCGCCTCCGGCCGATGGGAGGTCGTCGGCGGCATGTGGATCGAGCCGGACCTCAACATCCCGTCCGGCGAGGCGCTGGCGCGCCAACTGATCTACGGCATGCGCTTCTACGAGGAGGAGTTCGGGGTCCAGCCGCGCATCGAGTGGCTGCCCGACACGTTCGGCTATTGCGCGTCGCTGCCGCAGCTGTTGCGCCTCGCGGACATGGACTACTTTATGACGACCAAGATGAACTGGAACGACACCAACCCGTTCCCGCATGACCTGTTCCACTGGCGTGGCATCGACGGCACCTCGGTGCTCTCCTATCTGTGCCACGGCATCAATGAATATACGCATCCCAAGGAGCTGAGCACGCACTGGGACAGCTACAAGCACAAGGCGTCGCATCCCGAGCAGATGCTGCTGTACGGCCACGGTGACGGCGGCGGCGGCGTAACCCGGGAGATGCTGGAGTACGCCACGCGCTCGGAGGCGCTGCCAGGCTTGCCGCAGACGAAGTTCAGCACGGCGCATGCGTTTTTCGACGGCATCCGCGACAGCGGCGTCGAGCTGCCAGAGTGGCAGGGCGACATGTATCTGGAGCTGCATCGGGGCACGTACACGACACATGCCCGCAACAAGCTGTGGAATCGCCGCGCCGAGGTACTCTATCGCGAGGCCGAGCTATGGGGCACGCTGGCCAAGCTGACAACCGGCGAGGACGGCCCATCGCTGGAGGAAGGGTGGAAGCTGCTCTTGTTCAACCAGTTCCACGACATCATCCCCGGCACCTCGATCCCGCAGGTGTACGAGCGCTCGGCAGCGGACTATCGCCAGATCTTCGCATATGGCGAGGAGGCCAAGGAGGCGGCGCTGACGGCGCTGAGCCGCCAACTCGATACGCGCGGCGAGGGCGAGCCGATCGTGCTGTTCAACAGCCTCTCGTGGGAGCGGACGGACATGATCACGCTGCAGGGCGGTCGCGAATGGCTGAAGCTTGAGGCCTACGATAGCGAGGGCCGGCGGCTGGCGGGCGACAAGCGTCTGCTGGCGGACGGCTCGGTCGAGTGGACGCTGCGGGTCGACAGTCTGCCGCCGCTCGGCGCAGCCGTCATCTGGTTGCGCGAGGGCGATGCTGCGGATCGCGCGGGCGTCGCGGCGGGCGAGACCTCGGGGCAGGGCTTGCCTGAGCGGCAGGCCGAGCAACAAGGGGGAGCGGGACTTGCGCTGGATGCCAAGGCTGGCGCGTTCGACGGCAAGCTGGACACCGTCCGCTATGCAGCGGAGTGGAACGAGCGGGGCGAGCTGATCCGGCTCTACGATAAGGCGAATGACCGCGAGGTGCTGGCTCCTGGGGAGACGGCCAACCGGCTGCAGCTGTTCCACGATCGTCCGCTCGTCTGGGACGCGTGGGATATCGACCCGCTGTTCGAGCAGCAACCGGCAGCGGAGCCTGTGCTCGCTTCGGCTGAGCTGGTGCAGCAGGGCGAGACGGCGGACATCGTGCGGATGGCGTGGAGGCTCTCGGGCTCGACGATCGAGCAGGATATCGTGTTCCGCCATCACGACGGACGGATCGACTTCGTAACGCGCGTCGATTGGCAGGAGTCGCACAAGCTGCTCAAGGTTGCGTTCCCGGTCGATGTGCTGAGCGATCAGGCGACATACGAGATTCCATTCGGCGCGATCCAGCGCAAGACGCATCGCAACACGAGCTGGGAGTCGGCGCAATACGAGGTGTGCGGTCATCGCTGGGCGGACTTGTCCGAGCAGGGGTACGGCGTCGCCTTGCTCAACGACAGCAAGTACGGCTATGATGTGAAGGGGCGGACGCTGCGGTTGTCGCTGCTGCGGGCGCCAGGCTGGCCGGACCCGGGCGCGGATCGCGGCGAGCAGGCGTTCACATACTCGCTGCTGCCGCATGCCGGCAGCTGGCAGGAAGCAGGCGTCGTGCGGCGCGGCTACGAGCTTAACCATCCGGTGCAGGCTCAGCCAGCGCTGCCGCAGACGGGCGAGCTGCCGGAGGCGGGGGCATTGCCTGCGCGTCACAGCTTCCTGGCGCTGGAGAGCAGCCAGGTCATCCTCGACACGCTGAAGCCGGCGGAGCAGGGCGACGGCTATGTCGTGCGCATGTACGAGTCCGGCGGCGGCCGCTCCAGCAGATTC
>NZ_BFBX01000117.1:22858-28649 GCF_003851045.1 Paenibacillus sp. 598K | reverse complement strand
CTGCGGGCGACGTGCAGGAGACGAATCTGCTGGAGCGGCCGCTCGCCGAGCTGCAGACGGAGCAGGGAGCCGTCGAGCTGGCGATCAAGCCATTCGAGGTGAAGACGGTGCGCGTCGCGCGCCGTACGTCTTAAGGCAGCAGGGTTGCGTCTTGTAACGCATGGCGCGTGAGGGCAAGCCGGTGTCCGAATCAGGGAGCGGGTTGAGGAGTCATAGCTGGATACAGGAGGCGTCGGTCCAAGGCCGGCGCTTCCGCAATATCCGCGACGGAATGATCAAGTGATGGCGATCAATAACAAGGAGGCATCGCGGCCTAAGGTCCGGATGCGTCCTTGGCATTGATCGCAGGCAACTAACCAGACATCAGGGAGGAGGGCGCGTCGATGCGATTTATCCAGTACTGGCGGGAGCAATGGAGCGGCTACACGCCGCTGCGCAACAATATGTTCGTCAAGCTGATGGTCGTATTCGCGCTCATCTCGGTGTTGACGATTGCCGTCGTGTCGTACTCGCTCTATGTCTACCTGTCCCGCGCGGCGATCGGCACCGAGCTCGATATCCAGAAAAAAGCGATCGCCGCCGCGAGCAGCTATCTCGAGCAGCGCTACGAGACGGTGCAGTCGTTTATGAACGGCGTCTATCGGGATTCGCGGCTCGCTCAGGATCTCGTCTATTACTTGCAGCTGCCCTTCGAGGACTACATCCGCTATCGTCTTGACCAGTCGTATGAGAGTCTGCTGGGCAATCCCCGACAGATCACGGTGACGCTGCGACAGACGCTGCAGGATATGCCGGAGGTCCGCTACATTATGCTGTACAGCGCCGAGCGGCAGACGCTGCATGTGTACAGTCAGGATCGCGAGCCTGTGATTATCCCGACCAATGCGTCCCGCTCGTATATCCCGGATGTGATGGCGAGCCAGTCCGGCGCCGCGTCCGTGCCTAATGTCTGGATCCGGCGCACCGTGCCGCAGCTGGAGGGGCAGCTGTATTCCTTCCGCGTGCCGATCAACGATCCCGGCACGATGCGCCAGATCGGTCAGTTGATGTTCTACTACGATGCGCGCGGCATTAGCGCTGCGGTGCAGTCGACAGCGGAGACGATCAAGGGCAATATTCTGGTGCTGTCGCCGGAGAGCGATGTGATCTACGACTCGTCTGGACGGTATTATGGGGCCGATTATCCATACATGGAGGCGATCCAGTCGATCGATGAGATGGGGGAGCTGGACGAGCCGTCCTATATTACGCGTCAGCCGCAGTCTCAGGCGGGCTTCATCGTCGCAGGCGTCGCTCCGGTCCGCGAGGTGGCGCAGTCGTATGAGGGGATGCGGCGGACGATCCTCGTCGTCAGTCTGCTCAGCATGTTCGTGGTCGTCGTCTTCCCGTCGCTGTTCGTGCTGAATGTAGCGAAGCGGACCTACCAGATCATCCGCTTCATGCGCAAGGCGGAGCAAGGCAACCTGGGCGCCCGCCTGCAGGACAAGCACAAGGACGAGCTGGGCCAGATCGCGAGCAGCTTCAACCGGATGCTGGAGGAGCTCAGTCGCCACATCGAGCGGGAGTACAAGGCCGAGATCCGCCAAAAGCATGCGGAGCTGGCTGCGCTGCAGGCGCGGATCAACCCGCATTTCCTCCACAATACGCTGGAGGTCATCCGGATGCGCGCGGTGGCGCGCGGCGTGCACGATGTCGGCGAGATGATCTATGCGCTGGCGATGCTGTTCCGCAGCTTCGTGCGCCCCGAGCCGCAGCTGACGCTCACCGACGAGCTGGAAAACTGCCGACTCTATCTGGAGCTGTTTCGCCTCCGCTATCAGGATCATCTGACCTACGAGATCAACTACGATCTGCGACTGGGCGAGCTGCCGGTGCCGCGCATGCTCATCCAGCCGGTGATCGAAAATTATATCGTCCACGGCCTGCGGATCGGCCAGCCAGGCAACAAGCTGAGCATCCTCGCCAGCGAGCGGGAGGGGCAGCTGACGATCGAGGTGCGGGATAACGGCATGGGCATCGAGTCGGAGCGACTGGAGAAGATCGTGCGGACGCTGGAGCTGCCGGAGGAGGAAGGCGAGTCGTTTGGCCTGCGCAGCGTCCATGAGCGGATCCGCCTGCTCTACGGCGTGCCATACGGCATCCGGATGGAGAGCGAGCGCGGCGTCGGCACGACGGTCTGGATCACCATCCCCGCAAGCTAGGAGGAATAGAGCATGCATCGTGTATTGATCGTCGACGATGAGCCGTTTATCATCGAGGGACTGTACTATATTATCGACTGGGCCGGGCTCGGGCTGACCATCGTCGGCCATGCCGCCAACGGCGAAGCTGCGCTGCAGCAGCTGGCAGCACAGCAGGTCGACATCCTGATCACGGATATCTCGATGCCGGTGATGGGCGGTCTGGAGCTGATCCGGCGGGCGCGGGAGGCCTATCCGAGCCTGAAGATCGTCGTCCTCAGCGGCTATGACGAGTTCGACTATCTCAAGCAAGCGATGCGATCGGGCATCGAGAACTATCTGCTCAAGCCAGTCAATGTCGAGGAGCTGCGCTCGACGATGGCTAGCACGGTCGACAAGCTGCGCACGTCTGTGTCCGATCGCTGGACGGACGAGGATGTCGACATCCTGCGTCATGCGATCGTCTATCGGTGGCTGACAGGGGCGATCTCCCCCCGCGAGCTGAAGGAGCGGGCGACGGCGCTCGAGCTGCCGATCCTGGCGCGCCACTATCTGGCGGCGCTGATCCGCAGCAGTCAGCCGTCCGAATCGGACTATCGAGCGGCGAGGGCATGCGTCCATCATCCGCAGACGCTCGTCCTGCCCAACCTGACCGGAGAGACGATCGTCCTGTACGCAGCCGAGGAGCCGGAGGATATGAAGGCGCTGGCGCTGGCGCAGCTCAAGCCGCTGCTTACCGAGCTGGAGGGGCCGGTCTATCTTGCGCTTGGCACGGTCGTCGAGGGTGCGCGTGCGGCGCAGGTCACCTATGAGCAGGCGCTCGATGCCGTTCAGTATAGGCTGCTGCATCCTGGCGGCGGCGTACTCGATTACGAGGCTCTGCACCAGCAGGAGGGCGAAGGCGAGGCGGATATGCCAGCATGGGAGGTGTACGCCCGGCTGATCGCGATGCGGGACAAGCTGCAGCTGGACGAGCAGATCGCCGCAGATATCCAGCGCTTGCTGACGCAGCCCGGGATGACGCCGTCGGGACTGCGCCATGCGGCGGTCGAGCTGATCGTCCGCTTCAAGACTGAGCTGCAGCAGCTGCGCTCGCTGGAGGAGCCGGAGCTGTATCGGGAGGAGCTGCAGCAGGCCGCTGCCAGCGCTTCGGTCATCGAGCTGACGCAGGTTGTGCAGCGGGTAGCCGGTCAGACCATCGACGCGCTCGCCAAGTCGGTCAAGAGTCCGGTCGTCGAGCAGGTGCTGGCCCGCATCGCCGCCGATTACCGCCAGTCGCTTTCGCTCAAGACGCTGGGGCAGGAGTACAAGGTTCACCCGGTCTATCTGGGGCAGCTGTTTCACAAAGAAATGGGAGAGTCGTTCACTGAGTATCTGAATCGCTACCGGATCGACCAGGCCAAGCAGCTGCTGCGCAACAGCAACAGCAAGGTGCAGGAGATCGCGCGCGAGGTTGGCTATTGGGAGACGGGGTACTTCTACAAGCAGTTCAAAAAGCACGTCGGCGTCTCGCCGATGGATTATCGGGAGCTGACCTGACGTGCCGATAAGGGGCGCGAACGACGCTGTTGGATGCTCTACTGAGCGGTAGCAAGCATCGCATCGCCTGTGCCATTGACCTGACTGAGGAATGCGGCGGCACGCTGGATATATTCCTTGGGATGAACCTGGAAGAGCAGCTCGTGACGACCGCCGGGCACGATCCATTCGCCGGATAGCGGATGCGTCTGCAGCGCTGCGACCGCTTCGGCCATCTGGACAGGCGCTTTGTCGTCCTCGGTGCCGTGCATCATATAGATCGGCATCGTATACGCGGTCTGCCGGACCTGATCAGTCTGCAGCTCGCCGAAGCTGGTCCCCGTCCAGAGCGGGAGCATCGCCTTGATGAGCGGCATAGATGGATACTTGGGCAGATTGACGAAGTGCTTGACGTTAGCGAACAACGTATCGGGATCTGCGAGGAAGGTGCTGTCGAGTATCATGGCATCGATAAGGTCGGTCTGGAGCGCAGCTTGCAGCGCTGTACCTGCTCCCATGGAGAAGCCCCAGACGACGATCTGCTCGGCGCCTTGCGTATGGACGTAGTTGATCGCTGCGAGCAGCTGCTGAGCTTCTTCGCGTCCGCCGGTAGCGGGCGTCCGGTCGAGCTTGGAGGCATAGCCGTAGTCGAAGAGCAGCACATTATAATCGAGGCGGTTAAGGAGGTTGGCCAGCTCGTACATCGGCACCCAGGTCTCTTCGCGGTTGGCGCCGTAGCCGTGGCTGAATACGATCGTGCGCGAAGACTGTGCGGCAGCGGGGATATACCAGCCGTGTACGGAGGTCAGGCCGCTGGCGCTGGGAAAGTTCACATCCTCGTAAGCGAGGTTCTTGGCTTCCATCGGATTGGAGCTGAGCGGGGGGACGAACGGATAGGCGAGCATCCAGGCGACGAAGCCGTGGAAGGCGATGACGAGCAGGATGGCAAACACGAGCACCGACGAAATCACGGCTATGAGGATGTGCTTGTTTCGACGTTGCCGTGTCGGCTCGCGAAGCAGTCCGCCAGGAGGCGCTAGATGAAGACTGTCTTGAATCTGAGGTGCAGCGGCGGTGGTGAGCATGACAGCCATTCCTCCCTTGACGTGTAACGTTTGGAAAGCGCTTTATATTCTTATCGTATGACTATAGTCCCAGCCTGTCAATTGATGACGAATGATTGTTAGGGAGTTGTAATGAAGCTGCAATATAAGGGCGAAGCTGGACGGTGCTTGGGCGAATGCGTTATACTGGATGATATCAAGTTTCATACTGTGGAACGCAAGGAGGCGGCAGCATGGAAGAAGGCAAATCGACAATCCGGGCCGTCGAGCGGGCGTTGGACATCCTGCTCTGCTTCACGTCCGGCACCGATCTGGCGATGAGCGAGATCGCCGAGCAGGTCGGATTGCATAAGAGTACGGTGCATCGGATGCTGGCGACGCTGGAGGACAAAGGCTTCGTCATGCGCGACCGGGCAACGGAACGCTACAAGCTGGGGATGCGCGTATGGGAGCTGTCGGCCCATCTCTCGGCAACCGACGATCCTGCCGTCATCTGGCTGCCGGAGATGGAGCGGCTGCGCGACCAGTTGGGTGAGACGGTCAGCCTCTATGTGCGCGACGGGCAGGAGCGGATCCGTATCCAGGCGGTACAGAGCAATCAGGCGGTGCGCCGTGTCGCTCCGGTGGGCGTCAGGCTGCCGCTCTATGTCGGCGCCTCGAGCAAGGTGCTCGTCGCCTTTGCCGAGCCGCAGGAGCGGGAGGCGATCCTGAGCGCCGATACGTGGCCGGAGGGCGTAGACCCGGCGGCCTATCGCCGGCAGCTCGACGAGATCGTCAGCGTCGGCTACGCGACGAGCATGGAGGAGCGCGAGGCAGGGGCCGCGGCGGTGGCCGCCCCGATCTTCGACCGCAGCGGCCGCCTGGCGGCGGTGCTGTCGATCTCAGGGCCGGCCAATCGGCTGACGACCGAGCGGCTGCGCGAGGTAGCGCCGGTCGTCATGGAGGCGGCTCGCTTGATGGGCACGATGCTGCGCTCGGGGTAGGCGTGTGCATTACACGGCTAGAGGCCGCGTTCGTGGCCTGGATTTG
>NZ_BFBX01000117.1:9619-22774 GCF_003851045.1 Paenibacillus sp. 598K | reverse complement strand
ATCGCCCAAGTAACGCGGAGTAGGCGTTCGCGGCCTGGATTTATGCGAAATATCGCACAAGTATCGCGTCAAAGACGCTCGCGGCCTGGATTTGTTGCTTTTCTTGGCCTAGCGAGGTCCCGCTTGCTTACAAAAACGGATGCTTCCTCTCCTGGCCAAATGGCGGAGAGAAAGCATCCGTTTTTAATGTGTTATCCGTTCTCAATTTCGCAGCCTTCTGCACTAAACTTCTTCACTGTGGAAGATGCTTAAATGTCAGCGCATTGACTGGCTCCATTTTCAACAACGGCGTCACAAGCGTGGACAGCGCTCGCCGAGGGACCGCTCGAAATCCAATACCATGCTGCTTCGTCGGTCCCCATCCGCACTGCAATTTCCGCATCTGTCCAGCAGTTTAGATTCGATATCTTCGCCGCTACCGATCTTCTCCTTAGCGCTACCGATCCTCTTCCTTCGGAATAAAGTCGTAGATGCTGCCGTCCTCGAACGAGTCGATCAAGCGCAGCAGCCAGCGGTAATAATCGACCGCGCTGCCGATCTTTTCGGCATCCTGTTCGAGGATACGCTGGAGCGTTTCGTTGTCGGGCTGCTGCTCCTGCATCAGCTTGATCTCGCGCAAGGAGCGGAGCAGCACGTTCATATTCATTTCGACGGCTTTGCGCCATTTAATAGAGAAGTAATCCGTGAAATTCTGGTGCCAATCCGGCACGACCTCGTACAAGTCCTTCCGCGATCCTTTTTCCCACACCTTGTTGATCATCTTCAGATCGGTCAACGTCCGCATGCCTGTACTCATCGAAGTTTTGCTCATACCCATGGTCTGGCTCATCTCGTCGAGCGTTACCGGCTTGCCATTAAAGTACATGTTGCCGTACAGATGGCCAATTGAGAGCGTAATGCCGTAGAGATCCATATTTTTGCCGATCGATTCGATCACGCGTTGTCTTATATGTTGAATACGTTGCCTATCCTCTTCGAGTAACGCATCAATGCTATTCATAATACCCTCCTGCTGGCTCAGCCCTCTGCTCGACTATAAGTATTGTAATCATAGCGCTGTGGAAAAGTAAAGACGGACTCACCTATGAAAATCAATGAAATACAGAGTATACGGTACGAAAAGTTTGTAAAGTTTAAACTGTACGTAAATTACGGGGTTATACCGCTTTTGACGCTGAAAGCCAAAAACCATAAACTGTAACCAGTCAAGCGACAGTGGACGAACGCTGTCCAAATCGCCGGATTCGCTGCTCACACACGAGTCCGGCCTACTGTAAAGACAGATAGCGAGGGGGAAGTTATGCCGATTATCGAGGTAAAGAAGCTGACCAAAATATTCGGGTCCGACCCGAAGCGAGCGATTCCTCTGTTGGAGGATGGCTGGTCCAAAGAGAAAATTCACAAGGAAACGAAGCTGACTGTAGGGGTCAATCAAGCCAGCTTTGCGATTGAGGAAGGGCAGATCTTCGTCATCATGGGGCTGTCCGGCAGCGGCAAATCGACGCTGGTTCGTCTGTTGAACCGGCTCATCGAGCCAACGAGCGGCGAGGTGCTGTTCAACGGCGAAAATGTGCTGAAGATGAGCGCGGAGAAGCTCCGTCGATTCCGGCGCAAAAACATGGGCATGGTGTTCCAGAAATTCGCCCTGTTCCCGCATCGCACCGTCATCCAGAACGTGGAGTACGGTATGGAGGTGCAGGGGATGTCGAAGACGGAGCGCCGTCAGAAGGCGATGATCTCGCTGGAGCTGGTCGGACTGGGCGGCTGGGAAAACAGCTATCCTGACCAATTGAGCGGGGGGATGCAGCAGCGCGTCGGTCTGGCGCGCGGTCTGGCCAATGATCCGGACATCCTGCTGATGGACGAAGCGTTCAGCGCACTCGATCCGCTGATCCGCAAGGATATGCAGGATGAGCTGCTGGAGCTGCAATCGAAGATGAAAAAGACGATCGTCTTCATCACGCATGATCTCGACGAGGCGCTGCGTATCGGCGACCAGATCGCGCTGATGAAGGATGGCAGTATCGTACAGATCGGCTCGCCGGAGGAGATCCTCATGCAGCCAGCCAACAGTTACGTCGAGCGCTTCGTCGAGGACGTCGATCTGTCCAAGGTGCTGACTGCCTCGCATGTGATGCGCAAGCCGGAGACGATCACCTCGGAGCGCGGACCGCGCGTCGCCCTGCAGCTGATGCGGGAGCGCGGCGTGTCCAACCTGTATGTCGTCGACAAGGCCAAAAAGCTGGTCGGCGTCATCAGCGCCGAAGACGCCTCGCAGGCCGTCAAGGACGGTCAGCCGCTCGAGAGCATCATCCAGCGCGAGCTGCCGTCTGTCTCGCCGGATACGCTGCTCAACGATCTGTTCGATACGATCAGCACGACCCGATTG
The DNA here is from genome assembly GCF_003851045.1 of Paenibacillus sp. 598K. Classification (GTDB taxonomy): domain Bacteria; phylum Bacillota; class Bacilli; order Paenibacillales; family Paenibacillaceae; genus Paenibacillus_D. The sequence continues at coordinate 20,385 of NZ_BFBX01000117.1, read as the reverse complement.
CCGGTCGCCGTCATTGATGACGAGCACCGGCTCAAGGGCATCATCATCAAAGGTGCTGTACTGGCCGCGCTGGCGGGCAACACCGTACCGGAAGCAGGTGCGTAAACGATGGATATTCCGAAAATCCCGTTAGCTCAGTGGATCGACTCGCTGGAGAAAGGGCTGAAGACGTATCTTTCGCCGCTGTTTGATTTCATCCGGTTGATCGTCGGACATACGGTAAACGGGCTGGAGTCGTTCCTGCAGCTGTTCCCGCCGCTGGTGTTGATCCTGCTCGTCACTGCGTTGACCTGGTATGTCGCCAAGTGGCGGATGGGGCTGTTCGCGCTCGTCGGCTTGTACCTGATCTACAATCTCGGGTACTGGTCCGGGACGATGCAGACGCTTGCCCTCGTGCTGACAGCGGCGCTGCTGTCTGTGTTGATCGGCGTGCCGATTGGCATCCTGTGCGCCCGCAAAAACGCCGTGCAGAATATCGTCACGCCGATCCTGGACTTTATGCAGACGATGCCGGCGTTCGTCTATCTGTTGCCGGCGATTACGTTCTTCTCGCTGGGCGTCGTGCCGGGCGTGATCGCGTCGATCATATTCGCGATCCCGCCGACGATCCGGTTGACCAATCTGGGCATCCGACAAGTGCCGGGCGAGCTCGTGGAGGCGGCTGACGCCTTCGGCTCAACCGCGTCGCAAAAGCTGTTCAAGCTGCAGCTGCCGATCGCCCTGCCGACCATCATGGCCGGGATCAACCAGACGATCATGCTGTCGCTGTCGATGGTCGTCATCGCCTCGATGATCGGGGCGCAGGGCGTAGGCGCAGACGTCTACCGCGCTGTGACGCAAGCCAAGACCGGCGTAGGGTTCGAGGCGGGCATCGCGATTGTCGTACTGGCGATCGTGCTCGACCGGCTGACGCAAAATGTCGTGCGCAAGAAAAAACAATAGGGGGTAGTTAGACTTATGAAGAAATGGAAACTGGGAATTACAATGGTAGCTATGGCAAGTATGCTGGCGGCGTGTGGCGGCGGCAGTGGAGGCAGCGGCGGCGAGACAGGCAATACAGGCGGCTCGGGCGGCTCCGGCAGCTCGGGAGGCGAGCTGAAGCTGGCTTACGTCGCGTGGGATTCCGAGATCGCCAGTACGTACGTCGTCAAAGAGGTGCTGGAGGAGAAGCTAGGCTATAAAGTGACAATGCTGCAGGTCGACGCCGGGCCGATGTGGGCCGGTATCGCCGATGGCAGCGCCGATGCGATGGTAGCCGCCTGGCTGCCGACGACGCATGCGAGTTATCTGGAGACGTATGGCGAGCGTGTCGAGGATCTTGGCCCGAATCTGGACGGCACCCGGATCGGTCTGGTCGTACCGACGTACATGGAGGATGTCAACAGCATCGAGGATCTGAAAAATACCGACGCTGGCGCGGCGGTCGATTACACGATCACCGGGATCGAGCCGGGCGCAGGCATCATGATGTCCACGGAGAAGGTGCTCGACGACTATGAGCTGCGCGGCGAATGGACGCTGCTGGAGAGCTCCTCGGCGGCGATGGCGCAGCAACTGCAAAATGCTTATGCCAATGAAGATCCGATCATCGTCACCGGCTGGACGCCGCACTGGAAGTTCGCCAGCATGGATCTGAAGTATCTGGAGGACCCGCTCAACGTCTACGGCGGCGACGAGCAGATCCACACCTTCGTCCGTCAAGGCTTGCAGGACGACCACGCCGATGCCTATGCGATGCTCGACAAGTTCAACTGGACGCCGGACGATATGGCCGAGGTGATGGTCGAGATTATGGAAGGCAAGTCGCCGGAGGAAGCGGCCAAGGACTGGGTCGCGGCCAATGACGATAAAGTGAGCGCTTGGGTGGAGTAATCTATTGCCGCAAGCTGAAGGTCAACCCGACATGGGTTGGCCTTTTTTCTTATAGCCGTTCCATATCTCCCTCGTGTCTGGCGCGGAACTGGGTGGGCGTGGACAACATCAGCTTTTTGAACATCCGGATAAAATGCGAGTTGTCGTAGTAGCCCAAGTACTGGGAAATCTCCGGCAACGTCATGTTGGTGTGGAGCAACAACCGGCGCGCCTCCGAAATGCGCAAATAGTGCATAAACTGAATCGGCGATTGACCTGCCACTTCCTTGAACAGGGAGGACGTATAATTGGGCGAGCGGCCGATGAGCGCGGACAAATCCTTGATCTCGACGGGCTGACGGTAATGCTCGAGCAGGTAATGCTCGAGTTTTTTGGCTAGCGTTAGCTTGAATGGCGAGACATCGTTAAGCTCCGCTTCTCTGCTGACCAACAGCAATATTTCTTGCAGCAAGTTCAGGGAAATCATCCGCGTGAGCGATCCCGATCCCTGATACTCCTGATAAAGCTGGGCAAATCGCGTCTTCAAGTAATCGAAATGCCGGATGCGCATTCGGGTTACCGCGCGCCGATCAAGTATTGGAATGTACAATTGACTGTCCGTCTCGTAATCGAACATGACGGTATATTTCTGATGCGGTCCGCTCTCATCGTTGAGGGCCTCGCGTCGAGTCCCCTTAGGGATGAACAACACCTCGCCCTTTCGCACCTCGTGCCTTTGCCCATCCAATTGATAAATGACGACGCCCTGCGTGACGAGCGCCATTACATTCATCGCAAGCACCTGTTCATAGTTGCGCCAAGACGGGATAAAATCATCGAAACTTGCAAGCAGCAATCGAAGCATAGGTCTCTCCACCCCTGTATTTTACTTAGGCGACCGCATAATTTCCAGTCATTTCATAAGCGAATTGTCCAATCGATTGTAGAAACGTACATTGCGGCAGGAATAGCTTTTAATATATTATACAACTATTCCAAGTAATTTAGTATGATTTAATCCAATGTTCAATCTGCGGGGTGAAGTATGGTTCGGCACAAAAAAAACATCCTCTTGCTCATGACCGATCAACATCGGCTGGATCATGTAAGCTATCACGGCGGCGGTCGTCTGGCGACGCCGAACATCGACCGAATCGCCGACAGCGTCGGATTCACCCGCTGCGTCTCCGTCAATCCGGTCTGTTCGCCGGCCCGCTCTGCGCTGCTGACCGGAAAGTACACGCATCAGATCGGCATGACGGCGATGTCGGGCGACCTTTCGCCGCAGCACCCGACCTATTTGCGCGCCCTCCAGGAGCATGGCTACCGCACCATCGGCATCGGCAAGCTGCATTGGCTGCAGGGCTGGAAGTTCGGCACGCCGATCGGGCGAGGCCACCCGTTAACCGATCTCAAGGACGAGATCAGGCAATTCGGCTTCGATGAGGTGTGGGAAGCGGCGGGCAAGCAACTGGTAAGCCGCAATTATTGCGATTATGCCGAGCATCTGGATCGGCAGGGATTACTGGAAGCATACAGGGCGTTTAATGCGCGAAGCGGCACGAATACGAATATCGCCGAGCAGCAAAATTTTACGGGTGAGCCGTTTCCTTTCGGAGAACGCAATTATTTGGATATCGTAATCGGCGACAAGCTGGTGGAGGCGATCGAGCAGGGAGCGGGGGAGCAGCCGTTTTTTCTGCTCGGCTCGTTTGTCGGTCCTCATCCGCCGTATGACCCGCCTGCTTCTTACCTCGAGCAGATCCCGTATGAGGAGGAGGACGACTTCCTCCCCGGCCCGGACGGCTCGCTCACGGATACGACAAAACGCCATTTGTACCGGATGCGTCGGGCGTACAAAGCAATGATCCGGATTATCGACGAGCAAGTCGGCCGACTGTTCGCGAAGCTGGAGGAGAAGGGGATATTAGACGACACCGTCATCTTGTTTGTCGCCGATCACGGCGAGATGATGGGCGATCACGGGCGTGTGCAAAAGCAGTCTCCCATGCGCGCTTCGGTTGTCGTGCCCGCCGCGATCCGACACCCCGATTGGCTGAACGGAGAGCGCAACGACTCTCCGGTGGAGCTTACGGATCTGACGGCGACGATCCTTGATGTTGCGGGCATCGATCCGCAGCAGGCGCTGAGTAAGGACTGGCCGGCTTTTCACGATCGGGTGCCCTGTCGTTCGTTGCTTCCGATCGTCGCCGGGGAGGCGGGGCGAGTGCGGGACTACGCATTCTCGGAATGCGCAGGCCAATGGCAGATGATCCTGTCGGAGCGCTGGAAGTATGTGCGCTCGCTGCAGTACGACGATCCCGACCGCGTGCCGGAGCAGCTATACGATCTGCAAGAAGACCCGGATGAGCAACGAAATGTGATCGAGCTTCCGCAATATCGGGATGCGGCCCAATGGTGCCGGCGAAGACGGGACTTCGTGCTCGATCGCACGCCCCCGGCGCAGCTGCGATGGGCGCCGATTATAGAAGCGTGAGACGAACTGAGGAGGATTAACAGGTGAAGAAACTTACATTATTGGCCTTGTCTACATTGTTGGTGGCAGGGGCGGCCGGCTGCGGCAATGCGAACCAGGGCGCACAGTCGGAGTCGCCCCCGGCAACCGGATCGGCCGCGCCGGCGGATACGACTCATGATGCGTCCGCAGATACGAGCAAGAAGTTGACGATCAGCCTTCTCGCGCCCAGCTACGCCGGCGGGGGCTGGCAAGGCGACAATGCGGTGGTGCAGCGGCTCAATGAAAAGCTGAATATCGATTTGCAAATTCAATGGGTGCCCGCATCCGAGCTTGCGGAGAAACAAAATGCGATGGCGGCGTCCAACAGCTTCCCGGATGTTTTCTTCGTTCAGCAAAACGAGTTCATCAAATGGCGGGACAAAAACATATTCCTCGACGTCAAGCCGTATGTGGAAAAATATCCAAACTTCACGACGTATTTGACCGAGGAAGGTCTTAAAATCGAAAACCCATCCGATCATTACTATGGCCTCCCCTATTACATCCAGGACACAAGAGATTCCTTGGCCGTCCGCAAGGATTGGCTGGACAAGCTCGAATTGAGTGTGCCGACGACGATTGAGGAATTCGGACAGGTGGCCACGGCATTCGCGACGGAGGACCCGGACGGCAACGGCAAACAGGATACGAGCGGCTTTTCCTTCGGTATCACGAACGGCAAGTTCAGCGGTATTTCGCCGATTCTGGCTGCCTTTGGACTGGGCAACGAGTGGTATCAGTCGGGCGACGGCTTAGTGAACTACAAGACGCAGACGGAGGAGTTGAAGTCCTTCGTCGGTTTCCTTCGCGAGCAGTACGAGAGCGGCGGGCTGGACAAGGATTTCGTCACTAACAAGAACAATGATCACAAGGCGAAATTCGTGGCAAGCACGGTAGGAATCGCGGAATACGTTCCCGGCGAGCTGTTCACTACGTCGTTCCCGAATTTGCAAAAAACGCATCCCGATGCCCGGATCGAGCAGGTGCTTCCGCCAGTAGGGCCTACAGGCAAGCAGGGGACGAGCACATTGCCGATGACGGCGAAGATTGTCATTCATAACGGAATCGAGCAGGAGAAGCAGCAGCGCATCCTGATGTTGCTCGATTATATGCTCTCGGACGAAGGCTATGATCTGATCAAAAATGGCGTGGAGAATGTGCACTGGACGTCTGAAAACGGCGCATTCAAGAAGCTCGATGCTTACGATACCGATCGCCCGCAGCTGCTCTCGACCTGGTTTTTCCGCCGCGCCGACCCGCTGATCCAGATGCATAAGTGGGAGGAGCAGACGCTGATCGACCAACTTCAGCAATGGAACGACAACAACGCCAAGTACGCATGGCCCAACCCTGCCGCAGAGGTCGTCTCCGAGGTGCAGTCGAAGCTCGCCCCGAGCCTGGACGAGAAATGGATAGCGACAATTACGAAAATCATCGTCGGTCAGGCTCCGGTGGAGGCGGTCGATCAAGCGGCAGCCGACTGGCTGAAAAACGGCGGAGACAAAATAACGGCCGACATCAATGAGCAAATCAAAAAGCTTCAACCCTAAGGAGGGGGAGGATCAAACGTCATGCATTCTGCCTGGAAACGCGGCTGGCCGATCTATTTGATGATACTTCCGGGACTGCTGTTTTTCATCGTGTTTCGTTACCTTCCCATGGGGGGGCTGGCGCTCGCCTTCAAGGACTATGACCCCTTCAGCGGGTTTTCGAGCAGTCCTTGGGTCGGTATCGCTCATTTTCGGAGGCTGTTCACGGAGCATGACTTTTGGATCATTTTGCGCAATACATTTGTGCTAAGCGGCATCAATCTGTTTTTCTTTTTCCCGATACCGATCGCCATGGCTATTTTGCTGCATGAAGTGAAGCTGCCGTGGGTCAAAAAATTCGTCCAGACGACGATTTATATTCCTCATTTTGTATCGTGGGTTGTCGTCGCCGGCATTACCGTCGTCCTGTTCGCTACCCAGGACGGCGGCATTAACAGGCTGTTGGCGGAACAAGGGCAACCGCGCATCGAGCTGCTGACCGATCCGTCTTACTTTCAGGTGTTGTTCTTGTCGCAGAACATCTGGAAGGAGATGGGGTGGGGCACGATTATATTTCTGGCCGCATTAGCGTCGGTGGACCCGGGGTTATATGAAGCGGCTTATGTCGATGGGGCGGGGCGCTGGCGGCAGCTATGGCATATCACCTTGCCCGGTTTGCGGACGATCGTAATCGTGATGTTTATTTTGCGATTGGGGCAGGTGATGGACGTTGGCTTTGAGCAAATTTTGCTGCTGCAAAATGCGCTGAATCTGGGCGTCTCGGATGTGTTCGATACGTATGTGTACCGCAACGGCATTCAGCAAGGGGAATTTGGCTTTACGACGGCGATGGGACTATTCAAGTCGGTGGTCGGGCTTGTGCTTGTCTTAACCTTCAACCGATTGGCCAAGAAGTTCGGAGAAGAAGGGGTTTACTGACATGAGGAAAAAATTCAATCTCTTATCCGACGGCTTGATTTATCTGACGCTCCTTCTCATCGTGTTGTTTATCGCGCTTCCCTTTTCCTATATTTTGTTCAGTTCATTTGCGTCGAACGCCGAATATTATGCGCGAGGATTTTTTATTTTTCCGCAGAAGTGGACGATCAACGCTTACGGCTATTTAATGATGAATGAAAATTTCATGCATTCGTACCGCAATACCTTCGTCCTGACCGTGTGCGGAACGGCGATCAGCCTGGCCTTCACCTTGTTGATGGCGTACGGGCTGTCGAAGCGCTGGCTGCGCGGGCGGCGATTTTTGAATATCCTTGTGCTGTTTACGATGATATTCCATGGCGGCATGATTCCGACCTATCTCGTCGTACGCGAGCTTGAGCTGCTGGACAGCTACTGGGCGATTTATTTGACGGGCGCTATTTTTCCGTTTTTGCTGATCATTATGCGGAGCTTTTTCGCTAGCTTCCCTATGGAGCTGGAGGAGGCGGCGCGGATAGACGGCTGCGGCGAACTGCGATTGCTGCTTCGGATCGTGCTCCCGTTGTCCGTTCCTTCCGTCGTCACGATTGCCTTGATGTACGCCGTTGCGCACTGGAACAATTATTTTCAAGCGATCCTGTACTTGAACAATGCCGCCAAATGGCCGATTCAGTCCTTCTTGCGGCAGTTTCTGCTCGATAGCGATACCGGCATGCTGCGCTCTGTCGGAGGGTACGAATACGGGCCGCCGGTCAAGATGGCCGCAGTCGTCGTCACGGCGCTTCCTCTGGTTCTTTGTTATCCGTTCTTGCAGAAGTATTTCAACCAGGGGATGATGATCGGATCGGTAAAAGGATAAGCCGGATAAGGGGAAGATCAATCGATGAGAAATGTGCTGATGATCTCGACGGATCAACAACAAATGAAGGCGATGGGCTGCGCCGATCCGAGCTATCGGACGCCTCGTCTGGATCAATTGGCCGCGATGGGCGTCCGATTTACGGGGGCGATCAGCGCTTCGGCGCAATGCACGCCATCGCGGGCGGCCTGGATGACCGGCAAATACCCGCACAAAGTCGGTGTCAACAATATTGGCCATGTGCTCGATCCGCAGGAATGGGGAATTGCCAAGGCATTTAATGCCTATGGATACGAAACGGTCTACTTCGGCAAGTGGCATCTCGGCTTGACGCCAGCCGATCATCACTTTCAAGTGACGGACTACCGCACAGACGGACTGGAGCTTGACGGAGCCCGCGAGGATTCGCGCTTCCATAGCCATCGAGATGCCGTTACGACGACGCAGGCGTTGAATTACTTGGCGGATTACGAAGGAGACAAGCCGTTTTTTATGAAGGTATGCTGGTATATGCCCCATCCAAACACGCCGGAGGATCAGCCGTTCGAATATCTGCCCTCCTATGCAGCGTCGTTCCCGCTGGCGGAGATGCCGGTGCCGGACAGCTTCTATGCCGACGATCTGTCCACCAAGCCCGCGTTCCAGAAGCAGCGGGCAGAGAAGGCGGAATCGCTCCTGACGGAAGCTATCGTCCGAAGAGACGCGCAGCGATACCGCGCGATGCTCGCTTTGATGGATCGGAACCTGGGTCGGCTGCTCGATCAGCTGGAGCGGAAGGGACTGCTGCGCGACACGGTGATCCTGTTTACGAGCGACCATGGCGATATGCAAGGCGCGCACCGGTTGCGATTAAAGGGTGTGCTCCCGTATAAGGAACTGTACAATGTACCGATGATTCTCTATGTTCCGGGGCACGAGCCGCACAGAAAAATTATTCCCGACTTGCTTTCCTCGGCAGCGGTGCCGGGAACGCTGCTTGCAGCGGCCGGTCTGCCGGTGTCGGAATCGTTTGAAGCCGGCTCCTTTTTGCAGCTGCTCGACCGCACGGAGCGTCCGCCGGAGGAGGCGGTGTTTTTTGAGCATTACAAGGCGTACTGGGGGTTCCATCCGTTCCGCGGCATCCAGACGGCCAAGTGGAAATACGTCTTTTATTATGAAGAGGAGCTTGAGGAGCTGTACGACCTGGAGGCCGATCCCGATGAGATAGTGAATGTGGCGTCGGCGCCTGCCCATGCTGCCATTCGCAGCTCGTTGAAAAGCCGGGTTGATCAATGGTGGGAGGAGACGGGAGGACTGACGCGCGAACCGATCGTAGATCCAACTAATCCGTGGGGAAGGGATGTTTAAATGAGACTGTTATTTCTGGATCTGGATTCGACGAGTCCAGATCATCTCGGCTGTTACGGGTACCACAGGAACACGTCGCCGAACATCGACAAGATCGCCGCAGAAGGCGTCCGGTTCAACAATTACTATACCTCCGACGCCCCGTGCGCTCCGTCCCGAACGGCGCTTATGAGCGGGAAATTCGGTCTGGTGAACGGCTTGGTAGGGCATGGCGGAACGGCGGGTGACATGAAGCTCGAAGGGCGGGAACGCGAATTAATGGGCAAGCTGTCCTGCGGCGGCTCGCTTCCCTCTTACTTGAACCTGGCGGCTAATATGAATACGGTGCTGATCAGTCCGTTTGCGCAGCGCCATTCGACCTTTCATTTTTACGCGGGGTTCAACGAGATCCTCAACACAGGCCGGTACGGCAATGAGTCGGCGGAGCATGTGACGCCGGTCGCGCTGGACTGGATTCGGCGGAATGCGGATAAGGACGACTGGTTTTTGTACATTAACTATTGGGACCCGCATACGCCTTATCGCACTCCGGCAGAGTTCGGCAACCCCTTCGAGCAGGAGCCGCTGCCGGAGTGGCTGAATGAGCAGACGCTGGACAACCATAAGCAAATGGTCGGCTCGCACTGCGTACATGAGCTGAACATCGATTTCCGACACAAGACCTACGATAACCGGTCGTCTCTGCGTTATCCGAGACATCCCGGAGAGATTCGGGATATGGCCGATTTGCGTCGAATGATCGACGGATACGATTGCGGAATTCGTTATATGGACGAGCATATCGGCCGCTTGTTCGCCGTCTTGGAGGAGCTGGGCGTGATGGAGGAGACGATCATCGTCATCTCTGCCGATCATGGCGAGAACATGGGACAGCTCGGCATCTACGGCGAGCATGCGACGGCCGATCAGGGCACTTGCCGAATACCGATGATTATTCGTTGGCCGGGGCTGAAGCAGGGCATCGTCGACGACGGCTTGCACTACCATCTCGATCTGTTGCCGACGTTAGCGGCGCTGCTGGGACAGCCGCCGTATCCCGAGTGGAATGGCGTCAGCTATGCGCCTGTCCTGCAGGAGGGAACGGACAGCGGCCGCGATTATCTCATTGTGTCGCAATGCGCCCATGTCGCACAGCGAAGCGTCCGTTTTCGGGAATGGATCTATATCCGCACCTACCACGACGGGTTCCATCTGTTCGATCAAGAGATGCTCTTCAATCTGGCGGACGATCCTTACGAGCAGCGCAATGTCGCAGCCGAGCATCGGGAGCTGTGCATGGAAGCCGTCTACTTGTTGACGCAGTGGCATGACGAGATGATGAAGGCCAACAACGACGCAACAGACCCGTTATGGACAGTGCTGAAGGAAGGCGGTCCGTTTCATGCCAAAGGCTATCTGCCAGGCTATATGAAGCGTCTCGAAGAGACGGGAAGGGGGCATCTGGTGCCGGAGCTGGTCCGCCGACATCCCCAAGAGTTCCCCGCCGGGCCGAGCCCTGCCGCAGGTTTTTTACAAGCCAAGATCGGAGCCCGAATGTCGGGCGAATAGGAGGCGTTAAAAGGTGCAGCACCCATCCACGAAGCCTAACATCTTATGGATATCGCTCGAGGACGTCAGCCCGCGATTCGGCTGCTACGGCGACTCGCTTGCCCGGACGCCCCATATCGACAAGCTGGCCGAGCAAGGCACGCTGTACCGGCAGGCGTTCGCGACGGCTGCGGTC
>NZ_BFBX01000117.1:0-9523 GCF_003851045.1 Paenibacillus sp. 598K | reverse complement strand
GCTCGCCGAGCCGCTCCTCGATTATTACCGGCATGTATCCGACCGCGATTGGCGCGCATCATATGCGTACCGAGCATACCAACCCCCATACGCCGGAGCTGCCGACCCCGTATTACGCAGTTCCGCCTCCCTACGTCAAGGTAGTGACGGAGTATTTGCGCGCCGCGGGGTACTACTGTACGAACAACTTCAAGACGGATTATCAATTCGCTTCCCCTATAACGGCCTGGGATGAAGACGGGATGGACGCGCATTGGCGCCATCGGGAGGCGGGACAACCCTTCTTTGCTGTCTTTAATCATATCCTGACGCATGAGAGCGGCATGTGGGGCACCATGATTCGCGAGCGATATCATCGCGAGGGGGCGCCGGAATTGAAGCGGCTGACCGATCCGGAGCGAGTCGAGGTGCCTCCGTATGTGCCGGATACGCCCAAATCCCGCGAGGCGCTTGCCACACATTACGATCTTGTGGCAGAGGCAGACGGCTTCGTGGGGGAGATTTTGCGCCAGCTTGAGGAAGACGGCCTCTCGGACAACACGGCGGTGTTTTTGTGGAGCGATCACGGCGAAGGCTTGCCGCGCGCCAAACGCTGGCCATACGATGCGGGCATCCGCGTGCCGCTGATCGTGCGCTGGCCTGGCGTCGTGGCGGCGGGGCAGGCGAGCGAGCGACTGGTCAGCTTGATCGACCTCGGCCCGACCGCGTTGTCCTTGGCAGGAGCGGTTGTGCCGTATCATCTGCAGGGACAGCCCTTCCTTGGCGAGGAGGCGAAGCCGCGGGAATACATATTCGCGACCCGCGACCGCTATGATGAGGCATATGACATGATTCGCGCCGTGCGCGACCAACGCTTCAAGTATATTCGGAACTATTATCCGGAGCAGCCATATCTGCAATGGATCAAGTTCAGCCACCAGCACCCGATGTTCCAGGAGCTGTGGCGCCTGGAGCTGGCAGGCGAGTTGACAGAGGAGCAGCGGCTGCTGCTGCGTTCGCATCGTCCTCCGGAGGAGCTCTACGACTGCGAGAACGATCCATATGAGATGCGCAATCTCGCCGACGACCGCCAGTATCGGGAACAACTGGAGCGGCTCCGGAGCGAGCTGGACGTCTGGCGCGACCGCTACGATGTATGGGGGGACGTGCCGGAGGAGCAGATGGTGCGGCAGATGTGGCCAGGCGGCGTGCAGCCTCGGACGGCGGCGCCGGTCTTCGTGCCGATCAACCGTTCGATCTCGGGCTTCGAGCCTGCCGTCAGCGGCGACTTTGCGGAACCGACGGCAGTGATGCTGCATTGCGCGACGCAGGGCGCCTCCATCGCCTATACGACCGAAGAGGGACCGCAAGCCCGCTGGAGACTGTATACCGAGCCGCTGAGATTGACGAAGGCTTCGACGCACATCCGCGCCAGGGCGGTCAGACTCGGTTACACAGAAAGCGAAGAAACGGTGGCCAATTACACGAGGAGATGAAAAATAAAGCTTCATCAAGACAGGAATAAAAAAACTTATTGATATCGATAATCATTTTCACTATAATAAAGGCATAGCACACCCTACCCCGTGTGCTTTACCCAGGTAACCGAAACACCCCCGCCATGGCTATGGCGGGGGTGTGGTCCCAGGAAGGGTTTTTTTTACATATTAGCGATCATCTGACGCAGGACAGTCTGCAGGATGCCGCCATTACGATAGTAGTCGATGTCGACTGCGGAGTCCAGACGAGCGATGGCTGTGAATTCGAAGGTCGTTCCGTCTTCGCGTGTACCGGTGACGGTGACCTTTTGACCTGGCTTCACATCGTTGTCCAGACCGGTAATATCGAACGTCTCGCGTCCGGTCAGGCCGAGCGCCGACCAGCCTTGGCCCTCTTGGAATTGCAGCGGCAGGACGCCCATGCCGACCAGGTTGGAACGGTGAATCCGCTCGAAGCTCTCGGCGATGACGGCTTTGACGCCGAGCAGGAACGTGCCTTTGGCCGCCCAGTCGCGCGAGCTGCCGGTGCCGTATTCCTTGCCAGCGATGACGACGAGGTTGGTGCCGCCCTTCTGATACTTCATCGAAGCGTCGTAGATCGACATCACTTCGTCCGTCGGCAGATAGGTCGTCACGCCGCCCTCAGTGCCCGGCGCAACCTGGTTGCGGATCCGGATGTTGGCGAATGTGCCGCGCATCATGACGTCATGATTGCCCCGACGGGAGCCGTAGGAGTTGAAGTCCTTGCGCTCGACGCCGTTGGCCAGCAGGAATTCGCCAGCAGGGCTGTCCGCCTTGATGTTGCCGGCCGGCGAGATGTGGTCGGTTGTGACCGAGTCGCCCAGCAGCGCCAGCACCTTGGCATCCTTGATGTCGGCGATGTCGCCGACTTCGGAGCCGAGGTTCTCGAAGAATGGCGGGTTGGCGATGTAAGTCGAGCGTGCATCCCACTCGTACAGTTCGCCTTCCGGCACCTGGATCGCATTCCAACGCTCGTTTTGAGTGAAGACGTTGGCGTACTTGTCGCGGAACATCTCCGGCGTGATCGCAGCAGTCGCCGCGTCGGCGATCTCCTGGGAGGTCGGCCAGATGTCCTTCAGATAGACTGGCTTGTTTTGCTGGTCGTAGCCGATCGGATCGTTGGCCAGATCGATGTTGACTGTGCCGGCCAGCGCGTAAGCGACGACGAGCGGCGGCGAAGCCAGGTAGTTGGCTTTGACCTGCGCGTGGACGCGGCCTTCGAAGTTACGGTTGCCCGAGAGCACAGCAGCGACAGTCATGTCGTTGTCGGCGATCGCGCTGCTCACTTCGTCCGGCAGCGGGCCGGAGTTGCCGATACAGGTCGCGCAGCCGTAGCCGGCGACGTGGAAGCCCAGCGCCTCGAGCGGCTCGATCAGGTTGGCCTTCTTGAGGTACTCGGTGACGACCAGCGAGCCTGGGGTCAGCGAGCTCTTGACGTATGCCGGCTTCACGAGACCGCGCTCGACCGCCTTTTTGGCGACGAGGCCTGCGCCCAGCATAACGGAAGGGTTCGAGGTGTTGGTGCAGCTGGTGATCGCAGCGATCACGACAGCGCCTGTCCGCATCTCGCTAACCTGTCCATCGTTATGCTTCACCTGGACGCGCTCTTCGATCTTGTCATCGCTCAGCCCATAGCCGCCCTTGTCGATCGGCGTGCGGATGATATCGTTGAACGCTTGCTTCATCGATGTCAGCTCGATGCGGTCCTGCGGACGCTTCGGTCCGGCAAGGCTCGGTACGATCGTCGAGAGGTCCAGCTCCAGTACGTCGGAGAATACCGGGTCTGGCGTGTCATCGGTGCGGAACATGTCCTGCGCCTTGTAGTACGCCTCGACCAGCTCGATCTGCTCATCTGTACGGCCAGTCTGACGCAGGAAGTCCAGCGTGATCGTATCGACCGGGAAGAAGCCGACAGTTGCGCCATACTCAGGCGCCATGTTGGCGACAGTCGCGCGGTCAGGCAGGCTGATGTTGGAGAGACCAGGGCCGAAGAACTCGACGAATTTGCCGACGACGCCCTTCTTGCGCAGGATCTCGGTGACGGTCAGCGCCAGGTCGGTCGCGGTAGAGCCTTCAGCGAGGCGGCCTGTCAGCTTGACGCCGATGACCTCAGGCATGACGAAGTACAGCGGCTGGCCGAGCATGCCGGCTTCCGCCTCGATGCCGCCGACGCCCCAGCCGACGACGCCAAGACCGTTGATCATCGTGGTGTGGGAGTCTGTGCCGACGAGGGAGTCCGGATAGACGACCGTCTCGCCGTCGATGGTCTTCGTAGCAGCTACCGATGCGAGGTACTCCAGGTTGACCTGGTGGACGATACCGGTTGCAGGCGGTACGGCGCGGAAGTTATCGAATGCCGTCTGCGCCCAGCGCAGGAAGCGGTAACGTTCTTCATTGCGTTGGAACTCCAGCGTCTCGTTGAACTCCAGAGCGCCGCCATAGCCAAATGCGTCGACCATGACGGAGTGGTCGATGACGAGGTCGACCGGTACAAGCGGGTTGATCTGCTTCGGATCGCCGCCAGCCTTCTTTACAGTGTCGCGCATCGCCGCGAGGTCGACGACGACAGGAACGCCGGTGAAGTCTTGCAATACGATACGCGCAGGAATGAATGGAATCTCCTTGTCTACGCGCTCGTCAGCCCAGCTGGCGAGCTGTTTGACGTGCTCAGGTGTAATCGCGCGGCCGTCGTACTGACGGACGGCAGCTTCCAGCAGTACCTTAATGGAGAAAGGTAATTTGGAAATCGGACCCAATCCTTGGGCTTCGAGACCTTGCAGGCTGTAGTAGGCGTACGACTGGCCTGCCGCGGTAAGCGAAGTGCGGACGGAGAATTGATCTTGTGGCATGAATGTGCTCCTCCTTGATGGTTTTTATTGCAGAACATGAAAGCAATTGTGATGGTTTATGGGGATTGAGCTTCAAGGTGAGTTTCATTCCGTGAAACCCAATTTCATAAAATCACGGCTACCTTAAGTATAGCGTTTTTTTGCTTCTATTGAAAGTATAAGTTTTGACTTTTACAGCCGCAACACCTGTCGCCCTCAGCCGCTAAGCTTGCTTGCTCCTTATATAACATGAGTTTCCAGTTGGCTTCATATACTGAAACAAGTCAAGGTCAGATCTTACATCAGCTGGGGAGGAATAGGGATGCCGCTCACATCGGGTAGATCGCGCAGCTCGGAGCATCTGCAAGGCTGGAAAGCCGCCATCCATGAATATGTGAAGCTGGTCAACCAGGCCGAAATCAAGCTCGATGCCGGCGTGCTCAAAGGACTCGTCAGCGATCGCGAACATCTATCGAGATACGCCCGGAAGCTGGAGCGTCTGCATGATCGCGAGCAAGCGAGGTATGCATGGACGCGCCGCAACGAGACGAAGGCGCAGCCTGTGCGAGTGAATGAGTCAGCGCATGAGGCGACGGTGATGCTGCGGCTCAATCAACGGCGGTCACTGGACCAGTTGGGGCTCGGCTATGTGGAGGAGCGGAGCGAATATGAGCGGCTATGGCTGCAAGAGCAGCAAGGACATTGGGAGGTCGTGCGGATCGAGCCGATGGTGCTCGAGCGCAGACCGCGCTTCGGCGCCTATGCGGGGGCGGGCATGGCCTATGAGGAGGAGCGCGGGAAGCGACGCGCCGGCAGCTCGGGGATGCGGACGCAGCCGTTCGTCAATCACGACCTGGTGCTGCCGCTGACGATCCGCACGCCGGTGCAGCGTTATCGACGCGACCGCGCCGTCGCTTATGCCGACAACTGGTGGAATCGGGCCAACCCGGATTACGAGGAGTTCGAGGTGAACTGTACCAATTACGTCTCGCAGTGTCTCTTTGCAGGCGGAGCCCCGATGAATTATACTGGAAGGAGGGAATCGGGCTGGTGGTACAAGGGGCGCGATAATGGCAAGGAATGGTGGAGCTACAGCTGGGCTGTCTCACATGCCTTGCAAGCGCTATTCGCCACGCCGCGAAGCGAGGGGCTGCGGGGCATTCTGGTCGAACGTCCCGAGCAGCTGGAGCTGGGAGACGTCATCCTCTACGATTGGAGCGGGGACGGCCGGTACCAGCACAGCACCATCGTCACCGCCTTTGATGCGGACCGTATGCCGCTCGTCAATGCCAATACCGTAGCGAGTCGACATCGGTACTGGGATTACCGGGATTCTTATGCTTGGACAGAGGCGACGCGCTACCGGCTCGTTCATCTGGAGGAGGAGTTTTGATCCGAGCAGCAGGCATGATATCTAAGTACCGGAGGATAAGTAATGAACAAAAAAATTCGTGTGGGCTTGATCTACGGCGGCAAGTCAGGGGAGCATGAAGTCTCGCTGCAGACGGCACTCGCAGTTATGAAGGCCTTCGATTATGACAAATATGATATCATCCCCTTCTATATTACGAAGCAAGGCCAATGGCACGGAGGCGCCGCGTTGACTGCGCCGCCCGAGGAAGTGAAGCAGCTGCAGCATACCGCGTCAGCCAACAATGCCGGACTGATGCCGGTGCTCCAGAGCCTGCAGCCCGATGGCGCAGCTCCGGCTGCCCAGGGGACGATGGACGTCGTCTTCCCGTTGCTGCACGGCACCTACGGCGAGGACGGTACGATCCAGGGCTTGCTGGAGATGGCCAACATGCCTTATGTAGGGGCAGGCGTGCTCTCCTCGGCCGTCGGGATGGACAAAGCGATGATGAAGAAGGTATTCGCCCAGGAAGGGCTGCCTCAATGTCTCTATCGCCACTTCAATCGCACGCAGTGGACCAAGGACCCGGCCTTTTTCATCATGGAGATCGAGGTGTCGCTCGGCTATCCATGCTTCGTCAAGCCGGCCAACCTCGGCTCCAGCGTAGGCATCTCCAAGGCTCGCAACCGCGAGGAGCTGAAGGCGGCGATCGAACTAGCGCTGCGCTACGACCGCAAGGTGATCGTCGAGGAGTTCGTCGACGCTCGCGAGATCGAGGTGAGCGTGCTCGGCAATGACGAGCCGCGCGCCTCGGTGCCGGGGGAGGTCATCACCTCCAGCGATTTTTATGACTACGATGCCAAGTATGTCGACGGCACCTCGCGGATGCAGATCCCGGCAGACATCCCTGCCGATATTGCCGAGGCAGTACGGGAGATGGCGCTGCGGGCATTTCTGGCGATCGATGGCTCCGGGCTCTCGCGGGTCGACTTTTTCCTGCGGCGTTCGGACAACCAACTGTTGATCAACGAAGTGAACACGATGCCGGGCTTCACGCCGTTCAGCATGTATCCGCTTATGTGGAAGGAGACGGGCATGAGCTACCGCGAGCTGCTCGATACGCTCATCTCGCTTGCCATCGCCAGACACGAGGAAAAGCAGCGCATCGCCTACGGCTAAGACCGACAGCGACGGCGGCCTGGATAGCTTCCGAGTGGTTAGCATAACTGCAAAAATACCCTTAAAACCGTCGAAAAGCTGGTGAAAGCATATTTTAATTGCAAAAGTGCAGTTAAATCGTCCGGAGCTGCCTTTTGTGGGGGATCTCCTCGATAATAAGTGCACTTTTGCAGTTAAGCTCAATAAAAACGACGGATGATGGAAAAATAGATGCATTATTGCAGTTACATGCGCTGACGGATATTCATGGGATGGCAACGTTGCGGGCGCACAGCAATCGGCGACGAGCCAAGTGACTTACTAAAATAAGGAGGATACATATGGGATTTGAGACCGAGTTCAACTCCGTCTGCAAGTTCAAGTCGGAGCAAGAGTTGTACGAGCTGCTGGAGTATGGCCGCAACAAGATGGTCAAGAGCGGCTTCCGCGTCTATCCGACCGGGCAAAAGGTAATCGCCTATGCGCCGGACAACACAGCCGTATGCATTGTCAAGATTCTGGTATCGCTGTCGGAGATTAATTTCCAGGGAGAGGAAATTACTCAAGTTGAAATGGAACTCGTGCGCAAGCTGACCGAGGAAGAATCGCGGATTCAGACGGCGTTGGCGTACGAGATGTTTTTCGGCGACCGTACGTGATTGTTCGTTTCGGCTTTGTGGCGATGAGCATGCTGCTCGAGAATGCCTCGCCCTCCCGAACGATGACCTACCGCAACTTCTCGCGCTTGCCTGAGCGGGATGCGGCGGTGCGTCGTCTCGAACGAATTGGGGAAGAAAACCTGCATAACACGCTGCGCGTGCTGCGGCATTGCGCCGCTCATGATATCCGCGTCTACCGCCTGTCCTCGAAGCTGATCCCGCTCGCCACGCACGAAGAGCTGGCGGACTGGGACCCGGTGCACGCGCTGGCGGACAGCTTCGCCGAGGTCGGGGCGTTCATCCAGCGTCAGGGCATCCGTGCCTCGTTCCACCCTGATCACTACTGCGTCCTGAGTACGCCGCGACAGGAGGTGCTGGACAAGTCCGTCGCGGATCTGGAGATGCATGTGCGGATGATGGAGGCGCTCGGGCTGGACGAAGCCTACAAGTGCAACATTCATGTAGGCGGCGCCTACGGGGACAAGCCCTCTTCGGGCGAGCGGTTCCTGCGTCAGTTCGGCGCGCTGGCGGAACGCTATCGCCACCGGATCACGCTGGAGAATGACGACAAGACGTTCACGGCCGAGGAGACGCTCTCGATCGCTGAGGCGGCTGGTGTGCCGATGGTGCTCGATATCCACCATCATGCGGTCAATGACGGCGCGCTGGCGCCGGAGCGGCTGGTCGGCGAGCTTTGGCCGCGGATCGCTGCGACCTGGGCAGCTGAGCGCGAGCGGGCGGACCGTGCCGGGCTCGGAGGCGGGTCCGAGGCGCTGGCGAGCCTGCTCGCGCCCAAGATCCACGCCTCCAGCCCGAAGAGTCCGCAAGATCCGCGAGGCCATGCCGACGATGTCGAGCTCGGGCCGCTGCTGGCCTTCCTGCAAGATATCGCTGCGACCGGCGCGACACCGCGCGTCGACGTGATGCTTGAGGCCAAGCGCAAGGACGAAGCGCTCATGCGGCTGATGGACGGGCTGCGACAGGAGGCGGCAGCGAGCGGGCGCCTGCGCATTACGGGCGATGCTTCGATCGTCATCGAATCAAGCTCGCGACCATAGGTGGCTAATTGGAGGACAACCGAAGATTCGCTCTTGAAATGCCCGGCCAAATGAAGTACGTTGGACAAGAGCTTAATTGAAGTACGAACAAATCCCGAACCGGGATGAGGAGGAAATGAATGATGAGTGGATTGTTAACCGGCAAAAACATTCTGATTATGGGAGTCGCCAACGACCGCAGCATCGCATGGGCGATCGCCCAGTCGCTGGCTGCGCAAGGGGCCAACCTGGCATTTACATACGAGAGCGACCGCGTCGCCGAGCGCGTGCGCAAGCTGGCAGATACGATCCCCGGCGCCGTCATCCTGCCTTGTAATGTCACCGTGGACGAGGAGATCGACGCACTGGCCGCCCATGTGAAGGAGCAGTTCGGCGTCCTGCACGGTCTGGTGCACAGCATCGCCTTTGCCAAGACGGAGGAGCTCGAAGGGCTGTTCGTCGATACCTCCCGCGAGGGCTTTGCGCTGGCGCATGATATCAGCGCTTACTCGCTGACGGCAGTCGCCCAGCGCCTGCATCCGCTCATGACTGAGGGCGGCAGCATCATGACGATGACCTATCTCGGCGCGGAGCGCGCGCTCCGCAATTACAATGTCATGGGCGTCGCCAAGGCCGCGCTTGAGGCATCCGTTCGTTATCTGGCCAACGACCTGGGGCCATCCAACATTCGCGTCAACGCAATCTCGGCTGGACCGATCCGCACATTGGCAGCCAAGGGCATCAAGGACTTCAACACGATCCTCCGCCAGGTCGAAGAGAAGGCGCCGATGCGTCGCACGACAGAGACGGCAGAGGTCGGCGACACGGCGATGTTCCTGATGAGCCATCTCTCGCGCGGCATTACTGGCGAGATCATCTATGTCGACAACGGCTACAATATCGTAGGCGTATAAACGATTCTTCCTTCAAGCAGGCCCTGCAGCCGCTGTCGTCAGCGGCTGCAGGGCCGTTTCGCGGGGAGTGCGCCTTG
>NZ_BFBX01000116.1:67156-67721 GCF_003851045.1 Paenibacillus sp. 598K | reverse complement strand
GAGGTGCCGCTCATCGGCACGCATCATATCGCCGGTCATATCTACGCCAATCAACTGGTCCACGAGCTGCAGTATCCGTTGCTCGCCCTGGTCGCCTCGGGCGGCCATACCGAGCTGGTGCTGGTCGAGCAAGAGGGCGAGTTCCGCATCATCGGCCGAACGCGCGACGATGCGGTCGGCGAAGCTTATGACAAGGTCGCCCGCTCGCTGAAGCTGCCTTATCCGGGCGGCCCGCACATCGACCGGCTGGCGCGGCAGGCCGAGACGGCGACGCCGCTGCCGCGCTCGTGGCTCGAGGCGGACTCCTATGACTTCAGCTTCAGCGGGCTCAAGTCGGCCGTGCTGGCCGTCATCAACCAGCATCAGATGAAGGGCCTGCCGCTGGACGAGGCAGCGTTGGCACGTGGCTTCCAGGAGTCGGTCGTTGAGGTGCTGAGCGAGAAGGCGATCCGCGCGGCGAAGGCGTATGGCGTGCGCCAGCTGCTCCTGTGCGGCGGCGTCGCCGCCAACAGCGGCCTGCGCGAGACGCTGGCGGCGCGCTGCGCTGCCGAGGCGATCCCGCTAC
>NZ_BFBX01000116.1:66626-67062 GCF_003851045.1 Paenibacillus sp. 598K | reverse complement strand
GCCGAGGCGATCCCGCTACTGGCGCCGCCGCTCTCGCTCTGCTCGGACAATGCGGCGATGATTGGCGCCGCCGCTCATCTCAAGTGGGCGCGCGGCCAGTACACCGCGCTCGACATGAAGGGCGACCCCGGCCTGCCGCTCGAGGCATGGTCGGTGAGCCGCCACGAGTCCGAGGCGGCGCAGGGCTGACATCGTTAGCTTGCTTGGCCAGAGGGACGATAGAGCGGGCGGGTCTTAGTCATCGCCCGTGATGCCAAATAGCCTTCAACGCCACTTTGTTGTGGGTTGAAGGCTATTTGGCTTGTACGTTAGTCGCTTTCTTGGAATGCTCATCACAACGGGCGGACACTCAGTCGAAGAGGACATTTTGTGCGATTATTCGCATAAGTTTGGGCACTCTGTTGTTTCGAGGGGCGTTTTGTGCGATTAATCGCAT
>NZ_BFBX01000116.1:0-66559 GCF_003851045.1 Paenibacillus sp. 598K | reverse complement strand
TTTTGTGCGATTAATCGCATAAGTTTGGGTACGTTGTTGTTTCATGGGCCGTTTTGTGCGATTAATCTCATAAGTTTGAGCGCTTTGTTGTTTTAGGGCCCATTTTGTGCGATTAATCGCATAAGTTTGGGCACCTCTTTGTCACGACTTTGTGCGCAGACTGTTGAAAAACGGAGCCAACAGTCACGCAATCGTTTTTCCAATGGCTGTTGCCCCCAGATTTCTTAGTTTACTTCCCGAAGCCATTAGCCGACTGCTGGGGTTACATATACCTTCCTGCATCAGCGGCATATGTAACCTGCTTCCACGTACGGTGCCATGCCTTGGCGGCAATCCGACGCTCGTAATATACGAGGTCTTCGGGAGATGCGGCAAAAAAAGGTGTGGGGCGAACTGTCATTGTGAGCACATCGGCGATGCCGCAGGGAGCGGCGAGGATGAGGTTGTTCCGGTCATCCAGTGTGACTCCCAGCGCTGTGGCCGTCTCAGGGAACTTGGAGATCGCGTCCACTGTGCTGGCGTACGGCGAGTTGTTGTTAACTTTGTGCATTCGCGCTTCATTTTTGACGGACCACGGAATCGTTGGGTCCAGCCTGTGCAGCCGTTGCTCGAGCTGTTTTTCTGTCACTTCTTCGGTGTCCTCGGGGTCAAAATAGACGACGTCGACATCGGCAAGCGGCGTCCGCTCGGTGTAGCCGTGCAACGCATCCCATATTTTGGATCGGACGAACCCTGCGCATATCCACCAGTCAGGGAGTTTTAGCATGTTGACGTTGTGCAGGATCGACATCATCCATTTATCTGCTTCGATCAGCCGCAAGATATCGTATTCGTTTTTCAGTTTCATATAGCAATGACTCCTTCTGCCCGACATACTGGTATTGCGACGGCGACTTATGCCTATATGTGCCTGGCGCTCTGGGGGATATCCGGGGGATAGTGGTTAGCTGGAAAAAAAGTGGCGGTGCATCGTCCCGGGTACTCCGGGCATACACCGCCTTAGCTCAACCTTCTCGCTAACCTCCATGTCTAATCATCACGTTACTTAAACAACAAAAAGTTAGTCGCCAATTGGCGAAGCTGGCCGTCGGATGGCTTGTTGACGACGCGGCCGTTGAAAATTAGCGACGAAGAACCGCCGCCATCGAGATTGTACGCATCCTTGACGCCAAAGCGGGACAGGAGGATCTGGAGCTCCTCCAGCGTCGCGCCGGAATTGCCATGCTCGTCTGAGCCGTCGGTGACTAGGAACAGTAGCTGATCGTCCTTGTAGTTGGCGATGACGGTGCGTGGCGCGCGGCGCGGACTCGTCTTCCACTTGTCGGGGATCGGCTGGGCGACACCATTCTTCAGCAGGATCGGCACGAAGGAGGCGCCGAATTTCGGATTCTCCCGATCAAGCTCGTCGCGGGAGGCGTACTTGCCGCCGATCAGCTTCATATCCTGACTGAGTCCGACGAAGAAGAGATCGGCGAAGGACGGCTCGAAGCCGTTCACATATTCGCTGTTGGTCACCGTCGTGCTGAGCGGATAACGGCCGCTGCGGCTGTCGGCGAAGCCACCGGCATTGATGCCGGCGAGCGCATT
This sequence comes from Paenibacillus sp. 598K, assembly GCF_003851045.1. Taxonomy (GTDB): domain Bacteria; phylum Bacillota; class Bacilli; order Paenibacillales; family Paenibacillaceae; genus Paenibacillus_D. The sequence continues at coordinate 64,972 of NZ_BFBX01000116.1, read as the reverse complement.
GTACCTCTTCACGGCAGACATCGTCGTCTCGCTCTTGCCGAAGGTATCGTGACCGAGCACCATGTCGATCGCTTCCTCGGACTTCAGCTTCACCTTGAGCGCATACCCTCGGAAGTGCTGGGCCCGGACATGATAGAGCTGTGCGACCAGCTTGTCGCTCTGGACCTCCTCCGACGCATTGCCGAGCTTGCGGACGATCCGGCGGTCATAGATGCGGTACGGGCGGTCGGATTGCGAAGTGGCGAGCTGGAGCAGCGATCGAACCTCCTTGTTCGTCTGATCATAGAGCTTGGTGTCGCGCTTGATCGCTTCGGAGGTGACGGTTGCCAGTTCATGGGCCTTGTCGAGATTGGATAGCGCCTTACCTGTCAGCTCGGCCGCTCTGACCGGTTGGACCGTAGCGGTCAGCTCCGGCGGCGGGTCATTGAGCTCGAGGGCAGGCGTATGCAGCAGCATCCAGCCGAGGATGCCGATGAACGGAGCGCATAACAGCAGAGCCATGCGATTGATGCGTTGAACGGTCATTATTTCAACACATCCAGACTTTTCTTCAGCTCATTGAGCTTTTTGTTGACTTCGTTGATCTGCGTATATAGTTGATTGCTGTTATCCGTCTTCTCTGTCGTGTTGTCCTTGGCGAAAGTCAGCAACTCGTTAAGGGCGTTAACCTTGCCTTCCAACTGCGTAATCTCTGTCGCGAATCCGCTCTGGAGCTGGGCGATCTGGAGCTGATAGTCCTCCTGTACAGCTGCGATCTGGCGCGCGGTCTGCTGCTCGATCGCGGCGGTCAGCTCGGCCTGCTGCTTGTCCGAGTACCAGAGGGCTCCTGCGACGCCTGAGCCGATCAAGAGCACCCACACGATTAGGAATACGATCTTGGACTGCGTCGTCGATCTACGGGCTGCTCTCTCTGGTAGGCCTGTAGATGTCTGATATTGTTGATTCATAGCTTGGTCTCTCACCTCACCAAATAAGACGCATGACAGGCCGAAAAGTTGCGGAAGTGGAACGCTGGGCTGCCATTTCTTTGGTGAACAATTGTTGACAGTCGGATACGAACTCGCTATACTGGGTAACAATACATGAATGACTTCCCCATATAGTACACGCGATGAACAGGAACAGTAGGATTAGATCAGGGGCCAGATGCCTGCTACACAGGCTATGGACCAGAGAGCTGCGGGACGGTGCGACGCAGACCCCTCATCATCTGAAGCTCGCCTGGGAGTGGGACGTTGGAGCGCAGCCTTGCGGGATCTTCCCGGCAGGATGCAGGTACTTCGTCACGGCAGCCCCCGTGATCGGGCAGCGCATCGAACCGTTGGTCCGGACCGACGATGTCGATGGGCGTGAGGTGGGCGCTTCTCCCCGGGGAGATGGCGTCAACAAGGGTGGTACCGCGCGGACTCAGGTCTGTCGTCTCTTGCATAGAGACGGCAGGCCTTTTTTGATTTCCGTGGCGATGCCCTCGATCGGGGAAGCTACAGCATGTGCTACACCAACAAGATGACCCAAGCGTCGACTGAGGCACGATCGGCCGCGGTTCGGCATAGAATTGCATAGAGAAACGCCTTGAACGGGAGTAGTAGGAGCAACGTCTGGGAAGCAGAGAGCTGTGGGAGGGTGCGACACAGCCGAAGACGATCCGAACTCGCCCGGGAGCGGCGCGCCGGAGAGCGCGAGCGACAGATTCGCTTGCCTTGTACGGTGCGACGGGTTGCCTCCGTGATTGGGCGCAGAGCGGGTTTGGAGCGTATGCTCCAGGCCAACAAGAGTGGTACCGCGGCAGCTGTTTGACCCAGCCTGTCGTCTCTTCCGATACGGGAGAGGCGGCGGGCTTTTCTAATTTTGAGGAGGATGATTATCATGACAATTCAGAAGATTCAGATATTCGACACGACCTTGCGCGACGGAGAACAGTCTCCCGGAGCTTCCATCGAGCCGGCCCAGAAGATCATCATCGCCCGACAGTTGGCGAAGCTGGGCGTCGACATTATCGAGCCAGGCTTCCCGGTGTCGAGTCCCGGCGAGTTCAGCGCGGTGGAGCAGATCTCGCGGGAGCTGCAGGGGACGGAGATCGTCGGCTTCGCCCGGGCGGTGAAGGGCGATATCGAGTCGGCAATCCGCGCGACCCGCGATGCGGCGCGTCGGCGGCTCCATCTGTTCATCTCCTCCTCCGACATCCATTTGGACTTCCAGCTGAAAAAGTCGCGCCAGGAGGTCATCCGGATCGCGCGGGAGATGGTGGCTTTCGGCAAGCAGTCGGTAGAGGAGATCGAATTTTCCCCGATGGACTCGACGCGTGCGGGCATGGAGTTCGTACTGGAGCTGGTCGAGGCGGTCATCGAGGAGGGCGCGACGGTCATCAACCTGCCGGATACGCTGGGTATCGCTCTGCCGGAGGAGTACGAGGCGCTGTTCCGTACGGTGCGGACGCAGGCGCGCGGCGGCGACAAGGTGCGCTACAGCGCTCACTGTCACAATGATCTGGGGCTGGCTGTAGCCAACTCGCTGGCAGCGATCCGGAGCGGCGCGACTCAGATCGAGGCGACGATCAACGGCATCGGCGAGCGTGCCGGCAACTGCTCGCTGGAGGAACTGGTGATGGCGATCGATACGCGCAAGGCGACGCTGCAGGTAGAGACCGGCATCGATACGTCCGAGATTTATGCGACTTCGCGTATGGTCAGCCGGACGATGCATTTTCCGATTGCCTACAACAAGCCGATCGTCGGCCGCAACGCCTTCCAGCACGAGTCGGGCATCCATCAGGACGGCCTGCTGAAAAACCGCAACACGTACGAGATTATGGACCCCGAGGCGATGGGCATCCCGCGCAGCATGATTATCCTGGGCAAACACTCCGGACGCCATGCGATTAAGCACCGGATGAGCGAGTATGGTATCGAGGTGAGCGGCGAGCAGTTGGATGAGGTGTATACCCGGTTCAAGCAGGTGGCCGATGAGAAGAAGATCGTCACCGATAACGAGTTGCTGCGTCTGGTCGGCGAAGCGACAGCGACCCAGCACGATCCGTATGTGTTGACGGAGGTCAGCGTGCAGACCGGCGCCGATGAAGCGTGCAGCGCCCGCGTCGGGGTGCGCACGCAGGATGGCGCCGAGCATGTCGTCTCCGCGAGCGGCACCGGGCCGCTGGAGGCGGTCATCCGCAGCATCCAGGAGCTGATCCCGGTCGCGGCCCAATTCGAGGATCTGGAGCTGCACTCGCTCTCGACAGGCGAGGATGCCCACGGCGAGGCGGTGGTCAGCATCCTGCATGAGCAGCAGCGGCATCAGGGCTCGGCGATCCACAAGGATATTATCCTGGCCGCTGCGACAGCGTATGTCGCTGCCTGCAATGCCGCATTGCTCAGCTCCGCTCGTCAACGCCAGCAGCAACAGGTCTGATCCTGATCCTGTGCCTGTGCACAAAAGTTATCCACATATCCTCCACAAACTGTGGGTAAGTGTCTTGGAGGCCGAAAAATCAACTTTTTCAAGGCACCCCAAGTTGGGGATAGAAAAACATGCGCAAAGCTGTGGATAATGTGGACAATGTGTGTAAAACTTTCAGTTTTGTCTTTACAAAAAAGTCAATCTATATTTTTCGTGAAGAAAAGCGCGCTTTGAAGCTGAACTTATCGACAGAATTGCCTAACAATTCACATTTGGCTGTGGATAAGGCTGTGGACGACGCGGATGGCCTGGCGGGCAAGCGCTGCGCTACCCATAACAAAAACGCCCGATTCGATGCGACAACTCATTGTCGATCGATCGGGCGTCTTCATGCTCCGACAAAACGCCTTACGTCAGCCCCGTCGTATGCGCGTCCGCGATTCTAACGCTTGCCCTCGGCCTTATTGGGGCGAAAAGCTGTACTCTCGCAGGCTAACGCTCGCCAGCGAGCTTATTTAGGTAAAAGCTGCCGAAAAGACCGCTTTTGTCACAAATAAGCGCTGTGGCGAGCGTAAGAATCGCCGAAGACGTAAAACAACGGAAATAAGCGCTGTGGCAAGCGTTAGAGCGACAAGGGAACTACGGCGCTTGCGTTTGGATGAAAGAGCCCGCGAGAGCTCCGAAACGCCCCACTTCCGACGCTCGAATGAAAGTTTCTTGCGCTACCGTTCCGAATCGCCCCGCTCCCGACGCCCGAACGAAAGTTTCTTTCGCTACCGTTCCGAAACGCCCCGCCCCGAACGCTCCACCGGAACCATGCCCGCCTTTATCGCCTAAGCGAGCAACTCCTCCCAAGCGGCATAGACGTCGGCAAGCTCGGCTTTGTAATCGTCGATCGCTTGCTGTCGTTCGCTGACGGCGACATAGTCATTGTAGATGTCGGGCTGCGTCAGCTCACCCTCCAGATCGGAGATGGCTTGCTCCAGTCTGGCGATATCCGACTCCAATTGCTCCAGCCTGCGCTGTCGTTGGCGTTCTTCCTTTTTGGCCTGCTTGTCGGTTTCGTACGACGAGGCTTGCGAAGCGGTGCTGGAGGGTGCAGATCCTCCCGTTTTTTGAGCGGCCTCCGCTGCCGCGAGCGCTTCAAGCTCCAGTATTTCCTGTTTTTTCTCCATCATGTCGTCGTAATTTCCCAGGAAATGTTGCGTCCCCGTCGGTGTCAATTCGACAATTCGCTCCGCCATCTTGTTGAGGAAATAGCGGTCATGGGAGATAAACAGCAGCGTGCCTTCGTACTCCATCAACGCCGCCTCCAGCACCTCCTTGCTGAAAAGGTCGAGGTGGTTGGTGGGCTCGTCGAGGATGAGGACATTGGCTTGCTGTAGCATCAGCTTGGCCAACGAGACGCGGGCCTTCTCGCCGCCGCTGAGCGCCGAGATCCGCTTCTTCACATCCTCGCCGCTGAACAGGAAGTTGCCCAGCACTGTGCGAATCCGCGATTCCTCCAAGTGAGCGTACGCGCCCCATACCTCCTCCAGCACAGTGTTGGTCGGCGTCAGCCCTGTCTGCTCCTGATCGTAATAGCCGATCTGTACGTTGGCCCCCCAACGGATCGATCCGCTTACCAATCGGGGCTTGTCTGCGATCAGAGCCTTGAGCAGGGTCGACTTGCCGACGCCGTTGGGCCCGATGAGCGCGACCGTCTCTGCGCGCTGCAGGCGGAACTCGACATCACGGAACAGAGGGTGCGCCTGACCGTCGAAGGCAATCGACAACTGCTGCACATCGAGGACGTCCTTGCCGGTGCGGCGCTCGATCTCGAAGGCAAAATGCGCCTTCTTCAGGTCGCCGAGCGGACGGTCTACCCGATCCAGCTTGTCGAGCGCTTTGCGCCGGCTTTGGGCACGCTTGGTGGTGGAGGCGCGTACGATGTTGCGTTCGATAAACTCCTCCATCCTGGCGATCTCGTCCTGCTGCTTCTCATACGCCTTCATATTGGCCTCGTACTCGGCGGCCTTAATCTCGATATACCGGCTGTAGTTGCCCGTATAGCGCTTGGCGGCATGTCGCTCGATCTCGACGATCGACGTTGCCAGCGCATCGAGGAAGTAACGGTCATGCGAGACGACGAGGATCGCGCCGGCATACCCGCGCAGGTAGTCCTCCAGCCAGGTCAGCGTCGGGATGTCCAGATAGTTGGTCGGCTCGTCAAGCATGAGCAGGTCGGGCGCTTGCAGAAGGATACGGGCTAGCGCCAGCCGGGTTTTCTGACCGCCGCTGAGCGTGTGGATCGGCGTCTCAGGAGCAAAGCTGCCGAAGCCCATCCCATGCAGGACGCTGCGGATGCGCGTCTCGATCTCGAAGCCGCCTTGTTCGCGGAACCACTCCGAGCGGCTCGCATAGCGGTCGAGCAGATCTTGGTAACGCTTCTCGTCGTCATGCATCGCCGGATCGGCGATTTGCTGCTCCATCAGCCGCAGCTCCTGCTCTGTCTCCAGCAGCGCTGCGAATACAGCCAGCATCTCCTCTTGGATTGAACGGTCGGACTGCAGGCCGCTGTTTTGAGCGAGATAGCCGATTCGGGTCTCCTTGGACTTGAAGATCGAGCCGCTGTCGGCCGACATCTCGCCGCAGATGATTTTCAGCAGAGTGGACTTGCCCGCCCCATTGACGCCGACGAGCCCGATGCGGTCGCGCTCCTGCACCTGCATCGTAATATGGGAGAGTACGGATTTGACGCCGTAGCTTTTGGATAGATCCGAGACTTGTAACAGCATAATGAAACCTCCGGGAATGTAATGATCCGACTCATCAGGGGAACATGACGCTCCCCGCTACGTTATATAGTGTAACACAATGCGCGCTCGCGCTCACTAGTTGACTTCGCCAAGGCGATCTTGGCGAAAGCGGCTGAACAATGGTAAACTAAAGGTTATAGAAGCTACACAAAGCTAGCACATGATCCGAGTGACTGCACATAGAGAGGAAGAAATCGATGAAGCACCAAGCTCTCGCCGAGTCGAAGCGCATGCTCCGCCAGCAGATGAAGCTGCGGCGCGACGGGCTACACGAGACAGCGCAGACGGCCCGCTCGGCAGCGATTCGGGACCTGGCGCTCTCTTTCATTCGCAAGCGGGATGCGCGTGCGCCGATGCTGTACCTCTCGTTTCGCTCCGAGGTGCGTACGGATGCGCTCATCGAGTCGCTCTGGGCGGAGGGGAGAGACGTCATCGTACCGGTCAGCAATCCCTTCGACCGATCGCTGACGCTCTATTACCTGCGCAACTGGGATGAGCTGATCACGGGCGCTTACGGCATCCGCGAGCCCGATCCCGGGCTTGCAGAGCCTTGCGAGGCGGTGGTTATCCCGGATATCGTCTTCGTGCCCGGGCTCGCCTTCGATGAACGCGGCGGTCGTCTCGGGTACGGGGGCGGCTATTATGATCGATTCCGCGAGACGCTGGGCCAGCGTGTGAGGGAGCTCGGGCGTCGTATCGAGGCCGGAGCTTCGACGATAGACAGAGGTGACGCTACTATTAATATAGGGGAAGCTGCGTCCCTGCCTGAGCCGCTGTGGATCGGATTGGCGTACGGGGAGCAACGGATAGACCAGGTGCCGATGGAGCCGCATGATGCGTTGATGGACGGCCTCATCACCGAGCAGGGTATCTGGCTCAGATCGACAGATGAGAGAGGAGCAAGGTGATGAGCGAGTTGACACATTTCAATGATCAGGGCAGGGCGAGGATGGTCGATGTCTCCGACAAGGAGACGACGGCGCGCACCGCTTCGGCTCGCTCCTCGGTCAAGATGGCGCGGGAGACGCTGCAGCAGATCAAGAATGGCGGCATCCGCAAGGGCGATGTGATGGCCGTCGCCCAGGTGGCGGGCATCATGGCAGCCAAGCGCACCTCGGAGTGGATCCCGATGTGTCATCCGCTGCCGCTGACGGGGATCGACATCCAGTTCCATGACAATGGGGAGGATGTGCTGTTCATCGAGGCGACGGTCAAGACGACAGGCAAGACCGGCGTGGAGATGGAGGCGCTGACGGCGGTATCCGCCGCTGCGCTGACCGTCTATGATATGTGCAAGGCGCTGCAGAAGGACATGCTGATCGGCCCGACACTGCTGATCCACAAGGCAGGGGGGAAAAACGGGGACTATCGCCTGGCAGACTAAAAAAGATGCCGCGGTCGACTGTGCGGCGAACAGGATAGGGGGGGCTGGATATGCAATGGAAGGTAGCCATACTGACAGCGAGCGACAAAGGCTCGGCCGGCGAACGGGAGGATACGAGTGCTCAGGTGATCCGCGAGCTGGTGGAGGAAGAGCTGGGCGGGGAGATCGTCGATTACCGGATCGTCCCGGATGAGCAGGACGAGATCACGGCTGCGCTCATCGAGATGGTCGACTATTATCAGGCGGACCTGGTCCTGACGACCGGCGGCACTGGCCTCGGACCGCGGGACGTCACGCCGGAGGCGACGCAGCGCGTCATCGATCGCGAGGTCCCGGGCATCGCCGAGGCGATGCGGATGTTCTCGATCCAGAAGACCAAGCGGGCGATGCTCTCGCGCGGCATCTGCGGCATCCGCGGCCGCTCGCTCATCCTCAATCTGCCCGGCAGTCCCAAAGGCGTACACGAGAGTCTGGTCGTCATCATGGACCAGCTGCCGCATGCGCTCGGTATCCTGACTGGGACGATCGGGGAGCATAAGCGATGAACGGGCGGGCGGGAGGCACGAAGCTGACCGAGGTGCCGGTGCAAGAAGCGGTCGGGCTGCGGCTGGCGCATGACCTGACGCAGATCATCCCCGGCAAGTTCAAAGGGCGGTTGTTCACCAAGGGACATCTGGTCCGCGAGGAGGATATCCCGAAGCTGCTCGACATTGGCAAGGAGCATATCTATATCCTCGAGCTGGGCGAGGCTGAGCTGCATGAGGATGAGGCGGCGCAACGTATGGCAGAGGCGCTACTCGTCGATGCCGACCTGACCGCGACAGCGCCGCACGAGGGCAAGGTGACGGTTAAGGCGTCTCGGCAGGGCTTGCTGGAGATCGACGGCGAGCTGATCCATGCAATCAATCGTCTCGGCGAGATCGCGCTGGCAACAGTGCCGCATCGGACAGTCGTTCAGCCAGACCAACGGGTGGCGGCGACCCGAGTCATCCCGCTCGTCGTCGATCGCGCCAAGATCGAGCAGGCGGAGCGCCTGTTCGCCGACTACCGCAGCATGAAGGGGAGACCGCCGCTGCAGATCCGGCCTTTCCGACCGATGCGGATCGGCTTGCTGACGACCGGCGGCGAGGTGTACAGCGGACGGATCGTCGACAAGTTCGGACCGGCCGTGCGGGAGAAGGTCGAGGCCTTTGGCTCTGTCGTGGCGGAGCAGCGCTTCGCTCCCGATGACCGACAAATAATTGTCAAGGAAATAGACTATTTGCTGCGTGCAGAGTATGATATGATACTAGTAACTGGCGGAATGTCGGTCGATCCCGATGACCGGACACCGGCTGCGATTCGCGACGCGGGAGCGGAGATCGTCAGCTACGGCACGCCGATGCTGCCGGGCTCGATGTTGCTGATGGGTTATTTGCGGGGCGTGCCGATCTTGGGACTGCCAGGCTGTGTTATGCATGATCCGTACACTTCGTTTGATGTGCTGCTGCCGCGCATTTTGGCAGGGGACACGATTACCCGCGAGGATATCGTGACGATGGGGTTTGGCGGTATGCTGGGCTGTTAGACGCTGCAAGTGTTGGCCCCGTTGTGGGTATACTGGCGGAAGAGACGTATGTTGTAGCAACCCGTATGGATGAGATAGACGGACATTTTTGCTTGACAGCATGAATCGTTGAGGAGGTTAATTGGTATGGGACTGGGTACATCCGGCATCATCTTGCTGGCGATCGTTGCGCTGCTGCTGTTCGGACCGAACAAGCTGCCAGAGCTTGGTCGGGCATTCGGACGCACGCTGAGAGAATTCAAGAATGGCGCCAAAGACATTATGGGCGATGACGAGCAGACAGATCGCAAGACCGTAAGCGCCGTGCAAGCAGACGCGCCGTCGACAGAACCGACTAACAACAAGCGCCTTCCGGACTGACCGGAGACGCTTTTTTTGTGAACCGATGATGCAACATCTCGGGTAGCGCGGCGCAAGCATCTTAGAAAGGCGGTCTTCTCGGTGGCAGAACAGAACAACGCAGCCTCGTCCGGCAAAAGCAGGCGAGAGCAGCTGGCGGATCGACTCGGACAGGAAGGTCTGATGCCGCTGCTGGGCCATGTGGGCGAGCTGCGCAAGCGAATCATCTGGATTCTGGTCGTACTCATCCTTGGCATGATTGCCGGTTTGTCGCTGGCCAAGCCAGCTTATGACTTCCTGATGTCTCAGGAACCGGCAGTGAATCTGACGGTGCATACCTTTTCGCTGTGGGACGGAGTCGGCATCTATATGAAGTTTGCGCTGGTGATGGCGCTGCTTATAACGCTGCCGTTCACCTTTTTCCAGCTGTGGGCTTTCGTGAAGCCGGCGCTTGCCGTGCATGAGCAGAAGGCCACGCTCAAGTATGTGCCGTTTGCCTTGATCATGCTGTTGATCGGCTTGGCATTTTCTTATTTTGTCGTGTTTCCGATGGCGTATTACTTCACGACGACGGTCTCCCGCAACCTCGATCTGGTCGAGACATTTGGGGTAATCCAGTACTTTACCTTTATGTTCAACATTATTATCCCGATCTCGCTGCTCTTCGAGCTGCCGATCGTCATCATGTTCCTGACCAAGCTGCGGATTCTTAATCCGCTGCGACTGCGCAAGATGCGGCGCTTCGCTTACTTCCTATTGATTGCCGCCGCTGCGCTGATCACGCCGCCGGATATCGTCTCGGATATTCTGGTCGCGATACCCCTCATTATTCTGTACGAGTTCAGCGTCTTCCTCTCCGCGCGCGTCTATCGCGAGCAGTTGAAGCGGGAGGCCGAGTTCGAAGCGCAGTACGAGGGAAGATAAGTTGTCACCAGCATCCCGCTCCGCCCCTCGCCTTTCGTTTCGTCGACAGGTGCGGGGCGTTTGTTTTTTTGTGAAGAGATCGCAAAAGGGACTTGAAATTTACAATCAAAATGGGTATTATAAAAATGGTTGTTAGCACTGACGGTTGTTGAGTGCTAATCATGCCGATATTTGGCGACAAATTTAAAAGGAGGCTATTTTTCATGATCAGACCTTTGGGTGAGCGCGTTTTGATCGAACCAATCGCGAAGGAAGAGACTACCGCTAGCGGAATCGTCCTGCCGGACACGGCGAAGGAAAAGCCGCAAGAGGGCAAAGTCGTAGCAGTTGGCATCGGTGCGCTTAAGGACGGTGTACGCGTAGAGCTGGAAGTGAAAGTAGGCGATCGCGTTTTGTTCTCCAAGTATGCCGGCACAGAAGTGAAGTACGACGGAAAAGAGTATTTGATTATGAAGGAAAGCGACATCCACGCGATTTTCGGCTAAATTCAAGTCCGAATGGCGTTTCGGAACCCACATAGATAGCAGTAACGATGCTTACTTATTTGTTTAAAATTTAAGGAGGTTAATCAGGCTATGGCAAAGGATATCAAGTTCAGTGAAGACGCGCGCCGCTCGATGCTCCGCGGTGTCGACGCTCTGGCAAATGCAGTAAAAGTAACGCTTGGACCAAAAGGACGCAACGTCGTATTGGAGAAAAAATTCGGCAGCCCGCTGATCACCAACGACGGCGTCTCGATCGCCAAGGAAATCGAACTGGAAGACGCATTCGAGAACATGGGCGCGCAACTGGTTAAAGAAGTCGCAACCAAAACAAACGATGTCGCTGGCGACGGTACAACAACGGCAACTGTGCTGGCACAAGCGATGATCCGCGAAGGTCTGAAAAACGTAACCGCCGGCGCAAACCCGATGGTTATCCGCAAAGGTATCGAAAAAGCGGTCAAAACAGCTGTCGAAGAGCTGAAATCGATCGCCAAACCAATCGAAGGCAAGCAATCGATCGCTCAGGTTGCAGCGATCTCCGCTTCCGACAACGAAGTCGGCGAGCTGATCGCTGAAGCGATGGAGAAGGTCGGCAACGACGGCGTTATCACTGTCGAAGAATCCAAAGGCTTCATCACCGAGCTGGAAGTCGTAGAAGGTATGCAATTCGACCGCGGCTACATCTCGCCATACATGATCACCGATACAGACAAAATGGAAGCGGTGCTGGATAACCCGTATATCCTGATCACCGACAAAAAAATTACCAACATTCAGGAGATCCTGCCGGTGCTGGAGAAGGTCGTACAATCCGGCAAGCAGCTGCTGATCATCGCTGAAGATATCGAAGGCGAAGCGCTGGCGACTCTCGTCGTCAACAAGCTGCGCGGCACCTTCACTTGCGTAGGCGTCAAAGCGCCTGGCTTCGGCGACCGTCGCAAAGCGATGCTGCAAGACCTCGCTGCCCTGACAGGCGGTCAAGTGATCACTGAAGAGCTCGGTCTGGACCTGAAAGGCACTGACATCGAGCAACTCGGCTCCGCGCGTCAAGTACGCATCACCAAAGAAAACACAATCGTTGTCGACGGCAGCGGCGATGCGGCTGATATCCTGGCTCGCGTCAACCAAATCCGCGCTCAACTGGAAGAGACCACTTCCGACTTCGACCGCGAGAAGCTGCAAGAGCGTCTGGCCAAGCTGTCCGGCGGCGTAGCAGTCATCAAAGTCGGCGCAGCGACCGAAACCGAGCTGAAAGAGCGCAAGCTGCGCATCGAAGACGCACTGAACTCGACACGCGCTGCGGTTGAGGAGGGCATCGTATCCGGCGGCGGCACAGCGCTCGTGAACGTATACAAAGCTGTAGCTGCAGTTACTGCCGAAGGCGACCAACAAACTGGCGTGAACATCGTCCTGCGCGCACTGGAAGAGCCAGTCCGCACGATCGCTGCCAACGCTGGTCAAGAAGGCTCCGTCATCGTCGAGCGCCTCAAAAACGAAGCAATCGGCGTAGGCTACAACGCCGCTACTGGCGAGTGGGTCAACATGTTTGACGCCGGTATCGTCGACCCTGCGAAGGTCACGCGCTCCGCGCTGCAAAACGCAGCTTCCGTCGCTGCGATGTTCCTGACAACCGAAGCGGTTGTCGCCGACAAGCCTGAGAAAGACAAACCAGCTATGCCAGACATGGGCGGCATGGGTGGAATGGGCGGCATGGGCGGCATGATGTAATCAACCTTCCAAAAACGCTGTATTACCAATGAAAAGAGGCCTCCGATGGAGGTCTCTTTTCTTGAAAAATCACAAAAAAATAACAATCCCGGCACTTTGTCTATGAACTGAACCGTGATCTACACATTTAACAGGTGTTTAAATTGAAATGTGACTTTTTCGCTCGAATCTTTTTTCATCTTTTCAGTAACATGAGTATAGATTTTGAGTGTCGTCTTCATGTCATCGTGACCGACTCGTTTCATAATGACGGGCAAATCTACTCCGGCTTCGGCGAGCATACTTATGTGGGTGTGTCGGAATATGTGCGGTGTCGCTTCTTTCGTGATCGATGTAAGTCTTAGAATCCGCTCCACCCGGATGAGTATATTCTTTTGAAGGAAAGGATAGCCGTTTTGACGACAGAACACGAAGTTCTTATCGTGATAATCATCAATAAGCAGCCGCACCGCCAACCTGACCTTCGACTGATATAATTGCAATGATTTAAGCATTTCCATAACCGAAGGTTCGATGTCAAACGTGCGAACACCAGCTGGAATTTTGGGCGGGATTAACTCATACTCACGCATATTATCTTTCGGGCTATATATCTGTTTACTGGTTCGATTCTCATTCTTTTGAAAATCAAGATCGGACCATTTTAACGCGCACAGTTCACCGAACCGCAGTCCCGAGAAAGCTAGAAGGATGACACGTTTCAAATCAAACTCGTTGTAATAAACTAGAACAGAAAATAGAAATTTCAAATAATCCCCGGAATTTTTGGTGAGCCAGCCCTTGCAGATACTGTTCTAGAGCAAACTCGGTATTTTCTGGGAACCATCGCCGGATGGCCAACTCTCCACGGTTACACGGATCTAAGTATTACTGCAGCTCGAACTGTACATTTGCGTTCAGATTAGGCTACAAATCGAAATCCCAGACTGGTCGAGACTCTATAGTAAGGAGAGAGGACAAACGTTCCAGACCTATATTGATGCTAGGCAGGGCATTTAGGAGTATATCGACAGCGGCCAGAATACGAGAATGGGCAATTTGCAAACGTAGATAAATAATCTATCCAGTGCCCTCGCCAATAAGTCTGACAAGGGGCACACGCATCAAGTGACGACAGCACATCATAATCATGGGAACAGCTAGAACCAGTCGAATATGGGAGGCGGGCACCTATAATACGACAGGATCAAATACTTAATGATCGACCTAGTCCATTCTGTGTGGTATAATATCCCAAACCTTACAGGAGGCTTTGATGATATGAAGAAACTGTCATGCCTTTTTGCTGGCGCGATTATCGGAGCTGCCGTTACGCTTACGAAGTGCGTGTACGAGACTGAAATCGCATTTGAGGCTGTCACCCCCCATTCGACATAATGGGGTGTTTTTCCTTGCAAACAAACGTTCCAAAAGGAGGGGAATTTGTATGAACGTATCATTTCAGAATGGCAGATACATGCGCGAGGACGGCACAGTCGTCCAGGGATTTAACCCGGACGGGAGTATTAACGTGCGGGTGCTCGAGGGCAGCGGGGGCGGCGGAGCGCTAAATGTCACTCTCCAGGAAGCAGCGACGGCAGCAGGCAACGGTACATCCTTTGATGTCGGATTTTACAAGACACTGACAATCGAGGTATGGGGCACGTCGACCAGCCGGACGGTTGTCTATGAGGTGCAAAGTATTAGCGGTGCCTGGTATCCAATCCAAGGCCTAAGAATACAGGATTACGCCATGGCGACGCAAACCACCGGAACTGGCGAGGTTTGGCAATTCGACGTCACCGGATTAGCGGCGTTTCGGGCGAGGATATCGGCAATTGCGGGAGGCAATGTGAGCGTCCGAGGAAAGGCGGTGATTTAATGGCAATAGATAGAGCGGCGCTGTCACTCGCAAAGCAAGCGAAGGTAAAGCTCGATAACGCCAGTGTTATTAACGTCAAGGACTATGGAGCAACCGGAGAAGCATCGCAAGACGCCACGGAAGCCTTTAAGGCAGCGATGGCGGCGTGCGGGATGCGTCATGCGCTATTTATCCCAGCGGGCGATTACCGGATACGAGAGCCAATTATTAATAACGCTTCTCGCATTTACGGCGAAGCTAAGTATGTAGACAGCGGAAAACGCGGAACTCGACTCCTGTTCGACCTGCCGAGAACGGCTGCGAACGATATGAAAGCATGCCTGCATTTTGATAAAGGAAGTAATCTCCACGTTGAACATCTCACAATTACGGGCACCTTTACCTACAATCATCGCAACTTGGATCAATACATCAACAAAGAACTTTTCGATCAGCGGAAGATAGAAATGTTTGAACCGGGTCTTTGCGCAATTCACATCGACTATAACTGCGGCGCGGTTATCCTGGACAACGTTTCGACTGGGAGCATCAAATGTGGTGTATGGTTCAACAACCGTACTGGACACATTACGCTTCTTGATTGTTCCATCGGCGGGCTGTTTGGGCTGTATGTCCGAAAGAACACCGGCGACTTCTTTGTCATGGGCGGAACACTTCGGGGCGATTTTTGCGGGGTATTGCTTGGCGACGTTGGCGCAAACCTCGAAATGATCCGCGTACACATGGGGTTTGCTCCCTACGGATTTTTCCAGGTGAACGACGGTCAGATTGATTCGGGGGCGGAACTCAACCGTAAGGGAATGGTTGCGTGGCAATTTCATGCTGTCAAATTCGAACAGATAGGGGAATGCGCGATCGATCTGCTGCCGGACTCGTATAGCTGGGCGAGCAGTATCGACGCTTATGGTTTCTCCTGGTCGCGTCTCGTGGATGACGGAGGATGGTTTTTTTGCATGCCGGACTCACTGGTTTCCCCGGCAGATAAACAAAAGTACGCGATTAAGTTAGGGGACGTCGATAAGGTGCGGATTATGTACGACTACACGACGTCGCTTCCGTTTACTCTCCCGGACCATAGGCGCAATGTTCCAGGCGAGAAGATCGTCTCTTTTCGTCACTTGATGGAGGATTGTATCTTTGAGAGCATCTCGGATAGGTTTTGGACATACGCGACCAAGTCCGCAACATCGCGAGTCCGCGCCACTCCGATTCAACTTTACGAGGACGCTATATCGCTCGGTCAAAATGCGATAACGTCGGGCAATCTCGTCCACACTAACCCTGCGACGTGGGATATCCGTTATGGGACGGTTGAGCCCGTAACCCTTGCTCAGTTGCCGGAAGGACTTGCGATAACCGACGATATCATTGAGATTTACGGTGCGAATCCGCCCCTTTACAAGTTTGTCCCTGATGCTGCCGGGACTAACGATGGTGAGGTTGGATTCAATTTCGTCCAAGCCCCGGACAATAGCAATTATCGCGATTGGATGTATTATCGCGGGTTCTTCGCAATGACGAACATAAATGCATTTTCTACATTGGCGGCAGTGATCGAGGGTCAAGACCTGACGACTGGACAATGGTTGGTAGCCTTCCCTCAATTTAACCAACGATTCCAACAGATCGAATGGCGGAAGGCGTACGGCAACCAATATCGGCGGCTTAACACGAGATATCGCAAAGCAAAATACATGAGCTCGGATCGTGTCAATCCGTTTTACTTTATCCCTCCGACTGTAAGTCTGGTGACGCCGCGTCCATACTCACCGACTCTGCATGCGTATAGTCGAGATGATCTGGAGATTGCGTCAGGGAAAAGCTTGATCCTTAACGCTACCGACGGATCGGGAAGATATAAGATAACGGTCGATGCTAACGGCGTGAAATCTACGAAATTATAGGAGGTGGATATGTTGCGGGCCTCCCGATATGATGTTTTCAAACGACGAACTGGTAAGACAACACCCTAGGGCTTTGATAAGCCCTTTCAAGGGACACCCAATAGCTCAACAACGGAGCTATCGGCAGCAATCAATGCCAGCGTAACGACAATCTCAATCCAGTCTGCTGCTGCTGTGCCGGATACACCTAATCTGATCATGCTGGGCACGGGTGAGGCAGCAGAGGTGCAGGACAATATCCGTATTCTCGACGTCAAGACATCCGAAACTGCCACCATCACGCACACCCTATCGCAAGGCTAATCGATCGTGGAGGCGCAGCAGGCGTCAGGGGCGAGTGTCGTGGTGCTGGGGCAGACAGATTACAACATACTTGGTGTCCAGCGGAAGAGTCGCTGACCGGCTTAAGTACTAATGGCTGTTCGATTGCTCTTGATACAACGTCGGGGAACTACGAAACGGGCGGTGGCAGCGTAAAGGTCACGACAACATCAACAGCGGGTTCCGTGTTGCAGGCGATTCCCGTCGCTTATCTGCGGGTCGGTATTCATCGACTGAGTAATCATCAAAGTCCTTAATGGTTTCAGCATCATGAGGTTTGAGTTTGCTTACCATTGACATGGAGAATCACTCCTTTATTGAAATATCGCTAAATCGTTTCGTTGCCTTGATCTTATTCGATCTTTATGTATAAACAATTATATAGCCGATGATGTAATGAAAGAATACGGGCGTAGCACAGAACTAACTTTTATGTCGGCCTCGCAAAAACCCGATTTGCCCCGTCACGATTGTAATGCTCGCCACAGCGCTTATTTCCGATTTTTTGTGCTCTCCAGTAACGTAACGCTTGCCACGGCGCTTATTTTCGAAAAGTGTCCGTTTCAGCGCTGTTTTGCCGAAATAAGCTCCTGGGCGAGCATTAGGAGGGGATTGCCTGCATTTGAAGGGCAATAAGGCCGAGGGCGAGCGTTAGAATTAAAATCCTTAAAACAGAAGCTCCGCGGGATCGCTGGAACTTCTTTAAGGGCTCCATCCTTCCATCTCCCTATATTTACCGCGTGGCAGCGGCCTGGCCGAGTGCTACAATGGGGCAATGGGAGGGCGCGCGATGTTTTACGAACCGATGCTGCCGGAAGCAGGCGAGGCGGCTTTTGACAGTGGGCGTTATCTGTTCGAGCCCAAGATCGACGGCCATCGGATGCTGCTGTCGATGATCAATGGCAAGGTGAATTTGTATACCCGATTCCGCACCAACATAACCGAGCGTTATCCAGAGCTGCTCCGGGTGCCTGTCGATAGCCCACATGTCGTGCTGGACGGCGAGGCGGCCTATCTTAATCCGGAGACCGGCGACTTCGAGCGCGAGTCAGTCATGGAGCGTCTGCGTCTGCTGAAGCCAGCCCGGATACGGGATGGCGCCAGGCGTCTGCCGGTACGTTATTTCGTGTTCGATATTCTGAGCTATGACGGCGAGGATGTGCGGCACTGGCCGCTCGACGAACGCAAGGCGCTGCTGAACGACGTGCTGGAGGAGAACGAATCGTACAGTCGGGTGCTCTCGGTGGAGGGGACGGGCAAAGGATTGTTCGAGGCGGTGCGGCAGCGCAGACTGGAAGGCCTCGTCGCCAAGCGCAAGGACAGTCTGTACACAGGCGGAGGCTCTGATGATTGGCTGAAGATTATCAATTATCTGCATGCGGATGTGACGGTCGTCGGATACCGCAAATCGCAGTTCGGCTGGCTGATCCACATGAACGGCAAGCCAGCGGGCGTGTTGGAGCAAGGAGTTCCGCTCGCGGTTCGGAGATCGTTCCAAACGGAGATCCGCGATCTAATCATCGGGGAGGACCGGGATTATGTGTACTTGAAGCCTGCGGTGCAGGCTCGCATCCGTTTCCTGAACCGCTACAAATCAGGCACGCTGCGAGCGCCGGAATTTATTCGATTCCTGCCTTCATTAGCTTGCCAACCACAAAGCCAGGGTATCCTTACCGTGTAAGGACCCTGGCTTTGTGGTTAATCGGTCGCGAAGTCGACGCCGCTCCTATCGACGTCGCCTTCGATGACGAACAGGACGACAGTCCCGTCCGGGTAATCGCTCAGCTGATTGCTGACCCAGGACCCTGCCCCTCGATTATCTGACGGACTTATGTATGCGACGCTGGCCTGATCGCCGCCCTCCGCGCACATCGCCATCGGCCACTCGTCGCGGTCGTACCCCGACCGCGTCGGGATGCCGCGCAGCGACAGGTCGCGGTTGCGGTCGGCGCCGCCTCGATCGATCGTACATACCTGCGAGCTCCCGCGCTCGATCGCGGCGGCGATATGTGCGCCCGTCTCGGGATAGCGATCCGCCGGGAAGCGCAGCTCATAGTCATAGTCGACTGCTGGCGGCGCGCTGGTCGGCAGCCATTCTTCGCCGAGCACGCCGAGCGAGACGAGGACGACGAGGGCAAGCCCGATGACGAGTGCAGTCGCACTGCCGGTGCGGCTCGTTTTTGTTCGTGTGGTTCTCATGATGCCTCCTCGGGATAATTTAGGACCATACGTTCGTAGTATACCATGAACCTTATCCTTATGGAGGCGAACACCAGTTGAAGCTTTGCAGACATCAAGACGTCCATGCATGACGAAACCGCCTGTCTGCTTGGATCAGGCGGCTTCGTTAGGCATGGACGGTCGTCTCGGTCATCATCTCGTACAGTGTATGGTAGGCTCTGGCGATATCAGAGTTATGGTTGGTCATCAAGTGCTGCCGGTATTCATGACTCATCTCCATCAGCAGCTCCCGGTAATGGCGTTGCTTCTCGGTCTCCGGGAACAGCGAGCGGCTCATCAGTATGGCTTCATCGAGATACTGCTCAGGAGGCTTACTCATGGTGATCAACTCCTTGAAGGCTTGCTATGCTCTATTAACCTTTCATTCGATGTACGAATCGCTTGCTTTACAAAAAAATCATGTCAGCTGCCGTCGAAGCGTCTAAGGCTCGATGGCAGCTGGCGCTACGGCTGGGTCGATGGATAGCAAAGCCTCCCCTCGCGAGCGCGGAGGGGAGGCTGAGGGCATAGCTTCCGTCGAAGCGAGCCTTACTTGCTGGAAGCGGTAGCCGCTGGCTCGATCGCCTGCCGGCTGTAGAGCTGACGCAGCACATGCGGCTTGCGCGGCGCAGAGAAGATGAGCTCGTCGGAGCCGATGACCGCGATATCGCCCTCGGCCTGGCCGATCACGGCGCCGTCCTCGATAATGGAGCCTTCGCCGATGATCGCGCGCATAATCTTGACGCCGCGTCCAATCTTGACATTGGGCATGATGATGCTGTCATGGAGCTCGCTGCCGTGGCCGATCTGGACGCCCTGGAACAGGACGGAGTGATGGAGATCGCCCTCGACGGAGCAACGCTCATGGACGATCGATCGCTCGA
This sequence comes from Paenibacillus sp. 598K, assembly GCF_003851045.1. Lineage (GTDB taxonomy): Bacteria > Bacillota > Bacilli > Paenibacillales > Paenibacillaceae > Paenibacillus_D. Next base: position 45,161 of record NZ_BFBX01000116.1, on the reverse strand, counting down.
TGCGGGCGAGCGGATGACGATAGGAGGACAACGCTTCGAGCGCGGCAGGCGTATGCAGCGGCCAGTCCTCGCTCTCGAGCGACAGCTTCTGCTCCAACAGGTCCATGTGCGACTCCCACAGGCTGTCTACGGTGCCGACATCCCGCCAATAGCCGTCGAACGGGCAGGCCATAAGCGCGATCTGGTCGGCGAGCATCTTCGGGATCAGGTCCTTGCCGAAGTCGTGGCTCGACTGCGGGTCGGCAGCATCCTCGATCAGATAACGGCGCAGCGTCTGCCAACGGAACATATAAATGCCGAGCGACGCTAGGTTGCTGGCTGGCTTGGCAGGCTTCTCCTCGAAGCCGATGATGTGCTGCTCGCTGTTGGTATGCATAATGCCGAACCGATGCGCCTCTGCCCAAGGCACCTCCTTGACCGAGATCGTCGCTTCTGCGCCGCTCGCTCGATGAGTCTCCAAGAGCTGCCGATAATCCATCGTATAGATATGGTCGCCGGAGAGGATGAGCACATCCTCCGGGTTCATTTCGTCGAGATAAGCGATATTTTTGGCGATCGCATCGGCGGTTCCGGTGTAGCCTTCCTTACACTCCGCCGGCGGGGGGAGCAGTCGGAAGCTGCCGGTTGCGTCTTCAGGAAGCCAACAGTCGCCTTCGCCCAGATAACTATGCAGCGATTCGGCCCGATATTGGGTCAGCACGCCTATGGTGTTAATGCCAGAGTTTTTGCAGTTGCTTAGCGGGAAATCGATCATGCGGTATTTGCCTCCGAAAGGGACAGCGGGCTTGGCCAGCTTTGCTGTCAGAGGCGCCAGTCGCTTGCCTTCTCCTCCGGCCAGGATCATCGCTACACATGTATTGGATTTCATACGTTAAGTCCCTCCCATAATGGTTGTTTTCCTTTACTTCCCACAATATTGCAAACCTTGGATCGCAAGTGAGGCCGTTCCAAAATGATGGTAGTCTATATATAACGCCCCCATCCGGTTTTGAAACTGCTGCCTCGCGTCAGAGGATTAATCGAGTCGGGCGGCGAAGTTATACATGAACAATTCATGACATCGGCGTTTTATGAGCTGCAGACTGCGTCAATCCCGCATCATTCGGGTAAGGATTCTATTATTTTACATTCTGGCTAATATTGGTGGTGAAGAGGTGCTGACAACGACTATTGGCGCAGAAGAGATCTATCTCTTCCATGAAGGCACGAATTATGCAAGCTATCGTTTATTGGGGGCGCATCTGCTCCGGGATCCCCAAGGCGTCGAGGGCGTTCGCTTCACGGTCTGGGCTCCGCATGCTCGCGCCGTCGGCGTGGCGATGGACAGCAACGGCTGGCAGGGCGCAGAGCATCCGCTCTCGCGCATCGACAACTCCGGACTATGGAGTGGGTATATCGAGGGCATCGGCGAGGGCACGCTATACAAATATGAAGTGATCGGAGCAGATGGACAGCGGCTGCTCAAGTCCGACCCCTATGCCTTCGCATGTGAAGTCCGGCCGAACACGGCTTCCGTCGTCCGGTCTATCGACGGCTATCAGTGGCGGGACCGGTCATGGGTGCGCAAGCGCAAGCCTCCTTACGATCAGCCGATGAATATCTACGAAGTCCACCTAGGCACTTGGAAATACAATGCCGAAGGCAAATTGCTGAGCTATCGGGAGCTTGCTTCGCTATTGCTCGATTATGTCGTCGATATGGGGTATACGCATATCGAGCTGATGCCGCTGACCGAGCATCCGTACGATCTGTCCTGGGGCTACCAGGTGACCGGCTTCTTTGCCGCTACGAGCCGTTTTGGCGCGCCTCATGAGCTGATGCACCTGATCGATGAATGCCATCTTCGGGGCATCGGCGTCATCCTTGACTGGGTGCCGGCCCATTTTGCCAAGGATGCGCACGGTCTGCGCCAGTTCGACGGCCAGCCGCTGTACGAGCATGAGGATCCGCTGATCGCCGAGAAGCCCGGCTGGGGGACGCTTGGCTTCGACTACAGCAAGCCGGAGGTGCGCTCCTTCCTGATCTCCAACGCGCTGTTCTGGATGGAGATGTACCATGTCGACGGCCTGCGGGTCGATGCCGTGACGAGTATGCTGCTGCGCGACTTCGAGAAGACCGAGTGGCGTCCCAACGCAGCGGGCGGCCGCGAGGATCTCGATGCGATCGGATTCCTGCAGCAGTTGAACCAGGTCATCTTCGCCAGCTTCCCGCATGCGCTCATGATGGCCGAGGAGTCGAGCGCCTGGCCGCTCGTGACCGCGCCGACCGACCAGGGCGGTCTCGGGTTCAACTACAAGTGGAATATGGGCTGGATGAACGACACCTTGTCTTACTTTGAGCTCGATCCGATTCACCGCGCGGCCAAGCAATCGCTGCTCACCTTCCCGATTGCCTATGCCTTTACAGACAACTATGTACTGCCACTCTCGCATGACGAAGTTGTGCATGGCAAAAAATCGCTGCTGAACAAAATGCCGGGCAGCTACGAGCAAAAATTCGCCGGTCTTCGGACGTTGCTGGCTTACTGGTTCAGCTTCCCTGGCAAAAAGCTGATCTTCATGGGCGCCGAATTCGGCCAGTTCATCGAGTGGAAGGACCAGGACCAGCTCGACTGGCTGCTGCTCGAGTACGACATGCATCGCCGGATGCTGGATTACACGCGGACGCTTAATCATCTCTACCTGCAGGAAAAGTCGCTTTGGCAGCTCGACCATGACTACTCGGGCTTCGAATGGATCGACCACGAGGATCATATCCAGAACATCATCGTCTACCTGCGCAAGGGCAAGCGCCGCGGAGAGCAGATCGTCGTCGTCTGCAACTTTGCCCCTGTCGAGCGAGCTGGCTACCGGATCGGTGTGCCGACCGCAGGCGCCTATCGCGAGCTGCTTAACACTGGCGATGCCATCTATGGCGGCGATAGCCAGACGACCGAGACGCCGCACCGCACGGACAAACAGCCTTGGCATGGCTGCAAGCACAGTCTGGAGCTGACCTTGCCGCCGCTCAGCGTGCTCTGGCTCAAAAAGGAGCCGACCCGCCGCAAGTCGACGGTCAGCGCCTTAACCAAGGGAGAGGGGTCACAGAACCGATGAAAGTATTATTTGCCGCTGCCGAAGGAAGTCCGTTTATGAAGACGGGCGGTCTGGCCGACGTCGTATCGGCGCTGCCGAAGGCGCTGCTCGCGAGCGGCGTTGACGTAAGAGTGATGATGCCCAAGTACAAAACCATCGCAGAGTCCCATCGCTTGGCAATGCGCTTCATCAAAGCGATCGAGGTGCCAGTCGGCTGGCGCCAAGTCTATTGCGGATTGTTTGAGCTGATGCATGAGGGCGTGCAGTTCTATTTCCTCGACAATGAATATTACTTCGGCGCCCGCGATACCGCCTATGGTCACTATGACGATGGCGAACGGTTCGCCTTCCTGGATCGGGCGATCCTCGAGGCGCTGCCGCATGTCGCCTTCCAGCCGGATATCATCCATAGCCATGACTGGCATACAGGGATGGTCGCGCCGCTGCTGGACAAGCATTACCGTCACGATCCGTTCTACCGGGACATCCGCACCGTCTACACGATCCATAATCTGCAGTTCCAGGGCGTCTTCCCGTACGAGACGCTGGGCGACCTGCTCGGGCTCGATCATGAGGCGTTCCATCCGGAGCGTCTGGAGTACCAGGGCGGCGTCAGCTTCATGAAGGGCGGCATCGTCTACTCCGACCGGGTGACGACGGTGAGTCAGACCTATGCCGACGAGATCCGCACGCCGTACTACGGCGAAGGACTCGATGGCGCGTTGCGCTGGCTCGGCGACCGGATGAGCGGGATCGTCAACGGCATCGACGAGCAGTCCTACGATCCGGCGACCGATCCGCATATTTTCCTGAAATACAGCTCGGATATCGACAAGAAACGGGCGAACAAAACGGAGCTGCAGCGCGTGCTCGGCCTGGCGCAGGACAAGCAGGTGCCGCTCATCGGCATGGTGACGAGGCTCACCGACCAGAAGGGGCTCGATCTGCTGGCGCGCGTGCTCGATGAGATGCTGCAGGAGGACAACGTCCAACTGGCGATCCTCGGCAGCGGCGACCCGCACTATGAGGGACTGCTGCTCGACAAAGCGCATCACCACCCGGATAAGCTGGCTGTGCAGGTCCGTTTCGACGAGCGGTTGGCTCGCCAGATCTACGCCTCCTCCGACCTGTTCCTGATGCCGTCGCGCTTCGAGCCGTGCGGGCTCAGCCAGCTGCTAGCGCTGCGCTACGGCAGCATCCCGATCGTCCGCGAGACCGGAGGGCTCGTCGATACGGTGCAGGCATACAATGAATTCGAAGGCACAGGCAACGGCTTCTCCTTCACAAACTACAATGCTCATGATATGCTGCATACGATTCGTTATGCCTTATCTTTTTACGACACGCCGGTCTGGCAGCAGTTGGTCGAGCAGGCGATGAGCGCTGATTACAGCTGGTCGCAGTCGGCAGCCCAGTACAAGGCGCTGTATGAAGCGATCGTCGGCGAGCAAGAGACGGCGAGTTAGCGCAGCGGGGGACATCCCCGGGAGAGAACGGCGAGCACCTGAGGGCTCGCCGTTTTGCTGTGTTGTTTCGCGGTTTCCGGGCGAGGGTAATAATGGAAACCAACAAAAGCGACAGCGAGACGGAAAGGGTGACTGGTATGCTCAAATGGACCTTTGCAGCGGTGATGATCCTTGGCCTGTCGACGATCTCTCCAGCGGCGCAAGCGCCGGTATTCCTATACGATAACCCCGTCTTGGCACTGGAAGTCATGGAGACGGATACAGCGATTGCCCCCTATGCATCCACCGTCTCGCCATCCGACATTCCAGAGGATGGATACGGGCCGAGCGACGACGCCGAGGTGAAGTCGCCAGAGCGCGAGGCAGCGCTCACTCCCGAGGCGGCCGCTCCTGAGGAGTCCGATCGCGCGTCGCTCCATCCGGGAGTCTCGGCTCCCGAAGCGTTCCAAACCGGAGCGTCCGAGCCCGAGGCATCCGAGCCCGAGGCATCCGAGCCCGAAGCGCCTGCGCCGGAGGTCCGATTCGAGACGATCAACGGGGTGGCGATGGATGGCGATCTATCGGATGTGCTGGCAGCGCTCGGTGAGCCGACGGAACGGACGACCGACGAGCTGCTCGGTACCGAGGAGGTTCATTATCCCAAGCTGACGGTCGGGCTGTATGAAGGCTTGGTCGATTATGTCGTCGTGCCGGCATCGGCCGGATCGGTCCGGCTCGGGGATACAGAGGCGCTGCTTGCGCTGGCGCAGCTGCGCGAGCTGCTGGGCGAGCCGGATCACGTCGCCGATGACGGGCTGGTGTATGTTAGGGGGCCGCTCGCGCTCAAGCTGTTCACGGATGAAGGGGGCAGCGCCCTGTCCACCCTCGAGGTGTATTGGGCGGCCTCCAGTTGATCGACGCATAGTCCCGCGATCCCCAAAAAATACCTGGCTTCGATTGTTTTAATCCGCTAGGCCAGTGGTAATGAGAGCTATGCTGGTCAAGGCATAACAAAAAATAATATCGGATGGATGGAGGAGAAGAATCATGAGACCGAATGTACAGATTGTCGATAACGGAATGGCTGCGATCAACGCAGTGCGCGAGCTGAATGCTCGAGGCTATAGCCAGGAGGATATCTACGTGCTGGCTCACGACAGCGATCAGACCGACTCGCTGAAGGAAGCCACTAACACGAACAAGATCGGTATGTCGGAGGAAGGCGTATTCAACTCCATGGCCAATCTGTTCAGAAGCCGCGGCGACGAGCTGCGGGCCAAGATGGAATCCGTCGGGATGTCGAAGGCGGAAGCCGACCAATATGAATCGGAGCTTGACCGGGGCAAAGTGCTCGTCATAGCAACCGTACATTGAGTCCAGTCGCGACACCGCTGACCAGATGGCAAGACAAGTCTTCTATGAAGGCTTGTCTTCTATTTGCGTGTTCAGGAGGTTCGTCTAGGCGCCCAGTGTTCATCGGCTGCAGCGAGCATAGTAATAGATAGAGAAGCGAGGAGCATGGGCATGAAGATCAAAACGAAATTGATCATCAGCTCCGCGATTATGATCGCGCTGCTGCTGGTGATGGCCGGCGTCGGCATCAGCAATACTGTCGGACTGAGCACTCAAATGAAGGAAATGTACAACGAGCGGTATGTGAAGATGGAGCTAGCCTACGAGGCACGGGGGCAAGCCAATGAGCTGGCCAAGGAAATCTCCAACCTGCTGCTCAACCCGACAACCGAAAATGTCAGCCTCGCCATGCCTGTGGTAGCAGAGCTGTCTGACGCTGCGACCGGCGCCTTCGCCGAGCTGAAGACGATGGCGCGGGGAACAGGGGACGTCTCCGCCAATGAGCTGCAGCTCCTCACCCAGGTGGAGAGCGCGCATGCCCAATATGCTCGCTTCACGGCAGAACTGCTCGGGCAGATCCAGAACGGCAGCGCCGCAGAAGCGCTGGCTCTGCAACGCGCCGACGGAGAGCGCTACGAGAATGAGCTCATCGCCAAAACAAACGAGCTGGCCGTCTATCACAGCCAGTTCGTAGAGAGCGGCTTCACGTCGGCGATCGCAACCAATGCGCGAGCGCTCATGATCATGATCGCAGTCGCCACGTCCGGCTTACTGCTCGGGATCCTGGCGATGCTGTGGAATATGCGCAATGTCGGTCGAGGCCTGGGAAGTCTCTCGGCGATGATCCGCGGGTTCGCCCAGGGGACAGTCGATCCGACCTCGCGCGTGGAGCATCTGGCGAATGACGAGTTCGGCGATGTCGGCCGGGTATTCAATACGCTGGCCGAAAGTCTGGAGCAAAAAAGCGAATATGAGCTGCGCTACAACAAGCAGATGGAGGAGGACGCCTGGGTCAAAACCCATCTGACGCAGACCGTGATGGCGATCCAGAGCCAGATCGATCTGGGCAAGATGAGCCGCAACTTCGTGCAGGAGCTGGCTCCGCTGACGGGAGCGAGCTACGGCGCGCTCTATATCCGCGAAGGCCAGGGCGCCCGGCAGACGCTGCGTTTGCAGGGCAGCTATGCCTTCCATGACGAGGAGGCGCTGCGCGCGACCTTCGTGATCGGCCAGGGGCTGGTCGGTCAATGCGCCGCAGACGGGCGGATCATCGAGCTGCAGGAGCTGCCTGCCGACTATGTGAAGATCGGCTCGGGCACCGGCGAGACGCAGCCTAGACAGCTGACGCTCTATCCGGTGCAATATCAGGGCGAACTGCTCGGCGTACTGGAGCTGGCCTCTTTGCGGTCGTTCACCTCGGTGGAGAAGCAGTTGCTGGAGGAGACGGTCGAGAGTCTGGGCATCGTCCTGAACAATCTGTTCGGACGCATGCGGGTCGAGGAGCTGCTGCGCGAGTCGCAGACGCTGAGCGAGGAGCTGCAGGCCCAGTCCGAGGAACTGCTCAGTCAGCAGGAGGAGCTGCGCAGCTCCAACGAGCGGCTCGAGGAGCAGACCCGACAGCTCAAGAAGTCCGAGGAGCTGCTGCAGAGCCAGCAGGAGGAGCTGGAGCAGAGCAATGAAGAGCTGCTGCAGAAGACGCATCTGCTGGAGCTGCAGATGAAGCGTACCGAGGAGAAGCATGAGCAGGTCGAGAAGACGCGGCAGGCGCTGGAGAAGCAGACGGTCCAGCTGGCGCTCTCCTCCAAGTACAAGTCGGAGTTCCTCACCAATATGTCCCATGAGTTGCGTACGCCGCTGAACAGCCTGCTCATCCTCTCCCAGATGCTGATGGACAACAAGGAGGGTAATCTGACACCCAAGCAGCTGGAGTTCGCCGGCACGATCTATGCCTCGGGCAACGATCTGCTGAAGCTGATCGACGAGATCCTCGATCTGTCCAAGATCAGCGCCGGCAAGATGGATATCGTCATCGAGCATCTGCCGATCGCCGAGCTTGACCTGTATCTGCGCCGCAGCTTCACGCCGGTCAGCCTGCAAAAAGGGCTGCGTTTCGAGACCGAGCTGTATTCGGAGCTGCCTGAGCAGATCTATACCGACAGTCATCGCGTCAAGCAGATCCTCAAAAACCTGCTCTCCAACGCCTTTAAGTTCACCCAGCAAGGCGCGGTGACGCTGACGATCCGTCCGGCAAGCCCGGAGGAGACCAACCGCAGCGACGATCAGATGATCGCCTTTGAGGTGAAGGATTCGGGCATCGGCATCCCTGAGGACAAGCAACAGCTCATCTTCGAGGCATTCCAGCAGGTCGACGGCACGACGAGCCGCATCTATGGCGGCACCGGCCTCGGGCTGGCGATCAGCCGCGAGCTGGCGGGCTTGCTGGGCGGGACGATTACCCTCTGCAGCAAGGAAGGCGAGGGCAGCACCTTTACGCTGTACCTGCCTGAGTTCCTAGTGGCCGCAGAGTCCGGCTCCAGCGAGCTTCACGACAACGTCCTGGCGGCGTCGGCGCTGGCCGATACGCTCGAAGATTCGACCGTCCAGGCAGCGCCAGCTCGCGAGCGGGACAGCGTCGCGCTGCCGCCGAAGCCGTCCGCCAAGATCGAGGACGACGCCGAGCAGCTCCAGGAGGGCGACAAGGTCGTGCTGATCATCGAGGACGATGTGCATTTTGCCCGCGTCCTGCTCGACATCGCTCGCAGCCGTGGCTTCAAGGGAATCGTCGCCATGCAAGGGGACAAAGGGCTGTCCTACGCCCGCACCTATAGCCCGGATGCGATCCTGCTGGACATCCAGCTCCCGGTGCTGGACGGCTGGGCTGTACTCAATCAGCTCAAGCATCACGCAGAGACGCGGCACATCCCGGTGCATGTCATCTCGGTCGTCGACGATATCCAGCATGGTCTGGCGATGGGCGCGATCGCGTATCTGAAGAAGCCCGCGAGCAAGGACAATCTGGAGCAGGTGTTCTCGCAGATCGAAGGGTTCCTCGAGCGCGATCTGAAGCGGCTGCTCGTCGTAGAGGACGATCCGACGCAGCGCAACAGCATCGTCGAGCTGATCGGTCATGACGATGTGCTGATCACCGCTGTGTCGACCGGACGCGAGGCGCTCTCCGAGCTGCGCAGCGCCCATTACGACTGCATGGTGCTCGATCTCGGGCTGCCGGACATCTCCGGGTTCGAGCTGCTCGATGCGATCCGCAAGGAGGAGACGCTCGGCGATCTGCCGGTCATCGTCTATACGGGACGCGAGCTCGATAAGAAGGAAGAGCTGCAGCTGAAGCGGTATGCGGGGACGATCATCGTCAAGGACGTCAAGTCGCCGGAGCGGCTGCTCGACGAGACGACGCTCTTCCTCCACCGCGTCGAGGCGGATATGCCGGAGGATAAGCGCAACATGCTGCGTAAGCTGCATAATATGGAGTCGATTTTCGAAGGCCGCAACATCCTCATCGTCGACGACGATGTGCGCAATGTGTTCGCGCTCTCGAGCGTGCTGGAGAACTACAAGATGAACATCACATTTGCCGAGAATGGCGTGGAGGCGCTGCAGCAGCTGGAGAAGCCGGGCGGCTTTGACCTGGTGCTGATGGACATCATGATGCCGGAGATGGACGGCTATGAGACGATGCGCGAGATCCGCAGCATGCCCAAGTACGAGAAGCTGCCGATCATCGCGATTACGGCCAAGGCGATGAAGGATGATCGCGACAAGTGTATCGAGGCCGGCGCGTCGGATTATATCGCCAAACCGGTCAATACCGAGCAGCTGCTCTCCCTGATGAGAGTCTGGTTGTACAAGTAAACGGGGGAGAAGCGATGGAAGCCGAAGAACGCGAACGCGTCGAGATCGAGATGCTGCTGGAGGCGATATTCAGACTGTACGGACATGACTTCCGCAATTATGCCTACTCCTCGATCCGCAGACGAATCTGGCATCGCGTCCACGCGGAGCGGCTGGAGACGATCACCGGACTGGCGGAGCGGGTCATCCACGATCGAGCCTGTATGAATCGGCTGTTGGCCGATATGACGATTCATGTGACAGAGATGTTCCGGGACCCCGAGGTGTTCCGGATGTTCCGCACCCAGGTCGTGCCGATCCTTCGCACCTATCCGTTCATCCGCGTCTGGCATGCCGGCTGCTCGACGGGCGAGGAGGTCTACTCGATGGCCATCCTGCTCTACGAGGCCGGGCTCTATGACAAGACGCGCATCTATGCGACCGACACCAATGCCGAGGTTCTGGATGTTGCACGCGAAGGGGTGTTCCCATTGGAGCGGATGCAGCTCTATACGCGCAACTACATGGAAGCGGGCGGGAGCGAGGCGTTTTCCGATTATTATACCGCCCGCTACGACTCGGTGATCTTCCACTCCTTCCTGAAAAAGAACATGGTGTTCGGCCAGCATAACCTGGTGACGGACGGTTCATTTAACGAATTTAATCTCATCCTGTGCCGCAATGTGATGATCTATTTCAACAAGCAGCTGCAGGATCATGTGCACCGGCTGCTGTATGACAGTCTGAGCATATTCGGCGTACTCAACCTGGGCACCAAGGAGTCGATCAACTTCACCTCGCATGCGGAGGATTACGAGGAGCTGGATGGTCAACATCGGCTGTATCGGAAGATTAGATAATCAATAGAGATCATAAAGATGGTTACAAGGCAAAAAACGGAAGGTGAGCCATGGAAACGGGACAATTTCCAATCAATATTCTGCTGGTGGACGATAACCCGGATAACCTGTTGGCCCTGGAAGCGGTGCTGGGCAACCGCGAATACAATCTGGTGAAGTGCCTCTCGGGGGAAGAGGCGCTTCGCAGTCTGCTCAAGGACGACTATGCGGTGATCGTCATGGATGTGCAGATGCCCGGGATGGACGGCTTCGAGACGGCGCGGCTGATCAAGTCGCGAGAGAAGACCAAGGAGATCCCGATCATCTTCATCTCGGCGACGAGCAAGGAGTCGGAGCATTTTTATACGGGCTATTCGGTGGGGGCCATCGATTATATGCTCAAGCCTTTCGTGCCGCAGATCCTGCGCACCAAGATCGAGGGCTTCGTCCGCTTGTTCGTTACGAACAAAAAGCTGCAGCTGCAGACGGAGCTGCTCCATCAGAAGACAGTCGAGCTGGAGCAGATGAATCGCGAGCTAATGCGGACCGCTTATATGCTGAGCAAGACGGAGGCGCAGGCGCGCGTCATCCGGGAGACGTCGATCGATACGATGATCACCTTTGACGAGCATGGCATGATCCTCGACGTCAATCCGGCGCTAGAGGGGATGTTCGGGTATCGGCAGGAGGAGGTGATCGGCCGCTCGATCGAGCTGCTGATCCCGGGCTTCGCCGAGTATGACTATGACGACCATGCCAACAGTCCGCTGACGGGGGCTACGCCGGGCAAGCTGAGGGAGATCATGCCCAGACGCAGCGACGGCACCCTCTTCCATGCCGAGGTCCAGATCGGCAAGGCGATCATCGACGACGAGGAGATCTATGCGTGTACGGTCGCCGACATTACGCAGCGCAAGCAGTTCGAGAGCGAGCTGGTGGAGGCCAAGGAACGCGCCGAGATCGCAGCCCGCGCCAAGACGGAGTTCCTGGCGATGGTCAGCCACGAGATCCGGACGCCGATGAACGGCGTACTCGGCATGACCTCGCTGCTGATGGAGACCGAGCTGAACGAGGAGCAGCAGGAGTATGCCGACATTATCCACAAGAGCGGGGACGCTTTGCTGCTGGTCATTAATGATATCCTCGACTACTCGAAGATCGAGTCCGGCAAGATGGAGCTTGAGGAGGTGCCGTTCCAGCTGTCGGCCTGCATCGGCGAGACGTTCGACCTGTTCACCGTCAAGTCCAAGTCCCATCAGCTGGAGCTGACCTGGCTCATCGACCCGCAGATCCCGAGCGAGCTGGTCGGCGACGTCACCAAGCTGAGGCAGGTGCTGATCAACCTCGTCGGCAATGCCGTCAAGTTCACGGAGGAGGGCAGCGTCCATGTCCATGCGACCTTGGAGGAGGAGTGCGAGGAGGGGGTTGTCATCGCTATCGCGGTGCAGGATACAGGCGTCGGCATCCCGGCGGATAAGCTGCCGTTGCTCTTCCAGCCCTTCTCCCAACTGGACTCCTCGATGTCGCGCAAGTACGGCGGCACAGGCTTGGGTCTGGCGATCAGCAAAAATCTGGTCGAGCTGATGGGCGGCTCCATCTACGTGCAGTCCCGGCACGGCGAAGAGGGGGAGAACGGCACCACCTTTCTCCTCTCGCTGCCGCTGCGCAAGCGCAAGCCAAGGCTGGCGCCCGAGCCGGAGCTGGGAGCGCCGGCACCTTTCTCCTTTGCCGCCCTGCTCGAGGGGGACGAGAGAGCGGATGAGGGGGAGCTTGCGGAGGCGCCGCCGTTGTTGCCAGATCCGCGCCAGCTCGCCCCTGAAGACTATCGCATCCTCGTCGCCGACGACAATGAGGTCAATCAGAAGCTGTCGCTGCGTCTTCTGGAGAAGCTGGGCTTGACCGCCGATGTCGTAAGCAATGGCCGTGAGGCGTGGGAGCGGGCCAGTAAGCATGGCTACAACCTGATCCTGATGGATATCCAAATGCCGGTCATGGACGGATTCCAGGCGACGCACGAGATCATCTCCAGCGTGCCAGCGGAGAAGCAACCGGTCATTGTCGCGATGACGGCCAACGTGCTGCGCGGCGAGCGGGAGAAGTGCATCGCCTCGGGGATGCAGGACTTCATCAGCAAGCCGATCCGTCTCCAGGCGCTGCGAGAGATCGTCGAGCGTTACCGTTACAGCATCCCATATGATCATAGTGCGACGGCCCCGCTCTGAGGCGCCGGAGTGGTCTGCACGTGTACGAGACAATAGAGGAGGGCAGCCGAGATGACGCAGGGGCCGGTGGTGCATGAGGGCAAGGATTGGATCTGGCATCGGATCGACAGCGTGCAAGCCCCACAGACTGCAGCGCTCGTCCGCGACCAGCCGGAGCTGAAGCGCTGGTGCGAGGGGCTGGCCGAGCGCTCGACCAATGCGACAGGCATGCGTACGCATGCTGGCGAGCATAACGCGCTATATGGCTCGATCGTCGTCCGGCGGGACGGGGATACGCTGGAGCAGCGTTCGATCTTTCATTATTATCTGACGCGGGAGATGCTGGTGACGATCGGCTTCGATACGGATCAACTATGCACGACGACGGAGACCGAGCTGCGCGCCAAGCTGGATAGCTGCGATAGCTCGCTGGACGGCTTCTTCCTGCTGCTGGGCGAGACGCTCGACCGTTATCTGGAAGGGATGGACCGTCTCGAGGAGGAGCTGTTCCATCTGGAGTCGGAGATGCGGGAGCATAACGGGATGCGGGTGCTGAGCCGGATCATGGACTGCCGTTACGACCTGCTGCACGGGTCCTCCCTGTCTCTGCCGATCCGCGAGTGTACGGCGGCGGTTCGGGAGGTATTCGACGACGAGGCGGAGGCGAGCGTCGAGTACAAGCGCACGCAGCTGCGCCTTGAACGGCTGACGATGCTCGAGCGGCATTATGCGCAACAGGTTGAGACGCTGCTGCGGATCGACGACAGTATCGGCAGCGTTCGGGGCAACGAGATTATGAAGACATTGACGGTGTTTACCGCCGTCGTTACCCCTGTCATGGCGCTCGGCGCGCTGTGGGGGATGAACTTCAAGGCGATGCCTGAGCTCGAATGGCCGTGGGGCTACGCCGCCGCTCTGACGCTGATCGCGATCGGTACAATCGCCGTCTACGGCTACCTGTACTCCAAAGGCTGGACGGGCGAGCTGTTGAAGAGCGCGCGCAAAAAATCGAAGCGATAGGGCATTGTTCTTTGACATTGGCTTGGCTTGACGCAGCGGGTCGCTCGGCGCTATAATCCGGCATAGCAACGCGTGCGAGTGAAGCGCGAGTCGATCAGGGAAGGGTGAGGCAATATGGACAAGCGGGAGACGACGGTGCCCGTGCATCTGATCTCGGGATTTCTGGGGAGCGGCAAGACGACGCTGCTGCGACGACTGCTGGACGATGTCCAGGAGGCGGGACTGCGGCCGGCAGTCGTCATGAATGAGCTGGGCGATGTCAATCTAGACGGCCAACTGGTGGACGATAGCGTGCCGATGAGCGAGATGCTGAGCGGCTGCATCTGCTGCACGATCCGCAGCGACCTCAGCATGGAGATCAAGGCGCTGGTGGACGAGCACCGGCCTGACGTCATCTTCATCGAGGCGACCGGGGCGGCCCATCCACTCGAGATTATAGACGGTGTCACGGAGGCTTCGCTGTTCGTGCCGATCGAGCTGCAGACGTTGATCACAGTCGCGGACGGCCCGGAGCTGCTGCGGCTCGCACGGCGCGGCGGCGGCCGGACGTTCAAGCTGATGCAGGAGCAGATCCGCTGTGCGAGCCGTCTGTTGCTCAACAAGATCGACAGGCTGGCACCCGAGGAGATCGTCGAGGTCGAGCAGCTCGTACGGGAGTGGAACAAGGTCGCGCCGCTGATCGCGACAAGGAATTGCATCGTCGACACCGCCTTGCTGCTCGATCAAGGCATCGCGCTGACGGAGGCTATGGCGGGCGGAGGCGACGGTGCAGCAAGCGGGGGCAGCGGTGTGGCAGGCAGAGGCGACGGTGTGACAGACGTAGGCGTTGGTGCGGCAGGCGGGCGCGATGGTGCGACGGGCGACGGCGATGGCGTGACATGCATTCCAATGGACGGGGAGGCGCAGCGCTCCCATGCGCATGCCAAAGACGCCAATAATGATGCTCACTCCCATACTCATGACCAACATGACCATACTCATGCTGAGGCCCATGACCATCCCCATCACGAGCATACTCATGCTCACGCTCATACGCATGAAGCCCATGCGCATGTCATGGTGCTGACGCATACGTTCGAGGGGCCAATCGACAGCGAGGCGTTCGAGGCGCTGTTGCGCGACCTGCCCGAAGAGGTGTACCGGGCCAAGGGTATCGTCACCTTTCGCGACACGCCGAGCCGGTATATGTTCCAGTACGCGTTCCGGGAGAGCGACTTCCTGCCGATTCGTCCACAGGGCGAGGTGCGTGACGTGGCGGTATTCATCGGCGAGCATTTCTCCAGCGAGCGGCTGAAGACAGCGCTGCGAGCCTTGGAATCGGGGACGTCCGGTTAGGTCGGCAGAATCTGACTGTTTAGCGATGGGATGGAGGCGGGTATAAAGTATCATCACTTGCAATTCCATTCTACCGTTGAGGAGAGGATCAGCATGAGCAACAATAGCGGATTGAGCGATAAGATCAAAGGCAAGGTCAACCAGGCCAAAGGCGAAGTCAAGGATCAGGTCGGCAATGCGACCGATAACCGCAAGCTGCAGGCCGAAGGCAAGATGGATAAGGTGAAAGGCAAGATCCAAGAAAAAGTCGGCGAGGTCAAGGACCGCACCTGAAACTCCTAAGCGGGCTGAAGGCGGGGACGACGACTAAGTAGAAAGACGATAAAAGGAGGACGATGCTGGGAATCTCGGGCATCGTCTTTTTTGGTGCGCTGCGGTGGCCTCGCGGCGGGGACTTGTGCGAAAAATGGCACAGAATCGGCGATGAAGCGGCGCGCGGCCCGAACTTGTGCGAAAGATCGCACAAATCAGCCGTATAGTGGCGTGACGGCCCGGACTTGTGCGAAAAATCGCACAGAATCGGCGATGAAGCGGCGTGCGGCCCGAACTTATGCGAAAAATGGCACAGAATTTGCGATGAAGCGGCGTACGGCCCGGACTTGTGCGAAAAATGGCACAGAATCGCCAAAATGGCAACGCCAGATCTGGATGTTACTCTACGCTCCCTGCCGAGTGGGAAAATTTGGTCGGATGGCGCAGGCCAAGGGTCCAAGCTATCCAAAACTTGTCCTCATATACTGTACCATGCTTTAAACGAGAGGAGCATGTGCAGATGAGAAAACCAGTTAGCATCTTGCAAACTTACCCACGGTTGACCGTCTACGACGAAGAAAACTTCCGTGGTCGAAGTCGTATCCTGAGGGGGAACCTGGGGATACAGGATCTGGATAATGTTTTGGATGGTATTGAGAGCCTCCGCTTCTTCTCTACCAGCTCCAATGCGACTTTGGTGCTGTTCACCCGTACACGCTTTCGCGGCAACTTCCGCATCTTGCGCGGCAACCGCAGCATCCGCGATCTGGACGATCTGATCGGCGGCAACGATGTCGAGTCGCTGATCTCCACCAATCAGCGCTTGACGACCGCTCAGGTGCGCGCGATTCGCCGGAGCGGCCAGTTGCCGAGCGGCTACCGACTCATTTGATTAGTTCATGGTGCCAAGCCTCACGCCACCACAGCTACGCCGCTACCAGCCTCACGCCACCACAGCTACGCTACCACCAGCATTACACCAGTACAGCTAACACCATCACCCGAACACCATACTTCTAACCACACGGCCCGGGACTTCTCCCAGGCCGTTCTTGCTCGTCGTAGCAGACAGGCCGTCTCAGGAGGTCTGAGGCTGACGAGAGCGTCTTAGACGGCCTTCCTCGTGAAGTAGATCCAGCCGACCAGATAGAACGCCACGAAGCTGACCAGAATTACGATCGGCAGCGTACCCGATGCGATCCCAAAGGCGTCAAAGGACATCGACTGTTCGCGAGGCATCATGGCCAGCGTCGGTTGAGCCCATGGATAATAGGGCGCGAAGTCCTCTGAATTGATGATGAGTATGTTGGGCAGTGTGAAGAAGGTGCCGATGGCGACCGGAGCAGCGAAGCTCTGAAGCCAGGTAGCGGCGAACATCTGCAGCGCTGCCAAGGGCAGACAGGCCGCCCAGCCTCCTAGCATCGAAGCGAGCAGCGCTCCCCAAGGGATCGCTTCCGCGTATCCTTGCCAAGTCCCGATGAACAACAAGGCGGCCAGGATGAGCAGTTGGAGAAGCGCGAGCAGCAGCGCGACCATTGTCAGCTTGGCCGTATAGACGACATAACGCGACACGGGCAAGGCCAACAGTTGCTTCCAGCCGCCGCTTTGATGCTCATAACGACATACGAAGGCGGTAAGAATGGTGACCAGGAGCGGTAAGAACAGCAGCCCGTGCATCACCGATACGATCGCCAGGAGCTGCTGCCACGAGCCGCCCCCCTCCTCCAGCCCGCCTAGCCAGCCGGCCGCAAAAGTAAGGATAGCGGGGAGCGCCACCACCACCCAGACGACCGAGCGACGCAGCTTTATCCATTCCGAGCGAATCATCGCAATCATCGTTACCTCACATCCTTTCTGACGAAGATGACTAGGCTGATTAGCAGTACCAGCCCGCCGGTGACGATGCCCGCGAGCACCGAATAGAGCGGTTCGTCATAGCGATTGTCCAGATGAGGCCAGATCCAGGGCATCCAATCCGGCATCCAGAGGGAGAAGGTAGCGAGCACCAGGTTTACGATCCCGACGGTCATCGGCACCGCCTGATTGGCGATGATCGTAGATAATCCTGTATGCAGCGCGACGAAGGGCATAATCGCCAGATAAGGATAGTATGCTGCCTGGAGCAGCGTGGTCATCGGCGGCGAAGCCTCCAGTCCGAGCAGCCAGCCGAATATGAGCGTGAAGATGACGATGAGCGAGCTGGAGACGAGCAGCAGCAACGCTGTAAGTACGAACTTGGCCACAAAAACAGAGGAGCGGGTGACCGGCAAGGCCAGCGTTTGCTTCCAGGCATTGGTCTGATGCTCGATGCCGGCCGTCAGGGAGGCCAGAATGGCCAGCCCGATAAACAACGAGGGCAGCATCAGAATGTTGACGTTTCGGGTTAATCCGAGCCACAGATCATCTGCGTACAGCGACATGAGATAATCGTACCGCAACCCGTAATTGACTACCTGCAGACCGACCGCGCCCAGCGGCCCCAGGACGACCAGCAGCCAGATCCATTTGCGCCGGATTTTCAGCCACTCGGTGGACAGCACGCGGAGTATCACAGGCTTCCCCCCGTCCCGGTCATCTGCAAAAAGATGCTCTCCAGTGTGGCACTCGACTCCTCGACACGGTAGATCTGATGATCGGCCTGGACAAGTCGGGCGACCAGGACGGCGACCTGCTCGTCGGGCAGTCGCTCCAGCGTCAGTTCATCCGACGAGACCTCGGCCTGGCAGCCTAGCGAGAGCAGCAGCCTGGCGGCTTGCTCCGGCTCGCTGACGCGCAAGCGGATGCTGCCCTTGGCTTGCTTGCGCAAACGGCTGATACTGTCCTCGAACATCATCCGGCCGGCGGCGATGATGCCGACGCGCGTCGCCATCTGATCCATCTCCGACAGCAGATGGCTGGAGATCAGGATCGTCACGCCATGCGTTCGCGGCAAGCTCTTGATCAGCTCGCGCACTTCGAGGATGCCTGCCGGATCAAGACCGTTGGTGGGCTCGTCCAGGATCAGCAGCTCGGGCGCGCCCAGCAGCGCAGTGGCGATGCCGAGGCGTTGCTTCATGCCGAGCGAGTAGCCCTTGACGGGGCGACGGGCATCCTTGGTCAGCCGGACGATCGCCAGCACTTCGTCGATGCGAGACTTGGGCGCATCCAGCAGTCGGCGTACAGTCTCCAGATTCTCGTAGCCGCTCAGATGGCCGTAATACGAAGGGGACTCGACCAGCGAACCGACCTTGCGCAGCACGGCGATTCGTTCCGAGCGGATATCCTTGCCGAGCATATAGATCTGTCCGCTCGTTGGGCGGGCCAGTCCGAGCAACATCCGGATCGTCGTCGTTTTACCGGCGCCGTTCGGTCCGAGGAAGCCGTAGATTTCCCCTTTCTGAATCCGCATATCGACGCGGTCGACGACTGTGCGCCCGCCTAATTTTTTCGTCAGTTGTTTCGTTTCTACCATCCATGGACTGTTCATTCGGATTCACCTCAGGTATCACTGTACCAGAGCAAGGTTAAATCCAGAGGCGCTGCAAGTTTAAGAACGGTTTAAAAAATGAGTGATCGTCACGGTTGTCCCCTGTTCGTCGGTCTCGATGCCCCACTTCAGTTGCATTTCCTTCAGCATCAAGGAGACGATCGAGAGGCCAATTCCGGCGCCTTTGTACTCCGAAGGCTCTTGCATCCCCGGCCCGCGGTCGCGGATGATGATGCGGCTCCCGGGAGCCGCTCCGGCATCGCCCGGGTGCTCCGAATCGTCCTCGGACGTCTCGACCCGCAACTCCAGATATCTGCCGGACAAGGCATGCCGCAAGATGTTCTGCAGCAGATTATCCAACACCCGCTCCATCCACCTTGGGTCGATATTCCAGACGAGTCGGCGCTCCGGAAGCTCGAGTCGAATCTCGAAATGCGCTTCCTCGAATGCCGGATACCACTGGGCAGCCTGGGCTCTCACAAGACGCACGATGTCCGTGCGTTCCGGGCGGTACGGATACTTGCCGGCGTAAAGCAGCGAGTAGGAGAGCAGGTTGTCGATGAGATCGCTCAAGTAACCGACCTTGCTGTCGATCAGCGTCAGCGAGGACTGGCCGGCTGCTGTGGCCACATCTTCCTTCAGACTGTAGACATGGCCGCGGATCGCCGTCAGCGGCGTACGCAGATCATGCGACAGATTGGCGATCAGCTGACGGCGCAGCTGCTCCTCCTCCGCTTCCCGCTGCCTGCTCTCGCGGAGCTGCGCGACCATTTCGTTGAAGGCCCGCTCCAGTCTGCCGATCTCATCCAGATTGCGGACCTCCACCGGCTCAGGAATGGCGCGTTCATCATCGATGGTCATCGCCTGCTCGAGGCCGAGCAGCCGCCTCCGGATCCGATAAAAGAACAGCCAGGAGAGCAGCAGGAAGATGAGCAGGATGATGCCCATCGTGAGGATGATCAATGACGATTGCTGAAGCCATATGCGTTGGAGCGGCGGCTCCATCTGTTCCCGGGGGACCTGCAGCACCATAAAGCCGGCCTCTTGCCTGTCCCCCAGAAAGGCAACGACGGTGAAGGGGTTGCTTTTGTAGCTTTGCTTCATGAACGCGACGGTGTAGGAGGGGCTCCAACGCTCAGGCAGGTCGTCCTGTATGGGGAGCTGCAGCATCGTCTGCCCCAGATCGTCGACCCAGAACATGTCCGCCGCAGGGTACCGTCCCTTCAACTCTCGCAGCTTGGCATCGATATCGGCGGCGCTGGCGCCCGCCAGCGAGCCAGCCTCCTTGTGCCACATCGTCTCCATCTCTGTGCCGCTCTGATAAGGGTTGGGAGCGACAGCGGTCGTTTGGCTCATGGTGTGGAGCGCGATGCTGACGATCGGCAGCGCAACCGGGACGAACAGCACCGCTACGGTAATCAAGAGCGCATATTGGGAGCTGAGCGAATGCTTTAGCCGGAACGTCCTCAGCCATCGCACGCTCTCGCCAGGAAGCTTGCTTAAGAACGCCAAGCTGACGACAGGCAGCGCGATCGGGATGAAGAGCACCGCTGCGACGATCAAGAGCACAAAGTCGAAGCTGAACGGTTGCTTGAGCCGGAATGTCCTCAGCCATTTCATGGCTTCACCCGGAAGCCGATCCCGCGTACCGTCTGGATGATCGCGGGCTGCGAGGGATCGACCTCGATCTTTTCCCGCAGATAGCGGATATGGACGTTCAAGGTTTTGTCTCCATCGAGATAAGGCTCGCCCCAGACGGCCTCATAGATCTGTTCCTTGGTCAGGACGCGTCCGTGATGGCGGAGCAGGTACATGAAGATCTGAAACTGCTTGCCCGAGAGCAGGATTTCTTCTCCTGTAAGTGTATCCGTGATTTGACCGCCTGGCAGTAGCACGCGCAGATGCTCCAGCGTCAGTGTCTGTTCGTCCCGCTGAGGCCCCCGGCGCAGCAGGACCTGGATGCGGGCTGCCAGCTCCTCGGGATGGAAGGGCTTGGTCATATAATCGTCCGCAAAGTTAAGCCCCTGCAGCTTGTCATCGACAGCGGTCCGTGCCGACAGTACGAGGATCGGCAGGTCAGGCTGTTGGTTTTTGAGTCGTTGGCCGATCGTAAAGCCGTCGAGTCCCGGCAGCATCACGTCGAGGATGACCAGATCCGCCTCCCGGGCCAGTTCGCCTGCATGCTCCCCGGAGGTGCGCCAGGTGACCTCATAGCCGCGTTTTTCCAGATCGCCGGACGTCCAGCTGCCGATATCCCGGTCATCTTCGATATAGAGGATTCGTGTCATACATCGTTCACCTCGGGTATGTTATTACCCCTACTATAATCCAACTCGCTGTCAGAAGAAAAGCCGCTCCGCTGTTCAGAGATTGTACAGATCGCTGTGCTATGCTAAGCCTAACTAAGGAGGCGGACATACATGGCAGCCATCATGATCGTCGACGACACGGCATTTATACGAGGCATGCTCAGAGAAATCCTGGAGAGGGCGGGACACCAGGTCGTATTCGAAGCGACTAACGGCGAGGAAGCGGTGCGCGGTTATCACACGTATAAGCCTGATCTGGTGACGATGGACATCACGATGCCTTATATGGACGGCGTGGACGCGTTGAAGGCGATCGTCTGTCGGCATCCTGCGGCCAAGGTGGTCATGTGCTCGGCGATGGGACTTCAGCCACGGATTATCGAGGCCGTGCAAGCCGGAGCCAAAGACTTTATCCTGAAGCCGTTCCGGGCAGAACGCATCCTGGAGGCAATCGATAAGGTTATTTACAATTGAGCGTACCATTTTCAAGTCCAAGCTCGGACCAGGCTCTGGTCTGAGAATACAATTGTTCACGATTGCTGCGTCTCCGCACAGGGAGCCGCAGTTTTTGTTTGATGCCGTTTCACCGCCTAACTGGCGTCCCATCGGGACGCCGTCGGGTGGTGGCATATATGGGTCATAGAGAGGTGCGCGTTGCCCTCAGTTGAAACGCTCGGCCTGCTGCTCGCAGCGGCTGATAATGCCGACGATGACATCGACGGCGCGGAGCATGACATCGACGGAGACGTATTCGTAGCGGCCGTGATAATTCTCTCCCCCAGTAAAGAGATTCGGCGTCGGCAAGCCCATGTAAGAGAGCTGCGAGCCGTCGGTGCCGCCGCGGATCGGCTTGATGACCGGCTCGATACCAAGCGCCAGCATGGTCTCTCTGGCGACCTCGACGATATCGCGGACCGGCTCGATCCGATCCCGCATGTTGTAATACTGATCGCGGATCTCGATCGAGATCCGTTCCTCGCCGTACTGCTGCTGCAGCTGACGCACAGCCTCCTGCAAATGCGCCTTGCGCGCCTCGAAGCCTGCCTTGTCGAAGTCGCGGATCAGATAGCGCGAGTGCGCTTCCTCGACAGAGGCCTCCATCGCGACCAAGTGATAGAAGCCTTCATAGCCTTCCGTGTGCTCCGGCGCTTCGGATTCGGGCAGCTGACGATGGAGCGCCATCGCGAGCTTGCCGGCATGGATCATTTTGCCTTTGGCTGTGCCGGGATGCACGTTTTTGCCACGGAAGCGGAGCGTCGCGAGGGCGGCGTTGAAGCTCTCGTACTCCAGCTCGCCGAGCGGGCCGCCATCCACCGTGTAGGCGAAGGCTGCTCCGAAGGAAGCCACATCGAACCGATGCGGCCCCCGGCCGATCTCCTCATCCGGCGTAAAAGCGACGCGCACCCGGCCGTGCTTGATCTCCGGATGCTGGATCAGATAAGCCATGGCGGTCATGATCTCGGCGATCCCGGCCTTGTTGTCCGCGCCCAGCAGCGTCGTGCCGTCGGTCGTGATCAGCGTATGCCCCCGATAGCCTGCCAGCTCGGGGAACTCGGCTGGCGAGAGGACGATGCCTTGCTCCTGATGAAGCACGATATTGTCGCCGTCATACGATTCGACAAGCTGCGGATTGACGCCTGCGCCGGTCATCTCGGTGGCGGTATCGAGATGGGCGAGGAAGCCGATGACCGGCACCTCGCGCTCGGTGTTGGCAGGCAGCGTCGCCATGACGTAACCATGCTCGTCTATCGTCACCTCCGTCATGCCGATGTCCTGCAGCTCGCTGACGAGTATCCGTCCCAGCTCGAGCTGGCCCGGCGTGGTTGGGCAGGTCTCGCGATCGTCGCGAGATTGCGTATCGACACGGACGTACCGGACGAAGCGGTCGATGATTTCCTGTTTCATGAGTTCTTTCCTCTCCTTCGGGCTAGGGCATGTCAGACACACCCTGGGGTAATCAGGCACCTAGGATTAGGCTGCCTGTCGCTCTTGTGCTTCATTCGCGATGACGCCGAGGTTTTCCTGTTTTTCATTTTCTTTCGGGCACTATCAGGCATTGCAGTAGCCATTCTTCTGGTGCGGAAGCGTACGCTTAGTTCATTTTTATGCCCCGAGGAACATACACATCGTTATTTCGTGGAAATCGGCGATTTCTTGAATGTAAGGAACATGAGTATCCTTATTTGTTCGAAAATGCCCTTTTTTTCTCGATTTGGCGGAAATAAGACGATGTATGTTCTCAAGACCGCCCAAAGGATCGGTATTCGTCGAAATAAGGTTATGTATGTTCCTAGGACTGCTGCGTTTGACCATGCGGCCGACAGGAGTGCATCATTCGGTCAAGCGATAGGAACGCATGCGTTGCTGACCGCTCGTCACTTCAAGCAGATGACGATCGACCAGTTGGTGCAGGATGCGGCGCGCATGCTGGACGGATACGCGGAGATGGCGAGCCGTCTCGAGCGGGGTGAAGGGCCGCAGCACGCGTCGGCCATAACGCAGCACCTCCGCTTCGACCCACGACAGCTCGTCCTCGACACGTTCGGTGACGAAGCGGCCGATAAACGCTAACACCATCTGTTTGCAGAAGTGAGGCTCGTCCTTGATCGAAGGGTAAGCTACCGACAAAAATGTCCAGCCGTCCAGCGACAACAACGAGTGTCGGCGGCATAAATCCTTGAATCGCCGGACATCCAGATCGCGCGCGTGCGAGCCGAAGCCTTGGATCTCGATACCTCCCTTCGCCCCGCCGGGTCTATAGGCTAGATCAAGATACCGGTAGCCGCCGGCAAAGTCCCGCACCTCCCACTCGGCATACAAGTGCTCAAAGCTGCCCGCAGCGGGCAGCCAGATACTCCGCAAATACTCGACGGTCCCGTGTCCCAATCCACGCGCCAGTATTTCTCTGCGCCGGGGGTTGCGCTCCTCCTTCAACTGCTGGTGTATCCATTCCTCATACCTCTGCTGAAAGCTGCTCATCGTGTCGTACCTCCTTCTGAGAATAAACGAAAAAAGCCGCTCCCTTCGACGAATCGCTTCAAAAGCGACAATCGAATAAGGGAGCGGCGTGTGCTTCACGACCGATCTGTGGTTATTATAACGCACCCCGTCTCTGCCGGGAAGGGCGAAATTGCTTATATTCCCCTTCAAACGGGTAATACTATCTATCATCGGGACATAGAATAGACTACAACTGAAGGAGTGATGACGATGGTGAGACGATGGACAAGCAAGCTTGGACGAGGCGTAATGGCGATGTTGCTGGCAGCCGGCCTCTTCATCGGAGCCGGCACCGGCACCTCCGCAGCAGCAATGATCGGATATACTTATAGTTGGACAGCATATCAGTCGATCTGGCAGGCGTTTGTGCTGGACGGTCTGGAGGAAGAAGAGACGTTGACAGGGACAGGCCGTTATGTCGGCATGGCCGATCCACATACGATTGAGGTCATCGTGAAGGGCGAAGCGTACGCGTTCCAACTAGGTGACGATCTGAGAGAGACAGTGGAGAAGCTGGAGGAAGACGACCGGGTCGTCTTTGAATATACGGAGGAGCCGCTCGACGAAATTGCGATATTGCGGACCTTGCTCTCGATCAAAGTTATGGAACAGGAATAAAAGTGGTGGGGCAGAATTAATCGATGCTGGTGTGAAGCCGTATGCGCTGTGAGCGCAGCGGCTTTTTTTGCATGCGAGCCTACACATGCTTGCGGGCGGGCCCGGGAGCAAGAGGAAGGCGCGGTATTGGAGGGCGCGCAAAAAACAGCCCGTACCAGGAGTGTGGCGACGGGCTGTTGTGTGCAGAGCGTCCAAGGTGCAAGAGCGAGACCGGCATGCTGGTAAAGCGTTGCCGTCCAATGCGCGGTGCGGCCCGCCTAAGAAGGCGCTCGCGCCTCAGCGCCTGGCCGCCAAGCGGGGCCGCTCCCTCCGGGCTCGGCTGGCACATCGCGGTTCTCCACTGCCTATGCGCCGCTACTCATGCTGCAGGAAGGCCATCAGCGCTTCGTCGAAGGCCTCGGGCTCATCGAACAGCATGCCGTGTCCGCTATGCTCGAAGGTTACGGTGGTCGCGCTGTCGATGCCCTCGCGCAGACGCTCGGCGAAGGCTGGCGGACAGATCTGGTCGCGCTTGCCCTGGAAGATCGTCGTCGGCACGGTAATCGCGGCCAAGTCGCCGAACAGCTCCTCGTCGCGCAGCGTCTCGGCGACGCCGATCGTCCCCCAGGGAGTAGCCTCGAGGCCGAGCTGGTGCAGCCAGTCGGTGAACGCAGGACTTACCTGACGCGCCCCCTCCCCTTGGGCGAGGAAGAGCTCGCCGAAGTCTCGCAGCATCTGCGGCCGATCGTCTTGGACGGCTGTAATCTGCGCATCGACTTCCGCTCGGGTCATGCCGTGCGGGTAGTCTGGACGTTGCGTAAAGCATGGTGCGGCTGCGCCAAGCAGGGCAAGCTGCGTCACCGCATGCTGGGCGTGTCTGGCCATATAACGGACGGCGATGGCGCCGCCTACCGAGAATCCGACCAGCGCAACATTTTGCAGCTGCAGATGATCGATGACGGCGCGCACATCGTCGGCGAGACGGTTATAGCTATAGCCAGACGCCGGCGCGTCGGAGCGGCCGAAGCCTCGCATATCGATGCCGATGCACCGATAACCGGCTCTGGAGAGCGAGTTCATCTGGTATTCAAACATGCTGTGATTTAGCGGCCAGCCATGCAGGAACAAGACAACAGGACCGGAGCCGATATCTTCAACATACAGGTTGACATAGGGTTCCACTTCGATATAGTGTGCCATGTGTATCAGTCTCCTTTGCCATTAGGGTTACGTATACTTACCCCATCCACCCTGGAGCTAACCTGGAGCGGTCGGCGCGGGACGTTGTCCTGTATAAAAAAAGCCTTCATCGCCAACAAGCGGCAATGAAGGCTGACAGTCCTCATATCAGGCCGCGTCATCCGTCTTCTCGCCCGCATCCGACTCCGCTTTCGCAGCTGTCAGCTCGGCGACGATGATGTCGGTCGGCTGGGTGAATATGCCGTAGAGGAAGGCGGCTTCCTGGGCTCGCGTCAGCGGCTCGAGGGAGCGGTAGTCGGCTGCGCCGTCCTCGGCGAACGTGACCTCCGGTCCATGCAGTCCGAGCTGGACCATCATTTGTACGGCCTGGACCGCCCATGGAGCAGTGGCTCCGGTCAACGGCACATCGTCGAACAGCTCGGCAGGATATTGCAGCACCATCAGACGCCAGAACATGACGGCCGCTTCCTGACGGGTAATGGCGCGTTCGGGAGCGAAGCTGCCTTGGCCGTCGCCCGACACCATGCCCAGCTCATATGCTTGCTGGATGTAAGCCGCAGCAGGGTGGCCAGAAATATCGGTGAAGGCGTATGCCTCCGTCGGACTGCCGTCGAGGCCGCTGATCGTTAGCAGCCGCTGGACATACGCTGCCCGCGTAACGGCTTGATCCGGCAGGAAGCGGCCTTCGCCATCATTGGGGTAGTATCCTAGCGATTGTAACGGCAATACCGCATAAGCGTAAGGATGGTCGGCATCCAAATCTTCGAATCCGGCTGCTTCAGCCCCTTTTTGTGTATAGCTGTAAGGATTGATATAAGGCTCCTTCATGTAAGCGACCTGCCCTTGCTCGTCGAGCTGGAAGGCGGCGAACAGTCCTGTCTCTTCATCGACGAACAGGTTGTCGCCGACGGGCTTGAACTGCCCTTCGCCGAGCAAGGAGCTGCTCCACTGGAGCGCTCCGGCGCTCTCGCCGGATTGGAGTCGGGTGATGAATATCCCTTGTCGCAGGTCGGCGTAGTAGCCGTCATATCGGGCCAGGTCATCTGGCGTGGCCGGAGCATCGTCCGGCAGCTCCGCAGGAGCCGCATATTGCGGGAAGAACGTCGCGATGAACTGCGGGTAGAACAGCTGACGCAGCGCGCCGAGTTGATTATAAGTGATGAAGACGCCGGTATCCTCCTCAGGGATCATGAACAGAAGAGAGCTGTATCCGGTAATGTCGCCGGCCTTGGTAATAATCGCCGGGTTGCTGCCTGCGCCGGGCAGCTGCATCGGCGCTTCGAAGCCGTAGGTAGTGTTCGGCAGAAGCGGGTGAATCTCGGAGCGGTAAGGCTCCATCAGCGCCACCGATTGCTCGTTCAGGATGCGGCCCTTGCCCGTGTCTCCGCCGCTGAGGAAGGCGATCATGAACTTGCCGATATCTGCCGGCGTAGACATCATGCCGCCGTGCGGCATGATCGTAGGGGTGACGGCATAAGGCGGCACCGCTTGCCCGCCAGGTCCGTACCCGACAGCAAGCTTGTCCTTGAGCGCTCCCTCCGGCAGGTAACCGCTATCCTTCATGCCGAGCGGCTCGAATAGATGCGTCTCCATATAATCCTCGAAGGGCTCGCCGCTCGCCTTCTCGACGACCAGCCCGAGCAGCAGGGAGGCGAAGTTATCGTACATATAGGAGCTGCCGGGCTTGCGAGCGACTGGCGGCATATGCGTCTTCACATAGTCCTCGATCTCGACCTTTTTGCCGAGATCCTCGTGCAGATCGTCAAGATTGGGATCGCGGATCTCAAAGCCGGTCGTATGCAGCAGCAACTGCTCGACGGTGACCGGTTGGTCGAACGGGTTATCGAGCGTCAGGCCAGGCGTATAGGTCAGGAAATCCGCCTTCAGGTCCAGCTTGCCTTGTTCGACTAGCTGCATGGCCGCCACCGCGGTGAACGATTTGGAGACGGAAGCGATGCGGAACACCGTATTCTCGGGATCGACGGCTTTTTTGTTCTCCTTGTCGGCGTAGCCGTAGCCTTCCTGGGCGACTACTTCGCCGTCCTTGACGATAACGACGGCAGCGCCGGTGTAGTGGGCCTTGGTTTGCTCGGCGGCGAAAAAATCGTCGAGGAACGCCTTGGCGTTATCTGCATTCAGCGTCTTTGCCGCAGACGGCGCAGCGGCCGGCTCGGCAGCCGCAGCCTGGATCGGTGGGAGGATCAGGCTAAGCGACAACAGGGCGGCAGCTGCGGTTTTGGCAAAGTTGCCTGGAGCTTTCCTTGCGGGTACTGGATTCATGGTTGTACCTCCATTTCGTAAGATGGGTCGTAGCGCATCTGGGACAATACGGCGTCCATGGGGAGCGCCGCAGATAAGCTACTTGTGGCGATAGTATTTCGAGGCTTCCCAATAATACGCTGTCTGCTGGATAATCCAGATGACGCCGAGCGCGAGGATCGGCATCGGGTTAAAGGATACCAGGATCGAATAGAGGACGAAGCCGAACATACCGATGATCAACGAGACGTTAACCGCTTTGTAGGCGCTGAATGCGGAGCGATAGACGATATAACGCTCGGCCTCGTCGAGCTTGTCAAAAAACTCTTTGGCTCCATTCTTGCCTAATAAATCAAGCGTGCGCGCCGGGAAATAACGGTTGTACACCTGCACGGTGCGAATCTGGAGGAATGTGCTGCCAAACGTAGCGATGACGCTGCTGATCAAGTTGATCACAATGAAGCTGCTATCTTCGGCAACGGCTGCCGAGGAAGAAGCATAAGCCAATGCGGTGAACAGCCAAGTCAGCGAGACGATCACGCAATACAGACTCGAGAGCATCAGCTTGCTGAGCAGATACTCCTGTCGGTTGGCCTCCTCCTCCGATGCTTCATCTCCGAGCGGTTGCGCCGGCAGGCGGACGATGCCGACGATCGTCCAGATCGCGAGGCCGACTGCGAGCAGCGCCGCCAGACCAAAGGCCAGATCGTACGTATAATACAGCGTCGGCTCGAACCGCAGCGACGACACACTCTCTGTCACTACGCGGCTGGTGATCATAAAGCCGAAGACAGCTCCCAACCCCAAGTAAATGAGCAGATGCATGCTCTTCTTAATCTTCTTACTCATCCGAATGCCCTCCTTGCAAAGCAAAAATCTCTTCCACCTTCACTTGAAACACTGCCGCAATCTTGAGCGCAAGCACGACAGAAGGCGAGTAATCGCCTCGCTCGATCAGCGCGATCGTCTGGCGGGAAGCGCCGATTCGTGCTGCCAGGTCGCTCTGGGAGATGCGGTCGCGCGCCCGATATTCGCGGACGCGGTTCGTTAGCTCGCTCACCTTCTCACCTCCGTTTGATTAGATTGTATATTATAATATACAAATAGTAAAGGATTATTTACAAAATGAATAATATTCTATACATCCATCCTGAGGCCTCGTACATGGTCTAGGTAACAAAAAAGACCCTTCATCCGAAAGGGATGAAGGGCTTGTGAACGACAAAGCGGTCAGTTAGAACGTAACATCGCCCGAAGGATCAGACAATGTGCCGGCGCTTGGAGCGCCGCCTTGCGGTACGGACAACACGTAGACGCGGTAGACGCCGCCTGTAGTCAAGGCATTGCCTCTGCTATCGGTATCGCCGGCGAACAGGACGGTCGAGGTCTGGCCCTTGGACACCTGGATGAACCGGTTGGCGCTGACGGCTGCACTGGCAGATGCCGGATCAAAGCCCGTGCCGGACGGTACGACGATGACGGCATAGTAGGAGATGCCCAGATCGTTGGCTGGCGGCGTGAAGCTGACGCGCAGCTCGGTTTTGTCTGCGTTCTGTACGACATTGGCGCTGACGCCAGTGACTGGCGTCACCGGCGAGCTGAGCGTCAGATCGCTGGACGGAGACGAGATTGCATTGGTCAGCGAGCCTGTGCCGACCGACAGGACGAACACGCGGTAGGCCACGCCGTTTTGGAGCGGCGCGCCGTCCGTGTCACGTGTACCGGAGGCCAAGGTTTGGACGATATTGTTGCCCGTCTTGCTGATGACGGTATAGTTGGACGAGGCGACATTGTTGGCTGACGCCAGTGTGAAGGACGAAGCGGAGGTCGATTTGACGACCATCACGCGGTATTCTCTAACACGCGACTCGTCGGCAGCGCGGTTGAAGGCAACCTGCAAGTCGCGGCCGTCGCCGAAGTCGCTCACGTCGGCGATGGACAGGGCGGACACCGGCTGTGCCGAGCTGTTGCCAAGCTGAACGACCGACGACGCGGAGGACAGGGTGTTCAAGCCATTGCTGGCTCCGGTTCCGACCGACAGGACGAAAATCCGGTAGTCGAGGCCGTTTTGCACCGGCGTGCCGTCGGTATCGCGGGCGCTGGCGGCCAGCGTCTGGCTGATGTTGCTGCCCGTCTTGTTGATGACGGTGTAGTTGCTGCTGGCGACGCTGTTTGCAGCGGCGGGCGTGAAGTTGCCGACGCTTGCGTTTTTGACGACAAAGACACGGTATTGGCCGATCTGCGACTCGTCTGTCGCCCGTGTAAAGGAGACGAGCAGATCGCGGCCGTCGCCGAAGTCGCTGACGTCGGAGGCGGCGATGTTGGTCGCTGCCGGTACGCTGTAGTTGTTAGCCAGCGTAATCTGAGCGGACGGCGCGGACAGTGCATTGCTGTTGCCCGAGTTGCTCTGGCTGACCGACAGGATGAACACCCGGTAGCTAGTGCCGTTGCGGATCGCGGAGCCATTGACGTCGCGGGCGCCGGAAGGCAGCGTCATCGAGATATTGTTGCCTGTCTTGTTCACTACAGTATAATTGCTGCTCGATACATTATTGGCATTAGCCAGCGTAAACGAGTTGGCATTGGCCGCTCTGACCACGAGAATGCGATATTGCGAAACCGCGCTCTCGTCGGCCGGGCGATTGAAGCTGACGAACAGATCGCGACCGTCATTATAATCGCTCATGTCGGCAACGCCGACATTGTAGGCCGGCTGCGTGCCGTAGTTGCTGGTCAGCGTCAGGGCATTCGAGCCTGCGGAGAGCACGTTGCTGCCGTTGAAGCTGCCTGAGCCTACAGAGAGGACGAAGGCGCGATAGGATACGCCGCTGCGGATCGTATCGCCATCGGTGTCGCGAGCGCCGGAAGCGAGCGTCTGGCTAATATTGCTGCCAGTCTTGCTGACGCTGGTATAGTTGCGGCTTGCGACGCTGTTGGCCGAAGCCAGGTTGAAGGCGTCCGCTTTGTTCGTCTTGACGATCATAATCCGGTATTGGCTAAGGTTGCTCTCGTCTGTAGCACGGTTGAAGAGGACGCGTAGATCGCGGCCGTCGCCGTAGTCGCTGACGTCGAGCACGGCGACGCTGGTCGCGTAGCCGAGCGACAGGTTTTGCGAGAGCGTCACGATATCGGACGCCGCAGAGAGCGAGTTGGCCGTATGACCGATCGCAGCGACGAACACCCGATAGCTTGTGCCGTTGCGGATCAGGGCGCCGTCAACGTCGCGGGCCGTCGAATCGAGCGTCTGGCTCAGATTGTTGCCAGTGCGATAGACGACGGTATAGTTGCCTGAGGATACGGATAGCGCCTTTTGCAGATTAAAGCTCGAAGCATTGCCCGATTTGACGACGAAGATCCGGTATTGATTGAGCCGGGATTCGTCCGCGAGCTTGTTAAAGGCGACGCGCAGATCGCGACCGTCGTTCAGATCGCCGACGTCGGTTGCCTTGACGCCAGTCACGCTAGGCAGCACATTGCTGGCTGTCAGCGTAAAGGAAGCCGAGGCATTCGAAAGCGCGAATTGATTATTGCTGTTGCCGACAGTAAGCACGTACAGTACGTACGACTGACCGCCGCGCAGTGTCTCGCCGTCGGTGTCGCGCGTCTGCGACGCGAGCGACAGATTGACGTCGCGACCGGTAGGCAGCACCGTCGTGTAGTTGCGCGAAGAGACGCTGAGCGCAGCGGATTGATTGAAGCTTTGCGATTTGCCAGCCTTGACGGCAAACACGCGATAGTGGCTGACAGCCGATTCGCCGGAAGAGGCGCGGAAGTTGACGGACACGTCGCGACCGTCTCCTTGGCTGCCATTTACACTAGCATACAGATTCGTCACAGCGCTCACCGGCTGCGAAGCCTCGGTGGTTGTGATGAACACCTGATTGGACTGCCAGTCGACCTGGGCGCCGATTGATTCGCTGACGAAGCGGACAGGGACGAGCGTACGGCCCCGGATGACCTGGGCAGGGACGTCGAGCGTCACGCTTTGTCCGTTGACGGACGCGGTGCGCGAGCCCAGACGGAGGATGACGGTCGTGCCGCTCTTGACGGCTGTAATCGTCTTGGTCGGCGCATCGTAGTCGACATCCGCCTGGAGCGCTTCGAAGATCGCGCGCAGCGGCAGCATGATGCGACCGCCGGTTGTAATCGGCGGCTGGTCGGTGATGAGCCGGCTCCCATTAATATAGATGGTTGTTTCGTTTGCTGCCTGGACGCCTGAGTGCAGTGCCAGTGAGAAGAATAGTGTGATTGCCAGACATGCGGACACCAGCTTTTTCACGCGTGTTGCCTCCCTATACAAGATATGTTTTCTTTGAATACTACTTTGACGCTGGATGTGTGTCAAAAGTTTCTAGAATTTGCGTCTGTTCAAAAAAATATTGGCGAATCAAACCATTGACAATTCCAGCCATGTTCTTTATGATAGCTCGACTACGGTTGTAACGGTTCGGGGCTTTACATGCAAGGAGGAGAAGATGGATTTGAAGATGAACAAGGAGAAGATCGGCAGTATCTATACTTACGCTCGTCAGACGGAAGCGGAGATCAGCCGATACGGGGAATACGCGCGCATCATCGACGGCGTCCGCGAGGCGCTGCGTCAGCAGTACGGGGTAGCCTACGAGCTGTATGCGAGCGATGACCCCAACACGCAGTATTGGAAGCTGCTGGAGGAAGATATCAAGAGCGGCTGCAAGGAAGTCGAGCATGTGGCGCGGATCTTCGATCGGCTGGAGGAGCGGACCTTCGCCTACAACGACGACAAAAAAGAGCCAGACTATCACGTGCATTTGTCTATCTTGAACAATGTGTTCGCCTATCCGGAGATGGGCGTGGCGCTGGCCCGCAGTCCGGTGTTTATGCCGCATGGCCTGTCTTACCAGGATTATGTATTCGCTGTCGACGATGACGCGCTTCGACATTTCCTGGGCAATGTCCGTCAGCGGGAGCGGCAGCAGCAGATTAACCGAGTGACCGTATTTACGGATATGCGGGAGGGCGTTCGCAGGGAGGACGAGCCGATCGGCAGACGCGTCGGGCGCGACGATGTCGTCATGGACGAATCGATCAAGAAGGAGATTTTCCGTTCGCTGGATCAGTTTTTTGCTGGCGACCGTTCCTTTTACGAACGTTACGATATCCCGTACAAGCGGGGCATCCTGCTCTACGGCCATCCCGGCAACGGCAAGACGACGCTGGTAAAGGCGATCGCCGGCAGCGTGCCCGGGCCGGTCGCCTACTGGCAGATCACCGAGTTCACGACGAGCGAATCGATCGGCGAGGTGTTCGAGGCGGCGTCGCGGCTGACGCCGATGGTGCTCGTCATCGAGGACATCGATTCGATGCCGCAGGATGTCCGGTCCGTGTTCCTGAATACGCTCGATGGCGCGACGTCCAAGGAGGGCATCTTCCTGATCGGCACGACCAACTATCCGGAGAAGATCGATCCCGGACTGATGAACCGGGCCGGACGCTTCGACCGGTCGTATGAGGTCAAGATGCCTAGCGAGGCATTGCGGCTGAAGTATTTGCAGCTGCGCAGCTTCGAGACGTTCGTCGGCGAGGCTGGCAACGAGGCGGCTGCGGCGATGACCGACGGCTTCTCCCTCACCCAGCTCGGCGAGCTGTATGTCTCGGCGGCGCTGGAGTGGCATGAGCGCGGCGATGTCGATGTGGAGCAGCTTGTGCGCGGGATGCGCGGCGAGCTGGAGAAGGGCCGCCGGCACGAGTGGATGAGTCGCGGCGGGACCGTCGGCTTTCTGTAAGCTCGGGCGGGAGCATATCGCTCTTGCCTCCCGGCCTCTAGCCGCTGCTTTGTTCGGCGGACTGCCACTCGGCGCTTGCGGCGGGCTGCTGGCTTCGCTGGATGCGGACGGGTATAATGGAGATTAGTGAATCCATAGCGGGAGGCTGGGACGATGCGATTTATCGATAATGGGGGCTGTCACGATCCGGCAGTCAATCTGGCGCTGGAGGAATACGCGCTGCGCCATCTGCCGATGGATGAGGGCGGTTATTTGCTCTTCTATATTAATGAGCCGTCGATCATCATCGGCCGCAACCAGAACACGATCGAAGAGATCCACGCCGAGCATGTCGAGGCCAAGGGCATCCATGTCGTGCGTCGGCTCTCGGGCGGCGGGGCGGTCTATCACGACCTCGGGAACCTCAACTACAGCATCCTGACGGCCGATGACGGCAAGTCGTTCCACAACTTCGTAAAGTTCGTGCAGCCGGTCATCGAGGCGCTGGGCAAGCTGGGCGTAGAGGCGGCGATGACCGGGCGCAACGACATCCAGGTCGGCGAGCGCAAAATATCGGGCAACGCCCAATACGTCTCCAAGGGCAGGATGTATACCCACGGCACGCTGCTGTTCGACTCGGACATGGAGCAGATCGTCTCGGCGCTTAAGGTGAAGCCGATGAAGATCGAGTCCAAGGGTACGAAGTCGATCCGCTCGCGGGTGGCCAACATTAGCGAGTTCCTGCCGGAGCCGATGTCGATCGAGGCGTTCAAGCGGCGGCTGCTCGCCGAGCTGTTCCAGTGCGAGCCGGAGCAGGTGCCCGTCTATACGTTGAGCGAGTCGCAATGGGCCGAGGTGCATGAGCTTGCGGATCAGCGCTATCGGAGCTGGGACTGGAATTACGGGCGGTCGCCCAAGAGCAACATCGCCCATGCGATCAAGTTCCCTTCCGGCATCATCGATGTGCGGATGCAGGTCGAGGATGGGCGGTTGGCGGAGATCCGGCTGTTCGGGGACTACTTCGGGGCTCATGACGTCGCCGAGCTGGAGGAGCGTCTGCAGGGCGTCCGCTACGAGGAGGGCGCCTTGCGCGAGCGGCTCGAGGGTGTCGAGCTGAGCCGGTATTTCGGCGCGATTACGCTGGAGCAGTTCCTCGGCTTGCTGCTGCTGAGGGATGACATGTCCTCCTAATACGGCATAACTCGTGCCGCATGACTTAGGAGCGCGTAACTAATACCGCTCTCTGGCGAGCGTTAGCTTGCAAAATCTTGCTTTTTCGGCCGAATAAGCGCTGTGGCGAGCGTTAGGATCTGGTGGCGGACTAAACGTTACGGGGTACCAGACAAGCACTGCCGGCAAGCGAAACAGTCGCTTGCCGGTTTTTTTACAACTCGCTGTTTATCTCCGACGAAGCACGTCGCACACCTCAAAGTTTTGTGCAGCAAAACTAGCTTTGTAAGCATGTACTTAGGACCTGCGTGGACCAAAACAAGGCGCAGTCTTGCTCATCGCAGAGCGAGAAGCCGTTTACCTTGGATTCCCTGGCTTATTATAGCCCAACTGGCCGCTGCAGCGGCAATCTTGACTTGGCGAAGCGTGCGATTACATGTAGAATATAGCGTAGGTATCAGATCGCGATCCCGCGCGGATGCGATGACTATGGGTATGGAGTGAATGAGGATGAAATACAGAAGCACTAGAGGTCAAGTATCCGGCAAAGGCTTCATCGAAGCGCTGCTGATGGGGTTGGCCGACGACGGCGGGCTGCTGATCCCGGAGGAAATCCCGGTGATCGATGCCGCTACGCTGCAGCAGTGGAGCAAGCTGAGCTACGAGGAGCTGTTCCTGGCGATTTTCGCCTATTATACGAACGACGAGATCCCGCAGGAGGATCTGAAGGCGATGGCGTCCCGCGCCTATGGCCGTTTCCGGCATCCCGAGGTGACGCCGTTGAAGCGGATGGACGACAAGCTGTACGTGCTGGAGCTGTTCCACGGACCGACCTTCGCCTTCAAGGACGTGGCGCTGCAATTCATGGGCGAGCTCTATTCCTACGTGGCGCAGAAGCATGGCGAGACGATCCATATCCTTGGCGCGACGTCCGGCGACACCGGAGCGGCAGCGATCGCAGGCGTGCGGGGCAAGGAAGGGATCCGCATCTGCATCCTGCATCCGCATCAGAAGGTGAGCATCGTCCAGGAGCGCCAGATGACGACGGTCGACGACCGCAACGTGCTCAATCTGTCCGTCAAGGGCAACTTCGACGACTGCCAGCGCGTCATCAAGGAGCTGTTCGCCGATCTGCCGTTCAAGAGCAAGTACCATCTGCGCGCGATCAATTCGATTAACTTCGTCCGCATCCTGTCGCAGGCGGTCTATTACTTCTACGCTTACCTGCGTCTGCAGGACCAGCTCGAAGGCGCTGAGGTCAACATCTGCGTGCCCTCCGGCAACTTTGGCAATATTTTCTCCGGCTATCTGGCCAAGCGGATGGGCTTGCCGATCGGCAAGCTGATCATCGCGACCAACGAGAACAACATCCTCGAGAACTTCGTGCGCACCGGCGAGTATCGTTCGGGCGAGTTCAAGAGCACGCATAGCCCGTCGATGGACATCCAGGTGGCGAGCAACTTCGAACGTTATCTGTACTACTTGCTCGGCGAGGATGCGGAGGCTGTCTCGGCGGCGATGAAGGGCTTCCAGGAAAATGGCGTTATCGCGCTCGGCGGCGAACTGTTAGAGCAGGTGCAGCGTGACTTCGCGGCGTATGGCATCGATAATGCGAGCTGCTTGTCCACGATTAGCCGCTACCAGGAGGCGCATGCTTACCTGCTGGACCCGCATACCGCGTGCGGCGTCTCCGCAACCGAGAGCTATGCCGCCGAGAGCGGCGACGGGCGGGTTGCGATCTCGTTTGCCACGGCTCACCCGGCCAAGTTCGACGAAGCGATCCGACTCGTCGACATCCAGCAGGAGCTGCCGGCCGAGATTCAGACGCTGTTCGACAAGGAGCAGCATCAGCTCGTCATGGAACAGGACAAGGAAGAGATCGTTCGCGAGCTGGAGCGTTTTTTCGCCTGATCGCATAAGCGCTGGTCTCGTCTGTTCCGACGGATTATTAATGAAACGCCAATGAAGCGCTGCCCGCCTTCCAACGTGAAGGCAGGCGGCGCTTTTAGCTTGTTTAGAAAATGGCGTCCTATCGCAGAACGCTAGATAAAAGGCCAGCGCTTCGGCGCGTTGCCCGGGTAATGCTGTCCGGGATACGAGCCATAGTGGGCATGGGGGAAGTCGCCTGACTGGGCGGCTGGCGGCGCATAGGCAGACTGCGCGTGAGCGGGCGTCCGCGTGTCGGCATACCCATAACTGCTAACCGGCTGCGTCATGCCTGGCTGATGGCCAGGCGGGATCATGCCGGCTTGCTGACCGGGCTGCATCGCAGGCGCAACCATGCCGCCGTACTGACCTGACTGCATTGGTGCCGACATCATTCCCGCATACTGACCGGGCTGCATCGATGGCGATACCATGCCCGCTTGTTGACCGTGCTGCATCCCCGGCGCCATCATGCCTGGCTGGCTGTAACCACCCTGTGCCGACGACATGTGGCTGCTGTGCGAAGCTCCGATCTTGATCGTGGGCTTGGCGGCGGGTGTGCCTTGGACCTGCGAGTGATGACAGTCCTTGGGCGGGCCGATGAATACAGTCTGCTGGAGCGGCGCCAGCGCCTGCGCGATCTTCTCGCGATCGAGACAATACGAATGAGCCAGCACCTCTGGCGGCGTCAGGCGCAGGATGTCCGAGCCGAGGATCACATCGGGCACCGGGGCGTCGAAGATGGCGAGCAGATGCGTATTGTCCTCGGTGGCCGCGTCATAGTGCCACCAGCCTTGCGGCACATTGGCGACCTGGCCGGGCTTGATCGGGAAGTGCAGCAGTTGCTTCGTAAACGGGTTGAGCACGTTGATGACGGCAGCGCCGGCGATGCAGTAGACCAGCTCCGAGGCGTTCTGATGGTAATGCGGCTCGACGAGATTGTCCTTGCTCAGGAAAATATCGAGCAGGGAGACATTGCCGAGCGTGTTGAGCTGCTGGATGCTAAGCTCGGCGATATAATTGCGGGGGTCCTTGCGAAAGATGACATTCTGATTCAGGTCATAGGTGAACTGCACGTCAGGCGACGTGAAGTCCATATAAGACACGGCCATGCGCTATCCTTCCCCTCTTGTTGACCTCATGTTGAGACCAGTATGTAGTACTCTATGCAACGGCCTATGGGTTGGTGTCTAGAGCGCGAGCGTGTGCAAGAGGTTGAATTTTTACAAATAATATTGCCTTTCTCTCTGGAGGGCGAGGCGCGCTCGGGATATAATGTGGGCGAGATGGAAGAGCGCCGACGGAATAGACGGACATCGAAAGGGGCGCAGACTGTGAAGCAAACGATCGGAGCTTATATTCAATTGATGGAAGCGTTGTCAATCAAAAAGGGCGGGAACGGCGTGGATGGCTTGATCTGCGGCGACCCGGGGCGGGAGGTAACGGGCGTCGCTGTCGTATTCTCGGCCACGCAGTCGGTGCTGGCGGCCGCCGAAGCCGCCGGAGCGAACCTCATTATCGCTCATGAAGGACCCTACTATAGTCATCATCCCGGAGCAGCCTGGCTGGAGACGGACGACGTCTATCATGCCAAACGTCAATGGATCGCGGAGCGCGGGCTGGCGATCTGGCGCAATCACGATCAATGGCATCAGCGTCAGCCGGATGGCATCACGGAGGGGCTGGTGCAAGCGCTCGGCTGGGAGCAGCAGATCGAGGCCTACACGCCGATGGCGGCGGTCGTCACCGTGCCGGAGACGACGCTGGAGACGCTGGCGAGCGCGGTGGCGCAGCGATTGGGCACATCGTTCGTGCGATATGCCGGCGAGCCGGGAATGAGCTGCCGCAAGCTAGGCGTGCTGGCGGGCTATCGCGGCAATGCGGCGCAGGCGCTGCCGCTGATCGCCGAGTACGGCGTGGACACGATCATAGCGGGCGAGGGGCCGGAGTGGGAGCTGCCCGACTATATCGCCGACGCCGCCTATCAAGGTCGGCCGCTTGGTCTCGTCCTGCTAGGGCATGCCGTCAGCGAGGAGCCGGGGATGCGACTGTTGGCGGAGGCGCTGCAGGCTGCGGCGCCTAAGGTGCCTGTGCGCTATATCGCTGGGCCCGCTCCGCTTGCGATCCGCCAGGCGGATGGCAGAGGCTAGTCTGTGTGTGCCGCGTGCAGGGGAGGGCGGCTCCATGCCAGCGCCCGGGGTGGCCCGTGCGACATTCAAGCAGCGGCTAGTCGAGCGGGATTCGTCGCGCCGCCGAGGGCGGATAGCCTTTGAGGGTGCGGAACACGTTGCTGAAGTAGCTGATATCCTGGAAGCCGCAGCGCTCGGCGACCTCGGAGACGCGGAACCCGCCGGCGGCCAGCATCATCTCGGCATGGTTCATGCGGATCATGTTGACGAACTGCTTGAAGGTGAGGCCGGTATCCTGCTTGAAGCGCTTGCTAAAGTAGACGGGATGCAGGCCAGTCAGCTCGGCTACTGTCTCCAGTCGCAGCGGCTCTGCGTAATGGTCGCTGATATAGGAACGGGCCATCGCCATCCGTTCATCGGTGCGTGCGGCTTGGCCGAGTCGGGCGCCCTGCAGCAGCAGACGGTGCAGGATGAGCAGGAACAACCCTTTGGCTTGCAACTCGTACCCCTGCTGCTTGGTCATCCAGACCTGGGTGAAGTCCTTGAGGTAGCGCAGCATCTCCGGCGTCTGACAGCCCTTGGACACGGTAGGCAGCGGCAGCGAGGGCAGGCCGTCCGGGAGCAAGTGGAAGTTAAAGGCGTACGAGTGCATCGGGTTGTCCGCGGAGGTGGAGGCTTCGCGGACCGTACCGGGAGGGATGTAGAGCAGGTCCCCTGCGCGGACGGTGACCAGCGTATGGTCGACATAGTAGTTGGCCGCTCCGGAGACGACGAAGGTCAGGTCGTGGAAGCCGATCCGTTGCCGGATAATCTCCCAGTCGGGATAACAGCGGCGATCAACGAACAGGAGTACCTCCGGGTCCAAGCTTGCATAGCAGGACAAGTCCATCGTATCCCTCCTAGAGATTGTTCAAACCATTATATTATACCAGACGAGAGGCGGAAGAGACGCATATGACCGCAACGATCTATAACAAACCGGGCTATCTGGCCTGGCTGAACTACCGATTCATCGAAGACAAGGCTAGCCGAACCAGCTGCGCGCGCTACGGCTCGGCCGTGACGATGCTAGGCGACTCGCCGCTGATGGAGTCGGCGGCCGAGGAGCTGCGCCTCGGATTAGGACAATTGCTGGGCAAGGAGCCGGCGCTTGGCCAGTGCAGCGCTGTCGGCGAGTCGCCTTGTGGCATCCTCATCGGCACGCAGGCTGCGATGATCGAGGGTGGCCTAGAGGAACTGCCCGCATCACTTGGCGAGGAGGGCTACTCGCTTCGCGAAGCGGATGGCGTCATCCTCGTCATCGGCGGAGGGGAGCGCGGCGTCCTCTATGGCGCCTTTCATCTGCTGCGATTGCTGCAGACCGGGGCCGAGCTGCAGGGGCTGGAGCTTGTCGAGCAGCCGAGCAACGAGCTGCGGATGATCAACCATTGGGACAATATGGACGGCTCGGTCGAGCGCGGATATGCGGGGCGCAGCTTGTTCTTCGACCAGCATGAGTTCCGCGTCGATAGCAGACGGCTGAAGGATTATGCGAGGCTGCTCGCTTCGATCGGCATCAATGCGGCCACGATCAATAATGTCAATGTGCACCGGGTCGAGACGGAGCTGATCCGCGAGCGCTTCCTGCCCGAGGTGGCGAACATCGCGGCGCAGTTCCGCGACTATGGCATCCAGCTCTATCTCAGCGTCAACTATGCGGCTCCGGTCGAGCTGGGCGAGCTGACGACCGCCGATCCGCTAGATGAGAGCGTGCAGGCGTGGTGGAGCAAGCAATGCGAATCGGTATATCGTCATATCCCGGACTTCGGCGGCTTCGTCGTCAAGGCGGACTCCGAGTTCCGTCCGGGTCCATTCACCTATGGTCGCGACCATGCGGATGGCGCCAACATGCTGGCCGATGCGATCGCTCCATACGGCGGGCAGGTGATCTGGCGCTGCTTTGTCTACAACTGCCTGCAGGACTGGCGCGACCGCAGCACCGACCGGGCCCGCGCAGCCTATGATCATTTCATGCCGCTCGACGGCCGCTTCCGGGACAATGTGCTGCTCCAGATCAAGAACGGACCGATGGACTTCCAGGTAAGGGAGCCGGTATCGCCGTTGTTCGGCGGGCTGGAGCGGACGCAGCATCTGCTGGAGCTGCAGATTGCCCAGGAGTATACGGGGCAGCAGCGCCATCTGTTCTATCTGGTGCCGCAGTGGAAGCGGATCCTGGACTTCGACACCCATGCTCGGGGCGAAGGCTCCACCGTCGCCGAGTCGGCGAGCGGACGCTTGTTCGGCCAGCGGCTGGGCGGGATCGCCGCCGTCACCAATGTCGGCAACGATGCGAACTGGACGGGGCATGGCCTGGCCCAGGCCAATCTGTACGGCTACGGCAGACTGACCTGGAACCCGCAGACGACGGCAGAGCAGATCGCCTCGGACTGGATCCGCATGACCTTTGGCGCGGATGCCGAGACGGAGCGGGTCATCTCTGACATGCTGATGGCCTCGCCGGACATCTACGAGTCGTATACGGCGCCGCTTGGCGTCGGCTGGATGGTCAATCCGAACCACCATTACGGCCCTAATGTCGACGGCTACGAATATGACAAGTGGGGCACCTATCACTTCGCCGATCGCGACGGCATCGGCGTCGATCGCACGACGGCGACCGGCACCGGGTATAGCGGTCAGTATCACAAGCCTTGGTCGGATATTTACGAATCGGTCGAGCAGTGCCCGGATGAGCTGCTGTTGTTTTTCCACCATGTTCCCTATACGCATGTGCTGCATTCCGGCAAGACCGTCATCCAGCATATCTACGACACCCACTTCGACGGCGCGGAGCGTGCGGCCGGTCTGCTGGCGCAGTGGGATGCACTGGAGGGACGGATCGAGCCAGGGCTGCATGCCGGCATCCGCGAGCGGTTGGCTCATCAAGCCAAGCATGCCTGCGAGTGGCGGGACCAGATCAACACCTACTTCCTCCGCAAGTCCGGGATCGCGGATGAGCGCGGGCGGACGATTTACTAGGGTGTGCAAACACGCCCTAGAGCCCGGATTGATCCAATCTTATCAATTGAAAAAAGCGCCCTCGGGCGCTTTTTGTTGTGGTAAACTTCAACTAAAGGGTGCTCCTCTCCACTGTTTGGCTCTCGATGAACGCATTCTTCTTAAGGCCCGGGCACCTTTGCTTATTTTTTTGTGGAGGTATTATGTTGAATCGAGAAAAAAGTTTGTGGAATATTTACCTTTATCCCTACTTGGTCAAGATTCTAATCGCATTTACGGCCTACGATCGGGTCCCGCTTTGCATCTTTATTTTTGAAGATAAAACACACGTATACATTAGACAAGTACAACGAAGTGTTGTTGTCATACATCGGTTAGTTTCCAATCATTTTGTGCAATGTTTCGGATTAGTGAGCTGTGAGAGTAAGCAAATATTAGTCAAGCTTCAAATCTTTAAGGAACCAGATCTCCTTATCTAAAGGACTCAACGTCTTTGGTTCAATAAGGAGGTTATTATGAATCTTGCTAATAACAGCATATACAATAAGCTTAGTATGACATTGAACAAGATGAAGCTGAAATCTTATCATGAAAAACTGGGACAAATAAAATCCATTTCGTTAAGGAATCGGACACATGCTCAACTCCTTGACGCCTCAATGGAACTGAAAACGAAGGTTCATCAGGGAGTATCGCTTGATCATCTGCTTGTAGATGCAGCTGCTCTCGTGAATGAAGCGGCATACAGAACCATTGGATATACCTTGTATGATACACAATTAATGGCTGGTCTGGCCCTGCATGAAGGCAACGTGGTAGAGATGCA
Organism: Paenibacillus sp. 598K; assembly: GCF_003851045.1. GTDB lineage: Bacteria > Bacillota > Bacilli > Paenibacillales > Paenibacillaceae > Paenibacillus_D. Next base: position 2,173 of record NZ_BFBX01000116.1, on the reverse strand, counting down.
AACCGGCGAGGGCAAGACACTTTCGGCAGTTCTACCCACATATTTGAATGCATTAACAGGCGAAGGCGCTCATATTTTTACATTTAACGATTATTTGGCCAGGCGAGATATGGAGTGGATGAGCCCCATTTATCGTTATCTGGGACTCTCGGTGGGCTGTATCAATGAAGGGCAAGGCTTTGAACAACGAAGAGAGGCATATGCGGCTGATATTACCTATGTGACTGCGAAACAAGCGTGCTTTGATTTCTTGAAGGATTCACTGGTTTACGAGGTGAAGCATCGGATGCAGCGCCCTTTTCACTTTGTATTAGTGGATGAAGCAGATTCCATATTAATCGATGAAGCCAGAATACCACTTGTTATAGCAGGGGATATGGGGAGCTCCAGTCTGGACTTCAGTCACATGCTTCAAATTGTTAAACAGCTCACCCCCGGTGAAGATTTTGATACGGATGATAACCACCGAAATGTATACTTAACAGAACAAGGCGCAGACAAAGCAGAAAAAATACTTGGTTGCGGAAATTTATATGATATAGACAACAATGATAGGTTAACGGAATTAAATTGCATGCTGCATGCGGTAACATTGCTCAAAAAAAACGTTCACTATATTGTTCGTGACGGTAAAGTACAGCTCATCGATGAGTTTACAGGCCGGCTAGCCGATAAAAGACATTGGCCGGATGGCTTGCAAGCAGCTGTTGAAGCAAAAGAAGGGCTTGCGGTTCAATCCTCAGGTAAGATTTTGGGTTCGATGACTCTCCAGCATTTCCTGAGCTTGTATCGCAAAAGATGTGGGATGACAGCCACAGCCCAATCTTCAATGGATGAGTTCAAAGAGACGTATAACTTGGAGGTAGTTGTAATTCCGCCCAATAAAACATGTCAACGAATGGACGATCCTCATCTTATTTATACGGATAAGAGTTCAAAATGGAAAGCGATCCTTAACGAAATCTCATCTGTTCATCTTACAGGCCGTCCCATTCTCGTGGGAACAGCAAGTGTAGAGGAGTCGAATCAATTAGCCGAACAGTTGACTCGTATAGAGATTGATTGCCATGTCCTGAATGCACAGCATGACCAGGAAGAAGCCGATATTATTGCCAAAGCCGGTGAAATGGGAGCCGTTACAGTCTCAACGAATATGGCAGGACGCGGGGTAGATATTCTACTAGGCGGAGGAAACTCTGAGGAGTACTACAAAGTCGCGGCTTTAGGCGGATTATATGTTCTAGGTACCCATTTACATGAAAGTATGCGGGTGGATAATCAATTAAGAGGAAGAGCAGGGAGGCAGGGAGATCCAGGCGCTTCAAAATTCATTATCAGTTTAGAGGATGATATATTGGTCACCTTTGGATTACAGGAAGTGCTTCCTGAGCAATATCAAAACTGGCAGAAAGACAGGCCCCTGGAAGGAACCAGAATTCAAAAGATAATTCAACATATCCAGCTTGTCATTGAAGGGCAAAATTACGAAATAAAGAAAACGCTCAATAAATATTCCGATATCATTGAACAACAGCGCAAGGCGCTATTTGCCAAGCGGAATGAAGTATTAACGGACCAAGTCATTCCCGGCATACTGAAAGAAAGAGAACCTGATATATATCAGAAGCTATGCAAGGAATTCGGAATGGATACAGTAAACGAAAAAGAAAAATATGTATACCTGGTTCAGCTCGACCACAACTGGGCAGATTATCTCGACTATGTTTCTTTTGTTAGGGAAAGTATTCATCTGGAAAGCATAAGCAATAAAAATCCATTGGATGTGTTTAATCGCCAGGTTATTGAGGCTTTTGAGCAAATCGGCGATAAAATAGAGAGCGATGTCGTCAACGTTTTCCTAAACACGGATCTGCCTGAAGGCATGATGAACTTGGATATCGAAGGAATGCGCGTGCCTTCAGCTACTTGGACGTATATAATTAATGATCATTTCTTTAAAAACCGCGTTAGTCTGATTTAAATTGAATCCGGTGAGGGTCCGTTAACGGCCTTCACCGGATTTTTTTTGAAACGGTCATTAACAATGATACTCATCGGCAAGATCCAAAAAATGTTCATTTGTCAAATCGCTCGAAAAGGAATATAATTAGTACTATATTATAACTGTCTCTTATACACATCTCCGAGCCCACGAGACGGACTCCTATCTCGT
>NZ_BFBX01000115.1:53612-54108 GCF_003851045.1 Paenibacillus sp. 598K | reverse complement strand
CTCTAGAAAGTAGAGTTAGCAACCAGCCGGAGCGCCTGACCCGGTGTTGCTCCGGCTACGCGCGCGACGTGGCTGCGTCCGTCGCCCGCAGCAACCGGAACAGCTGCTCCGCAGTGCCGCGCAGATGGGCTGCCGTCGTCGCCGGGTCCATCGCGGCCTCGAGCGACATTGGCCGACTCAGGATCGGGAAGTAGGCGCTGACGCCTTGCTCGTGCAGCGCCGGCGCTTCGGCGCTGATGCCGCCGGCCAGCGCGATCACCGGCACGCCATGCTGCTGCGCCATACGCGCGACGCCGACCGGCGCTTTGCCGCGCGAGGTCTGGCCGTCGAGCCGACCCTCGCCGGTGATGACGAGCCGGGCATCGCTCAGATGAGCCTCGATGCCCAGGCGCTCCAGCACCAGCTCGGCGCCGGAGACGAGCGAGCCGCCGAGGAAGCCGACCAGCGCCGCGCCGAGGCCGCCGGCAGCGCCCGCTCCGGGGATGACCGCGATATC
>NZ_BFBX01000115.1:0-53515 GCF_003851045.1 Paenibacillus sp. 598K | reverse complement strand
GTCTAGCGCCTGCTCTGCCGCCTCGGCGAAGCGGCGCAAGCCCCGGTCGAGCCGCTCGACCATCGCTGCAGAGGCTCCCTTCTGCGGCGCGAAGACGTGGGCCGCTCCCTCCGGGCCATAGAGCGGGTTGTCGACATCGCAAGCGACGCGGAAGGTACAGCTCGCCAGCTCAGGCAGCCCGTCGGAGCGCTCGATGCGGACGATTCCCTCTAACGCGCTGCCGCCTTCGCCGACCGAGCCCCCGTTTGCATCCAGGAAGCGGTAGCCGAGCGCTTGCAGCATGCCGATGCCGGCATCGCTGGTGGCGCTGCCGCCCAGTCCGATGACGAAGTCGCGGCAGCCCTCGCGGATCGCGTCTGCGATCAGCTCGCCGACGCCGCGCGTCGTCGTGCGCGACGGGTCGCGTCGATCTCTTGGCACGAGCGGCAGACCGCATGCAGCGGCGACCTCGATGATAGCGGTCCGACCGTCGCCGGCGATGCCGTAGACCGCCTCGACCGGGTGACCGAGCGGGCCGGTCACCGATACGGTGCGCAATCGGCCGCCGCTGCCTTGGGTGAGCGCTTCGACCGTTCCTTCGCCGCCGTCAGCCAGCGGCAGCACGACAGTGTGCGCGTCCGGGTAGACGGCGCGAATGCCTGCGGCGACCGCTTCGCCGCTCTCCGATGAGGAGAGACTCCCCTTGAAGGAATCGATGGCGATGACAACCTTCATCCAGATGACCTCCTAATGTCCGATATTGACGTAGTAGACGCCAGTAGTTTTATTATAAACGAAGTTCGAGCGTCAGCGGATTGGTCGGCATGCCAAAGATGGCGCGTCTGCTCTGGTCCGCAGACCAATAGTCGATGTAAGGGCGGCAGGTGTCTTGCAAGTAACCGTTGCAGCGTTCACGTCTGTATGGGCGTTCCCTTTTGATCCCGGCGCACTCCGGGCGATCTGCGGCATGACGGTGGTCGGACGACTACGTCTGCGCGCAGCTCCCAGCACGCGGCTTCTCCCCCTGCTGACATGAAAAAGGCCCATCCATCTGCGATGGACGAGCTTAATCAGTCGGACCGAGTGCCATCAAGCAGCAACGCGATGTACAGCTCAACGGAGTCGACGTAGCGGCGGGGGTCGAGACCGGTCTTGCGGGAGATTTTGTCTAGGCGATATTGCAGCGTGTTTTTGTGCAGGAACAGCGCTTCTGCCGCAGCTTTGAGCGATAGCCCATGCGCCTGGTAGACGCGGAGCGTATCGCGCTCCTCCGCATTCAACGCGCCGAGTCGTTGCTCCGCGTAGTCGCGGCGCTGCGCCTGCGGCAGCTGCGAGAGCAGCAGGTCCAGGCCGAGCTTGCGGAATTCGCAGACGGCACTCTCGTCGTTGCGAGCTTGCTGCAGAGCCAGCTGCGCATGACGGTAGGAGAGCGAGAGCTCGCCCCACGGCTGCAGGCTACCGATACCGGCTTGCAGTCCATATCCTGCCGCCAACTCTCGGAGGTGCCGTAGCATCCCCTCATAACCGTCCTCGGGCAGAAGGATGGCATAGCGATCCGGGAACAGGTAGGCGTAGAGCGGCGTCTTGGCCGCCGCCAACAGCCCGTCCATCCATGGTGCTGCGCTGCGCACCGTCGATTCTCGCATCTGCGCCCGTTCACTCCTTGCTTCACCATCCCCCACCACGCCCCGGGTCTCCACCTCGCTCCGCAGCGCCACCACCAACACGCACGCCTGCCCCTGCATGGGCAGCCCGTACCGCTCCAGCAGCTCGGACAGCGACGCCGCGTCGCGCCCCTCGCCGAATAGCAGACGCCGCACCGCTGCATGCCGCTCGTCGTCCGCGCTCTGGCGCGTCTCCGAGAGGCGCTGCTCCCGGATCAGCAGCTCGGCGATCTTGGTCAGCAGGTTGGCGAGCGGTCGGCACTCCCGGGCATCGCCGGCGATGCCGATGACGCCGAGCGGCTCGCCGTCGACGATGACCGGACAGTTGATCCCCGGCCGCGAGCCCTCGTAGAGCGTCGTCGCATCGACCTCTACGATCTCGCCCAGGGCGAGCGCCTCGAGCGCCGCCGCATGGCGCGTGCCGATCCGCTCGGGCGTCGTGCTGGCGACGATGATGCCGTCAGTGCGGATGAAGTTGACCTCATGCCGGATCACCTCCTTGGCCGCTTCGACGATCCGAAGCGCGAGCGCTTCGCTGATCCTGTCGTAGTCTGCCATCGTTTCCCCTCCGCCCTTTGTAAGTTCTGCCTAGTATACAACAAAAACAAGCCTCGCGTCTCCGTAGAGAGGCGAGGCTTGTCCGCAGCTTCCATCATGCGCCCTGGCAATGCAAGATCAGGGCTGGGAGAAGCCAAAATATTCGTACAGCGCATCCACGATAGCTTGCGCGATCTTCTGCTGCATCTCCTCGGTGAACAGCGCGGCTTCCTCGGTCGGATTGGAGATAAAGCCTGACTCCAGCAGGACCGAGATCATCTGCGTATCCCGCAGCACCTTGAAGCTGGCTTTTTTGACGCCGCGATCCTTGAAGCCTGTCGCCTTGAGCAGATGCTTGTGCATCACTTGTGTGAATGCTTTGCTCGCTTCTTCATAATAGTACGATTCGGTTCCGCTCGCGGACGGCGAGTTTTCCACCGAGTTGGCGTGTACAGAGATGAAGGCGTCGGCACCCAGCCGATTGGCGATCGGGCCGCGCTCGCCCAGCTCGATGAACGTATCGTTATCGCGCGTCAGGACGACCTCCATGTTCGGATCGTTCTGCAGCAGCGCCTGGACCTTGAGGACGACGGACAGGTTGAAGCCCTTCTCCTGGGTTTTGGAGTATCCGATCGTACCCGGGTCCTTGCCGCCGTGTCCGGCATCGAGGACGATCAGCTTCTTGCCGGACGAGACCGGCGGAAACTCGGGATCGATCACAGGCGGCGTCTCTGATCCGTTGCCCGGCGTGACGGTGCTGCCATCCGTGCCCGGGATAGTCCCATCCGTACCTGGCAAAGTCCCGTCTGTACCCGGGATGCCCGGAGCGGTCTCGCCCCCAGTAGCCGGATCAGGCGTCGTGCCGCCGAGCAGCTCGACGATGACTTCATTGCCTGCGCCGCGCGACACCTGATACGGCGTGGCGCTGCTGAGGTCCATGACGATGCGTACCGTCGACGGGTTGCTGCTGAACAGAGCGTAGCGCACATTGGCGATCTCGGGCGCACTGGCGGTGGTGACGACGCCCTTCTGGCCGGCTCGCTCCTCGAGCGTGCGCGACAGGCTTGTCCCTGGCAGATCGATGACGATCCGGTCCGGACCGCTCATCGTGAATACCTTCGGCTCCACCTTGCCGCCGACGGCGATCGTCAGCTGCCGACCGTCCACCCGGATCTCGTCCACCGTGATACTAGGCGTCTCGACGACTGGCGGAGCCGGGCGATTGACTATGGCAGTCTTCGTCGCAGCGTGCCATTGCACGTTCATGCCCATCTGTTCGCTGACGAAGCGGAGCGGCACGCTGGTGACGCCTTTCTTGAGCGCTGGCGCTGCCAGCAGCTGCTTTTCCTCGCCGTCGACATAGGCGGTCTTGCTGTCGATGGTCAGCCGGATCAGCCGACTCCCGTCCGTGATGTCGATGCCGCGGGTGGCTCCGTCCCAGTTGACCCGGAAGCCGAGGTTCTCCGTGACGACGCGGATCGGGATGATGACATTGCCGTCCTTGATCTCGACGCTAGCGCCTCCGGACAGCTCGAGCTTCTTGCCGTCCACGACGATCGATGGCTCGGATGCGGCTTGTACGATCGTGGGGAAGAGCGCCAAGACGCAGGCCAGCATCGCGAGCAGACCGATGTGTTTCCATGCTACACGCATACCTACATAATCCTCCGTTCCTTCTTGCTTTTAGTCTTGCTCCTATGTACATGCAGTTAACAGATTAGACGCCAATAATCGCCAAATGTTGCGGCGGGGCAAAACAGCAAAGCGCCGCAACCGACAACGGAAGATAAAGGAAAACACGAATATGTCTCTATTCTAGCGGATTTTGCGAGAGAAAGGGAGAGTTTTATGAAGTTTTTTTAATGTAGAACGGAGGAATGTCGAATCGTCAGAGGGGGAGCGCATCAGGACTTGCTCCAGATGCGCGTGTTGAGGTCGAAATGCTCGATCAGCGAGAAGAAAAACAGCAGCTCCTCATAGATCTGCTCCAGCTGCTGCTGGGTCGTTCGTCGGACGGACGGCTCGAAGAAGCTGGCGCGAGTAGAGATGGCGACGTACATCCGCGAACCGACGAAGGCAAACTCGACCTTCTCGTCGTGCCAGGACTTGAACGCGAGCACGCGCTCGATGAAGTTCGGCGAGAGCAGATAACGCGCCTCGACCTCATCCGAGGTGTTCGTGTCGAAGTGGCGATTGAACTCGGGGTGCTCCAGATCGATATTGACCATCTTCGTCTTGGCGAATAGATTGGTGAGATTGTTGCTCAGCTTGTTGAAGAAGCCGCTCGTGCCCATCCAGCCGTTGGCGAGCAGCAACGTGATGCCCTGGAAGGACTTGTGGAAGTCGGCGACGAACAATACGCCCTCGAATACCGTGACATGCCGGGTACTCGTCGGCCCCTTGCTTCTGTTGCTGTGCTCGATCCGCACCAGCTCCAGCTCGGAGAGCTCGAAGTCGGTGAGGCCAAGCCTGCCCTGGATCAGGTCTTCGCCGGACACCTCATCGATCCGCTCGTTGAAGAGCAGACAGTTGTCGATGTGGGCATCGCTGATCCGGGCGTCCGGGTGATAGGTCCATGTATACCTGTATGCCGGCGTCTCCTCCGGCAAGCGGCACAGCTCGACCAGCTCTCGCACGGCGCCTCTGACGATCAACTGCTTGAAGTGCTCGCGATAGGCGGCATAGTGACGGCGCATGCGTACGACCATGACGATGGCCGCGACGGCTGCGACTACGCCGGTCACGGCGACTACCTCGGGCATTCCCGTCAGCAGGCTGGCTGCCGTACCGACGATCGCCGCGAGGATCGTCAGGATGCCGTTGCGGAAGGTGAGGAGGTAGGCGAGGCGCTCTCGCTCCAGCTCCGGCAGGCGGCTGTGAAGCGCCGCGACGACGTCTATCTTGGCCGGGAACATCGGTTAACCCCGCAGGATGGAACGCAGATCGACGTCTTGCTTTTTGGCCGCGGCGACCTCCAGCAGCTCCTTGCGACGGAAATTCATCATCCCTGCCAGCAGATTGAGCGGGAACATCTCGATCAGCGTGTTGTACCGGGTGACGCGAGCGTTGAAGGTGCGTCGGCTCGCCGACAGCTTCTCCTCCAGATCGTTGATCGTCTTCTGCAGATGGACGTAGTTGGCGCTTGCTTGCAGCTGCGGGTACGCCTCGGCTTGCAGCCGCAGTCCGCCAGCGAGTTGCTCCATCTCCCGATAGATCTGGATCTTGTCCTCGTCGGAGCGGGCGACGATCGCTTGGTTGCGCAGCGAGGTGACGGCCATGAGCGTCTCCCGCTCGTGATCCGTATAGGCGGATACCGCTTCGGCGGCTTTGCTGAGCGCGTCGAAGCGTTGCTCCAGGAAGACGTCGATCGCGGCGAACGCCTCCCGCACCTTGTTGCGGGCCGAGACAAGCGTATTATAAATGACGATAATGCCGAGCAGCGCGACGATAGCAACTGACAATGCAATAATCATTATGCTCGTAGCCTCCTTCAGTTCGATCCGATCGATCGATGCGTATACCTTACATACGTCTGAAGGCGGCAAAGGTTACATGAAGCGCTTAGCGGGCGTAGACTTTGCGTTGATGGAAGGAGAGGGAGCGGTAGCGGGCGGCGAGCTGGCGCAAGCGTGCAGGCGAGAGCTCGGAGGGGCGAAGGGAGAGGCTGCGATTGCGCGCGGGCTTCAGTATCTGTCGTCCGGGACTGCTGGAGAGGTGGTAGTTGGCATAGGTCTCGAACTCGGAGAAGGCGAACTGCTTGTTGAGATTCATGCTGCCAAGGATCGCCCGATACCAGCTCTTGCCGTGACGGGCCTCGATCGTCTGCTTGAGCCGACGGACCTTGGCAGTCTCGAACAGCATATAATGGGTGACGAACGAGGTGCGCGCCGGCTCGCGGCCGAGCAGCTTGCGGTAGGTAGCGAAGTATTCGGGCTGGCTCCAGTTGCGCGTGTAGAAGATCGTCTTGCCCTTCGGCGTCAGGAAACGGTGCGGTCGGATGAGGATCGTATCCGCATCGATGACGAGGTAGTGAGAGGCGGACACCAGCTTGGCGCCCCCAAGCTTGAGGAGCTGCTGGTATAGCCAGCCGGAGCGCTCCCAGCGGGCCGACCGGTAGCGGATATCGCTCTTGGTGATCGGCAGCACGCTCCGTTCGTTGATGAAGGAGCAGCGCCGGTCGGCGCATAGCTTGCGCATGCGCGGGGTGTCCGGGGCGACGATGAGGATGCGCCCGATCGGGTGCCGGACCATTGTCCGCACGCTGTCGATCACGCGCGGCAGCGTGCCCAGATCTTTTTCTATTGCGGGGATCAGCACATCAATCGCAGGCAGCGGCACACTCTCACCTCCATAGGATCTAATAGATAGTCTCAGAGAGCAACATATGCTGGCGCCGCAGCAGAGGTGAGCAAAATAGTCGGCTATCCAATGTCCAGCGCATCTGCGCTGAGAGACTTGTCAAAAATGGAGACGCGGTTGCGTCCGCTCCGTTTGGCCGCGTAGAGCGCCTGATCCGCTTGGGCGATCAACTGAGGGAGCTCTTGCTCGCTCGTGCGAGAGCAGATGCCAAAGCTGGCGGTCATCGGCAACGAGCCGTCTGCGAGAGGCAGCGGCGTCGTCTCGATCGCGGCCCGCAGCCGCTCGGCCAGCAGGGCAGCGCCCTCGGGCGGGATGTCCGCGACGGCCAGCACGAACTCTTCGCCGCCGTATCGAGCGAACAGGTCGCCGCTTCGCAGCAAGCCTCGGCACACAGCGGCGACATGGCGCAGCGCCGCATCGCCGACATCATGACCATGGCCGTCATTGATCTGCTTGAAGCGATCGATGTCGAGCAGGATGACCGTGTAAGGCGCATCCGTTGCTATCGCATCGGCGAGTCTGCGGGAGGCCAGCTCCACGAAGTGCGAGCGGTTATACAGCTCGGTCAAGCCGTCGATGGTCGCCATCCGCTGCAGCTTATCGTGCAGCGATGTCTGCTCGGTGACGTCGATGAAGATAATCGTCCGACCGATCAATTGGCGATGTCGGTTCAAGAGCGGCGATACCCGCACCTGATAATGACGGGTCTGTCCCTGCACGATGCGCTGCAGCTTGTGCTCCTGCGGCTCCAGAGCCGCGGGATCGTCCGCGTCCGGGATCGACTGCTCGATGTCGGGCACGACCAGGATCGAGACGGGCTTGCCGATCGCCCCATCTCCCAGTCCCGGCAGCAGACGAGCGGCCGAGCGGTTGAAGTCGCCGATCCGGCCATCCCGGTCGAGCACGAGCACGGCGTCGCGCATATTCTCGAATACCCGCTCGCGGGCAATCGGCGACACCCGCAGCATGCCGGTGGAGAGGATCGCAAAGATATACAGCGTCGAGGTGACACTCATAATGATCGGCACGGGGTCCATTCCCTTGGGTGTCAGGCCGAGCAGATAGACGAGCGCGCCCAGCATCGGGATATAGAGGGAGGCTAGCACTGTCGCCATCTGCAGCCGATACGTGCGCCGCCAGTGCCGGATCAGGACGACGCCGCCAGCGAGCAGGCAAGCGAAGGTGAAGCTGCCGTGCACGATGTACCATCGGCCGATGACGACTTCGATCATCAGCGTCTCCGTATCCGTACGCGGGAAGATGGCTTGATAGAACAAGCCGTGCAGATCGTTGGTCGCGACCATCACGCTGGTGATGACAGGTATGGCGAAGAGAGCGGTCTGCACCCGCCGGGTGAGATGGCGCTCGAGATTGACATAGTGGAAGGCTAGCATGAGTGAGCACGGGGCGATATAAGGCATGCCCAGGTATTCGACGGCGATCCACAGCTTGGCCTCGGCGAGCGATTCGCTGGCGAGCTCGAACGCGAAGCCGAAGGCATAGATGCTGCTGAAGAAGCACATCCAGACGAAGGTGCGGATACCGGTAAATTGCGTTTTGACGGAGAGCGCGTAAATGACCAGCAGCAAATGAAGCACGCCGGATATCGAAACGATGACAATGTAGTTTTGAATTGCCGAATCCATGGCTCGCACCGCTCCATCGCAATAGAAATGGCCAAACGTGTGCGGACAGCCTGTAAGCAGGCGGTCCCTGTCCGTTCGGGATGTGTCTATGGTATCACAATTGTCCGGGACGAGGAAGAACAGACTGGCGAACAGTGGGGGAATTTGTAAATCGATCTCTTGAAGAAAAGAGTAGACAATTCAATTCACTTTTGTTACTATAAAAAAGTAATTAACAGATAAAAAGATTCGATTATCAGGAGGAGAAACCTTTACATGGCACAAGTTCTTTTCATTAAAGCAAACAACCGTCCGTCCGACCAATCGGTCACCGTTCAGCTGTACGAGCAATTCCTGAATACCTACAAAGCGAACCATCCCGACGATATCGTAACCGAGCTGAATCTGTTCGAAGCAGATCTGCCATACTATGATAATGATATGATGACCGGACTGTTCAAGCTGGGCAAAGGCATCGAGACAACGCCTGAGGAGCAAAAAGCTGCCGACCTGTCCAATACGTATCTCGATCAATTCCTGGGCGCGGACAAGATCGTCCTGGCGTTCCCGCTGTGGAACTTCACGATTCCTGCGCAGCTGCTGACGTACCTGTTCTACCTGTGCCAAGCAGGCAAGACGTTCCAATATACGGCTGAAGGACCAGTCGGTCTGGTCAAGGACAAAAAAGTCGTCCTGCTGCAAGCGCGCGGCGGCGTCTACAGCGAGCAGCCGATGGCTTCGATGGAGATGTCCCTGAACTATGTGAAGACGATTCTCGCCTTCATCGGCATCAACGACCCAGAGGTGCTGGTCGTCGAAGGCCACAACCAACTGCAGGATCAGGCGCAAGCGATCGTTGGCGAAGGCTTGAACAAAGCACGCGAGCTGGCTGCAACGTTCTAAATCCCGATGGACACCGAAAAACCTTCAGCCCGGCATTTGATGCCGAGATGAAGGTTTTTTTAAAATTCGCAAGAAACTATAAGTTTCACACTATATCAGCTTAGAATTCTGCGACAAAGCTCTTTCCACGTCCCAGAAGGACGACGAAGTCTTTTTTGCTTGAACGATTCCCGTTATTCCGTTCACGGTCTTGACATAAGCTATGGGGAAAGACAATGTGAGCCGAAAAAAACCTGCGGGAGGGAATACTGTGTCAAGGAATGCAAGGACTCAAGGGAAACGGACCTTTTTCATTTCGGCGCTTGCGGTGCCGGGCCTGCTGCTGTTCAATTTGCACGCCTATGCGGTCACCAACCAGAATCTTTATGACGAGATGCACGAGCCTCACGAAAGCTACGCGCACGGACTGCCGCCCGAATGGGATTGGGCGCAGGGACCGACCTACAAGGATTTGGCGTTCCCCACCACGACCTATACGCCGATCAGCCCGAATCCGCACACCTGGGACGCCGTGGTCCCTTGGGGAGCCGTCTATGAAGCCGCCGAGGGCAGTTCTTCGGTCAACACCCGCGTCGCCGTCAAAGACTTGCAAAGCTACTATCTCAGCTACGACGATAACCAGTGGCATGAGTTGGTGTTTCAAACCGCTCCGGACGGCGCCTATTTCACGGAGACGCTGGACAGCACGACGCAAACGCCGGCGCCCCGCATCGAAGCCGACGGGAGCCTGTCCGTCGTTCCCGGGAACGGCAAGCTGTATCACTTCTGGCCCGACCTCCGCACGCAGGTAACCGACCCCGCCGACGTCAAGGCGATTTATACGAGCTACCAAGCGAAGCTGGTCAAAGACAATCCCGCCGGTGTGGACGACAGGGCGAGCGCCAATTTTCTCGCCCATGCCAGCACGGACATCTGGTACAGCACCTCCGCTCCGTACGACAATCTGCAGACGAACGGCGATCTGGGCATCGGCCGCTTTCGGTACGTCACGAACGATTACCAGTATTTCTCGGCGTACAGCGCCAGAAGCGGCGTCAATATCTTGACCGTTCCGGCCCCGCCGACCGGCGACCCGACGCCGACGCCAGGCTACACGGAGGATTTCAACGACGATCTGGCGCAAAATTGGACGCTGCCTGCGGGCATTTCGGTCAGCGGCGGGCATCTGCATACCGACAGCTGGTCGATTCATCCGTTCTCGACCTACGACGGGGCGACGTTCAGCGGCACCTACACGTACGAGATCGACGTGAAGACGATCGCCGGCTCCGACGGCAACCGTACGAAAATCCTCTTCAATGCCGCGGACAGCGCCAACTATTACGCGCTCGATCTGGGCGGCGGTTCGTCGCCGAATATTTATCTGAAGAAGGTGATCGGCGGCACGGAAAGCACGATTGCGACCTCTTCGGCCCATACGAGCATTATGGACACCGGCGCTTACACGACGATCGCCATCGCTTATGCGAGCGGCGGCAACATTTCGGTCACGGCCGCCAAAGGCGGGACGACAACGACCTTGTTCAGCAACGTGAACGATACGTCCAGAACGTCGGGCAAAATCGGCGTCACCGTGGCCGCCTCCGTCACGCAATTCGATAACGTGACCGTTACACTGCCCTGATCGCGCAGGCGTTGTACGCGCAGAACCCCTTGAAGGTCGATAGTTTAGGGTGTACAATAGGGCGGTCAGGCTACATATCGATGGAGGTATAACCGATGACGAGCAAGCGGCCCGAGAGTGGCCAAGCGATTAATGAACAGGAACTGCTGGACTATCTGGTCGAGCATACGGGCGAGAAGACGGAGGATATCCGGCTGGTCTTGCGGCATGAGCAGACTTATATCGAGCAGGCGGCGACCAAGTCGCGCGGCGATGTGGATATCGATATCGACGACCTGGTCGATTATATTGTGCAACAGCGCGACGTCAAGCTGAGCGAGCTGGCCGTGGATACGATCCTGGAGGCCGAGATGTCCTACCTGATGGACCGGGGCGTCGCAGGCTATCTCAACGACTGACGCAGCAGTCTACCTACGGAGGATGATACGAGTGAATCAGCCAGTAAGAGTAACGATCTGGAACGAATATCGGCATGAGCAGAGCAACCGGGCAGTACAGGAAGTCTATCCCGAGGGCATCCACAAGGTGATCGGAGCCGCCTTGCCGGCGCATCATACGGTCGCTTACGCGACGCTCGACGAAGAACAGCACGGACTGACCGAGGAGCGGCTGCGCGAGACCGACGTGCTGCTGTGGTGGGGACATATGGCGCACGGCGAGGTGCAGGACGAGATCGTCGAGCGCGTCTATGCGCGCGTACTGCAGGGCATGGGATTGATCGTACTGCACTCCGGGCATTTCTCCAAAATCTTCAAAAAGCTGATGGGCACGACATGCGACCTGAAGTGGCGCGATGTCGGCGAGAAGGAACGGCTGTGGGTCGTCAAGCCGGGCCATCCGATCGTCCAGGGCATCGGCGAGTATATCGAGCTGCCGCAGGAGGAGATGTACGGCGAGCACTTCGACATCCCGGCGCCGGACGAGCTGATCTTCACGAGCTGGTTCCAGGGCGGTGAGGTATTCCGCAGCGGCTGCTGCTGGACGCGCGGCAAAGGCCGGATCTTCTACTTCCGCCCGGGTCATGAGACGTTCCCGACGTATCACCATGCGGATGTGCAGCGCGTCATCGCCAATGCGGTAGACTGGGCTGCGCCGCTCGAGACGGCCACGCCGGTGTACGGCAACGCCAAGCCGCTGGAAACGCTCTAATGACAATGAGTCTTCGCAAACTGTCGGTGCCGCAGCTGATGCTGCAGTCGCTGAACGGAACGCTATTGCTCATCTGGCTCATCGTGAGCCTTTCCTCCTTCAGGGACTATGAACTCTCGTTGTGGCTGTTGCTGTGGCTGCCGATGCCGGCCTTGACGATCGCCTCGCTCATGCGGGCGGTGGCTGGCCCGGCGGCGACGATCTTCGGTCGTCTCATCCATATCGGCCCGGTGCTTTGGGTGCTGCTCAGTGCGCTGTTGCTGCTCTCGACAGGGGAGCCTCATTACGAATAATGCCAAAATAAACGAAGCCCGTTCCCTTGCTTAGGGGACGGGCTTTTTGACGCTTAGCGCGAGCTAAGGTTGCTGCCAGGGGAGGCCTTCCTTCTATGCCTTCTACAGTTTATAAGTCTGACTCCCGTCTTCTTTCCATCGCTTCCTTCAAATAATCTCTGGACGGAAATTTGCTGTTGATATGGAGCAGCAATACGATGATGACGAGCAGCAGGAATACAATAAGAACGTTCACAACATCACCTCCAGACGAATTGCATTGTTTATCACAATGGACCGATAATCTCCAGCTATCACAGAGCGTAGCAAAAAACAGCCACTCATGCAAAATAAGCCCTGTCTGCCGAACGGCGCTTGTCCGCGAAACCCGCGAACAGGCGCCGTTCGGGCGTTCAGCAGCCGTGCAAAAAAGTCCCATTGAACGCCCGGTGCGGCTAAGGCGAGAATAGAGACAGCAAGAATGGAGAAAGGAATCGGTGCTTAGCTATAATGAGAGAGTGTATAAGGAGGGAACTCCTGGAAAGGGGCGTTACGTCAATGTTTAAGCGCTTACAAAAACAGGTCGAGCGATTCGCCGGCTGGCGGCATGCCAAGCGAGGCGCATTCTACCGCAAAAGCTTGATCCTGATCCTGCTCACCGCGAGCATCCCGGGGTTCGTGACCGGGGCCTTCATCTATTGGTTCTCGGTGGCGGGCATCGAACGGGATCTGAATGCGATGCATCAGCGGCAGATCGACGAGCGGGTGGACAATATCGACGATCAGCTCGGCTATCTGGAGATGGATCTGTCGCACTGGGCGTTCAGCCCTCGCTTCGGCTATCCGCTGCAGGAGCTCGACTTCGTCTATCACTTCCAGGAGACCTGGGATATCAGCAAGTCGCTGGTCATCCTGCAAGGCTCGCACCCGCTCATCCAGGATGTCGAGCTGTATATCCGGCCGCTCCAGGAGGGCGACGCGCCGGTGCTGTTTAATACGGGCTTCCATATGCTGCGGAGCGAGGCGCAAGCTCGCCCCTATGAGGAGCAGTTGGCAGACTCGCGCAAGATGTACTGGAGCAAGAGCGGACAGCAGCGGACTGCCGACGGACTGGATCGCCGCGAGCCGATCCGGCTCGTCCATCACATCCCCGGCGAGAGCACGCGCCCTTTTGGCGTCCTGACGATCACGGTCAATCAGGAGAAGATGGTCAATCTGCTGAAGACGATGACCCCCTACAATGAAGGCGCGACATTCCTCATGGAGGGGACGGACCATGTCATCGTCTCGGACAACCGCGCCTCCTCGCAGGCGCTCTACAGCGAGCTGCGCGAGGAGGTGACGCGTCGGGTCGAGACGGCAGGCAAGGACACGTTCCTGTGGGAGCGGGAGGGCAAGACGTACTCGGTCTCCTACGGCAGCTTCCTGCGGGTGGACAAGGGCTGGACCTATGTGTCCGCCGCGCCGGTGACAGCGATTACCGGGCCAGTCGTCATGCTGTCCAACACGATCCTCATCGTCAGCAGCGCCGGACTGATCGTCGCGCTCTTGCTCTCGTGGCTGGCTTCGCTGCGGATGTACTCGCCGATCGCCCGCCTCATGCGGCGGCTCGGCGGGGCCGAAGCTCCGCTGCGCGAGGTCGACGAGTTCCAGTATATCGAGGGACGCTGGCAGAGCGCCGAGCATCGCAGCCTGCACCTGCAGGAGAAGCTCGACGACCAGCTGCCGCATCTGCGCTCGGGCTTCCTGCAGCAGCTGCTGCAGGGTCATCTGTACGCCTACAGCGAGCAGGATCTGCGCACGCGGCTGCAGCGCTACGGCTGGGAGACGGAGGGGCATCAGTTCCAGCTGCTGCATGTCCGCCTGACGGGCTACAGCCGGATGACCGAGCGCTTCCCGCGCGGCGACGAGAGCCTCGTCACCTTCGCGGCGGCCAACATCGTCGAGGAGCTGACCGAGGCGGCGTTCGCGCGCTGCGACGTGATGAACTTCCACGATCTGTCGCTATGCGTCATGATCGTCAGCGAGCGCGGCAGCCAGACGAGCGAAGCGCTCGAGGCGCTGGGCAGCCGGGTGACCGAGACGATCAACCGGATCCTGCAGCTGCAGGTGACGCTGACGATCAGCCGCCCGATCGAGCAGCTGCGCCTGATCTCCGCGACGTTTATGGAGGTCGAGCGGGCGTCGGGCTCGCGGCCGTTCGTCAATCAGAACCAGACGATCCGGCTCGGCGACCTCGACGAGTCGACCGAGGCGCAGGCTGCCCGCTACCCGTTTGCGTTGGAGCTCGAGCTCGTCCAGACGATGCGCAGCGGTCAGGGCAGCGCGGTGCGGGCGCTGGTGGATCGCTTCTATGAAGAGCTGGTAGCGTACCGGATGTCGGAGGTGCAGATCCAGCAAAGCCTGCTGCAGCTGCTCGGCTCGCTCCAGCACATGATGCTGCAGGCGGGGATCGTGCCGTATCAGCTGTTCGCCGGGGCCAATCTGTTCGAGGAGCTATCGCAGATGCGCGATCCCGAGAAGATGGTCGACTGGCTCAAGGAACGGGTCGCCCTGCCGTTCATCGCCGAGCGCGAGGCGCGGGCGAGCCGTCAGCTGCGCGAGGTGGTCGAGCAGACCGTGGCGCATCTGCAGGAGCACTACATGACGCCGGTGTCGCTAGAGTCGTGCGCCGACCGCGTCGGCGTCAATTCCTACACGCTCAGCAAGCTGTTCAAGTCCGTGACCGGCGTCAACTTCATCGACTATCTCACCGAGCTGCGTATCGCCAAGGCCAAGGAGCTGCTGCGCGAGTCGGAGATGCAGATCAATCTTGTGGCCGAGGCGGTCGGCTATCAGCAGCGCTACTTTAACCGCATCTTCAAAAAACACGCCGGCGTCACGCCAAGCGAATATCGCGGTCAGGCGACGGGCTCGTGATTCGAGCGGATAAACGACCAGGGCACCCTTTTTGCACGTGCGCGTCAGCGATCAAAAAAGTACCATCGCGCTCGCCATCCCAGGCCTGGCGCGGGGTACAGCCATTACGCAAAAGCAGCAAAAAAGTGGAATTGAAGGCGCTCCCAAAGTTCTGCAATACTCGGAGGCAGGAAGCCAAATCCCGAATCTCGACAGAAAGGAAGAGCCGATGGAGACGACCGCGCAAGCAAGCAACAACCGCAAGGCGCAGCAGCCGCTGCCCGAACGGCAGAAGCGTTCATGGACCGCCCGGATCAAGAAGGACCGCTGGCTCTACGTACTGCTTCTTCCGGGACTACTGTATTTTCTCGTATTCAAGTATTTGCCCATGTGGGGCGTGCTGATCGCCTTTCAGAACTTTCAGCCGTTCCTCGGATTTTGGGAGAGCTCGTGGGTTGGGCTGGACCACTTTCGCAATTTTTTCGGCAATCCGGACTTCGCCCGGCTGCTGCGCAACACCTTTATCCTGGCCGTCTACGATCTCGTCTTTTTCTTCCCGGCGCCGATCATCGTCGCGCTGCTGCTCAACGAGATCCGCGTCGGCATCTTCAAGCGCTTCGTCCAGACGATGGTCTATGTGCCGCACTTCATCTCGATGGTCATCGTCGCCAGCATGACCTATGTGTTCCTGACGACGCAGGGCGGCGTGCTGCACGCGCTCATCCAGCAGCTGACCGGTCGCAGCTTCAACTTCCTGGCCGATCCCGACTGGTTCCGCCCGCTCATCATCCTGCAGATCATGTGGAAGGAGACGGGCTGGGGCACGATCATCTTCCTGGCAGCGCTCGCCTCGGTCGATGTCGAGCAGTACGAGGCGGCCGTCGTCGACGGGGCCAGCCGCTTCCAGCGGCTCTGGCACATCACGCTGCCGGCGATCAGCGGCGTCATCTCGATCCTGCTCATCCTGCGTCTGGGCAACTTCCTCGACAACGGCTTCGAGCAGATCTTCCTGATGACCAACTCGCTTAACCGCAGCGTCGCCGACGTGTTCGACACGTACGTCTACTTTGTCGGCATCACGCAGGGGGCATTCAGCTACAGTACCGCGATCGGCCTGTTCAAGTCGCTCGTCGGCATCGTGCTCATCTTCGGCAGCAACTGGCTGGCCAAGCGGATGGGCAAGGAGGGGCTGTACTAGGGCATGTCTGCATGCGGACACACCCTAGACGCTGCCCGGTGACAGCTCTCAGCTATGAAAGGAGGAATCCCTTGTGCATTCGCGTCACGATACGCTCGGTGAGCGGTTGTTCGATGTCGCCAATTATTTATTCCTGACGATCTTCGCCTGCGTCACCGTCCTGCCCTTCGTCTACATCATCGCCGGCTCGTTCACGACGGAGGCGGAGCTGGCCGCGCGGGACTTCTTCATCATCCCCCGCGACTATTCGCTGGCGGCGTACCAGTATATTTTCTCGTCGAATACGATCTTCCGCAGCATCGGCGTCTCGATCTTCATCACCGTGACGGGGACGATCACCAATCTGATGTTTACGCTGACGATGGCCTATGCGCTCTCGCGCAAGGATCTGATGGGGCGCAATACGATCATGAACCTGGTCATCTTCTCGATGCTGTTCAGCGGCGGCATGATCCCGTCGTATCTGGTGGTCAAGGAGCTTGGCCTGATCGACAGCTACGCCGCCGTCATCCTGCCGGGCGCGATCAGCGCCTTCAACCTGATCGTCATCAAAAACTTCTTCCAGCAGCTGCCCCCGGGTCTCGAGGAATCGGCGCGCATCGACGGCTGCACGGAGATCGGCGTCCTCTGGCGGATCGTGCTGCCGCTGTCCAAGCCGGTCATCGCGACCTTCGGGCTGTTCTACGCGGTCGGCCATTGGAACAACTTCTTCTCGGCGCTGCTCTATCTGAACGATCATACGAAGTGGCCGCTGCAGGTCGTGCTGCGCGAGATGGTCATGCTCTCGCAGCTGGCGGTCGGCGATCTGAGCAACATGGACCCTAACTTCGTGCGGCCGCCGGATCAGGCGGTCAAGATGGCGGTCATCGTCGTCGGCACGCTGCCGATCCTGCTGCTCTATCCATTCCTGCAAAAGCACTTCGCCAAAGGCGTGCTGCTCGGCTCGATCAAAGGGTAGCGTCGCTGCCCGCACGACAGATCGGCATGCCGGGAGGGGACGTGCGTCGCTAGCCGCACGACAGATATACAATGAATGCTGGCAGACCGGCAGCGTGGGCCGTCCCGGAAGGGAGGGCCGAGCCGCCGGCTTCCATAGAGCGACCGTAGTCTGGGCCTGGCGGACCACTCGCCGTCCGCTGAACGCAGATGGCAGCGACCACAGCGACCTAGCCAAGCCCGGCTGCGCGGCGCATCAGGCTGTACTTGAGCTGTACATTATACGAGGGAGGTTAACAGATGAACAGACACTCAGGGTGGAAACGCAAGACGATGGGGCTGCTGAGCGCGGCGCTCGTCCTCGGCTTGCTGTCGGCGTGCTCCGGCGGCAACGGCGGCACGAATGCAGGCGCCGGAGCCGGCGGCGAGAAGCCGGCCACAGGAGGGACGAACGGGCAGGAGACTAACGGCGGCGCGCAGGAGCAGCCGCTCAAGCTGAGCTTTATGATCCCGGCCTTCGAGACCGATCTGCCAGGCAAGGACTCGCCGGTGCTGAAGGCGCTGGAGGAGGCGACGAACACCGACATTACGATTCAGTTCGTGCCGAACAGCTCCTATCCTGACAAGATGAACATTACGCTTGCCTCCGGGCAGCTGCCGACGCTCATGGTCGTCGACCGCAACTCGGCGAGCTTTATCAACGCGGCGCGCTCCGGCGCATTTTGGGAGGTGGGTCCGTACCTGCAGGATTATCCGAATCTGAGTCAGGCCAACCCGATTATCCTCAATAACTCCTCCATCGATGGCAAGACGTACGGCATCTACCGCGGCCGTGTGCTCGGACGGATGGGCGTGACGATCAACCGCGACTGGATGGAGAACCTCGGGCTGCCTGCGCCGAAGACGATCGACGAGTTTTACGCGCTGCTCAAGGCGTTCAAGGAGGACGACCCGGATCAGAACGGCAAGGACGATACGTATGGCATCGTCATTACGAAGTACGCCGGTCCGTGGGACATTATGCAGACCTGGTTCGGCGCGCCGAACAAGTGGGGCGAGGCGGCGGACGGCTCGCTCGTGCCGGCGCATACGACACCGGAATATTTGGAGGCGCTGAAGTTTTTCCGCCAGCTGTATGAAGAGGAGCTCGTCAATGCCGACTTCCCGGTGATGGACCCGGCGGTATGGAACGACTCGATCATCAACGGCGAGGCGGGTGTGCTCGTCGACGTCGCCGACGCGGCTCGCCGCATCAACGACAAGATGCAGGACAAGGAGCAGCGGGATAAGCCGTACGTCGATGTGTTCCAGGCGCCGGTCGGGCCGAAGGGACATCGCGACATGCCGACCTCCGGCTACGCCAACGTTATCGCCATCTCCAAGTCGCAGGTGAAGACGGAGGAGGAGCTGCGCCGCGTGCTGGAGTTCCTGGATCGGCTCAACGACGAGGAGATGCAGATGCTGCTCGGCTACGGTATCGAGGGACGGCACTACGAGATGGTGGACGGCTACATCCATCCGCTGATCACAGCGGACGACGTGGCGCTCTCGACCGAGCTGCGCTCGATGAATCAGATGCTCATGTTCATCGGACCGGAGACGCCGACGCTGGAGTCGACCGAGATTAACGACAAGGTCAACGAGGTGCAGAAGGCCAACGAGGAGATCGTCGTCGCCAACCCGGCGGAGCCGCTCATCTCCGATGTGTACGCCCAGAAGGGGCAGCAGCTCGACAATATCGTCAACGACGCCCGCATCAAGTACATCGTCGGCCAGATCGACGAGGCGGGCCTGGAGGAAGCGTTCCAGTTGTGGCGCACAAGCGGCGGCGACGACTACATCGCCGAGATCAACAAGCTGTACCAGGAGGCGCAGGCTGCCGGATAAAGGTAATGGCTGCTGGATAAAGGCGGCGAAGTGGGAAAAAGCAATGATGTGGGATAAGGACCGCGACGCTGGATAAATGCAAATCGAAGGGGCGCGGCGCAGGCTGCGCCCCTCTGGCGGCTAGAGGAGGACGATAATATGAGTGAAACCGGAAATGCGCAAGTCCCGGCGCGTCTGGGCACGATCGATATCACAGGAGTGGGCGCGCGCTGCAAGATGCTGCTGGGAGATATCGACGGCGACGGCCGGATGGAGGTTGTCATGATCCAGGCCGATGGCGGCATCGATGACCGATATGTGCCGCATCAGGTGCAGTGCGCCACCGCCTATAGCCTCGACGGCGAGCTGCTATGGCAGGTGGGCGCGCCGGATCCCGAGGCTGGCGGACCGGGCTCGGACTATCCGGCGCAGTTGTACGACATCGACGGCGACGGCTGCTGCGAGCTGCTGTGTGTGATGGACCGGCAGTTCCGCATCATCGACGGCAGGACCGGTGTCGTGCGCGAGTCGCGGGAGCTGCCGGACGAGCTGGCACATGACTGCATCATCGTCGCCAATCTGAGCGGGGGCGAGCGCGCCAGCGACATCATCCTGAAGGATCGGTACCGACGGCTATGGGCGATGGACGCCGACTGGCGTCTGCTGTGGACGCATGAAGGCAACCCGGGCCACTATCCATGGGTGCACGATATCGACGGCGACGGGCGCGACGAGGTGATGGCGGGGTATACGATGCTGGATCATGACGGGACGCCGCTCTGGTCGTGCCGGGATCTCGACGACCATGCCGACTGTCTCTGGATTGGCGATGTGCTCGGCGACGGCACCCGGCAGCTGGTCGTCGGCGGCAGCGTCACCGTGATGTACGACTTTGGCGGACGCGAGCTATGGCGTTATGACGGCTCCATCGAATCCCAGCATGTGGCGCTCGGGCGATATCGCAGCGACGAGCCCGGGCTGCAGGTAGCCGGACTGGATCGGATCGTACGCGGAGATCAGGGGGCGGCGAGTGGCCGCGACGGCATCTTCCTGCTCGACCGTCATGGTCGGGAGTTATGGAAGGAGGACCGGCAGACGAAGGGCTGGCTGACGATCATCGAGACGCTGCGCGGCTGGGATGGCGGGGCGCTCGACTACATCCTCGCCTACCGACGGGGCGGCGGCGTCCTGCCCGCGCTGCTGGACGGTCACGGGCGCACCGCCTGGGCCTTCCCGGTCGACGGGTATGTCCAGTACGGCGACCTGACCGGGGCCGGGCGGACGCATGTGCTCATATATGATGACCAACAGGCGTCGATCTGGGCGGCCGAGCCGGGCACGCTGGCAGCAGCGCGCCCCGGACAGCCGCTGCGACAGCCCAAGCGGCTCCATCATGCGACGCTTTATCCCGGCGGAGAGTACGGGGTGTCTTGCTGATCGCGAAGCTTTCGCCTTTGTCCCTGGATATCAGTGTTCGCCGGGTATGTAAGCTGCCTGATCGACCACTTTGAAGTCGCCAAAAATAAAATGAACCGCAGATGGATTGATGTCATCAAGGATATCATTTTTGTTTTTCTTGTAATTTTCCTCTGAGATATAGATATCAACCTTGTTGGCATCAACCTTTATAGCAGTAAGTGTCACTCCGAGATGCTCCTTATCTCTTAACTTCTCTTGGATTTCCTTAAGTTCAGGCTCACTGAAGCTATTTAGGTTCCGCTGCTCATTCTGAGCTTTCTGTTCGTTATCGATCGAAGCTGGCGCGGCCGCAACGACATCTTCTACATCGACTGGAATCACAAGATGTTTCGTTCCATCGTGATCTTGTAAATCTTCCTCCTTGATGGCAGAATTCAAGCCAATGATAACAGTGATGGAAAGTACAGCAGCAGCCAAAACGATCACAAATTTCCTTTTCAACATTCCGGTAACTCTCCTTAGCTAGAATGAATTACATCTACTATGACACATAAAAGGTTGATTTTGTTGCATTTATTGTAAAAAATAGAGAGCGAATCAATTAAAGTGGTTATGAAAGGGGCGTAGCGGTCGAGTGCCTCCCTGACTATGCAACACCCTCTCCTCTTCCTGCGTATAACAGGTAAGGGAATACGAGGAAGGAGGCATGGCTCGATGGCGCGTTATGTGTTCGTCATGGTCGTCTCTGGCATGGTTGTGCTTTTCACTCCGCTCATGATCTGGTACAGGATATGGGATAACAATCGTCCCAAGGTCGGACCGGTCGGGAACGGCCCAGTGGAGCTGACGTGGCTCGACTTCTTGCCGTGGATTATTGCATTCGTCTGTCATCTGGGGATTCTGATATTGGTCAGCATCAAATTTCGCCAAGCAAGGTGGGAGGGGGACTGGTCCCCGGATAAGTAATAGAGAACCGAAAGCATGAATAAGCGGCAAGAAGAAGCAGTCCATGACGTGACGTCATGGGCTTTTGCTGATTGCTTAGGAATTGTGCGTAAGCAGGCGATGAGAACGAGGCTAAGAAACTTAGAGGTTTAACCACAAACTAGCGTTAATCTGTTCGTTCGCTCCACCAAGGTACTAATTTGGCGGAGGATCGCGCGAAGAGATAGTCTAGGGTGGAGCTCGGTGTAAACGTCGTCTTACCTGGCCCACGGGAGCGCGCATCGTAGGGTGCGACCGACTCTAAGTCTCGCCCTGGCACTTATTTGTCGTTTTTTGCGTGTGCGGAAAACGTAACGCTCGCCCTGGCGCTTATTTGCGAAAAAATGCCTGTTTTAGCGCTGTTTTACCAAAATAAGCTCCGTGGCAAGCGTTAGCCTGTGAGCCCCTGCATTTTCGACTAAATAAGGCCGAGGGCGAGCGTTACAATCGAACATGGGCTAACGGCCATCACCAGAATCCGAAATGACCTGAAGGGATGACAGTGTCGTTGCGAACACACATTAGGGGGCCGCCAACACGTACCAGGGGACGTCGCGATGAGCATCAGAGGAGCGCACGCGTTAGGGGACGTCGAGCAAACGCAATCAGGGAACGTCACGAACACGAAGGTTACCCACTACAACATGGTAAAAAACGGGTAACGAAGCAAACAATTGCAGCTTGTCCCGATCACGCCTGATCCTGATAATTAGAGATGCGTCAGGATAATGTGCCGAAAGGGGGGCATGTCTCGATAGCAATAATGTAAGCGATTACTAAACGATGCCAGTCAAAAGGAGAAGCGTAAGTGATGACTATGCAAGACCAACTACCGGAGCGTCTGCAACGCCAACTATCGGGCGAGCGGCTGCTGTTCAGCTACCAGACCGATCGGGTCGCCGACGGGAGCTTTGGCGTCCACTGGATCGCTGTCACCGAGCAGGGCGTCTCGGTCTGGAAGGAGGAGGGAACGCCGGTCTGTCGGCTGACCCTCCAGGAGATCAAAGACGCCCGCGCTGTCGGCGCGATCGGCGGGGGCGCGCTGATCGCTGATACATACGAAGGGCCGGCGACGCTGGTCCGATACACGGCGGCGCTGACGCCGGTGTTCAACTATGCGGCCAAGCTGATCGGCGCGCTCGCCAAGGGCGAGGAGCCGCCGGCGATGTCGGAGCAGGATCGTCTGCGCCACTGTCCGAGCTGTGGCGCGCCGCTCCCCGAGTCGACGGCGATCTGCCAGCTCTGCGCCAACAACGGCAAGCTTGCGGTCCGGATGCTCCGGTATGCCAAGCCGTATCGTCTGCGGATGGCGATCGCCGCCGTCCTGCTCATCCTGACGACGGCGCTGGAGCTGATCCCGCCCTATCTGACCAAGGTGATGATCGACGATGTGCTCCAGCCCACGGGCAGCGCCGATCTGTTGCTGCCGCTGATTGTCGGGCTGGGCGCGACGATGCTCATGATGGCGCTGATGCAGGCGGTGCGCGGCTACATCGGCGCGTGGGTCGGCTCCAAGCTGATGGGCGACATCCGGCGCGACATCTATGACGCGCTGATGAAGCTGTCGCTCGCTTTTTTCGATCGGCGGCAGACGTCGCAGTTTATTAGCCGGGTCAACAGCGATGCGGAGTCGATGCGGCAGTTTATGACCGAGGGCGTCATGTATGTGTGCGGCGAGACGCTGCGGATCGTGGCGATCTTCGCCATCCTGCTGTCGATGGACTGGCAGCTGGCACTGCTCGCGCTACTGCCGATGCCGATTATGTTGCTCACCTCGATGAAGCTGTGGCCGCGGATCGGCCGCCTGCTGTATCAGCAGTGGCGCTCGATCTTCCGGCTCAACACGCTGGTCGGCGATTCGCTGCAGGGCATCCGGGTGATCAAGGCGTTCGGGCGCGAGCGCGAGGAGACGAGCCGCTACGGGATGGCCAATGGCGAGGTGATCCGCAACAACGTTCGGACCGAGGGGATGTGGCAGTTTATCTTCCCGGCCTTCGGCTTCATCGCCGGACTGAGCACGCTGCTGATCTGGTACTCGGGCGGCGGCAAGGTGCTGGGGGCCGATCTACAGCTCGGTGTGCTGATCGCGATGATCGCTTACCTGGGGATGCTGTTCGGACCGCTGCAGTGGTTCAGCCAGATGATCAGCTGGGCGGGCAATGCGATGGCGGCGGCGCATCGGGTATTCGAGATCATGGATACGCAGCCGGACGTGATGGATGTCTCGTCGCCCCGCTCGCCGGGGATGATCCAGGGGGAGGTGCGATTCGAAGGCGTAACGTACGGCTATGAGAAGCATCACCCGGTACTCCGGGACGTCGAGCTGCATGTCCAGCCTGGCGAGATGATCGGACTGGTCGGCCACTCCGGCGCCGGCAAGTCGACGCTCATCAACCTGCTATGCCGGTTTTACGACACGGATGAAGGCGTGATCCGCATCGACGGCATCCCGATCCGCGAGATCGCCCAGTCGGAGCTGCGCCGGCAGATCGGCGTCGTCCTCCAGGAGACGTTCCTGTTCGATGGCTCGATCGCCGACAATATCGCCTACTCCAAGCCGGATGCGACGCCGGAGGAGATCATGCAGGCGGCCAAGGTGGCCAACGCGCATGACTTCATCGTACGGATGCCGGACGGCTACGACACGCGAGTCGGCGAGCGGGGGCACAAGCTCTCGGGAGGGGAGAAGCAGCGCGTCGCGATCGCCAGAGCGATCATCCACGACCCGCGCGTCCTCATCCTCGACGAGGCGACCGCCTCCGTCGACACCGAGACGGAGCGGCAGATCCAGGAGGCGATCGCCCGGCTGATCCGGGGGCGGACGACCTTCGCGATCGCCCATCGGCTATCGACGCTGCGAGGCGCAGACCGGTTGGTCGTGCTCGACAAGGGCAAGGTCGTCGAGGTGGGCACGCATGAGGAGCTGCTCGCCATGCCGGATGGCGTCTACCGCAAGCTGGTGGACGCCCAGCAGCAGCTATCGCAGATCAGAGGGGTGGGGAGCTGATGGAGCATCATCGAGATCGTACGGGCTTGCTGCAGCCGACCGCAGTGTCCCTGAGCCGGAGCAAGGGCGGCGTCCTGTGCGGCGTCATCGACGGCAAGCCCTATGCCGAGCTGACCGTCTACCGGGCCTTCCCGTTCAGCTATCCGGACCGCTACATCTCGATCCGGACGGCGGAGGGGGAAGAACTCGGCATGGTCGGCTCGATCGCCGAGCTTGACGCGGAGAGCGCCGAGGAGCTGGTCCGGGAGCTGGAGCTCCGCTATTTCCTGCCGCGCGTGGAGCGGATCGAGCGGGTCGACTTCCGCTCCGATCTGTGGCTATGGGACTTGCATACCCATCTGGGACCGACCCGGCTGGTCATGCGCAATCTGCACGAGCATCTGCATTACGCCGGCGACGGCCGGATTATCCTGAGCGACCAGAGCGGCAAGCGATGCGAGATCGCCGATTGGCGCCGCCTCGATGCGCATAGCCGCAAGCTGCTGTCAGAGCTTTTGTAAGGATCGAATACAACGATACCAAGGAGATGATACCTTTGCCAAGATGGACGAACATGCTCAAAGTATGGCTGGTCTGTACGCTGCTGCTGCCTTTTATCGCGATCGATAATCAGGTGGCCGAGGCCTGGACAGGCACGGGGGTACCCAAGCTGCATGTCAGCGGCAAGCATCTGGTCACCAGCAGCGGCGAGCAAGTGCTGCTGAGCGGCTGGCACCAGCCGACCGGCGCCTACTGGACCTATCAGGACAGCCAGTACTATCTGAGCCGCCACGGCAACAATCGACACGCAGCGACGCTGGCCTATCTGAAGGACATCACCGACACCTTCACCGATACCTCGCCCAAATACGGCAACGACCATGGCTGGTACATGAATCAGGTCCGTCTCTTCATCGACCGGCAGGATATGGGCGACGTCGCGGCCGGGACGTATAATTTCGCTGGATTGCAAGCGGTTACGCAAAACGTCATCATCCCGTACATCGCCTATGCCAAGACGAAGGGACTGTATGTGACGCTGGGCCTCGACTTCACGCTGCTCAACGACGAGGCGACGACCCAGGGCAACCTCGACAAGTTCAATCAGATCTGGGGCTACCTGGCCTCCCGGCCGGAGATCAAAAGCGCCGACAACGTCATGTTCGAGATCGTCAACGAGCCGGTCAAGTCGTATGCCAACGGCCGCTGGGGCGGACATCCGTCGGACCCTGACTTCGTCGCCTTCTGGAACTCGCTGCGCACCTTCCAGAACTCGATCATCTCGACGATCCGCAATCAAGGCGCGGACAATGTTATCTGGGCGGCCGGCCTCGGGTGGGATCAATACTACCAGCTCTGCGCCTCGCATCCGCTGACCGACCCGCTCAACAATCTGGGCTACGCCGTTCACTGGTATCCGGGCTACGGAGCCAACGACAACCTTTCGATCCTGCAGCAGCAATGGAACACCAACATCCAGCCTTGCGCCCAGAACTTCCCGATCAATATTACGGAGACGACGTGGTATAAATGGCTGCCCGGCGATTCGCAGTATTGGACGCTCTTCGATGGCACCAACGCCGGCTTCGGCAAAAACACCAAGTCGATCTTCACCTCCTCGGGCAATGTGAGCATCGCCATTCATATGAACGGCTTCCTGCTGGAGCCGGGACCGCGCAGCTCGTTTGCCGATCCGACGGCAGGCCTGAAGTATGACGGCAATGCCGCGAGGGACGGGATGGCCCGCTTTATCTTCGAATGGTATTACGAACGCGCCCAGACCGTACCGTGGAACGGCGTCTGGAACCGCATCACCTCAGGCGGCACCTACAAGCTGATCAATCGCGCCTCCGGCAAGGCGATCGACGTCCCGGGCGGCCAGAACACGAACCAGCTGCAGCTGCAGCAATGGCCGGACAACAATGCGACGGCGCAGCAATGGGTAGCCACCGACATGGGCACCTCGACGAACATCTACCGGCTGCGCAGCGTCAGCTCGAGCGACGGCAAGGTGATGGACGTCCGCAACGGCACGAGCAACAACAACGAAGTGATCCAGCTCATGCAGGACCTGACCAACAACGCCCAGCGCTTCCGGCTGATCCGGCTGAGCAACGGCTATTACAGCATCCTCAACGTCAACAGCAACAAAGCGGTCGAGGTGGCGGGAGCCTCGGGCGCGGACGGAGCGAAGCTCCAGCAAAATCCGTATCGCGGCGACAATCATCAGCAGTGGCAGTTGGTCAGAATCGACGCTTAGATAAGGAGGGGGAGCCTGCCCGAGGAAATGCAGGCTCCTCTTTTTCCCCGTTTTTCGCCGCATCCGGTTCAAGTTATAATAAAGCATGCGCGCAAGGCGCAACAGAGTAAAAGGAGGGTAATGATACAAAGAAATGCGGGTTGTCAGCGGCGGAATCGTTTCTGATAATTAGAGGTACGGACAGAGTTGACTTAGTTCTACTAAAGATGGAGTGATGCTGGCGCATGACATCTACACAGGTCATCAAGCTTGGACTCGCAGTGCTGATGCTGCTGCCGGTGCTGGTCACCTGCGCGGACAACAGTCCAAAGCAGCCGGAGACGGGAGCGATCAGTTCGCCCCCTCCGGATACGGACGGCAACCCGGCCTTCGCGCCCTATGAGCCTGCGATCGAGATCGGCATGGTCCGCGAGACGACCGATTCGCTGGAGGATATGATCGCCGGTCTGCCGGGAGAGTCGCTGCTGGATAATCGCTGGACAAGGCTGTACGAGGAGGAGCTGGGCATCCGGATTCGTTACGATTGGGTGGATAAGGGCGTGCTCTTTCATCAGAAGATGGGCGTGTCGCTCGCCTCTGGCGCGATCCCCGATGTTGTCCGAGTTAACGCGCAGCAGCTTAGACGACTGAGCAACGCCAATCAATTGCAGGATCTTACCTATGTGTACGAAGCCTATGCGTCGCCCTTGACGCGCGAGATTCTGAACGAGGAAGGGCCGGGCCCGCTCGATATGGGGACGATCGACGGCCGGCTGATGGGCATACCGGAGACGAGCGGGTCTGTGGAGCAAGCGATGTTTATCTGGCTGCGCACCGACTGGCTGGAAGCGCTTGATTTGCAGCCGCCGACGACGATGCAGGAGCTTTTGGCGATTTCGGAAGCGTTTACAGATCGAGATCCCGACGGCTCGGGCGCGAGCGACACGTATGGACTGGGGATTGCCAGTCATATCTGGGACCCGGTCGCCGGTCTGGTCGGCTTCATGGCGGGCTATGGCGCGTACCCGAACATCTGGATCGATGACGGCGACGGCAGGCTCGTCTACGGCGGCATCCAGCCGGAGGTCAAGGAGGCGCTGGCTGTGCTGCGTCAGATGTATCTGGACGGTCAGATCGACAGCGAGTTCGGGCTCAAAAGCGGCCTGAAGGTGCAGCGCGACATCGCCGAGGGCCGCATCGGTCTCGTCTATGGCGAGCAGTGGAGCTCCTTTTTCGTGCAGCCGAGCCGCGCCGGCGAGTCCGACGCGCAGTGGCAGGCGTTCCCGATCGTATCGGCTACGGACGCCTTGCCTCGGGTGCCGCTCAAGGTGAGCCCGAGCCAGTTTTTTGCGGTGCGCAAGGGCTACGAGCATCCCGAGGCGTTGCTGAAGCTGTTTAATCTCCACCTGGAGAAAAACTGGGGCGAGACGGCCGATTACGAGAAATATTACAGCACGCCTCAGCCGGTATGGCAGCTCTCGCCGGTGACGCCATATCCGGGACGCAAAAATCTCGACGCCTATCGCCAGCTCGAGGAGGCGAGGCGAACCGGCGACTATACCCGTCTGCAGGCGGAAGCTCGCGCCATCCACAAAAACATCTCGATCTACCAGGCCGGGGGTGAGGATCGCGATACCGGATGGGGATGGGAGCGGACGTATGGCCCGGAGGGGGCGTTCAGCATTGTCGAGCAATACGAGCAGAAAGGCCAGTTTTTGATGGACGGATTTGCGGGCGCGCCGACGGAGGCGATGATCGACCGGCAGTTTATCCTCTCCAATCTGCAGCACGAGACGTATATCAACATCATCATGGGACGCCCGTTGTCGGACTTCGACGCATTCGTCGAGGACTGGCACGCGCTGGGCGGCGAGGCGATCACGGCCGAGGTCAACCGTTGGCAGAGAGAGCGCAACCGGTCTTAGGCGGCGCTCGTCTGCAGAAGCGCCGTCTGATCGCGGCGAGATCGTCTGACCTCGGCAACGCCCAGACAGCAGGCATCTGGCAATCCATTGGAGGCGGAATCTTGTTCAAATTCCCTGCGATCCGTTATCGCAAATCAATCTTCATGCGGCTGGTCGTCACCTATGTGCTGGTGATCATGCCGATCATCATGCTTGGCTTCTATCTCTATCAGTGGAATTACAAGAGCGCTACCGAGGACATCTCCCGGGCGACCAATATGCAGCTGGAGCGATATCTCGATGAGCTGCAACGCGAGGTCGAATGGATGGGACTGCAGCAGTTCGATATCCTCGAGGATGACAGCCTCAACAAGCTGGCGGTCATGTGGTCGAATATGGACGCGGCGGAGCAGCGGGAGCGGCTCAACTACGTTGCGAACCGTCTCACCTCCTTTAAAAACAGCAGCGCCTTCATCAGAGATATCTACGTGCATATCCGCACTATGGGCAAGACGGTGTCTGCTTCCAACGCAATCAACGACTTCGATGCCGAACGCTTCACGCGGTTCGACGTCGCCTCGATCCGACGCGAGAACCGTCTCATCCGCTGGGGCGATACGCTCCATATGAGCGCGGCCAAATTCAGCGGCCGCCGGGCCGAGCCGCCGCTCTTCATCGTCCAGATCGAGCTGGACGCCGAGGGGCTGCGGGAATCGCTGCAGCAGGTACATCTGTATCCAGAGAGCGGAGCATTCCTGCTCTCCGAGCGCTCGGGCTTTGCGCTGACGAGCGATCCCGACTCGGCGGCGATCGTCGAGAGCTACCTGGCTGTGCGCCAGTCGCCCCAAGCGAGTAGCGCGCTGCTCGAGCTGGAGGGCGTGCTGTATCGGGTCGACCAAGCCTATTCGGACTCGCTCGGGCTGACGATAGCGACGTATCTGCCCGAAGAGACAGTCCGGCGACCGTTGGCCAAGTTCTATAATTGGGCCTGGGTTTTCGCTATCGCTTCCCTCATGGCTATCGTCCTGATCTCATACTCGACGTACAGGCTCATCCACAGGCCGCTGCTGCTGCTTGTCCAGAGCTTCAAACGAATGGAGGGAGGCGCATTGAACATTCGGATCAAGCATGAGCCACAGGACGAATTCGGATATTTGTACCATCGCTTTAACCATATGCTCAAAAAGCTGCAAAGCCTGATCGACCAGGACTTCAAGCAGAAGATGATGATGCAGCGGGCCGAGCTGAAGCAGCTCCAGTCCCAGATCAACCCGCATTTCCTGTACAATAGCTTCTTCATCCTGAACTCGCTGGCCAAGACCGGGGATGTCGAGCGGATCGAGCAGTTCACCGACATGCTCGGCGAGTACTTCCGGTTCATCACCCGCAACGGCGAGGACCATGTCCCCCTCTCCGAGGAGGTGCGGCACTCTCGCATGTACACCGAGATCCAGAAGCTGCGTTTCTCGCGGCGCATCCAGGTACGCTTCGACGAGCTGCCGGAGGCGATGGCGAGCATCCGCGTGCCGCGGCTGATCATCCAGCCGATCATCGAAAATGCGTATGAGCACAGTCTGGAAAAGGTACTCGACGAGGGGCTGCTGCGCGTCACCTTCGAGGAAGAGGCGGGCAGCATCGGCATCTGCATCGAAAATAACGGCGAGGCGGTCGACGAGGACACGCTCGCCACGCTCCGGCACAAGCTGGCGCATCCGACCGAATCGTATGAGATGACCGGGATTATGAATATCCACCGGCGACTGTTGCTGACCTTCGGCGAAGGCAGCGGGCTGCAGCTCTCGCGAAGCGAGCTGGGCGGTCTCAAGGTCGTCATCCGCATCAGACTGGAGGAGGGGATATAGATGTATCGGCTATTGATCGTAGATGACGAGGAGATTATTACGGATGGGCTGTATGAGGTGTTCCACCGGCTCATGCCGGAGAAGCTCGATATCTGCCGGGCGTACTCCGGCAGGGAGGCGCTGCAATGGATGGAGCGGACGCGGATCGATATCGTGCTGACGGATATCCGGATGCCGGGGATGTCGGGGTTGGAGCTGTCTCAGCAGATCCTCACCTACTGGCCTCGCTGCCGGATCGTCTTCCTGACCGGGTACAGCGAGTTCGACTATGCGTATCAAGCGTTCCAGATGCCGCAGGTGCGCTATCTGCTCAAGACCGAGGGCTACTCCAAGGTGACGGAGACGATCGCCGAGGTCATCGAGGAGATCGACCATAGCAGCCGGATGAGCGAGCTGGTGAGGCAGTCGCGCGAGCAGACCGATGCGCTCGCGTATCTGGCGCAGAGCGACTATCTGCGCCATCTGCTGCATGAGAGCTCGAGTCTGGCCGAATGCCCCGAGAGCATGGAGCGGGACTTCGGCCGCTGTCAGCTGACGCTTGATCCGGGTACGCCGGTGCTGCTGGCGCTCGGGCATCTGTTCTTCCCGGAGGGCGCGTCCTATGCGGCCAAGCAGGAGATCATGGCGGCCGTGCAGGTCATCTGGCGGCAGTTCCTCGGCAGCCCGGCCCGCAGCGCCGGCACGACCGACAAGCATGGCGACATGGTATGGTTCATCCAGCCATCGATCTATGCCGAGGAAAAAGTGGTGCAGCATACAGTGCGGTATCTCGAGGGCACGCTGGAGCTCGTCCAGGAAGCCTGCATGGAGTCGCTGGGGCTGCCGGTCTCCTTTACGATCAGCGGCTCACCCTGCGAATGGCGCGACGTCAGAGAGCAGCATGAGCGGCTGCGCCAGCAGCAACAGATGCGGATCGGCGACGGCATCTCGATGATCTACACCGACCGCTCGGAGCGGCAGGAGGCGACTCCGGTACGCGAGAGCGGCAGAGTGAGCCAGAAGGTGGAGCAGATGACCGCTCATCTGGAGGCCGGGCGCGAGGAGTCGTTCGTCGAGCTGTTCGACGAGGTGACGGCGATCATGCAGCAGCCGGATACGCTCGCCCAGCGCAGTCAGGAGACCTACTATGCGCTGGCGCTCATGCTCCTCTCCTCGATCAACCGATGGGGGCTGCACAGTCATGTCGGCGATTATGGCCGGCTGATGCGGCTCGACGAGCATGCCTCGCTGCGCAAGGGAGTGGAGTATCTGCGCTTGATCGCCGAGCGGATCTTCGCCGTGCGGCGGATGGATGCCAAGGACCGGACGGCGCATGTGATCGAGCGGATCTGTCAGTACATCCAGGATCATCTGGGCGACGATCTGTCGCTCGTGCGGCTGGCTGAGATCCACTACTTCAACCCGTCTTATCTGTCCCGCCTGTTCAAGCAGGAGCAAGGCATCAACCTCTCCGAATACATCGATCAGTGCCGGGTCCGCAAGGCCAAAAAGCTGCTGGAGCTCGGCGATCTGAAGGTGCGCGACGTGGCGTCGGCGGTCGGCTACGAGGCAGCGCATTCCTTTACACGCTTCTTCAAAAAATCGCTGGGGATGACCCCGCAGGAGTACCGGGACACACTAAGCAGCGTAGGAGAGTGAGAGCAGACCGATGAGCACCTCCCGCAAGTGGCGATGGGCAGGGATTTTGACGATTGTTATCGCGTCAGTTATGATAATTCTAGCTATCTATGAAACGCCGTCCGATAATATCAAACAAAAAGGAGATTCTCCCATGACGAATGCAAACTCAAACCTCTCCGCAGAGGAAAAAGATCCGGTCCAGGATGCGGGAGCGGACACGAAGCCAGTCGAAGCGAAGCTGGCCGCTGCGCTCGGCAAGCAGCCGCCGCACGGCAACCCGCTGATGGGCCACAAGTTCGGCGCCGATCCGTATGCGCTCGTCTACGACGACCGCGTCTATCTGTATATGACCGGCGATGTGCTGGAGCATGACGGGGCGGGCGAGATCAAAGAGAACTCCTATAGCTCGATCAACAAGCTCCATCTGATCTCCTCGTCCGATCTGATGAACTGGACGGATCATGGCGCGATCGCCGTGGCCGGACCGCAGGGTGCAGCGACCTGGGCGACACAGTCGTGGGCGCCTGCCGCCGCGCACAAGGTGATCGACGGACAGGACCGCTTCTTCCTCTACTTCGCCAACAATGCGACCAGCATCGGCGTGCTGACGAGCGACAGCCCCGAGGGGCCGTGGGTCGATCCGATCGGCAAGCCGCTCATCACCCGCCAGACCCCCGGAGTCGAAGCGGTGACCTGGCTGTTCGACCCTGCCGTGCTGGTGGACGATGACGGCGAAGCGTATATCTACTTTGGCGGCGGCGTCCCCGAGGGACAGTTCGCCGAGCCGAATACGGCCCGCGTCATGCGTCTGGGCCCCGACATGACGAGCGTCGTCGGCACGGCGGAGGTGATCCCGGCGCCATACATGTTCGAGAACTCCGGCATCAACAAGGTGAACGGCCAGTACTATTACACCTACTGCTCCAACTTCTATGACGGCGTCCGCGAGGAGGGCAGCCCGCGGGCGGGCGAGATCATCTACATGACGAGCGACAATCCGATGGGGCCGTGGACGTATCAGGGCTCCATTCTGAAAAACCCGATGCACTTCTTCGGCGTCGGCGGTAATAACCACCATGCGATCTTTGAGTTCCGGGACAGCTGGTATATCGCCTATCATGCGCAGACGTTGTCCAAGGCGATGGGCGTCGCCAAGGGCTACCGCTCGACCCATCTCAATCCAGTCGAATTCGACGCGGCGTCCGGCTTGATCCAGGAGATCGCAGCCTCGTACGAGGGCGTGCCGCAGCTGCAGTCCTTCGATCCGTATGCGCCAACGCGCGGCGTGACGATGGCCTGGAATGCTGGCATTACGACGGAGGCGGCGGCAGAGCCTGCGCGCACGCAAGTAGCCGATATCCAGACCGGCGACTGGGTCGCGCAAGCGTCGGTCGACTTCGGCGAGGGGGCGAAGACGTTCCGCGCCTGGCTGGCCGGAGCGGGCGCAGGCGGCACGATCGAGCTGCGCCTCTCCAGCGCCGAGGGCGAGTCGATCGGCGCGCTGGAGGTGCCAGCGCTGGCGTCGGGCGAGACTGTCGAGCTGACGGCCGAGGTGTCGGGAGCGAGCGGCACGCACGACCTGTACCTGGTGTTCCAGGGCGCGCCGGAGGCCGAGCTGTTCCGTCTCGCCGCGTGGCAGTTCGAGCGGTAGGCGGGGGCGCGGAGCGGCTATTTCAAGACGCAGGCGTAGGGCGACACGGCAATATCAAGAGGCGCATGTCCGAGTGACGGGCATGCGCCTTTTTTTGCTTGGAGAGCCGCGATGGCTAGGGACAGGCGCCACGTCCGTCCCACCAGTCTCGACTTGTGCGAAAAATCGCCCAAGTATCGCCGCCTGCCGGTAAACGAGGGGGCTCGGGGGAGAACGCAGCGACCCGAAGCCGCTGGAGTCACAGCGAGCCCCTCCAACCCCACCGATCGCCACCGAGAGGGCCAATGCGACTCGAACATGCCTCTCCGCCTGAGAGAGCCGCAGCCATTCAAAGTGTCGCGCCGCTCCGTCCCCGAAAGGTCCGATAACACACGTGCCCGCTCCTCCCCGAAAGTACCGATGCGACTCAAAAGTGCCGCTCCGCCCTCGAGAGGGCCGAAGCAACTCAACTCAAAGTGCCTCCTCGACCCAAGGCGCCGATCCTTCCCATGAAAAAAACGCCACTCCAAACGCAGCGATAAATTTGCAAAACACTACTAGTATCTCAAGGAATGGGCGAGAAAGAAAGCACCATTCCTTTACTATATATCCCGCTGTTTTCCTTGTTTTCGGGCTGTAATCGGACAGGTTGAAAAGATGCAAAAAACCTATAAACCGACAGGTTAAAAACCTGCGGTTTCACAGGTTGTTGCCCCTATTTGAAAGCGCTACAATTTCGTAGTAGAACAACAATTGAGGGGGAGAACCATGAAGGCAAACAAGGTTTGGCTTACGCTTCTCAGTCTGATGCTGGCGATCGCACTGGCTGCATGCAGCAGCGGGAACGGAGGCAATGGCCCGTCTACCGAAGACCCCGGCAACGAGCCGCCGGTCACTGAAAATACGGAGAACGACGGCGGCGAGGAGCCGGATGCGACCGCGAGCAACGAGATGGACTTTGATATGGGCGGACGGGTAATCAAGGTCGTCTCCTGGTGGGACATGACGATACCGGAGGACAATCCGGACAACATCCAGCGCAAAGAGAATCTCGAGGCGCTGAAAGCCAAGCATAACTTCGATATCGAGTACATCGCAGTCGACTACGGCGAGTATCAGGAGCGCGTCGTCGCCTCCCTGATGGCTGGCGAGCCGCTCGGCGATATCGTACGGATGGGCAAGGCGTACATGATCCCGACGTTGACCAAGCAAGGCATGTTCTGGCCAGTCGACGAATATACGAGCAACGAAAATGTGTTCAATCAGCGCATCACCAACCTGTACTCCCAGTACGAGGGCCGCGGCTATGGCTTCTCGGAGGGACGCAGCAACCTGATCACCGGCATCTACTACAACCGCACGCTGATGAAAAACCTCGGCCTGAAGCCGCTGCAAGAGTATGTGAATGAGGACAACTGGAACTGGGAGACCTTCATCCAGGTCGCCAAGGAAGCGAATCAGGATACGAACAACGATTCCAAGATCGACACGTGGGGGCTGGCGGGCAGCTCGCTGACCGAGCAAGCGCTGGCTGCCAACGAGACGGATCTGGTGAACGGCGACAAGCATAATCTGGACGATCCGAAGGTCGTCGAAGCGCTGAACTTCATCTCCAAGATGGCGACGGAAGGCGTAGCGCGTCCGACCGAGGGCGGCGACTGGACCGAGCCGGGACAGTTTTTCCGCCAGGGCAATGTATTGATGTACGCGGGTGCTGACTATGAGGCATCCGGACTGAAGCAGGATATGCCGGACTTCGATATCGGCTTCGTGCCGTTCCCGAAAGGCCCAAGCGCCTCGACGTACCATGCCCATGAGCCGGCTGTTCAGTTCCTGACCATCCCGAAGGTCGTGGAGAATCCGGAGCAGCTGATGTACATCTGGGAGAAGATCAACGATATCGAATCGATCTATGACTACCCGGGTCAACAGGGGCTGGAGACCAACTTCGACAACGAAGACGATATTGCCAACGCAAGACTGGCTGGAGACAACATGAACATTATCGACCGCAACTCGTTCCCGTCGCTTCCTTACTTCGACATGGTCGCAGAGATCGAGCAAGGCATCTCGGTATCCACGGTCATTGAGAAGTACAAGGCGCCGATCCAGGCGGCGATTGACGAGGTGTATCAATAACAAGCAAGAATCATTCGTCAGTCCCCATTTTGATTCTTCGAAATGGGGACTGTGTACTTTGCCTACAGGTTAGGAGGTAAACCATGAAGCGTCGTTGGAAGACATACACCATCATCCTGCTCGCCTGTGCCCTTCTCGTCTCGCTTTGGGCCTGGCCGTCTCAACGCTCCGAGCCTTGGCAGGTGCAGGCGCGGGCCGATTTTGAGGCGGTATCGGATTCGGCGGGCGAAGACAGCTACGATGACTACTACAACAGCCATATCGGGGCCGGTCGTCCAGAGGCGACGATCCGTATCCCGGCCGTCGAGTTCGCGGAGACGGCGGACGGCGAGTTCGAGGTCCTCGACCAGTATATGGGCGCGTCTGGCCAGACCGTGCTGACGCCCGAGACCGGCAAGATCGAGTGGCAGGTCGAGGTGCCGGCCACCGGCATGTACAACATCCGCATCCACTACTACCCGATCGCAGGCAAGAGCTCCTCGATCGAGCGGGTGCTGACGATCGACGGCAAGCTGCCGTTCCGAGGCGCCGATCTGCTGCTGTTCGACCGGGTGTGGGACAATCGCGAGGATTATATCCGCCGCGACGATCGCGGCAACGATCTGCGCCCCCGCCAGATCGAGCGTCCGCAGTGGCAGCTCGCCGACCTGAGGGACAGCGAGGGCTACTATGAGGACCCGTACCTGTTCTACCTCGAGGAGGGGACGCGGACGATCGCGCTGGAGGCGCAGCGGGAGCCGATGGTCATCGACTACATCGAGATCTATCAGCGCACCGGGCTCCAGACGTACGAGGAGGTCAAGGCCGAGTACGAGGCGCAGGGCCTGCAGCCGGCGACAGGGCAGTTCATCCAGATCCAGGCCGAGGACGCACTCGTGAAGTCGGCGCCGACGCTCTATCCCGAGTCGGATCGCTCCTCGCCGACCGTCGAGCCATACGATGTGTCCAAGATCCGGATCAACAGCATCGGCGGTCTTAACTGGAAGATCCCCGGTCAATGGATCGAGTGGGAGATCGAGGTGCCGGAGGACGGACTGTACCAGATCGCGCTCAAGCGCAAGCAGGATCAGCTCCGCGGCATCTACTCGACGCGCAGTCTGATGATCGACGGCGAGTACCCGTTCGAGGAGATGAAGCGGCTGCGCTTCAATCACAACACCAACTGGCAGACCGATGTGCTCGGAGGGGAAGAGGAGCCGTATCTGTTCCATCTGACGGCAGGCAAGCATCGGCTGCGGATGACGGTGACGCTCGGCGATATCGCGCCGCTGCTCCGTACCGTCGAGTCGAGCGTGCTGGCGCTCAACGAGATGTACCGCAAGATCCTTATGATCACGTCCAATAACCCTGATCCGCTCCGTGACTATCAGCTGGAGCGCCGCATCCCGGAGATGACGGAGCTGTTCCGCGAGCAGGCGGAGATCATCGGCTCGGTGGCGGATTATCTGGAGGAGGTGACGGGCGAGGCGAGCGACAAGGTCGCGGTGCTGCATGCGCTCGTACGCCAGCTCACCGACATGACGGAACGGCCCGAGACCGTCGCCAGACGGCTCGACAGCTTCAAGATCAATGTCGGCGGTCTTGGCACCTGGATCCTTACCGTGCGCGAGCAGCCGCTGTCGCTCGACTATCTGATCGTCTCGACGCCGGGCGCGGAGCTGCCGCCGGCCGAGGCGACGCTGCTGCAGAAGACCCGTCATGAGCTGGGCGCGTATGTCGCCTCCTACACGGAGGACTACGACAGCATCGGCAATATCGAGGAAAAGCAGCGCGCCATCACCGTCTGGATCACGACCGGACGCGACCAGGCGCAGGTGCTCAAGGGACTGATCGACGATTCGTTCACGCCGAACACCAACATCTCCGTCAGCCTGCGGCTCGTGCCGCCGAACATCCTGCTGCCGGCGACGCTGGCGGGCCAAGGGCCGGATGTGGCGATGCAGATGGGCGAGGATGTGCCGGTCAACTACGCGATGCGCAAGGCGGCGGCCGACCTGAGCGTCTTCCCGGACTTCGAGGATGTCGCGACGCGGTTCCGCGAGAGCGCGCTCACGCCTTATCGGTACAGCGACGGCGTCTATGCGCTGCCCGAGCAGCAGCTGTTCCCGATGCTGTTCTACCGCAAGGATGTGCTCGCGGAGCTGGGCCTGACGCCGCCCAAGACGTGGGATGACGTGTACGCGATGATCTCGGTGCTGCAAAAGCACAACATGGAGTTTTTCCTGCCGATCGAGGATACGATCAACAATGCGGCGCTGGTGCCCAATGCCACCTTCGCAATGCTGCTGTATCAGAACGGCGGCGAGTTCTACAGCGAGAATCATATGTCGAGCGCGCTCGACTCGGAGATCTCGATGGAGGCGTTCAGACGATGGTCACAGTTCTATACCAACTACAAGTTCCCGCTGCGGGCCGACTTCCCGAACCGGTTCCGGACCGGGGAGATGCCGATCGGCATCGCCGATTATACGACCTACAACATGCTCACGGTCATGGCGCCGGAGATCCGCAATCTGTGGGACTTCACGATCGTGCCGGGGACCAAGCAAGCGGACGGCCAGGTGACGCATGAAGTCGCCAGCTCGACCAGCGCCGTCCTGATGCTGGAGAATGCTCGGGACAAGGAAGCAGCCTGGGAGTTCATGAAGTGGTGGACGGAGAAGCAGACGCAGATCGACTACGGCCGCGAGATGGAAGGGCTGATGGGCGCCGCTGCCCGCTACCCGACCGCCAACATCGAGGCGCTCGAGCAGCTGCCTTGGCCGGTCAAGGACTACCGCAATCTGGAGGCGCAATGGCAGTGGGTGCAGGGCATCCCGCAGATCCCTGGCGGCTACTTCACCGGCCGTCATCTGGACAATGCCTTCCGTCGCGTCGTCAATGCGGCCCAAAATCCGCGCGAGGCGCTGAACGACTACATCGTCTACATCAACGATGAGATCACCATCAAGCGGCAGGAGTTCGATCTGCCTGTCCAGTAGGGAGGGAATACGTTGCAAGCCGAAAGAACCGATAATGCGGCCGTCTACGCCGTCCCGGCGGAGAAGACCT
Source organism: Paenibacillus sp. 598K (assembly GCF_003851045.1). Taxonomy (GTDB): domain Bacteria; phylum Bacillota; class Bacilli; order Paenibacillales; family Paenibacillaceae; genus Paenibacillus_D. The sequence goes on along the minus strand of NZ_BFBX01000115.1, from coordinate 14,671 downwards.
CCCGCTGGGCGCTGCTCCGAAAGCAGCTCCACGTCAACAGGCATCTGTACGTGCTGATGAGTCCGTTCATGCTGATCTTTTTCGCCTTTACTGTTATCCCGGTGGCGATGTCGCTGCTGCTGAGCTTCTTCTACTTCAATATGCTGGAGTTCCCGCGCTTCATCGGTTGGCAAAACTATGCGCGGCTGTTCCTGAACGATGACGTGTTCCTGGTTGCGCTCAAAAATACGCTGCTGTTCGCCGTCATCACCGGACCGATCAGCTATGTCGCCTGCTTCCTGTTCGCCTGGATCATCAACGAGCTGTCACCGAAGATACGCGCCTTTATGACGCTGGTGTTCTATGCGCCGTCGATCTCGGGCAACGTCTTCTTCATCTGGCTGATCATCTTCTCCGGCGACAGCTACGGCTACCTGAACGGCTTCCTGATGCGGGTCGGCTTCATCCTCGAGCCGATCCAGTGGCTGCAGGATGAGAAATATATCCTGACGATCGTCATCATCGTCCAGCTGTGGCTTAGTCTGGGCACCAGCTTCCTGGCCTTTATCGCCGGGCTGCAGACGATCGACAAGACGCTGGTCGAGGCGGGCTCGGTCGACGGCATCAAAAACCGCTGGCAGGAGCTGTGGTACATCACGCTGCCTTCGATGAAGCCGCAGCTCATGTTTGGCGCGGTCATGCAGATTACCGCAGCGTTCGCGGTGGCGGACATCTCGATCGCGCTCGCCGGCTTCCCGAGCGTCAACTACGCCGCGCATACGGTGGTGACGCATCTGATGGACTTCGGTACGATTCGCTTCGAGATGGGCTATGCGTCGGCGATCGCGACGGTGCTGTTCGGCCTCATGCTCGGCACCAACATCATGACGCAGAAATTGCTACGAAAGGTAGGGGAATGAGATGTCGACCAAGGTGCTCGGAACGTTCCGTCTGGGCAAGCGGCGATTGAACCGCTCGTTCTCCGTCAGCTTTCTGTTATTCGGTCTGCTGGCCGTCTTCGGCTCCTTTATGGTGCTGCCGCTTGTCTACACGGTCAACAATGCGTTCAAGCCGCTCGATGAGCTGTTTATTTTCCCGCCGCGTTTCTTCGTCAACAATCCGACGTTCGATAACTTCTACGATCTGGTCGCGTTGATGGGCAATTCGTGGGTGCCATTCTCCCGCTACATCGCCAATACGCTGCTGATCACGAGCGTCGGCACGGCGGGCCATATCCTGCTCGCCTCGGCGGCGGCGTATCCGCTCGCCAAGTATCGGTTCCCGGGATCGAAGATGCTCTTCACCATCGTCGTCCTCTCGCTCATGTTCTCGCCGCATGTCACGGCCATCCCGAACTATATGGTGATGTCGTGGCTCGGCTGGATCAACACGCATGCGGCGATCATCGTCCCGTCGCTGGCGTTCTCGCTGGGGCTGTTCCTGATGAAGCAATTCATGGAGCAGATCCCCGACGCGCTGCTGGAGGCGGCCAAGATCGACGGGGCGAGCGAATACCGGATCTTCTGGACGATCATCATGCCCAACGTCAAGCCAGCCTGGCTGACGCTGATGATCCTGCAGTTCCCGGCGCTCTGGGGCACCGATGGCGGCAACTTCATCTACAGCGAGAATCTGAAACCGCTCAACTACGCCCTCAGCCAGATCATCCAGGGCGGGATCGCCCGGGCCGGGGTCGGCGCGGCGGTGGCGCTGGTCATCATGATCGTGCCGATCAGCCTGTTCATCGTCTCGCAGAGCAGTGTCATCCAGACGATGGCGACCTCCGGTATGAAAGATTAGTACACGATGGCGACTACCGGTATGAAGGACTAGCGCACTGTAGCCTAGGGGGTTCACGGACACGGACTGTAGGCGGCCATAATCCTAACGCTCGCCAAGGAGCTTATTTGGCCCAAAAGGCGGCGACCCGCAGGCTAACGCTCGCCAGCGAGCTTATTTGGACAAAACAGCGCCTAAGAGGTCAATTTTTTGAAAATAAGCGCCGTGGCAAGCGTTACGTTGTCGGGAAGCGCAAAAACACGCAAATAAGCGCTGTGGCGAGCGTTACGGCAACGGCGGCGGCTTACAAACGGTGCGTCGGGCGATCCGAGGCCGTAATAACTCTAGAAAGTAGAGTTAGAGCGGTGCTCCGGGTGGTACGAAGCCCTAATAACTCTAGAAAGTAGAGTTACGGCGGCGCGCTGGTCGGTCTGTGATGCGAATAACTCTAGAAAGTAGAGTTACAGTGGTGCGTCGGACGTCCCGTAGGCCGAATAACTCTAGAATATAGAGTTACATCAACACGTCGGGTTAATCGCGCCAATGCCTACTCCTGCCCAAGCACAGCCCGCAACGTTCCCCAATCGTCGATATGCGAGGCGTCGAACAGCATGATCCCGTCGCTGCGCTGGAGTGCGAGCCGACACGCCTCCGCGAGCAGCGGCGTACCGGCCAGTTGGCCTACAGCCAGACCGGTGTAGATCGGCAGCTCGCCCATCGTGACGATCTGCGCCTGCGTCACATACTTGTCGATCTCGCCCGCCGTCTGCTGGTAAGCACCGATGATCAGGAAGTCCAGATGGTCGGTGTAGCCGGTGCGGAGATAGGATGGTGTGTAAAGAGGCGCTGGCTCCAGGCTAAGGCGGGCATCCGGCTGGAAGCGAGGGCTGCACCAGTTGGCCCCGTGCTCATAGTAGCGCTCATACCAGGAGCCTACGTAAGCTGACATCTCGATGCGTCGCCCGGTAGATCGGCTGCAGGCGTCAGCGAGCTCACGCGTCTCGGCGAGGAAGCTGGTGATCGTCTCAGCCCGGAATTCCCACCAGTCCTGCAGCAGCGGTCCATTGATCCGCATATCTGCCGCGTAGACATAGATATCGTCCGGCCAGTGCCGTAGCCGCTTGCCCCGGGCGGCTAGGAAGGCCTCGAACTTGATGCGCGACGTCTCGCTGAAGTCGGCGTATTCGTTGTCGTAGCGGCTTCGATCGTGGACGATGCCGTCGACTTTGTAGTTCGTCATGATCTCCTCGAAGGTGCGCAGCTGGTACGCGCGCGCTTCGTCATGCGCCGGATTGACGAAGGCGACGACGCCTGGGTCGGCGCTCTCCCGCTGACGCTTGATCTCGCCGCCATCGCCAGGAGAGCGCAGCTGCTCCTCCCATCCGGGATGCTCGTTCAAGACGCCGTATTCGCCGTACAGGATCGAGCCTTCCGCGAAGACGTTAATCGAGGCATGGATGCGCAGGCCCAACTGATGGCCGTATGCGACGAACAGCTCTAGCAGGTCGAGCTCTGGATGAGCGCCGGCCTTCTTGGCCGCCCGGATGCGGCTCGCGTGTGGGCGGCCGGTGAGGGTCGTCTTGCGGTACGTGACGAAGCCCTCCACCCCGAGCACATCGAGCACGATCATCGTCACGCCGGCCGAGCGGGCCTGCCGCAGGAACGTCTCCACCTGCTCCGGCGACTGAAAGCGGCGGCTGTTCGCGCCCTGGTCCACCCAGAGGATGACCTCGGGACGCTGGCGCGAGCCTCCTTGCCCGGCATCGGATTGTTGGGCACGAGCAGCGCCATCGGCGGGCAAGGTCGTCCCCGCCGCTTCGATGTCCCAGGCTTGCACGTCACCTAGCGATCCTCGTAAGTCAGCTGGCGACCTCTGCTCACCTTGGGACTGTCGTGCCGCCCCGCTGCGTTCGCCGCCATCCGCGCGTCCGGCTGACGTATCCGTCCGCGCTGCCTCCTTTTGCTGTTGGATGATCGCTCCGTCCGGATTGCCATCTCCGTCCGTACTCTCGCCTAACTCCGAGGTCGCAGCCGCCTTGTCTTCGGCAGACGCATACCGCTCCGCCAGACGCTCCAAGCCATGGCGGCAGAAGATCGCCAGCTCGGACCGGTCGAGGGTCTGGCCTTCGGCGGCGAGCGCGAGCCCGACATAGTTGGCGCCGGGAGAGAGGGCGCAGGTTGCCGAGAAAGTACCGTCCTCCCGGATGACGACGTGCTGGCCGTCGAGCCGCAGCTCGACCGACGTGCCTCGCGGCAGTCGCCGGATAGTGCCGGTGATCGTCGTGCGCGGCTCGCTTGTGCTGAACATGGCATGCCGATCGAGGACGATCTGCGGATGGTTGCCGCACGTCAGCTCGCCGATCGCGATGAGCTCGCCATGCTTGCGAAGCTTGAGGCGGTCGCCGGGCTTGAAGCGGCTCTCGAGGTATTGACGGGCCTCGTCATGGGCGCCATCCTCGCCGAGAGCGACAAGCACCAGGCCGCCCCTTGGGATGATGAGACGTATGGTGCCTGCCTCGCGCCATAGCGGCGAGGAGATATGACGCTCGGGACGCACCACCTGCAGCACGCTCAGATCGGCAGCGACCTGGACGGCGGCACATGAGGCCGGCAGACGTATCGTACCGCCATAGGCGCTGGTGTATACGGTCAATCCGGGCCCCGGCGCGATCGGCTCGCCCGGATCAAGCGCGGTCAAGGGCTTGCGGATACCCTCTACCGTAATCGTAATATCCTCGGGCGCAGCCTCGATCTCCAGGCCCAGCACCGCTGGAGTAGCTTGGTTGCTCATGTTGCATCATTCCTCCTCTTCATCCGGCCGCATCCATGCAGCCGCTGCAACGCCAGAAGAAGGACTCGCCTTGGGCGAATCCTTCTCTGTTGGCGTGTCTTGCGATTACTTCGAAGCGAACCATTCGTTGGCTGCCTCGACCATGTCCTTGCCGCCTTCGGCGTGCCATTGGGCGAGGAATTGGTCATAGTTCGCCAGTGGCTCGGAGCCTGCGATGAACTTCAGCACATTGTCGTCGAGCAGCTTGTTCAGCTTCAGCATGTTTTTCGATACCGCTTCGATCGGCGGCGCTGTCGACATCGGATCGACGACGACTACGCCCTCGGCGTTGGCTTGGAACTGCTCATAGTACGATTGCAGCGTCGGGTCCTTGCGGACGCGGGCCTGCCAGAAGGTCGGGTAGTTCACTTCGTCGACCGCTGTCATAAAGGAGCTCGCGTTGTTCAGATCGTCGTTGAACTTCGGCAGGATCGGGAAGTACTTGCCGTCCTTCACCTCGTGGTGCACGCCTTCCTCGCCGATCGCCATCCCCTTGAATGTCTCCGGCTCCAGTTTGGCGTTGAGCAGCTTCATGGCGTCGTCTTTATTTTTGGACGATTTCGGAATCGCGATAAACCAGCTTGTATTCGCCAGCGCGCCGACCTGGACTTCGCCGTCTTTGTTTTTCAGATAAGGGATCGGCGTTACCTTGGCGTCGGGATTGTTATCATTCAGCGCGTTGATCGTATTGCCTGCGTTCCACCAGGCCAGCTTGTAGACGCCGGCGCGACCGCTGGAAAATTTCTCGATCGCTTTGGCCGCTGTATTAATTGGCATCTCGGTGTCGAGCAGACCCTCGGTGTACAGCTTGTTCATGTAGCCGATGAAGTCCTTCATCTCTGGCAGCTCGGCGCGGTGCATCAGCTTGCCGTCGACTTCCTTCCACTCGGTCAGCACGCCGAAGGCTGCGGCGATATCGCCATAGATCGTATCGTTGCTGCCAGTCAGCGGCACGATTTTTTTGGCATCGCGGATCGCGACCAGCACATCATACAGCTCATCGGTTGTCGTCGGCATCTCCAGGCCGAGCTCCTCCATCCAGTCCTGACGGATGACCAGCTCCTCGCCGATGCTGACGCCTGCGCCGGTCTCCGGCAGCGCGAAGATCTGGTCGTTGATCGTTGCGCTGTTCCAGGACTCGGGCTTGATGGCGTTTTTGATATGGTTGCCGTGCGCCTCGATCAGCTCGTCGAGCGGCTCCAGCGCGCCCGCGGTAGCCAGATTGTAGAACTGGGCGGCATTCAGCTTCATCAGGTCGAAGCTCTCTTTATTGGCCACCATCAGGTTCAGCTTCTCGTCGGCATTCTCGGCCGGCAGCATATCGTAAGTGATGTTGTAGCCGGTTTTCTCCGCGATGTACTTGGCTGTGTAGTCGGTATTGGCATCGAAGCGGCTGTACTGCATGATCATCTTCAGATCGGCCTTTTTGTCGCTGTCCGCCGGTGTGTTGCCGTTAGCAGGCGTGTTCGACGGCGTCGAGCCGCCGCTGCAGCCAGTGACCGCGAGGCTTACGCCCAGTGCAAGCGTGAGCAGACTAGATTTCTTCTTCATACAATTTCCCCCTAAAAGTTATATTGTGGTCGATCCGTGCCCGTAGGCTCCACTTGAGGACCGTCCGGGCAACACGTTTAACCTTTGACCGAGCCGACCAGCACGCCTTTGACAAAATACTTCTGCAGGAACGGATAGACGAGCAAGATCGGTACGGTCGCCAGCAGGATCGAGGAAGCCTGGATCGACTGCGGCGTCGTGTTGAGCGCAGCGTCGATGTTGTCCTTCAGGAAGTCGCCCGTCGAGGAGACGAACAGCTCCTTGAGATACAGCTGGAGCGGCTTCAACGCCGGGTTGGTGATGTAGATCATCGAGGCGAAGTAGTCGTTCCAGAAGGCGACGGCGAAAAACAGGCCGATCGTCGCCATGACCGGCGTCGACAGCGGCAGGATGATCATCAGCAGGATGCGGAAGTTGCCTGCGCCGTCCAGCTTGGCCGACTCCTCGAGGGCGTCGGGCAAGCCTTCGAAGTAGTTTTTGATGATCAGCATGTTGAAGACGTTGACCATCGCCGGCAGGAACAGCACCGGCAGCGTGTTGACCAGCCCGAGATTCTGCATGAGCAGATAGGTCGGGATCAGGCCGCCGCTGAACAGCATCGTGAAGATGAATAGGAGCAGCAGCCCTTTGCGTCCCCGCAGTCTCGGCTTGGAAAGCGGGTAGGCGGTGATCGTCGTCAGCAGCAGGCTGAGCGCGGTGCCGATGACGGTCAGCAGTATGGAGATCTTCAGCGCGTTGAGGAACATGTTGTCCTGCAGCACATACTGGTACGTGCCCCATTGGAAGCCGATCGGCAGCAGGCCGACCCGTCCGGCGATGACGGCCTCCTCGCTGCTGAACGACTTGGCGATCAGATTGAGGAAGGGTAGGATCGTAATGATGCTCATCAGGATAAAAAACGTGTAGTTGAACGCGGCGAACAGCTTCTCGCCGACCGACATCTTGATGCCGACCGAAGCGCCCGCCGCGGCGTTGCTCGGACTTGCTTGCTCTAAGTTGCTCATACGCACTCCCTCCTAAAAGTTTTCCGAAGGAAAACTCGCTTCGGAAGCATATCTACCAGATGCCGCGCTGCAAATATTTGCGGCTGAGCGAGTTGCCGACGATCACGAGCGTAAACGAGATGACGGCCTCGAACATGCCGACGGCGGTGGTGAAGCTGTAATCCTGATTGCCTAGTCCCATCCTGTACACGTACGTGCCGATGACGTCGGATACCTTGTAGACGACCGGGTTGTACATGACGAGGATCTGCTCGGTGCCTGCCTCGAGGATGTTGCCCAGACGGAGGATGAACATCAGGACGATGATCGGCGCGATTCCCGGCAGCGTGACGTGCCAGAGCTGGCGCAGCTTGCTGGCGCCGTCCATCTTGGCGGCCTCGTACAGCGACGGGTCGATCATGGAGAACGCGGCCAGATAGACGATCGTGCTCCAGCCCGTCTCCTTCCAGCCGGCCGAGGTGATCAGCACGCTGCGGAAGACGCTGTTGTCGAGGAAAAATGAAATCTGCTGCAATCCGAGCGAGTTCAGCAGCTTGTTGACGAGTCCGCCGTCGGTGGACAGCAGGTCGATGAACAGGCCAGCCACGATAACCCACGACAGGAAGTGGGGCAGGTAGATAATCGTCTGCACGGTTCGTTTGAATACCATCTTGCGCAGCTCGTTGAGCATCAGCGCGATGATGATCGGCAGCGGGAACAGGATGACGATCTTCAGCAGGCTGATGATGATCGTGTTGCGCAGCACGATGGCGAAGTCCGGTGACGTGAACAGCTTGGCGAAGTGCTTGCCGCCTACCCACGGGCTGTCTGCGAAGCCGGCGAAGATGTTGAAGTCCTTGAATGCAATGATGATGCCGTACATCGGCGTGTACTTGAACAGCAGCAAGAATAAAATGCCGGGTACAAGCAGCAGGTACAAATCCCACTCGCGGCGGATATCCAGCAGCAGTCGGAGCAGATAACCTCCTTTGCTCCGCTTGCGGGGCATGGTGTTCGGTGCAGGCTCCATCGTCTTCTCCTCTCCTGGTGAAATCTTGTTACTGAAAATACTAGCGCGGAACGGGGGCGAAAAGTAGGAGAGGCTCATATCCTTTTTTGGTACTTTGATGTTGTGTCGAGCGGACAGGGAGAATACAATCAGATGGAGAGCGGTTGGAAAATAAGGGGCATAGAGTAAAGTTTTGTGGATATGGAAGCGGGGAGTGATCATGCAAGGGTGGTGGAGGCTGAACACGTTTCGCAAGCAAATGTTCGTGCTGTATGCGGGCGTCATGCTGTTGATCCTGGTAACTGTGGGCATCTATATCAACTCACAGGTCAGTCGGCTGCTGCAGAGCAATGCCGAGCAGCACATGGATAATACGGCGGTGCAGGCGATCGCCAATGTGGAGCTGCTCATGAAGCAGATCGACACGTTCTCCTCGCAGGTCGCGACCAATGCTATGGTGCAAGCCCTGCTGCAGGACAGCTATCTGGGCAAGCGCGCCGGGTTCGATCAGCTGCAGCTGCTCCAGCAGGAGGTGCGGAAGCTGGAGGCGTACCAGCAAGGCATCCGGGCGATCGAAATCTATAATCTGGCGCATGAGAGCTATCTGCCGCTCGGGGACGAGCGTCTGGAGGAGCGGTATGACGAGGAATGGGTGCAGCAGGCCGACAAACTGGCGGGGCGGTTGGTATGGGCTACGTACAGCGAGGATTACCCGGACAGTCTCGTCACGATGCGCAACATCCGGCTGATGAATCAATCGTTCCAGCATGTCGGCTATCTGGTCGTACATGTCGATTTGTCGCTATTCGATCTGCCTGCGCTGACGAATACGCGGCGAGGCGACCAGAGCGATTACGTCTGGTTGACGGATTCGTTAGGGCACGTCATTTTTACGAATACCGGGCATGCGCTGGATTTGCCGATGGCTACAGGGGCGCTGGACGTAGTGGATATCGAGGGCGAACGATACTTTAATGTCAAGCGCAGTCTGTCGCTCACAGGCTGGGAGCTGAGCATCTTGACGCCGGTGCGCAAGGCGACCGAAGGTCTGGCGCTGCTGCGTTCGACGATTCTGATCGCGTTCCTGGCGAGCAGCGTGCTGTTCCTCATCCTGAGCTACCTGATCGCCGAGCGGATCAGCCGACCGATCCTGCAGCTGATCCGCGCCATGCACGGGGCCAGGCTGGGCGGGCTGAAGCCTATCGAGGCGAAGAGCAATACGATCGAGCTGGCGGAGCTGAACCATACGTACAATCAGATGGTCGATTCGCTACAGGCGCTTATTCAGGTCGTCTATGAGAAGGAGATTTTGCAGAGCAAAACCGAGCTGAAGGCGTTGCAGGCCCAGATTCACCCTCATTTCTTGTTTAATACGCTGGAGGCCTTTTATTGGGAGCTGGAGGAGCAGGGGCAGGACGAGCTGGCGGAGATCGTCGTCGCGATGAGCGGGGTATTCCGCTATGTCATCACGAAGCAGGACAGCGATCAGTGGGTGACGGTCGGCGATGAGCTGGAGCATGCGGAGCGGTATCTGCGGATTATGAAGATGCGGCTGATGGATCGCTTCGCATGGGAGATCCAGTGCGACGAGACGTCCAGGCAGGTGCCGATCCCGAAGCTGATGATCCAGCCGATCATCGAAAATGCGATCGAGCATGGCATCGAGCGCAGCATGAATCGCGGCAAGCTGGTCATCCGCGTCAGCCATATCGCTGGCCCCGCCGTAGCTGACGCTGGTCCTGCCCACGCGTCTGAGGTCGAAGCGGCAGCGGCTGGCGATGATCCTGCCCGCGCGTCAGAGGTCGAGGCGGTTGCGACTGGCGCTGGTCCTGTCCATGCGTCAGAGGTCGAAGCGGCTGGGGCTGTAGCGGAGACCCTCCCTGCGGACGTGGTCGCCGGAGCAGTCCCTGTCGGAGCGGACGAGCTGGAGATCGCCGTCATCGACAATGGACCGGGCTTCACGAGCGATCGGCTGCACAAGCTCATGCACGAGCTGGCGCAGGGCGCGTCTCATCTGCACGACACGCAGGAGGGGCATCTCGGGGTCGGGCTCAAAAATACGCATCAGCGGTTAAAGCTGTATTACGGCAGCGCCCATCGCGGGCTGGATATTGTCAGCTCGCAGCAAGAGACGAGGGTGGGCTTCCGCATACCGAGGTACAGGAGGGAGGAACAGGGATGATCCGCATCTTGATCGCAGACGATGAACCGCGCACCCGCGAGGGGATCAAGCGCGTGCTGGAGGGCTGGCTGACGGAGAGCTATCATATCGCGGTGGCGGACAACGGCGTCCAGGCGCTGGAGCTGCTGCGGCAGCAGCCGGTCGACGTGTTGATCTCCGATATTCGGATGCCCGGTCTGACGGGGCTGGAGGTCGTGGAGCAGCTGAGCACTGTCGAGCATAAGCCGCATTGCATCTTTATCTCGGGCTATTCCGAGTTCGCTTATGCGCAGCAGGCGATCCAGCTCGAGGCGGTCGATTATTTACTGAAGCCGCTGGCCAAAAAGGAAATCCTCGCCGCTCTGCACAAAGCGCTAGAGCGCAGAGCGGACAAACAGGCGCAGGAGCAGATGAAGAAGGTGACGGACATCCGGCTCGCAGAGTTACAACAACGAGCAAGCCATCCCGAGATCAACAAGGCGCTCGATTATGTGCGCGCGAACCTTAGCGAGCCGATTTCCGCCAAGCAGTTGGCCGGACTCCTGCCGATGAACGCCAACTATTTCAGCCAGCTCTTCAAGGAGCAGATAGGCATCAGCTTCTCCGACTATGTGACGCGGCAGCGTATGCAGCTCGCCAAGCGGTTGCTGCTCACGACCTCTCTATCGATTCAGGAGATCGCCGAGCAGACCGGTTATCAGACCGACCGTTATTTCATTCGCGTCTTCCGCGCGCACGAGCAGCTGAGTCCGGCGCAGTTCCGCAAGCAGCGCTAAGCGGCAGAGGACTATTGCCCGCAAGAACTGTTCCTGAGGGGCTGTTCCATAGCCGTCGACGGGGTCTGGAACAATCTAACAAAAGTGGAGTTTTCCCTAATCGATGTGTCCATACAGACGCCGATATTCCCGATACAATAGAGCTGCAAGCGATTTCAGTGAGGGGGTATCTTTAAGTGAAAATTAAAAAGAAACTAGGCTTGTTCGCGCTAGCTATGGCGCTGGTAGCGGCGGGGTGCTCCAGCGGCTCCAACGACAATACTGGCGGAGCAACCGGAGGCAACACGCAAGCTGAGGGCGGCAAGCAGGGCGCCAATGAGGCGGTGACGATCAGCTTTATGCATCTGTGGCCGGAAGGGGTGTCGGCGGCGCAGAGCAAGGTGGTCAGCGAGATCGTCAAGCAATACGAGGATGAGCATGCCGGCGTGACGATCAAGATGGAGGTGCTCGACAACGAGCAGTACAAAAACAAGCTGAAGGTGTTGTCGACGTCCAACTCCTTGCCGGATGTAGGCGTCACGTGGTCGGCAGGCTTCCTGCAGCCGTATGTGGAGGGCAAGCTGTTCGCACCGCTTGACGATGTGCTGGGCGACGGGCTCGGCGATCAGTTCGTGGCGGGGACGACGGACGCCTTTGCGATCGAGGGCAGCACCTACGGGCTGCCGTTGGAGTTCAACATCGCGCCGATCTATTACAATACGGAGATTTTCGCCAATCATAATCTGACCGCGCCAACGACCTACGAGGAGTTCCTCAACGTCGTGCAGACGCTAGCCGATCAGGGCGTAACGCCGATCGCGCTGGGCAATAAGGATCGCTGGACCGGATCGCTCTGGTATATGTACCTGGCGGACCGGATTGCCGGGCAGGAGTTGTTCTCCAAGGCGCTGGCGGGCGAGGAATCGTATATGCAGGACAGTCTGCTGCAAGCAGCGGGCGAGGTGCAGCATCTGGTCGACCTGAACGCTTTTAACAAAGGCTTCAACGGCTTGTCCAACGACGAAGGCAAGGCGGACTTCTACAACGAGCAGGCTGCGATGTACCTGATGGGGACATGGGAGCTGGCCAACTTTACGGCCAATCCCGACATCCCGCAGGAGTTCAAGGATAAAGTCGGCTTCTTCAAATTCCCTGTCGTCAGCGGCGGCAAAGGGGACAGCAATAGCTGGGTAGGCGGTCCTGGCGTTGGCTTGTTCGTCGCCGAGAATTCGCCGGTAAAGGATGAAGCCAAGGCGTTCGTGAAATATTTCGTGGAAAAATGGGGCGAGAAGTCCGTCACCGATGCGGGCGTTATCCCGGCGACCAAGGTCGATACGGCCAGCCTGGAGCTGCCGCAGCTGTATGCCGATCTGTTCAATGAGATGAATCAGGCGTCGAGCATCACGCTCTATGCCGATGTTCAGCTCGAGGCGGAGGCGGCCGAGGTCCATCTCAATCAGATTCAGGCGCTGTTCGGCAAAGAGACGACCCCGGAGCAATTTTCCGAGGCGCATGAGCAAGCGATCAACAAATAGGCGAACAACCAAGGCTGCTCTACAAAGCCATGCATGCGGGTGGCGTGGAGCGGTCTTTTCACCTGGCTGGAGGCGAGAAACGACATGAACAAAATGATGTCCAACAAATGGATTATTGCAGCGTATATGATGCCGGCGCTGCTCCTGCTGGGCTCGATCATCTATGTACCGATCTTCCTGACGGCGTATTATGGCTTGCACAAATGGAACGGCATCCAGGCGATGGAGTTCCTCGGGCTGGCCAATTACAAGACGTTGGTCGGCGACCGGGCGTTCTGGAGCAGCGCCTATCACTCCTTGCTGCTGGCTGTGTTTTCCTGCCTCAGTCTGATCGGCTATCTGATCATCTCGCTGGTGCTGGCTTCGAGGATCAAGGGCGCGCAGCTGCTGCGCAAAATCTATCTGATCCCGATGCTGCTGTCCTCGGTGGCGATCGCCCAGCTCTGGCTGAAAATCTATCATCCGTCCAACGGTCTGCTCAATGTGTTCCTGGAGCGGCTGGGCTTTGCCGATACTCCGGCGTGGCTGGCGGAGCCCTCTCTGGTGCTGGGGGCGATCTTCGTGCCGATCCTGTGGCAGTATGCGGGCTTCTATATCCTGATCTACTACGCGGCGCTTAAGGGCGTGCCCAAGGAGGTCGAGGAGGCGGCGACGATCGACGGCGCGAGCGCGTGGCAGATGGCCTGGCGCATCAAGGTGCCGCTCATCTCGGAGGTGCTGAAGGTGACGGTCGTGCTCGCCGCTGTCGGCTCGCTCAAGTACTTCGACCTGATCTATGTGATGACCAACGGCGGACCAAACGGAGCCAGCGAGGTGATGGCCTCGTATATGTACCGGATCGCCTTCAAGTCGTTTGACTTCGGCTATGCGAGCGCCGTCAGCTTCTTCCTGCTGCTGATCTGTCTGATCGTCACGTGGCTGATCCGCAGAGCGACGGCCTCGGACGACAAGATCCAATACTCATAGGAGGGAAGCGACGGTGAATAGCCTATCTGTAAAAGCGACGGCAGGCAAAACGATCCTTTATGTCGTGCTCAGCGTCATCGCGCTGCTGCAGCTGTTCCCAATCTATTGGCTGCTGACGTTTTCGCTCAAAAACAACCAGCAAATCTTCGGCGCCAACCCGGTGGCATTCCCGACGCAGCCGCGTTGGGAAAACTACGGCAAGGTGTGGAGCGCGGGACATATCGACACGTACTTTATCAATAGCGTCTGGATTACGGTGGTCGCCACCTTGCTGACGGTGACCATCGCCTCCTTTGCGACCTACGCGATTACCCGCATGCGATGGAAGGGCAGCAAGCTGGCGCTCGGAGCGATCATGCTGGCGATGATGATTCCTGTCCATTCCACGCTCATTCCGCTGTACAGCTTGTTCGACAAGGGTCGGCTGATCGATCAGCCGCTATCGCTGCTGATGTCGTACACCGCCTTTAACCTGCCGATTACAGTGCTCATCATGCTGGGCTTCTACTATGCGATCCCCCGGGAGATCGAAGAGGCGGCGATTATGGACGGCAGCTCGGTGCAGCGTCTCGTGCTGACGATCATCTTCCCGATGACCGGCACCGTCGTTGCGACGACGGGGATTATCAACATGATCTACAACTGGAATGAATTCATCTTCGTCAACACCTTCATCAGCTCCAACGAATGGAAGACGCTCACGGTGGGCGTGCAAAACTTCATCGGTCAATACGCCACCGACTGGGGGGCGATCGGCGCGACCCTGATGATCAGCATTCTGCCGATCCTGCTCGCCTTCGTCTTCCTGAGCAATCAGATCGTAGAGGGATTGGCGGCCGGCTCGGTGAAGGGGTGAGGTGGGCGTGCTGCCGCAGGCGAGAGATGCACGAGGGCCTTTCGAGCGTCGCCGGGAAACCGTGGGCGCCCTCTGGCGGCCAGGTGGCCTAAGCGTCGCCGAGCGCCTAGGTGCCCCGTGCGTTTCGGACACCTCAAGCGCAAGTGACCTTCCTGATATACAGTTACTATAGACGTTGCTCGGTCTCGCGCAATCGCTAACTGCAAAAATACCTTTATTTATGCTCCAAAGCGGGTGCGAACGGAATTTTAATGCAAAAGTGCAGTT